>DATCTJ010000085.1:0-33395 GCA_036568005.1 Lutibacter sp. | reverse complement strand
AAAACCAATGGTTACTCTATCATGAATTGCATAAGATAAGGCAATTCTAATATTTGCACCATCACCATAAATACCTGCTAAAGTGTTTGTTTCATTAAGTAAGCCAAATCTGTGTTGCATTTGAACCTCCAAGGTATTTTTAGAAAATAAAACATTGGTAGGGTTTTCAATAAGCATGGCACTTTCAAAAGCATTTCTTTCCAGTTGTTCCTTAACTTTGACTATTGTTGAATCATTTGTACTATCTTCTTGTGCGAATGAAATTGCAGGGAACATCAATAGAACAAAAAGTATTTTTATATAATTTTTCATGTGTACTGTCTTAAAAATTAGTTGTTCTTAGCACCTTGGTTTATCCAAGTTTTGATTAATGTTAACTTATCTGTTGCCAAATTTTGGTGGCCACCAGCCAATTTAACATACAGTGAACTTGCTTCAGCATTACCTGCAGTAACATATTGAGGCACTAGTGCGCTATAAGCAAAACCTGCTCTTAAATCTGGACTTCTGCTGGCATTATGGCAACTGGCACAACTGTTTGTGAAAATAGGCTGAATGTCGGCTCCAAATTTAATTTCAACATAATCAGGATCGTCTGGGTCAACAGGCAATTCAGGGATTATCTTTTCTTGTAATTCATCGTAATAACAAGAGTTCATTAATAAGCCCCCGCATACGATTAATAGAATTTGAAATATTTTTTTCATTTTTCGGTTTTTAATTAAATAAATACTTGTTTTTTCACAAAATGAAATTGTACTTAGGGTATTTTAACTTTGCTAAAAACGATTTATAAGATAAAAATTGTAAAGTGTAGGAGTTACAGAATTTCAGCAACTCCTATACTTTAAATATTTATTATTGAACTGCTTCTAAAGCATTTTTAATTAATGCTTTTGCATATTTTGGGTTATGTACACCGTGGCTATGGTCTTCTTCAACAGTTTTATAATTCCATAATGCTTGTGCAGTTTTGAAAGGAACTTTTGTAGTTTGAACTATAGTATTTCCTGCTGCATCGATCATACCAAGAGCTAATAATTTAGCTTTTAATGCCGCCATATCATCAGCTAAACCAGCAACTTCAGTAGGTACAGTTGTATGACAAGTTTTACAAATTGGTGCTGTAAAGCTTGCTTTAAAGGTATGCATTCCTTTTTCTCCACTATCAGTAGAAGCGCCCATATGACAGGTAACACAAGAAGCACCTTTTCTGTGTGCAGCCGAACCAACACCAGGATAAGCGGTTGAACCACCTTCAATGAATGAACCTTGGATACCTTCTAACATAGTAGATTGTCCACCATAATGAGGGTAAAATCTTGAGTTTGCTTGTAAATACATTCCAGTACCATCATCAACTGGAGCTTTTGATCTTGGTTGGTGACAAGAAACACAACTGTTGCTTGAATCTCCGTAATCAAGAACAACAGTATTGTCTGTTTGATCTAATGCTACAGGAGCAATATTTCTTAAAGCATAATCATGACCATCATTTT
The DNA here is from genome assembly GCA_036568005.1 of Lutibacter sp. Taxonomy (GTDB): domain Bacteria; phylum Bacteroidota; class Bacteroidia; order Flavobacteriales; family Flavobacteriaceae; genus Lutibacter. The sequence continues at coordinate 31,896 of DATCTJ010000085.1, read as the reverse complement.
CAAAATCGAAAGTGCTGTGTTTACTATGGCAAGTTGTACAGCTAATAGCAGTAGGATTTGCAATAGCTACAGCTGGTTTTCCAGTCATGTAATTAATGTGGCCTTCATTTGAATGGCAACGAGAACAGGAATCTCTACTACCTGCATAAGCAACAGCGCCTCCAGCTGCATGCCCTGATTTTGCGTACGAATCATTAATTGGTGCTCTGTGACTTTCACTATGACATGCCACACAAGATGCCGTGCCATCAACACCATTAACACCATCAACACCATTAACACCGTCTATACCATCTATACCGGCCAATCCTTGTGGTCCTTCAATAGGGTCACTTGTACATTGAATAAACATTAAGCTTGATGCTAAAATCATCAAGAAACCTATTAATTTCAAATTTTTCATAATATTAGATATTTGTTTGTTTTAAATCTTTGATAAAATTACCACCAACATTAACTTTTTTTTATGATTTAAGTCATATTTTTACAAATTTTAATACACTAACAATCAGTTTATTAACCCTTATTTAGACTGTTTATTGATTATTTAATCCAATTTCAGCGCTACATTTGTTACAATCAAGTGTAATTGTTGTTTCTTAATATTAAAATTAGCTTTTTGGATGTTGAATATTATTTTTATTTAGATTAAATGTTTTTAAAAAGGGTAAAAATGATACTTCTTCACAACTTAAAGTTGTTTTTTGGTGTTAATTATGAAATCACCATTAACAAAGAGTTTGCTGCAATCAAACACCTATGAAGATAAGGTGATTCCATATGACAAATAAAAAGCAAATAATTTTCCACATATGAAAGTGGCAATAAATAATAAAGAGTAATATAATATAAGGTTAAGTAAAAAATCGCTCTTTTTTTGTAAATTTGCTGATTAAAATAAATAACGAAATGGCTAGATTCGAAATAAAACTTCCCAAAATGGGTGAAAGCGTTGCTGAGGCGACCATCATTTCTTGGTTAAAAAATGTTGGTGACCATATAGAAATGGATGAGGCAATTGTTGAAATTGCAACAGATAAAGTAGATTCAGAAGTACCAAGTGATGTGGAAGGAACTTTGGTTGAACTGTTATTTGAGGCAGATGCCATTGTAAAAGTTGGTGAAACCATTGCCATTATTGAAACTCTGGATGAAAATAATAATGAAAAAGTCACTGTAACTTCGGTTTCTAAAGACATAGCAAATGATGTTGCAACTATTGAGAACGATGTTGAAAAGTCGATTGAAGCCACAAACGTTGGTAAAGTTTCAGAATCAGGTAAATTCTTTTCTCCTTTAGTTAGGAACATCGCCGCAACAGAAAATGTTTCTATGGAAGAATTGGAAGCTATTATTGGAACGGGAAAAGATGACCGGGTTACCAAAAATGATATTTTAGCCTATATAGAAAGCGGCAGAGGCGCTACGAAGCAGGTTAAAAAGGAAATTATTGCAGAAGTTCAGCAGCCAAAAGCAGCGCCTGCAGAAACTGTTAAAACTGCCACACCAATATCGGTGAACGGAGAAGACGAAATTATTGAAATGAGCAGAATGGGTAAAATGGTTGCGCATCATATGGTAGCTTCCGTTCAAACTTCGGCACACGTACAATCCTTTATTGAAGTTGATGTTACCAATATAGTAAAGTGGAGAGACCGTGTTAAAGACCAGTTTTTTGCGCGTGAAGGCCAAAAAATTACTTACACGCCTATTTTTATGATGGCCGTTGCCAGCACCATTAAAAAATTTCCTTTGATTAATATCTCTGTTGATGGAGATAAAATTATCAAAAGAAAAGCAATTAATTTAGGAATGGCCGCATCTTTGGCAGACGGAAACTTAATTGTTCCCGTCATTAAAAATGCAGATCAATTAAATTTGGTTGGAATGACCAAAGCTGTGAATGATTTGGCCGACAGAGCAAGAAAAGGACAATTAAAACCCGATGATATTCAAGGAGGAACTTATACCGTTACCAATGTTGGCAGTTTTGGAAGTGTTTTTGGAACACCCATTATTAACCAACCGCAAGTGGCTATTCTAGCCTTAGGCGCTGTGCGTAAAGTACCAGCCGTTATTGAAACACCAGATGGTGATTTTATAGGAATCCGCCATAAAATGTTTATCTCTCATTCTTATGACCATCGCGTAGTAAATGGTGCCTTGGGAGGAATGTTTATAAAAGCCGTTAAAGAAATTTTGGAAGCTTGGGATGTAAAATCTGAATTTTAAAACAAACATCTTTAAGTTGTTATACGCGAAATATGAAAATAAAAAAAAGCAACTAATTTAAAATGGTTGCTTTTTTTTAATTATAAAACCCGAATATACGATACGCATTAGCTTTTAAGCTTTAACTTTGCATTTAACTAAAAAAATGAAAAAACAATGATTAAAGCATTTAGAATTATTACATTAATTGAAGGATTTTCTCTATTATTACTATTATTTTTAGCCATGCCCCTAAAGTATATCTGGAACTTGCCGCAAATGGTACAGGTTGTTGGAATGATACACGGAATCTTATTTTTGCTGTTTGTTGTTATGGCCATTATGGTTTTTTACGAATTAAAATGGAGTTTAAAAACTTTTGGAATTGTGATGGTTGCTTCATTAATTCCATTTGGCGCTATTTATATTGACAAAAAACATTTAAAGTTTTAAGCAATGTTAAAAGATTTTGAAATATCAAATTACACCAATATTATTGAAAATTATTTAGTTGGAAAAGGGATGATTCCTTTTTGGGCGAATTCCATAAATTTGGTTGTAACACTTCTTTTTATTGGTTTGGCGGTATTATTTCTCGATAGAATTTTACGAAAAGTAATTATTACATTCTTTAAATTATTTTCTCTCCAAACAAAAACTGCCTTCGATGATTTTTTGGCACAAAGTAATTTCCCAAAGTATATTGCCCATATAATTCCTATTTATGTCTTAAAATACAGCATTCCTTATGTTGTTGGCGAATATCCAACGCTACTCAATGTTTTTAGCATTGCCATTAATGTTTATGGCGTTGTATTGGTTGTTAAAATTCTTCGAAGTTTTTTAAGATCAACCCAAAAGTATTTGCGCACCAAAGAAAGATACAAAGACAAACCTTTGGAAAGTTATATGCAGGTAATGATGCTTTTTTTTTGGGGGATTGCCACAATTTTTATTGTGTATCAATTAACAGGAAAGGATATTATGAGCTTTGCCACTCTTGGGGCAGCTTCCGCAGTAATTTTGTTAATTTTTAAAGATACTATTTTAGGTTTTGTTGCTTCAATTCAAGTATCAGTTAATGATATTGTAAGAATTGGAGATTGGATTACTTATAATAAATTTGGTGCCGACGGTTATGTTACAGGCATTAATTTGGCAACTGTTCTTGTTCAAAATTGGGACAATACTTATACCACCATCCCAACGTATAGTTTAATTTCCGATTCTTTTCAAAACTGGAGAGGAATGGAGGAATCTGGCGGAAGACGTATCAAAAGAGCTATTTTAATTAAACAATCTTCTATTAGATTTTTGACAAATGAAAAAGTGGAAGAATACAAAAAAATTCAATCAGTTAAAAAATATATTGAACATAGGCAACGTGAAATTTTGAAGTTTAACGAGAAAATGGGTGCCGATAAATCGGTTTTAATCAACGGAAGGAACCAAACTAACTTTGGTGTTTTTAGAAAATATCTGAACGGCTATTTAAACGAAAATTCGGCCGTGAATAAAGAGCTTTCTTTAATGGTTAGACAATTGGAACCAACTTCTAAAGGAATTCCTCTGGAAATATATTGCTTTATCAGTGATAAGCGTTGGGTAAATTTTGAAGCTATTATGGCCGATATTTTTGACCATGTGATAGCATCTGTTCCTTATTTTGATCTTGAAATTTTTGAAGAACCAACTGGAAAAGATCTAAGATCTTTGGCAGAGAGAGAAAGTTGAAATATTGGCTCGAAGTCCGAAGACAGAAGTTAAATTCGTTAACTAAATCAAACTCCTTTTCCTTAGGAAAGGGCTGGGATAGGATTTTATCCTAATTCTCGTTCACTTTCAACCGTGCAGTTGTACTGGTATTTTGATTTAAAAAATCATTTTCCAAGTATTTTAAATAACCAACAATAGCAATCATTCCGGCATTATCTGTAGTATATTCAAATTTTGGAATATAGGTTTTCCATCCAAATTTTTCTTCAGTAGCTTTTAGGGTTTCTCTAATTTCCGAATTTGCACTCACACCTCCGGCGATGGCAATATGTGTAATTCCGGTTAATTCAGCCGCTTTTTCAAGTTTATCGAACAAAATTTCAACAATGGTGCGTTGAATGGAGGCGCAAATATCGTTGAGGTTTTCTTCTATAAAATTTGGATTTTCCTTAACTTTTTTCTGAATAAAATAGAGAATTCCCGTTTTTAATCCGCTGAAACTAAAATTTAAATCGGCCATTTTTGGTTTGGAAAACTCAAAAGCATTCGGATTTCCAAGTCTTGCGTATTTATCTACAAATGGTCCACCCGGATAAGGCAATCCCAAAATTTTAGCCGATTTGTCAAAAGCTTCGCCAACGGCATCATCCAAAGTTTCGCCTATAACTTCCATGTCAAAATAGCCGGTAATTTTCACAATTTGGGTATGTCCGCCGCTTATGGTTAAACATAAAAATGGAAAAGGTGGTTTTTCCTGCTTTTCATCATCAATAAAGTGGGCTAAAACGTGAGCCTGCATATGATTTACAGAAATTAACGGAATGTTTAAAGCCAGGGAAAGTGATCTCGCAAAAGAACTTCCAACCAATAATGAACCCATTAAGCCAGGTCCGCGTGTAAAAGCGATGGCACTTAACTGTTTTTTATCGATATTTGCCTGTTGAATTGCCTGTTGAATTATGGGCACAATATTTTGTTGATGGGCACGCGAAGCCAATTCGGGAACAACGCCTCCATATTTGGTGTGAATTTCTTGGTTTGCAACAACATTTGTTAGTACTTTGCCATTGCAAATTACGGCAGCACTGGTATCATCGCAGGAAGATTCGATACCTAGAATATAAATAGATTTATCTTTGACCATCAGTAACATATAAAGGCACGAAAATTGCCATAAAAAATGCAAATTTAACGCTTATCAAACGATTTAAAAAAATAGTTGCAAAAATACTGCTTGTGCTAGTGATTTTATTGGCACTGGTAAGTTTCTTGCTATCTCTATCATCCGTTCAAACGCGTTTGGGGAAAGTAGCTACTGATTATCTAAGAAAAGATTTTAATGTTGACATCAATGTTAAAAGAGTTGATTTATCTTTTTTGGGAAATGTTGAATTGAATGAAGTGTTGATTAAGGATCATCATTCAGACACATTGGTGTATGTTCAAAATTTATCAACATCTGTTTTAAGTTATCGGAATTTGATTAACGGAAAATTAAATTTTGGTCAAATCTCTCTAGAGGATTTTGTTTTAAATATGAAAACATATAAAGGTGATAAGTATGATGCCTTTACCATGTTTATAGACAAGTTTGATGACGGCGCCACGTCCACCGAACCTTCAGGTTTTTTGCTTACCTCTTCTAGATTAAAATTAACCGATGGATATGTTGAATTGTATGATGAAAATATAGAAAACAGCAAACCCTTGTTTTTTAAAGGAATTAATGGAAGGGCCAAAAACTTTAAAATAGATGGGCCAAATGTTTATGCTGATATCCATAAGCTTCATTTTATTGAAAATCATCATATAGAAGTTCAAAGCTTGTCGACCAATTTTACGTATACAAAAACAGCCATGAATTTTTTGAATACCGAATTGTTGACAGACAAATCTAAACTGGTTGCCGACATTACTTTTTCTTATAATAGAGAAGATCTTTCAGATTTTAATAACAAAGTGCTTCTTAATGCAGATGTTAAGAATGCCGATTTGTCTTTGGAGGATTTAAGAAAGTTTTATAGTGAATTGGGCTCAAATGATGTTCTTCACTTTTCAACAAAAATATCGGGAAATCTAAATGATTTTAAGACAGATAATTTGGCATTGGAAACCGACCAAGGTGCTGAAATTATTGGAACACTGCATTTTCAAAACGTGTTTAATCGCGAGGAAGGATTTTCATTGGCAGCCAATTTAACAAGATTATCCTCAGATTATGACCATTTAAGAGCCTTACTTCCTAATATTTTGGGAAAACAACTTCCATCATCATTTAAAAAATTAGGAAAATTTTCGGTAAGCGGATTTACCTATATTACAGAGGATTTGATTAATGCCAACGTTATTATGAAAACGGATATCGGCACCCTGATTACAGATTTAGAACTGACCAATATTGACGATATAAACAACGCATCTTATTTTGGTCATGTAGCAGTAATTGATTTTGGATTGGGCAATATTTTAAATGACCCGCTATTGGGGAATCTTACTTCTGAAGCCGATGTTAACGGGAATGGATTTACCTTGGAAAAAATGAATACTTCAATAAAAGGACATATTTCCAAACTGCAATTTAAAGGATATACATACACTAATGTTGATATAAATGGTTTTATAAAAAACAAACATTTTGATGGTGAAATGGAGGTGAATGATGATAATATTAAGCTGAATTTTGTTGGTTTGGCCGATTTTTCGAAAAGAATCTACACTTTTGATTTTAAAACTAAAATTGATTATTTGGATTTAAATACGTTGAATCTTTTTAAACGTGACAGTATTTCGAAGGTTAAAGGAGATATTGAGATAAAAGTCTCTGGAAATTCCTTGGATGATTTGGCAGGTACCACAGATTTTAAAAATGCCTTATATATCAACCAAAAAGATAGCTATTTCTTTACAGATTTCAATATAACTTCTACTTTTGAAGGCGAAGAAAGAACAATTACGGTAAATTCTACCGAGATTGTGAATGGCTATATAAAAGGGAAATTTAAGTTTACCGAATTGGTGAAACTCACAAAAAACTCCTTGGGAAGCATTTATTCAAATTACAAACCTTTTGAGGTTACTGCTGGTCAGGAGCTTGATTTTAGATTTAAAATCTACAATAAAATTTTGGAGGTTTTTTATCCAGAAGTAACACTTTCGGCAAATACCTTCATTGTGGGGAATTTAAATTCTGACGATAACTTGTTTAGGCTTAATATTAAATCTCCAGAAATTATCGCATTTGACAACACCATTGATTCACTGAATTTGCAAATAGACACCAAAAACCCATTATTTAATACGCAACTTTCTGTTGCTAAAGTAAGCACCAAAAATTATAATATAGCCAAATTGCAATTGGTGAACATTACGCTAAATGACACCTTATATTTTAGAACCGAATTTTTGGGAGGTGATAAAGATACTGAGAACTATGATTTGGCGTTTTATCACACCTTTAACAAAGAAAACAAATCCGTTTTCGGACTTCAAAAATCGAATTTTACCTTTAAAGACACCAAATGGATTATTAATCCTGAAGATAATTTTGACAATAAATTGGTTTACGACGATAAAACAAAAACTTTCGACATCAGTCCTTTTCTAATAACCTCAAACAATCAAAGAATTGAGTTTTTTGGGCAAGTGCGTGACACCATTTCAAAAGATTTAACCTTTAAGTTTGATAATGTAAATTTGGCCACCATTACACCGGAAATTGACAATATAGCGTTAAAAGGTATTATGAACGGCTCCCTTAATTATATACAGTTAAATAAGAAAATAAAGCCAACAGCAAACTTTTCAGTAAATAATTTTGATCTAAATGCTACCGAACTTGGAGATTTAATAGTGGCAGTTGAGGGAAAAAATTCAATCAGGGAATATGGGGTTAATATTACCTTAAAAAATAAAAATACCGTAAGTTTTTCTGCAGTTGGAGATCTAGATTTTACACCTAGTAATCCAACTTTGGATGTACAGCTTGAATTTGAGGAATTTAAATTAGCTCCGTTTTCGCCCTTGGGACAAGATGTGTTTACAGATATCAGAGGGTTTGCCTACGGAAATGTCCGTTTAACAGGCTTGTTGAACAATCCAACCATGGAAGGTGAGTTGTTTTTAGACCAAGCCGGATTGTATTTACCTTACTTAAATGTGGATTATCACTTTGAAGGAACCAGTATTGTTTCTTTGAAAAATCAAACATTTAACTTTGAGGATGTTCAATTAAAGGATAAAAAATTTAACACAAGAGGAAAATTAACCGGAACAATCAGCCATATTAATTTTGAGAAATGGCGAATGAATTTAAACGTAAATACAAAAAATTTATTGGTATTAAATACCGTTGAGCAGGAAAACTCGGTTTATTACGGTACCGCATTTTTGGAAGGCTACGCCAACTTATTTGGACCAACAGACAAACTGGTAATTAACGTTGTTGGAAGAACAAAAAGAGGTTCGCACCTCACAATTCCTGTAAGCGATGTAAAAACAGCTGAATCTTCTCAATTAATTCGCTTTGTAAACAAAAGCAATCCTGAAGAAAATGAAGAAACTAGGAGAAAATATATTTCCGAAAAGTTAAAAGGATTGTCCTTAAATTTCAACATTGATGTCACAAAAGATGCCGTTGTTGAAATGGTTTTGGACAAATCAACAGGAAGTTTTTTGAGAGGAAGCGGAACAGGGAATTTGCAAATTGCATTGGACACCAAAGACAAGTTTGAAATGTATGGCGATTTTATTGTGGACAATGGAATTTATAATTTTAAATATGGCGGCTTTATAAACAAACCGTTTATTGTGAAAAAGGGCGGAAGCATTTCTTGGAATGGAGATCCCTTAACTGCCGATATTGATATTGAGGCAGTTTACAGAGTTTCCGCAAATCCTAGATCTTTACTTGAAAACATTTCCTCTAACAGAAAAATTCCTATAGATTTGGTAACCCGTTTTTCAGGAGAATTGTTTAATACTCAAAGAGAATTTGACATTGAAATTCCGAACGCAAGTTCAACAGTGGCTTCAGAGTTGGACTTTAGATTAAACAGCGATAATATAAACAATAAAACGGTACAGTTTATATCTTTGCTTATTTCCGGAAGTTTTTATAATGAAAGCGATTTAAGCGTTAATAGTAGTACCGCGCTGTATGGAACTGGTTTTGACATTCTTTCAAATGCCTTCGATAATATTTTTAATCAGGGAAACAATCGCTTTAAGTTGAGACCTGAATATACGGTAGGTGAAAAAGGAAAGGTTGATAATCTAAATATTGAGGATCAATTGGCCATAGGGCTAGATTATCAGCTCAATGACCGGATTATTATCAACGGAAAAGTCGGTGTTCCAATGGGAACCAGTAGCCAAACAAATATTATTGGCGAAGTAAATGTTGAATTTTTACTAAATGAAGAAGGAACTTTAAGATCATCAGTATTCAACCGTCAAAATGAAATTCAATATTCTGAAGAAGAAGAAGGATATACTCAAGGAATAGGGTTAAGTTATCAAATAGATTTTGATAACGGTAAAGAATTGCTCCAAAAATTAGGACTTAGGAAGAAAAAAACAATAATAGATACAACCAACCGTTTAAAACCGCTCGACACAATTGATAATTTTGACCGGATTTTAGATTTTAAAAAAAATAAAAATAAAAAAAATGAATAAACCAACATTGGTAATTTTAGCTGCCGGAGTAGGCAGTCGTTACGGAGGATTAAAACAACTGGACACTTTTTCAGAACAAGGTGACACTATTTTAGATTTTTCAATATATGATGCAATTCGTGCAGGATTTGGTAAAGTTGTTTTTATCATAAGAAAAAATATTGAAGCGGATTTTAAAGCGTTTTTTGATGATAAATTGGCTGGAAAAATTGAAGTAGAATATGTTTTTCAGGAATTGGAAAATATTCCAGAAAAATATAGAGACAACAATCGCGAAAAACCCTGGGGAACCGGTCACGCTTTATTGATGGCAAAAGATGTTGTGAAAGAAAATTTTGCGGTAATTAATGCCGATGATTTTTATGGGGCTGAGGCTTTTAAAGTGGAAGCGGATTCATTGAGAAAAATGGATAAGGAATCCAACGATTTTAATATGATGGGTTATGTGCTAAAAAATACAATATCTGAATATGGATCGGTTTCAAGAGGCGAATGCAGCGTAGACAAAAACAATTTTTTAACCGGAGTAACCGAAAGAACACATATTGAAAAAGTAAATGGAGAGTTAAAGTACAAAGATGAGAATGACGATTTAATTCCGATTTCAGAAGAAACTATTGTCTCGATGAACTTTTTTGGATTTACCCCAAAATACTTTGAATTGTCTGAATCTTTATTTGAAGAATTTCTTTCAAAAAATTATAAAGAATTAAAAGCAGAATTTTTTATTCCATTGGTCATCAACCATATTATTGTCAATAAATTGGCAACAATGAAAGTATTGAAATCTGATGCGCGCTGGTTCGGCGTTACCTACAAACAAGATAAGGAATACGTAACTTCAGAAATTCAAAAGTTGAAGGATAGGGGTGTTTATCCAATTAATTTATGGTAGATAATCATAAAGAATACCAGAAACCGATTTTTAATTAAAATAAATTATAATTTTGTCATTCATTTATGGGAAACAAAATAAAGAAAATAGGATTATTGACTTCAGGCGGTGATGCGCCAGGAATGAATGCTGCAATTAGGGCTGTGGTGCGCGCTTGCGCTTACTATAAAGTTGAGTGCGTTGGTATTTATAGAGGTTATCAAGGAATGATTGAAGGTGATTTTGAACCGCTTTCGGCGCGTCATGTAAGCAATATCATAAACAGGGGAGGAACCATATTAAAAACTGACCGTTCGAAGGAATTTAGAACCAAGGAAGGAAGGGAAAAAGCCTACAACCAACTCAAAAACGCTGAAATTGACGGTTTGATTTTAATCGGCGGTGACGGAACTTTTAACGGCGGTATTGTTTTTAATAAGGAATTCAACTTCCCTTGTATTGGCATCCCAGGAACCATTGACAACGATATTTTTGGAACAAATTATACCATTGGTTATGATACGGCTTTAAATACCATTGTGCAGGTAATTGATAAAATTAGAGACACGGCAAGTTCACATAATCGATTATTTTTTGTTGAGGTTATGGGGCGTGATGCAGGTTTTATAGCATTAAATGCAGGCGTTGGAGCTGGAGCAGAAGAAATTTTAATTCCTGAGGAAAATTTGGGCTTAGATCGCTTATTAGAATCGTTAAAACGAAGCAAACGTTCAGGGAAATCATCAAGTATTGTTGTGGTTGCTGAAGGCGATAAAATCGGAAAAAATGTATTTGAATTGGCCGATTATGTGGAACAAAATTTACCGCAATATGATGTGAGGGTTTCTGTTTTAGGCCATATGCAAAGAGGAGGAAGCCCAAGCTGTTTTGACCGTGTTTTGGCTAGCAGATTAGGTGTAAAGGCAGTTGAATTATTATTGGACGGAAAAACCAATTTAATGGTAGGTATGGTTAATAATGAAATAGAAGCCATTGAGTTAAAAGAAGCTGTGAAAGGACGTCATGAAATAGACAAGGAATTATTGCGCGTTAGTGATATTATGTCCATTTAAGGAAAAATATCATGACCAAATTTGAAGATTAACAGCAATTTAAATTGAATGATTAAAATAGGAATAAACGGCTTTGGAAGAATTGGTCGCCTGGCTTTTAGAGCTGCAATAAACAAAAAAAACATAAAAATTGTTGCCATAAATGATTTACTGGATATCGATCATTTGGCCTATTTGTTAAAATTTGATTCGGTGCACGGACGTTTTAATGGAACCATTGAGGTAAAAGACAAGCAGTTAATTGTAAATGGAGATGCTATTCGGGTTACAGGAGAAAGAGATCCGGAAGCTATTGATTGGGGAAAGGTTGATGTAGACTATGTGATTGAAGCAACAGGATTATTTACAGATAAGAATAAGGCAGAATTACACTTAAAAGGCGGTGCTAAAAAGGTGGTAATTTCGGCCCCGTCAAATGATGCCCCTATGTTTGTAATGGGTGTTAATCATACACAACTTTCCAAAGATGAGCTTATATTTTCAAATGCTTCTTGCACCACAAACTGTTTGGCACCAATTGCCAAAGTATTGCATGAAAATTTTGGAATTATTGAAGGTATTGTAACAACAGTTCATGCAGTAACTGCCAGTCAAAAAACGGTTGATGGCCCAGAAAAGCAATGGCGAAGAGGAAGAGCAGCTTTAAATAACATGATTCCAACTACCACAAATGCAGCAATCGCGGTAACCAATATTATGCCTGAATTGCAGGGAAAATTATTGGCGATGGCTGTAAGAGTCCCAATTGCAGATGTATCTTTGGTAGATTTAACGGTTCGGCTGCAAAAATCTACATCTTACCGGGAAATTAAAGCGGTGATGAAAAAAGCGTCCGAAAATGAGTTGAAGGGAATTTTAGGATACACAGAAGAACTAGTGGTTTCCCAAGACTTTGTTTCGGAGCCACGAACATCAGTTTTTGATGCAGAAGCCGGATTGGAACTGAATTCAAATTTTTATAAAATTATTTCTTGGTATGATAACGAATTTGGTTACGCAACCAAAATTATTGAATTGATTGAATACGCTTCAGCTTTAAAATAAACAAATTATTTATTGAAATATGGAAATAGCAATCATTGCTCACGATGGTAAAAAGGCCGAAATGATTCAGTTTTTAATGGATTTCAAAGCATTGATTATCGCCAAAAAAATCACCTTAATTGCCACAGGAACTACAGGTAAAAATGCTGAAAAAGCCGGATTTGTAGTGATGAAATTTTTATCTGGTCCTTATGGCGGTGACGCACAAATTGCGGCACGTGTTGCGGAAGGAAAAACAGATATGGTTTTCTTTTTTAGGGATCCTTTGGGGATGCATCCACATGAACCGGATATTGCCATGTTAATGCGCTTGTGTGACGTTCACGATGTGCCATTGGCAACAAACCCCGCAACAGCAGAACTGTTAATTAAGTCAATTTAATTTACAGTATTGGTGTCTAAAGTTAAGTAATAATAGAGATTTTTACTTAACTGCAATCAACGAGATTTCAACATTTACAAACTTAGGTAGGTTTCCTACTTCCACGGTTTCGCGCGCTGGTTCATTACCGGCAACAAAATACTTTCCATAAACAGCATTCAATTTTGAAAAATCGTTCATGTTTTTAATAAAGATGGAAGTTTTTACCACATTTTCAAAAGTCATTCCTGCTTCAGCCAAAACAATTTTTAAGTTTTCCATCACTTGTTTGGTTTCATCTTCAACCGTATTGGTGACAAGTTCGCCAGTTTTAGGATTGATGGCGATTTGCCCTGAAGTGTATAAAGTGTTTCCTGCCAATACCGCCTGATTGTATGGTCCAACCGGTGCAGGCGCATTTTTTGTGTTGATTATTTTTTTCATAATTTATAATTTAATATTTGGTCCTATCCTTAGCCCCTACCACGCCGGCTGGCCTTATCACTAAAAATGTATACCATACATTTTCTTAACGTTCTATCCTCCCTTCGGGGGTTAGGGGGCTAGCTAGTACAATCTCCTGTCCGGAACTTGTCGCTTATCATATTTTAAATCGCTAAGCATCGATGATTTCACCCCGATAAAAAAGTAATAAGTTTGTCTATCTCCAAAAGGAACCCAATTAAAATTAAGTCTCCAACTATCTAAATCGCGTGAAAACCTTAATTGTGTATAAGTAAAACCTTGATTTTTCATGTCATATCCCGATGAAAAGCCTACATTCCATTTAGGGGTTAATTCGATATCACCAGAAAACATTAGCGAATGGGAAGAAATTTCCTGCTCTCTATTGTTGTTGCTGTAATTTAATGAATAGGCCAATTGTAAAGTCCAAGGTATTTTGGACTGATATAGTTGAGTTTCTTTAACCTTATTTTTATCTGATTCCTTATTGTCTGCTTGCCTATTGCTTACATTTAAGTCTTCACCAAAAACGCCATCGGAGTTGTTGTCTTGTGCTGTTTTTTCTTGTGAAGTTTTCTGGCCGCTGTCACCTTTGCTTGAAAGCGAGTAATTCATGGTAACTCCTGCATTTGTAAGTCGGAATAAACTGCCTCCATTATTGATGTTAAAGGTATTAATTTTTCTGCCGTTTGCATCTATTGCATAAGGATCTAAGGTTCCCCGTGCATTGAGGCTTAACTTGTCTTTAAAAAGCTTGGTACCCGCATTTACACTAACAGGACTCCATTTTAAAGAATCGGCAGCCATATTATAACTGGTGTTAAAATCTAAATTATTCAATAAAATAATCTTTCTAGCTTCTGTTTCAGTTGAATCTTTCTTTCTTAGTTTTGCTTCTAAGTTATTATTTAAGGCAAAATTTAAACTATTTGAAATTCCTGTGCCTGGACTTCCATATATCCCATTTTCAAAAGGAGAGTATTCCAAGTAATCATTTGGGTCAGCAGTTTTTTGAACTTCCTCATTGTAACTGCTAAAATCTGGCCGGTAACTATAGGAAACGCTCGGTCTAACAACGTGGCGAATGGCTTCAATATTTCCTTTTTTAAAGTTGAACATCCCATAAAAAGTTGTTGCTAAAGAAATCGCACCAGAATATTCCCTGAATGCGTTAAAGCCTGATACAGTATCGGTTACAACTTTATTGTTTTCAGCATCATAAGTTTTGTTAATTCGGTCAAAATACCAGACTTCTTTATAATTCACGCTTGGTGAAAGTGTAAAAAATCGCAGGGCTTTCATGTTTGTGTTTAACGAGAGATCCTGTTGAATACCAGATTTTGCATCATCAAACATTTCCTTTTTGAAGAAATAATCATCAGTTGTTTTAATTCTGTTGTCCCCTTTCAACGAGTAACCCAAGCCCGTTTTTTGAAGGGCGTTTTTTTTGACGCCACCTTTCCCTGTAAAAGGATAAATCCTGTCCATATTAACCTGTAAAGACGGAAGTGTCATCGAGATTTCTTCCGTATTCGTATTTTGGGAATGCGTAGCGGATAAAGACATATTTAAAGGCGTCCCTACAAACTTTTTATAATAGGAAACAGAAGAACTTAAATTGTTGTTTAAGAAGGCGTTTGTATTGTATTCATTGATAGATTCCTTATAATATTTGCTGCTTCCTAAATTTACGGAAGCCGAGAATCTTGAATTCGGACTTGCCTTGGCGTCTTGGCTATGGCTCCATTGAATGTTGTAATTGGTTGTTTTTGAATAATCTTCAAAACCTTTTAAGCTGTTTATTAAGTTTTCGTATTTAAAATTAAAATTTCCTGAAAAACGATAGCGTTTCGCATAGCCGGATTCAGCCCGCATTCCCCAACTTCCATTGGTGTAAATATCACCCAATAAAGCCAAATCAAAATTGTCATTTACCACAAAATAATAGCCGCCATTTTGCAAAAAATAACCTTGCTGGCTGTTTTCACCCCAAGTTGGCATTAAAACACCCGATGTTCTTCCTTTTGTTAAAGGAACATACGCAAAAGGCATTACAATTGGCGTGGGAACATCTGCAATAACCAATTGACTTGTGCCTGCTACCAATTTTTTATCTTTAATAAATTTGGCCCTTTTGATATCGATATAATAATCTGGATGCTCTTTTTCTGAAGTAGTTAATTTGATATTTTCTATAAAAACAACTGAATCATTGTGTTTTTTACTGACTTCCCCTCTAATAATGATTCCTTGCTGCTCGGTTTTCAAGCCCCATATCTTTGCCTTTTCGGTTTTGAAATTAAATTTAATGGTGTCTTGTGTAGATTCTTGAGCACGTTGCTTAAAAATGGGTCGTTGGGAGTAGTTTCCAATACTGTCTTTAATTCCCTTGGCAGTAATTATGCTGGTATTGTTGTCTATTTCAATAAAACCAGCAGTTAAGTCAATATCATTGTAGTTAACGTGAGCATTATCGTATAACAATATTTTTTTATTTTTCATGTCTTGCCGTATCAAACTATCGGCACTATGAATTATAATACTCTCAAGCGATTCTTTGGGTTTGGCAATAGTATCTTTTGGTTTTATGCCTAAAGAATCTTTAAGCTTTATAGCCAAAGTATCTTTTAAGGGTTTTACAAGGGTGTCTTTAAGTTTAATATTGAAAATTTCAGAAGATTTTTCTTTATTTTCTTGAGAATATGCTGTGAAATTGACAATGCTAAAAATCACTATCAACAAAAATAAAAAATGCTTATTTTTATGAGGCGTTTTAATGATGAAATTTTTATAAAAATGTCTTTTATATTGGGTTGATAGCATAAGTTTTTTTACATTAGCTTCCTAAATAATCAACCACATTATTGATTGGTTGTAAATGTATGGCTTAATATTTGAAACACAAATAACAGTTGCCAAAAATAACTAAAATTATTGATGAACACACAACTCTTAATTAAAAATATAATGACAATAAAGCGTACTTTAATTTTTGTATTTTTGATTGCGCTTCTATTTAATTATCAATCAATTTTTGCTCAAAAAAAGGAATTTGTTGTAGTTTTAGATGCCGGTCATGGCGGAAAGGATCCAGGTAAAGTTGGACATAATAATGCAAAAGAAAAGGATATTGCCTTAAAAATTGTTTTACAGGTCGGGGAAATATTGGAAAGAGAAAAAGGCATTAGGGTTGTTTATACCAGAAAAACTGATGTTTTTGTAGATTTATGGGAGCGTGGAAGAATTGCCAATAAAGCAGATGCTGATTTGTTTGTTTCCATTCATTGCAATGCACATAATTCACAAGCTGCCGGATCGGAAACCTGGGTTTTGGGAACACACGTAAATCGCCAGAATTTTGAAGTTGCAAAGGCGGAAAACTCCGTTATTTTTCTAGAAGACAATTATGAAGTGAAATATAAGGGGTTTAATCCCAATTCACCCGATTCTGTAATTGGTATAACCTTGATGCAAGAAGAATATTTAGATCAAAGCATTCAATTGGCGAGTATCATTCAGGAAGGTTTTGCAAATGACTTAAATAGGATTGATCGCGGAGTTAAACAGGCTGGTTTTGTTGTTTTGCATCAAACATATATGCCAAGTGTTTTAATTGAAATGGGGTTTTTAACAAATGTAGAGGAAGGTGCTTATTTAAACTCCGAAGCTGGTCAGGATAAATTTTCTAAATCAATTTCCTCTGATATTTTAAAATATCTTCAGCAAATTACACTAAACACTGTTGTTGGCAACAATGTTGCAAAAAATGAAAATATTCCGGTATCAAAAGCGAATACTAGCATCGCTAAAAACACGAGCAATATTTTCTCCAAAATTGAATTTAAGGTGCAAATTGCATCTGGATCCAATAAAATAGAAACAAAACCCTATAATTTTAATGGGCTAAGCAATGTTGAGCGCGTTCGAGTAGACGGTAGCTATAAATATTATTTGGGCAGCACTTCTGATTATACAGAAATAATAAAAGTACAAGAATTGGCAAAATCCAAAGGGTATACCTCTGCTTTTATTGTGGCATTTGAAAATGGAAAAAGAATTCCGGTTGGGGATGTTATTAAAAAATCATAAAATGTTTTTTAGTACTCCCAAAAATAAATAGTAATTTAGCATCATTAAATAAATTGAATTAATTTGAAAATTAGCAGAGAGTTAAAAACGGGCATTGTTGCTGTAGCTGCAATTGCCTTATTTATTTGGGGATATAATTACCTAAAAGGTCTAAATTTATTTGATCCACCATCAAAAACCTATTTTACGGAATATAGCGATGTACAGGGTTTAAACACGGCTAGCATTGTTACATTAAGTGGTGTTGAAGTTGGAAAAGTAATTGCGGTAACTTTTAACAAGGATCCAAAAAAACGTGGTTGGTTGATTGTGGAATTTAGTGTGGAGACAGATTTAGAATTTTCAAAAAATAGCATTGCCAAAATCTACAGTACCAGTTTAATGGGGGGAAAGTCTTTGGCACTTGTACCTTCTTATGAAGGAGAAATTGCGAAACCCGGAGATTATTTACCTAGCCAAATAGAGGCCGATGTGATTGCTTCTGTTTCGGAAAACTTAAAACCACTTTTCGAAAAAGTTGAAAGTGCTATTGTTAGCACAGATTCACTATTAGTAGGCATCAATGAAATTATGGATGCCAAAACCAGAGCTGATTTAAAATCTAGTATTGCTGAGCTAAATGCTACAATATCTAATTTTAATGCCATTTCCAAATCGGTGAATGAAATGGTTACAACCAATAAACTTAAAATAGGGAATACATTAACCAATACTGAGTTAATGACTAGTAATTTTGCAAAACTTTCAGATTCTTTGGCAAATTCAAACTTGGGCACAACCATTAAAAATTTGGAGACTACTGTGAATAGTTTAAACGGTATTTTATCAAATGCAGAATCGGGCAAAGGAACTTTGGGTAAATTGTTGAAAGATGAAGAAATGTATAATAATCTCACAAGTGCTTCAAAAGAATTGGATGAGTTGTTGCGAGAAATGAAATTGCATCCAAAACGTTTTGTGCACTTTTCCTTATTTGGAAAAAAGGACAAGGGTTACATCGCTGAACCTGAACCTGAGATTAAATTAGAAAAATAAAAATCAGTTAACTAGGTACAAAATGTTAAAAAATTGACTATAATAAAATTCTAAAGTGTATGAATTATATCGATAACATCGCGTTTGCAATTCTTTTAATCATCGGAATTGGGTTTTTTGTAAAAAACAGCAAAAAAATAGTCAGAAATATAAAACTTGGCAAAAATATTAACAGATCTGATTTGCCAAAAGTACGTTTTCAAAATATGCTCAAAATTGCTTTTGGGCAATCAAAAATGGTAAAACGGCCAATTTCAGGAATTTTACACATAATTGTTTACGCAGGTTTTATCATTATCAACATTGAAGTACTGGAAATTATTATCGACGGACTTTTTGGAACGCATCGCGTTTTTTCCTTTTTAGGAGGTTTTTATAGTTTTTTGATTGGATCTTTCGAAATATTGGCACTTTTGGTATTGGTATCCGTAATTATATTTTGGATACGCAGAATGGTATTGCAAATTCCGCGTTTCTGGAATAAGGAAATGAAAGGCTGGCCAAAAAATGATGCACTGAATATTTTATATTTTGAAATGGTTTTAATGTCGTTATTCCTGTTAATGAATGCAACCGACAACCATTTTCAAAACTTAAATGTAGGAAATCCAATTAGTAAATACATTGCTATCCTATTTCAAGAATCTAGTTTTAATGTTGTAAATATTATTGAAAGAACTGCTTGGTGGTTGCATATTATTGGTATTTTAATATTTCTAAATTATTTATACTATTCAAAACATTTGCACATACTGTTGGCTTTCCCAAATACGTATTTTGCGAACCTTAATCCGCAAGGTCAGTTAAGCAACTTAGAAGCTGTTACCAATGAAGTTAAATTGATGATGGATCCAAGTGCCGACCCCTATGCGTCTCCTGATGAAAATGCTGCACCGCCTGATAAATTTGGCGCAAGTGATGTATCCGATCTAAATTGGATGCAATTATTGAATGCCTATACTTGTACAGAGTGCGGAAGATGTACTGCTGTTTGTCCGGCCAATATAACAGGAAAAGAATTGTCACCTCGAGCCATTATGATGAAAACCAGAGACCGATTGGAAGAGGTTGGCGCAAATATTGATAAAAACGGCAAGTTTGTTGAGGATGGCAAACAATTATTAAATGATTATATAAGTCCAGAAGAACTTTGGGCCTGCACAACCTGTAATGCCTGTGTGGAAGCATGCCCGGTAAATATTGATCCTCTTTCTATTATTGTTGATTTACGCCGTTATTTGGTGATGGAACAATCTGCAGCACCACAGCAATTGAACAGTATGATGACAAACATAGAAAATAACGGAGCTCCATGGCAATACAACCAAATGGATAGGCTTAATTGGAAAGACGAATAACTATACTATTAACCATAAAAAATCATAATTACAGTTATAATGAAAAAAGAAGATGTAGAAAAATTGTTACATGAAAAGGTTGAAGCAGGATTGCATATAAGTCCGGTCTTACCAAAAGGAGTTAAAAATTATTTAATAGACATAGATGGTACTGTTGGAGAAGACATTCCCAATGAAGAGCCAGAACGCATGGTTACCGCTCAAGCATACCCAGATGCGATTAGGACTTTGAATAAATGGTATGATGAAGGACATATTATTTTCTTCTTTACGTCAAGAACTGAAGCACATCGCGAAATTACAGAAATTTGGCTTAAAAAACACGGATTCAAATATCACGGAATGTTAATGGGAAAACCAAGAGGTGGAAATTACCATTGGATTGACAATCATTTGGTGAAAGCAACACGTTATAGAGGTAAATTTACCGACTTAATTAATAAAGAAGTAACAATAGAGGTGTTTGATGATGGTCAGCACTAATAAAAATATTTAAAAAAAATCTTATGAATGTACCTACAATGGCTGAAATGATGGCTCAAGGAAAACAACCAGATGTATTATTTTGGGTTGGATGCGCCGGAAGTTTCGATGACAGAGCAAAAAAAATCACAAAAGCTTTTGTGAAAATTTTAAACAAGGCAAATGTAAATTTTGCCGTTTTGGGTGCTGAAGAAAGCTGTACTGGCGATCCTGCTAAAAGAGCCGGAAATGAGTTTTTGTTTCAAATGCAGGCAATGACCAATATTGAGGTTTTAAATGCCTATGAGGTAAAAAAAATAGTGACTGCTTGTCCGCATTGCTTCAACACCATAAAAAATGAATATCCAGAACTGGGAGGAAAATATGAAGTATTGCATCATACCGAATTTTTAAAATCTTTGTTGGATGAAGGAAAAATCACTATTGAAGGAGGAAAATTCAAAGGTAAACGTATTACTTTTCACGATCCTTGCTATTTAGGAAGAGGAAACGGTGTTTATGAAGCACCACGATTGCTAATTGAAAAATTGGAGGCAGAATTGGTTGAAATGAAACGTTGTAAAACAAACGGACTTTGTTGTGGTGCCGGTGGTGCCCAAATGTTTAAAGATGCCGAAAAAGGAAATAAAGAGATTTACCTAGAACGCACAGAAGAAGCATTAGAAGCAAAATCAAGTATTATTGCCACGGGTTGCCCTTTTTGTAATACGATGATTACTGACGGCATAAAAGTAACCAATCAGGAAGAAAACGTTCAGGTGTTGGATATTGCAGAGTTGATAGCCAATGCTGAAGATTTATAAATTTTGAAAAAAAGTGGCTATCGAAAAAATTGCACTATGTTTAAAGTTTATGTTAAAGCTGCGCGTTTAAGGACACTTCCTCTGTCTGTTTCAGGAATAATTGTGGGAAGTTTTTTGGCAGCATCTCATGGGTATTTTAATTGGGTAATTTGTGGGCTTGCATTGCTAACCACCGTTGGTTTTCAAATTATTTCTAACTTCGCCAATGATTATGGGGATGGCGTAAAGGGAATCGACAATACCGATAGAATTGGTCCAAAACGCACTATTCAAAGTGGAGAAATCTCACCAAAAGAATTATTAAAAACCATTAAGATAACAAGTGCAACAACCTTCATTATCGCCATCTTACTTATTTATACAGCTTTTGGCAAAGATGATTTTTTAAACTTATTGGTGTTTTTTGTGCTGGGAATTGCAAGTATTGCAGCTGCAGTAAAATACACCATGGGCAATAAAGCCTATGGTTATAGTGGATTTGGAGATTTCTTCGTGTTCCTATTTTTTGGATTGCTGAGTGTTTGTGGCAGTTATTATTTATTCTCAAAGCAATTAAATCTCACTATTTTTATGCCTGCTTGTTCAATTGGATTTTTAAGTATTGGGGTGTTAAATTTAAACAATATGCGTGATAGCGTATCCGACGCAAAATCGGGCAAGAATACAATGGTGGTAAAAATAGGGGTGGAGTTTGCCAAATATTACCATTATTATTTATTGATTGCCTCATTTTTGTTTGCTTTACTCTATTCGTTTATTTTTTATAAATCATGGCATCAACTATTGTTTTTACTGGCCTATATCCCAATTGGGAAACATTTCTTGGTGGTATATAGAAATAAGAGACCAGTACTTTTAGACCCCGAATTAAAAAAATTGGCACTAAGCACTTTCTTATTTGCGTTATTATTTGGATTCGGAACATTTTTAGCTTCATAAAAATGACATTTATCATATTGTAAATAAAAAATAAAAGATACTTTTGTCTTGTATATAATTTATTAATGAAAAATCAATTTTTCGGCATATTTTTTTACTTACTATATTTATTGGCCATGGTTCGTCCATTGGTGCCAATAATGGAGTATTATGCCAATTATGATTATATTGCTACGGTGCTTTGCGAAAATAAAGATAGGCCTTATTTAGAATGTAATGGAAAGTGTTATTTAGAGAAGCAATTGAACAAAGCAAATCATAACAATCACGACCATAAATCTACCATTCCTCAAATTGATTTTGAAAAATATCCTGTTTCGCCATTAGATCAATTTTCTTACACGCTTAAAAATTTTGAAGATAATTATACACATAGATTTTTTGTTAATAAATACACTTCACAAGATTTCTATAATTCCTTATTGAAACCGCCACAGGCATAATTTCAATGCTATTTTTTTACAGTAAATAACTAATTTATAGATCCAAAACCTATCAGGTCATCTATAGACTTATTTCTTTGCACAAAATTAAGACTTAACTTCATTTTTTAATTAAAAATAGGCCTGTTGTTTAGTAAAAAATAGCTTAAATACTAATTTGCCATAAGTCAGATTGTAATATTACGACGGGCTTCCATAGTACTCAAATTAAACAATAAAAAACATTAAAACATTGATATTTAGGTATATATCAGTGTGTTATTTTAAATTATAAAAACTAAGAACATGAAACTTTATAAATATATTTTACCAATAATTTTAGCGCTCGTAATGAGCTCTTGTTCGGACGACGACGACGATGCCTCCCCAATTAATGAAATTGAAGATTTGATTAAAGTCCAAGACATTTCTAACGACAAGCATACCATTGAAGTTTATACGAAAAGCGGAAAATTGGTTCAAGGGTATAATGATATCACTATTAGAATTAAAGATAATCTTACACAAGATTTTGTTGAAAATGCCATAATATCTTGGAAGCCAATAATGCACATGGCTGAAAAGATACATTCTTGTCCTAAATCTGACCTTTTAAAAGTTGCAGATAAACAAACTATTTACAAGGGCTATATTATTTTCCAAATGGCAGAGAATGAAACAGAAAAATGGGATCTAACTTTTAATTATACCGTTAACGACATCGCTTATGAAGCAGTTGATTTTATTGCCGTGCCTGCATCAAGCAAGAGGACTATCACCTCTGTAATGGGTATTGATGGTGTTAAATATGTTTTGGCTCTTATTGAACCGCAAAAACCAGAGGTTAAAATAAACGACATCACCATTGGGCTATTCAAAATGGAAAGTATGATGAGTTTTCCCGTTGTCGAAAATTATAAAATAAATCTTGACCCACGTATGCCAAGCATGGGAAATCATTCCTCTCCTAATAACCAAGATTTGGTTTTTAATCCGACTTCAAAAATGTACGACGGTAAGCTGTCATTAACAATGACGGGCTATTGGAAACTCAATTTGATTTTACGAAATCAAAATAACGAAATATTAAAAGGAGAAGCAGTAACCGAGGAAAATGAAGCCAGCACTTTGTTTTTAGAAATAGAATTTTAAAAAATTAATATTTAACAGGTCGCCTTTATTAAACTAAGGCGGCCTTAATTAAGCCTTCTTATGATAAGCAAATTTTATATTGGTTTATTAGTTTCACTATTATTTACCGTAATAATTTCGGCTCAGGAAAAGAGTTTGGATACTGTTAAAATTGAACAACTAAAAGAAATAATTGTAGTAAACAGAAAATCATTAAACAATAAAAACCAAGTAAAACCGCTAGCGTCTATTGATGAATATTTAGAGAAATCAAATAAAATCACAATGATTAAGCGTGGTAATTATGCATGGGAGCCAGCCATTAATAATATGGTGAGTGACAGAATTTCCGTTACCATTGATGGAATGCAAATATTTGGTGCCTGCACTGATAAAATGGATCCAATAACTTCTTATGTGGATGTTTCAAACTTGTCTGAAGTCCATGTGAAATCCGGACAGCAAGGTGCTGAAAATGGCTCAACCATTGGTGGCGGAATTGATTTAAAATTGCAAAAGGGCAACTTTAATGATCAAGCGTTGAATGTAGGATTTGACACCGGTTTTGAGACGAATGGAAATGCCAGAATTGGAAGTTCAGAATTAAATTTTTCAAATAGCAAATTTTTTGTTAATGCCGATGCCATCTATAGAAAATCAGACAATTATAAGGCGGGAGGTGATGTGGAAATTAAATATTCTCAATTTGAGAAATACAATATTTCAACCATCGCGGGTTTAAAAATAAATAAAAATAGCGCTATTATTGGCTCAATTATCTTCGATAATGCCACAAATATTGGATATCCGGCCTTAACAATGGACGTTTCATCAGCAAAAGCATTGATAACTTCTGTTAGTTATCTTAAAGAAAACAGCAATTCGAAAGTGACCGAATGGGAAACGAAATTTTATATGAATACCATTACGCATGTGATGGATGACACAAAAAGACCTGACGTTCCTATTCATATGGATATGCCGGGCTGGAGCGACACTTATGGTTTTTATTCAAAAATTAAGCTGGCTAAAAACAGGCATTCGCTGCTTTTTAATGCAAATGCCTATTATAATAAATCCTTGGCGGAAATGACGATGTATCCAAACGATCCTAATGAAAATGAGATGTTTATGTTAACTTGGCCAGATGTAAGAACCCTATATTCTGGTATTTATGGTGAAGATGTTTTTAGTTTAAATAAAAACAGTAAGCTAAAAATGACAGCTAGAATTGGTTTTCAAGATGAGACTATCGCTGATGATTTTGGATTAAGTAGTCTGCAAATATTTTATCCCAATTTGGATGATAAGCAACAAAGGTTTTTAATGAATTTTTCTACACAGTATCAATTCCAAAGAGATAAATTTCAATTTTCTGGAAGCCTAGGCTACGGAGAAAGAGCGCCATCTGTTACTGAAGCTTATGGATTTTACTTATTTAACAGTTTTGATAACTATGATTATATTGGAAATCCATATTTAAATAATGAAAAATCTTTGGAGTTTAATGCGGCTGTAAATTATGGAAACAAAAAAATCAAAATGGGAATTGAAGCATCTTATTTTTATATTTCAGATTATATTATTGGAAAATCAAATCCTAGTTATGACAGAATGACAATTGGTGCTGATGGCGTGAAAGTTTATACTGCTTTAGATTATGCAACTATTTTCACTTCAAATTTAACCGCTGAATATTCCATTTCAAATACCATTAAATTAGATGGTTTGTTAGGTTATAGTTTGGGAGAAGATAATGATAAAGAAAATTTACCATTGATTAGTCCGCTAAACTATAAATTGATGTTACGTTATAAAAAGGCTTTCTTTGATGCGGAATTAGGAATGTCTGGAGCCGATAAACAATACAATTACAGTAGCAATTATGGTGAAGACAAAACCAATGCCTATACAGTTTTTAGTGCAAATGCATCTTATGCTTTTTATAAAGGAAAAAATAAAATTTATGTAAAGGCAGGTGTGGATAATATTTTTGACAGGTATTATTCTACCTATGCAGATTGGAAAAACATACCCAGAATGGGAAGAAATACCTTTATTAATATTTCATATATAATTCAGTAAATCTAAATTTTTTAACACATAATAAGTATGGTTTAACGTTAATAAATACAATTACTTATTTGTTTGTTTGAAACCACGGAAAATTAGTTTTTCGTGGTTTTTTTTATGGATTTATTTTGTTAAATTGCAGGTTATCATCTAACACACTTCCCATTATGAAAATCACCTATTTAGGTCACTCTAGTTTGAGCATCGAGACAAAAGACAAAACATTATTAATCGATCCTTTTATTTCAGGCAATCAATTGGCCAAAGACATTGATATCAATAAATTACAGGCCGATTATATTTTAATCACTCATGCACATCAAGATCATATTCTAGATGTTGAGGCCATTGCAAAACGTACAGATGCCATAGTAATTTCCAATTTTGAAATCGTCACTTATTTTGGAAACAAAGGAATAAAGGGGCATCCCATGAATCACGGCGGAAAATGGACATTTGATTTTGGAACTGTACATTATACAAATGCCATTCATTCTAGTTCTTTTCCCGACGGAAGTTATGCAGGCCAAGCCGGCGGTTTTGTTTTAAAAACAAGTCATCATAGGTTGTATATTGCTGGCGACACCGCTTTAACTTACGACATGAAATTAATTCCAAAAGTTTATGGAGCACTTGATTTAGCTATTTTACCAATAGGTGATAATTTTACCATGGGAATAAATGAAGCAATTAAAGCAAGCGATTTTTTAGATTGCAATAAAATTTTAGGCTATCATTTTGATACTTTTGACGAAATAAAAATTAACCATAAAAAGGCCATCAATAAATTTGCAAAAGCTAAAAAAGAACTAATCCTATTGCCTATAGGCGACAATATAAAATTATAATAAATTTATAGGAGTTTTATCAAATTTTTAAAGGATAAAACTTGTAAAAATTGTCACAGGAAAGCGACTAAAAGTTTTTTGGAATTATCAATAGATGAAAAGCCAATCAAATTATTAATTGTTTGCCCTGATAAATATTGGTTAGTATAAACAGATGAAAGCTTTTTATCAAAAATATCTCCTAAATTTTAAACAGGCAAGCGGCACCTCAAGAGGTGTTTTGCGCACCAAGGAAACCTATTTTTTAAAAGTAGTTGATGGCGATAATTTTGGTTATGGAGAATGCGCTGTTTTTAAAGGATTGAGCGCCGACGACAGGCCGGATTATGAAGAAAAATTATTTTGGCTTTGTGAAAATATTAATAGAAATTCGGAAGAATTGTGGATGGAACTCACCGAATTTCCATCCATTCAGTTTGGTTTGGAACAGGCACTTTTGTCGGTTCAAAAAAAAAATCCATTTGAATTGTTTCCTTCAAAATTTACCCAATCAAAAGATGCCATAAAAATTAATGGCTTAATTTGGATGGGAACTGAAGCATTTATGCACCAACAAATCAAAGAAAAACTTGCTGCAGGTTTCTCAACCCTTAAATTGAAAATTGGTGCGATTGATTTTGATTCGGAAATTTCTTTGCTGAAAAGCATCCGAAAAGAATTTTCATCAGAAGAAATTGAAATCAGGGTTGATGCAAACGGCGGTTTTCATCCGTCAGAAGCTTTGGAAAAATTAAAGATATTGGCAGATTTCGAACTTCATTCCATTGAACAACCAATAAAACAGGGACAAATTGATGAAATGGCGAAATTATGCTTAAAAACACCGATTCCAATAGTTCTGGATGAAGAATTAATCGGCGTTTTTGATGTAACAAACCAACAGAAAATACTACAAACAATACAACCGCAATATATTATTTTGAAACCCAGTTTGGTTGGCGGATTTGTTGGCAGTGCCAAATGGATTGAAATGGCGGAATCACAACAAATCGGCTGGTGGATTACCTCTGCACTGGAAAGCAATATTGGGTTAAATGCCATTGCACAATGGACTTACACCTTGAAAAATAAAATGCCGCAAGGTTTAGGGACCGGAGGCTTATTTACCAATAATTTTGAAAGTCCGCTAGCGGTAAATGGCGAAAATTTGCAGTACAACAACAAAATAAAATGGAACGTTAAATTATAAAAATGAAATGATTATAATAGAACACGATGCAAATACAGCAATTATACTCGAATTTCATATGACCGTTCACAAAAATAATATTTATATATGAAATTTATACAACAAGCATACAAGGGAGACAATGAGTGGACTGCTTACCTAGTCACAATAATGTTATTGATTTTTGGTTGGCAAATTATAGGAATCATTCCTTTATCGATAGTGGCTTACCTGCATGCGGGCGATATAGAAACTTTAATGTTGGCTGCAAGTAGCAATTTTATGGGTTTAGGAATTAACGCAAACTTGTATCTTTTCTTGGTTATCACAACTTTTTTGTTCGGATTGTTGTTCTTGTTTTTAGGCATAAAATTTATTCATAAAAGAAAAATAGTAACCCTAATTACCAGCAGGGAGAAAGTTGATTGGGAACGATTTTTTTATGCGTTTTCAGTTTGGGCTTTAGTGGGTTGTTTTATGATTGCAGTAGGTTATTTTATGGCACCCGAAGATTTTGTTTGGAATTTTAAACCCGTTCCGTTTTTTGCCTTATTGCTTATATCGTTCTTGTTTTTGCCCCTACAAACCAGTATGGAAGAATTGTTGTTTCGAGGCTATTTAATGCAAGGATTTGGAACCTGGTTTAAGAATTCTTTTGTGGCACTCATTTTAACTTCAGTAATCTTTGGCCTGTTGCACGGGTTGAATCCCGAAGTGGAAAAATTGGGCTGGTTTATAATGGTTTATTATATAGGAACAGGTTTGTTGCTTGGAATTTTTACCTTGATGGATGAAGGCACAGAATTGGCTTTGGGTTTTCATGCCGCAAACAACCTGGTTGCGGCAGTATTGGTTACGGCAAATTGGACCGTTTTTCAAACAGACGCTTTGTTGGTGGATATTTCTGAGCCATATATTGATTGGGAAATGTTTGTGCCAGTATTTGTATTGTATCCGCTGATACTGCTATTGTTTTCGAACAAATATGGATGGACTAATTGGAAAGAAAAATTGTTTGGACGCGTATTTAAACCATTGGAATTCAAGGAAGAAGAGTTTATTGCCTAATGTAGGGATAGGTCGTGACCTGTCCGTTCTAATGGTTGGGGTAGGTTTCTACCTGTCCATTCTGAAAGTTGAGTAAAAAAAATTCATGGATGCCGAATAGTTAATTTGCAATTACACGATTAAACAAATAAACGATTAAACAATTGAAAAAGAATACATTTCATAGCGCATTTAAATTACAGGGAAAATCATTTAATTCCAAAGAGGAGCTAATTGATTTTTCCAAAGAAATTTCTCTTGAAGTGGCTGATTTTTTAATCGATTGGTTTGATGCGAAATCTTTTGTTGAAGTAAAAACCTCGGGATCAACCGGAAATCCGAAAATCATTCAACTGCAAAAGGAACAAATGATTCATAGCGCCAAAGCAACAGGTGCCTATTTTAATTTGCCCGAAAATACAACTGCTTTGTTGTGCATGTCGCCAAATTATATCGCTGGGAAAATGATGTTAGTGCGTGCGCTAACATTAGGCTGGCATTTGGATATTTTGGAGCCAACTTCAAATCCCCTAAAAAATAGCGATAAAGTCTACGATTTTTCGGCAATGGTTCCCTTGCAATTGCACAATTCTTTAGGAGATATTTATAAAATAAAAAAACTGATTGTTGGAGGTGGAGCAGTTTCAAAAGATTTGTTGCATATAATTCAGGAAGTAAAAACAGAAATCTTTGCCACTTACGGAATGACAGAAACCATTACGCATATTGCTGTTAAAAAATTAAATCACTTTAATAAAGTCATTGCGAGTGAAACGAAGCAATCTTATTATTCAATATTACCAAACATTAAAATTTCTATAGATAAAAGAGGTTGTCTTGTGATTGATGCGCCAACAATTTCAGAAGAAAAGGTGATTACCAACGATTTGGTTGAACTCATTTCTCCAAACGAATTTAAATGGCTTGGCAGAATAGATAATGTGATTAATTCAGGTGGCATAAAATTAATTCCGGAGCAAATTGAAGAAAAATTGGTGGGAATTATTGAGAATCGTTTTTTTGTTGCATCAAAAAAGGATGAAATTCTTGGCGAAAAACTGATTCTTGTTATTGAAGATTTAAACATTGAGAAATTAAACAAATCAACACAAGCTGTAATTCTTGAAGATATAAAAAACTCAAAATTATTTTCAATCTATGAAATCCCTAAGGAAATTTATTTTTTAGATAAGTTTCTAGAAACGGAAACAAATAAAATTGACAGAACAAAAACCTTGGAATTATTAAAAGAAGGCTTTTAAACTTTTGTCTTTAGGGGTAAAAATTTTTCAACTGACTTTAGAAATGTCTGCTAAATATTTTAATCAAAACCAGCACTTTAATGCTTATCAAGCCGGTATAGAACCAAATAGGTGTTTTTGTGGTTTCCTTCAATTCATAATACGCCAATTTTATGGCCATTGGCATAGAATTTAATTCAATAGTATGATTACAATTAGTGCAATTGGAAGTTCCAAATTTCCCTCCAGATAAAAACGGAATGTGCAACAAATGTTTGTAAACACCTATAATATATATTTTTGTGGTGTTTTTTGAATTACATTTCGGACAAATAACTTCCTTAGATGTTTCCTGTTTTAATTCCGAAGATTTTTTGCCAAATAAATTCATCATTAATTCATTTCCATAGAGTGATAAACGTTTTGCACATCATCATCATCTTCTAAACGTTCCAATAATTTTTCAACATCTGCTTGCTCTTCTTCAGAAAGTTTGGTTGTGGTTGCTGGGATTCTCTCAAAACCTGAAGACAGAATCTCAATGTTATTTTCTTCCAAATATTTTTGAATGGCGCCAAATTGATCGAAAGGTGCGTAAATAAGAATCCCGTCTTCATCTTCAAAAACTTCTTCAACATTAAAGTCGATCAGTTCCAATTCAAATTCTTCCAAATCCATTTTAAGATCTTCAGCTTTTATCAAGAAATTACATGTATGGTCAAACATAAAAACCACAGATCCTGAGGTTCCGAAGTTTCCGTTGCATTTGTTAAAAGCCGCTCTCACATTGGCAACAGTCCTATTGTTATTGTCGGTTGCCGTTTCAATAACAATTGCAATTCCGTGAGGAGCATAACCTTCAAACAACACTTCTTTATAATTTGCAGTATCTTTATCTGTCGCTTTTTTAATGGCGCGCTCAACATTATCTTTAGGCATATTTGCTGCCTTGGCATTTTGGATGACTGCTCTTAAACGTGAATTACTTTCCGGATTTGGCCCGCCTTCTTTTACCGCCATCACAATATCTTTACCAATTCTGGTAAATGTTTTTGCCATAGCCGACCAGCGTTTCATTTTTCTTCCTTTTCTAAATTCGAAGGCTCTTCCCATACTGTTTTCTATATTTTTATGTGCTGCAAATGTAATTATTACAAAAGGTATTTACAATTTTTTTAAACCTGAATTATATAAATTATCGAATTATTGTGTATGCCTAAAATTCAGATTTCTACCTGTTTCTAAAAATATTTTTTTTGCATTTCCGTGTTGTTCTTCAAATGTGTTTAAATCGGTTCCTTTGCAAATACCATATGAATAATGATATTTTAATATTTCTAAATCTATGTTTGTAAATGTTTTGTTTTTAAAATAGATAGATGATAAGATACTTTCTTTTGGTAAAAGATTGGTTTTATTAAAATGGCCTAAAGTTCCTACAAATAATTTTTTTGCTTCTAAAATTAAATCTTCTTTATTTTTATATGCATTGGAATTGATTTGTAATTTACAATCATATATTCTTTGATTCCTATCCCAATATATATAATAATCATTAGTATTTCTTTTAATATGTGCATCGTATATAGAATCATTTTCAGAATTGTATCCATAAATTAGATAATTGGATTCCTCTAATTTTTTAACAAATGTTATGTTTAATGAATCTATTTCAGAAGATAAATACCTTGCGAATTTCTTTAATCAATAGAATTCCCCGACGCTTGCGTCGGGTGTAGCGTAAAGATATGTAATTTTGGATTTATGAGTGAGCATATTCATAAAAGCCATAATAAGAGTTTGTTGTTGTATCATTTGGTTTGTCCAATTAAGTATAGG
>DATCTJ010000084.1:0-33707 GCA_036568005.1 Lutibacter sp. | reverse complement strand
AAGTAACTTTAGCGATATAAGAGTCGCTTTACTAAATTTTAACTAGTGACAAATTGCCTAAGTGCAACTATAAAATTCAATGTAACACTAATTATACTGAAAAATAAAAGGCCGCCTAAATAATTTTTAGACGACCTCTTTTTATAAATTATTTAGAACTTTAATGTAGCCCCAACTAAAAAGTTTCTTGTGGCTTGCGGATAATAACCAGCGCCATCTAAAGTAACCGTTTGCCCAGGAACCGACCAAGTATCATCATAAGTGTAATAATAACCGTTTGAAATATATTCGACATTAAGAATGTTATTTACCAAAGCATTTAACACAATTGACTTGACTAGTTTTTTCGGATTTATTTTATAAGAAATATTAAAATCGTTTACAAAATAGCTTTTAAGTTTTGAGTTTGCATTGTCAATATTTCCCATATATTGTTCGCCAACATATTTGGATAATAGGGACATTTGTATTTTAGTATTTGGTTGAAATACAAAAGCATTTGCTGCAATTAAATTCGGAGAATATGCAATATCAGTATTTCCTAAATCAACTAATTCTCCATTCCAAGAAGTTAAAAAGTCAACATTCTTATTGCTACTGATGGCAATATTTGACTGTATTGAAAATTTATCGGTCAATTTTATTTGCGCATCTATTTCCAAACCAAGTCGGTAACTTTTTCCACTGGTGGCTCTTATTGGAGCTCCAGTATCATCAATGGCACCTGTTAAAACCAGTTGATCTTTATAATACATATAATAAACATTGCTATTTACTTTTACGGTTTCATTTTTAAAACGCCATCCCAATTCAAAATCATTTAATTTTTCTGAAGTGTAAATGTCATTTTCAAAATCGTTGCGATTGGGTTCTCTATTGGCTTTTGCGTAAGATAAATAGAAACTGTTATTGGTGTTTGCTTCAAAAGTCAATCCAGCCTTCGGATTAAAAAACGAATAGTTTTCATCAACATTTATAGGCGTTCTGTTTGAAGTCAATCCATTTGTGTCAAATTTTACAAATCGACCCTGTAAATCGGTGAACAATGTCCACGAATCACTCAAATTATAGGTTAATTTTCCAAAAATATTGGCATCCTTTTTTATGGTTTTGGCATCGTAATAATGATCTCTTATGTCAGAATCGCTTGCAAATTCGGCCCAAATAATTTCCCCAAAATGCTTTCCATTATAGTTGCTGTAAGAGGTTCCAAAAATGAATTCAATTCCCTCATTTTTATAAGTGGCATTGGCATTTACCACATAAAAATCATTGTCTAGCCAGCGTCTTCTAATCAAATCGGTTTCATCAATCGTTTCTCCGCCAATCGTAATTGGAGTCAATAAATAATCTTCAAAATCTTGATCGGATTTAAATTGCTCAAAATAACCGCTACCTTTAGTGTAATTCAAGCCAATATTTGTGGACCAGTTTTCAGATAATTTTTGATTCCAATGTAATTGATAATGATCTTGTTGGTAATTGTCGATTTCATTTTCGTAGGAATACGGATTGTAAGTCCTGCCCAAAGTCTCCATTTCTTCTTTGGTAACGCCTTCCCAAGCCTGATACGTTTTTTCATGACCGCCAAAAGTCAGGGCTTTAATTAAGGTATTGTCATCAATATAAGATGCTTGCAAAAAATAGGATTTTAAATCGGACCAGGCACGATCAATATAGCCATCTGAATTAATTTTTGAAAATCTTCCTGCAAATTCAATATGGTCATTTATTTTCCCTGTGCTAAATTTTACGGTATGTTTTTTGGTGTTATACGAACCAAAAGAACTACTGACTTCTCCATAGGCATTTTCTGAAACAGCATCGGTCAACAAGTTTAAACTCGCACCAAAAGCGCCTGACCCATTGGTAGAAGTTCCCACACCGCGTTGCAATTGCATGCTTTCGGTTGAGGAAGTGAAATCGGGCATATTTACCCAAAAAGTACCCTGACTTTCGGCATCGTTATAAGGAATTCCGTTAATAGTAACATTAACCCGGGTCGCATCGCTGCCACGAACTCTTATGCCGGTATAACCAATTCCTGCGCCAGCATCTGATGTGGTAACTACCGAAGGCAAATAATTTAACAACACTGGAATATCTTGCCCTAAATTGCGTTTTTCCAAATCTTTTTTGGTGATGTTACTGTGGGTTACCGGTGATGTTGTTTTAACGCGAACTGCTGCAACAATCACCTCTTCTAAATTCATAAAACGGTCAGACATGTCAATAGAAATGAAAGTGTCTTTAGATAAGATAACACTAATTTCCTTCGGATTGCTGAGTGCGCTTACCAATATGGTGTAGGTTCCTTTTTTTAAGGACAATGAAAATGTACCGTCAGCATTGGTGGTTGTGCCTTTGTTGCTTTCTTTCACCACAATGTTTACATCGGGAAATGGTTTTAATCCGTCTGTCACTTTGCCCGAAAGTGTAAAAAGTTCTTGTGAATTTGCATTAAAAGAAAATGCGATGAATAAAAAAGCCAATGCCAATTTCACTTTTTTAAATGTCATTTTTAAATTTTGTTTCATTTTTTTTAAAAATAAAACGATTTAAAAAGAGGTAATTAATCGATGTTATGAATAATTAAGTTTCTGCCATAGCGAGTTATCGCTTAAATCCCTTAACAGCATTACCTGTTCAGGTTCAATGGGTTTGATCTCAGCCGTTTTAGGCACCCCTTTTGAGATGGTACAAAATTAAGAAAAGAATTTAACATTGTAGTTAAATTCAATAAATTTTAAAAATATAATGCTAAAAATATTTTAGGCCTGCCCGCCTTTTTTGGAGGGCGTTCCCCTGCGGGTCAGGCTTTCCGTTCCAATCTTTTTTTTGGAAAAATCCGCAAAAAAGTATTTCCACTTCAATCCTTAACGCAAATTGATTTACGATTTTGGAATTTTGTATGGCGCAATCAAATGTTAACCAAAACATAATTGCCATTGGGGGTTAAAATAGAGATTGGCCAATAATTGATTTACTTTGATTTAAAACTTTGTGAACCTTGGTGTTTTTTCATTGAGAATCTCTGTGTAATAGCTTTTAATTAGGCGGAGTTTCTAAGAGAGCCACCAAGTTGTACATAGAAAATTTTTGTCATCTGGCGCTCTTCGGGTTTTTTCTTTGCGGAATTTGTGGTTTAAAATATTTTATTCGAAATTAGATTTATTGCGCAATACTTTTTTGAAGGCTTGTTTTTTCTTTTTCTCCAAACGTTTCATAATGCTCGATTTACTTGGTTTAGTTGCTTTTCGTAGTTTTTGGACTTTCAATCCATCAGCAATTAGTTTTAAAAATCGATCTATGGCAATTTCTTTGTTTTTGTGTTGGCTTCTGCTTTCATCGCATTGTAGTAGCAAAACGTTTTCTTTGGTAAGTTTGTTTTTCAGTTTTTGAATCAGTAATGTTTTTTCTTCCTCAGTCAAACTTTCTGAATTCTCCAAATCAAAAATCAGTTCAATTTTTGAAGAAACTTTGTTCACATGCTGTCCGCCTGCACCGCTACTGCGCACTGCTTTAAATTTCAATTCCTTTATCATCAATTCGGTATTCATTCGCTTGGTTTTCCTAAAAATCGACATAAATTCGACTTCGATTTTAAAATTATATCAATTTCTTTAATGGCAATTTCAAGTCTGTCTTTTTTAGTACCTTTCAATAAAACATAAGGTTTATTATATTTTTTTAATGCATTTTCAAAAGCGTTGAACATTTCCTGGCGTTGCTCAGGGCGATCTCTTATATCATCTTTTTTCCAAGGTACATCAATATAGGTTAATAGATATAAATCGTATGTGTTTTGTGTGGCAGCTTTTTCTAGATCAGGATGCACATAACCACCATAGAATTCTTCAGAATAAACTTTTGTTTCCAATAAATCGGTATCACAAATCAAAACCCTATCCGCTTTTTTAGCCAATTCATTTTCCAGCTTTATTTGTCCTTCAGCAATAGGAAGCATATCACTAATTTCGCAAATTTTTCGCTCATTATTCCACTTATTTTGTAAATAATCTCGCGCATATTCGGGTGCCCAAACCGTGTTATAATGGCGGGCCAACAGTTTGGAAAGTGTTGTTTTTCCTGAGCTCTCAGGTCCAAAAAGCACCACTTTTACAATATTTATGTTTATTTGCTTAAGTTTTTTTTCCATGCCTTGTATCCTTGAAAAGCCAAAATTAAAAAGATGGCATATTGAATGCCTGTAAAACCGTATCCTTTAACAAAATATAACGGAATTGAAACCAAATCCCCAACAATCCAAAGTGTCCAGTTTTCTAACTTTTTATTGGCCATTAACCACATTGCAGCGAAAAAGATTCCTGTGGTAAATGTATCTAAAAACGGGGTAATTTTCCTAAAATCTTCTAAATTTCCGGAAGTTAAATTGGTATAGGCATAATTAAGGCTTTCGGTAAAGTTCAAGTGATTTGGCATCACATTGTAGTACCTGTAAACGACAATCACAAAAATAGAAGTGAATAAAAAGATGCCAAAAGTTTTTAGTTTGTCGCTTGTATTTGTTCTAGAAATTGGTAAATGGTTCTGTTTGTCATCAACAATTCTGCTCCACATATACCAACCATAAATACTCATTAAGGTATAGTAAATATTGATAATTAAATCGCCGTATAAGGCCCATTGAGACAATAAATACACATACAATGCAGTGCTGATGATGCCCGTAGGAAACACCAAGATATTTTCTTTTTTGGCATAAAACACACTCATTACTCCAAAAATGGCCGCAATTAATTCGAGCGTGATATTTAAGCTACTTGCCAATTGATAGGGTTCGGCAAAAAAGTTAAGAACATCATTCATAGGCTAAAATTTGAATGTATTGTTATTTTCAAAGGCAGTGCCAACAACCACCAAGTCAGCGCCATTTTTATATGCCTTGTATAGCTGTTTCTTAGTTTTAATGCCTCCACCAACAATAAGTGGAATGGTAATATGTTTTTTTACCGCTAAAATTAATTGGGAATTTACCGGTACTCTTGCACCGCTTCCAGCTTCTAAATAAATCAATTGTTTGCCTTTGTACATTCCTGCGACGGCTGTAGCTACTGCTAATTCAACATTTTCTTGCGAGATCGGTTTTGTGTCACTCACTTTCAAAACGGATGATTTTGTGCCGCCATCAATTAAGATATAACCTGTCGGAATAATTTCTATGGTTGAATTTTTTAAAAATGGCACAGATTTTATCTGTTGTTCAATTAGATATTCCGGATTTCTGCCTGATAACAAGGATAAAAACAACAAGGCATCTGCATGATTGGTAAGTTGAGAAAAATCCCCTGGAAAAAGCACCACGGGTAATTTGGTATGTTTTTTAAGTGTTTCCACAAACAAATCGGTTATGTCATTTTCAACAGAACTTCCTCCAACAAAAATGAAATTTGCTTTTAACGTCTCTATTTTTGAAGCGATTTCCGCTAGTTTTTCTATTGATGTCTTATCGGGGTCTAATAGAATAGCCAGTAATTTTTCTCCTTTTAGGGCAGCATTTTGAATAAATTCTAATAACGTTTTACTCATTTTCTGAAGTGTCTAAAGCGTAAACCAAAGTAAATCCGCCAAGTTGTTCAAATCTAATATCATAATTTTTATCCCAGCCCTCCACTTTTATATAACCCGTAGTTTTTTTATCTTTAATTTGAAACGAATTGATATCAATATCATTTTTAAAAGTCAGTCCACCAAAAGGATAAATTTTATACAGGGATTCTTTTGCACCCCATATTACGGTCAATTGCTCAATATAATCATCATCTTTATGAATGAACCCTTTTTCAAAATTTACAAATCGATGTTGAATGATTTTAATCTTCTCCCTGTTTTTTTCAATGTCAACTCCAATAGGGGCTTTGCTGATTGCAATGGCAGAAAAAGTAAAGGAATGTGTTATGGAAATGTGTTTGCCGTCGGTTAAATGCGGTTTGCCGTTACTATTATAGAATAAATCAAAATCAGAATAACCTGCGTATTTCAGCAAATGCCGCACACTTAAAAATCCGCGTTGGTGAAGTTCAGATTTCATTGAGTGTAATCTTTTTTCACTTTTTTCTGTCAATGGCATATTTTCAGACAAGTCACTTAACGACTCCTCAATTTTCCACACGTAAATTGTAGTATGTTTATTTGGTTTTATAGTTTTGATTAAAGGCATTTATACTTTAAAAGGTATTTTGTACTTTTGCAAATCCTTAGACAATTGTTTAGGCTGTTTAAAATAAAAACAAATTTAATAAATATGAGTACATCAACATCAACTTACGTTAAATATAAAGTAAAAGACATCAATCTTGCTGAATGGGGACGCAAAGAAATTCAATTGGCGGAAGCAGAAATGCCTGGGCTAATGAGTTTAAGAGAGGAATTTAAAGGTAAAAGTCCTTTAAAAGGCGCTCGAATTGCGGGTTGTTTGCATATGACCATTCAAACAGCAGTTTTAATAGAAACTTTAGTTGATTTGGGTGCTGAGGTAACTTGGAGCTCTTGTAATATATTTTCAACACAAGATCAGGCTGCCGCCGCAGTTGCCGCTGCCGGAGTTTCTGTTTACGCCTGGAAAGGTTTGAGTGAAGAAGAATTTGACTGGTGTATTGAACAAACATTATTTTTTGGAGAAGACAGAAAACCATTGAATTTAATTTTAGATGATGGTGGCGATTTAACAAACATGGTGCTGGATAGATATCCTGAATTGGCAGCAGGAATTAATGGATTAAGTGAAGAAACTACTACAGGCGTTCATCGTTTATATGATAGGGTGAAAGCAGGAACATTGCCAATGCCGGCAATAAATGTAAATGATTCGGTAACCAAATCTAAATTCGACAATAAATATGGTTGTCGAGAAAGTGCTGTGGATGCCATTCGCAGAGCTACAGATTTGATGTTAGCGGGTAAAAGAGTGGTGGTTTGCGGTTATGGTGATGTTGGGAAAGGAACAGCGGCTTCTTTTAAAGGTGCAGGTTCTATCGTAACAATTACAGAAATCGACCCTATTTGTGCGTTGCAGGCCGCTATGGATGGATTTGAAGTTAAAAAATTAGACACTGTTGTTGGAAATGCGGACATAGTGATTACCACAACAGGAAATAAAGATATTGTTCAATCTCGTCATTTTGAAAAAATGAAAGACAAAACAGTGGTTTGTAATATTGGACATTTTGATAATGAATTGGATATGGCCTGGTTGAATAAAAATTATGGACATACCAAAGTTGAAATCAAACCACAAGTAGATAAATATACAATCGGCGAAAATGAAATTTTGATATTGGCAGAAGGTCGTTTGGTAAATTTAGGGTGTGCAACCGGACATCCAAGTTTTGTGATGAGCAATTCATTCACCAACCAAACCTTAGCACAATTGGAATTATGGAACAACAGAGTGGCTTATAAAAATGAAGTGTATATGTTGCCTAAACATTTAGATGAAAAAGTGGCGCGTTTGCATTTGGCTAAAATTGGCGTTGAATTGGAAACTTTGCGTGAAGACCAAGCTAAATATATTGGTGTAAATGTTGAAGGGCCTTTTAAACCTGATTATTACAGATATTAATATTGGTTGCTTTTGTAAAAACAAGGCCTCCAATTTTTGGAGGCCTTTTTTATGTGGCAGTTTTAATGATTCTTCCATATTTCAATAAAATGGAAATTTTTTTCTAATATTTACAAATAGTATTTTAAAATTATTACCCCAACCAGCCTTCTCTGTCTAAACTTCTATATTGAATAGCTTCAGAAATGTGTGCTGTAGAAATCTCTGCAACTCCATCTAAATCCGCTATTGTTCTTGAAACTTTTAAAATCCGGTCGTAGGCCCTGGCTGATAGACCTAAGCGTTCCATCGCATTTTTAAGCAAAACACTGCAATCTGGGGCTAGTTTGCAATATTTTTTGATTTGTTTTACATTCATTTGCGCATTATGATGCACATTTCCATATTCCGAAAAACGAAGGGTTTGTATTTCCCTTGCCTTGGTAACACGTTTTCTAATCTCGGTGCTTGGTTCGCATAGCCGTTCTTCAGAAAGTTTTTCAAAAGGAACAGGATTCACTTCAATATGAATGTCGATTCTATCTAATAACGGACCCGAAATTTTGCTGAGATAACGTTGCATCTCAAAAGGAGAAGAAGTTTTTGGCGAATCAGGATCGTTAAAATAACCACTTGGAGAAGGATTCATACTTGCTACCAACATAAAACTACTTGGGTATGTCACAGAAAATTTCGCCCTGGAAATGGTGATTTCTCTGTCTTCCAAAGGTTGGCGCATCACTTCTAAAACGGTGCGTTTAAATTCGGGTAATTCATCTAGAAACAACACACCATTATGCGCCATAGAAATTTCTCCCGGTTGCGGATATTGCCCACCGCCGACAAGGGCGATGTCAGAAATGGTATGGTGGGGCGAGCGAAACGGCCGTTGACACATTAAACCGCTTTCTTTTATTTTTCCAACAACAGAATGTATTTTAGTGGTTTCCAAGGCTTCTTGCATGGTCATTGGCGGCAAAATGGAAGCCAATCTTTTGCTCAACATCGTTTTTCCGCTTCCGGGAGGGCCGATAAGGATAATATTATGGCCGCCAGCCGCTGCAATTTCCATAGAACGTTTTACAGATTCCTGTCCTTTTACATCGGCAAAATCAAATTCGGGATTGTCCAAACTTTTATTGAATTCAAGTTGCACATCAATAAAAGTTTGTTCCAATTCCGTTTTTCCATCAAAAAAATCAATAACTTCTGTGATATTTTCAACGCCATAAACTTTTATATCACTAACAATGGCTGCTTCTTTTGCATTTTGTTTCGGCAAAATAAACCCTTTAAAATTTTCTTCCAACGCTTTAATGGCAATAGGTAAAGCACCTTTAATGGGCTGTAAGCTTCCATCTAATGAAAGTTCACCCATAATAATGTAGTCACCAATTTTTTCTGTATTTATTTGGTCTGAAGCCGCGAGTATTCCTATGGCTAAAGTAAGATCGTAAGCTGAGCCTTCTTTGCGCATATCTGCCGGTGCCATATTGATGGTTATTTTTTTGCCTGGAAAGTGGTATTTATTGTTTTTTAAGGCAGCGGAAATCCTAAAACTACTTTCTTTAATGGCATTATCAGGAAGGCCAACCAAATGGTATCCAATTCCTTTATCAATATTAACCTCAACGGTAATATTGGTGGCCTCAACGCCAAAGACGGCGCTACCATAAACTTTTTCTAGCATATTTTTTAATTTTTATAAAAATAGAAAAAAAATCGATGCAATAAATTAATGAGGTATCTTTTGTTTAAAATGGAGGTAAATGAATTAATATTAATAGATAATGTAAAGATTAAAGGCAATTTTAACAAGATTCTAAAAATAAAGTTTAAAAAAATTTGGAATATTAAAATAAATAATTACATTTACTGACTGAGTGATTAGTCAATAATAAAATGAATACGGGAAACTTAAAAAAAGACAAGAAAAACGCCAAGCAACATATTTTAAATGTTGCCTTAGAAATGTTTGCATCGCAAGGGTATCATAAGACCTCAACAGGCGCAATTTGCAAAGAAGCTGGTATATCTACGGGCTTGTTATTTTATCATTTCTCTTCTAAAGAGATTTTGTTAAACGCTATTGTAAAAATGATACTTTCAAAAATTGATGGGACTTTAGATTATCCAGAAAATGATGATCCTAAAAAAGTGTTGTCAACCATTATTGATGTTTTCTTTAATTCTTTACAAAATGACAGAAAATATTGGGACTTGTACATGTCTTTACTGTACCAACCTGATACAAAAGATCAAATTGGAAAAGGAGTTTTAGAACATTCCATTAAATATCGGCGAACTATTTTTCATTTGATGGAATCTTTAGGGTCTACAAATCCAAAAGGGGATTCATTTGAGTTTGAAGTATTTCGAGTAGGTGTTTTTGCTTCGTATTTAGCCAATCATAACGAAGAATTGTTAAAGAAAGCTAAAGAAAAAATGAGATTAAAGTATTTAGAATGAATTATTAATTAACCAAACATTTATTATTATGAATCAAAAAATTTTAACTTTCCTGTTTATCTTTTTTATATCAGGAGTGATTTTCGCACAAGGCGGAATTAAAGGAACTGTTGTGGATGAATCTGGAGCTGTTATTTCACAAGCCGAAGTTTTTATTAAAAGTACCAATCAAGGAACAGTCACCAACAATAAAGGTGAGTTTGAACTTAATAATGTAAAAAATGGAACTTTCACTCTTTCTGTTATTTACATCGGTTATGTAACCGTTGAAAAAAATGTCACCATTAACAATAATGTAGTAAACCTAGGGACAATTACCTTAAATAGTGGCTATCAAGTATTTGAGGAAGTTGTTGTTTCCGGATCTCGAAAAATGGAAAAAATAACCCAAGCTCCAGTTACAATAAACGTAATTAGCGCAAGACAATTGGATAATTTTGTGGGTGATCCAAGCGAATTAATTGCTCAGCAAAAAGGAATAGACTTTATTAAAACCGGTGCTTTTGTGAGCGGATTTAATATTCGCGGATTTAACTCGGCATTTAATCCAAAAATGTTGCAATTAGATGACAACCGCTTTTCAACACTTATTGCAACAGGTTTACCATTTGGACCATTAAGTTCAATCATAAAGGAAGATATTGAAAGGGTAGAGATTGTTTTAGGACCTTCA
Organism: Lutibacter sp.; assembly: GCA_036568005.1. Classification (GTDB taxonomy): domain Bacteria; phylum Bacteroidota; class Bacteroidia; order Flavobacteriales; family Flavobacteriaceae; genus Lutibacter. The sequence goes on along the minus strand of DATCTJ010000084.1, from coordinate 23,004 downwards.
TCAGCTTTATACGGGCCAAATGCTCACAACGGATTGGTAAATACCATAACAAAATCTCCTTGGAAATATGAAGGAACAGAAATTGTTTTAGGAGCTGGTTCTTACGATGCTTTGAGTGCTCGTTTTAGGCACGCCAAAATATTGAATGAAAAATGGGCTTATAAAGTAACAGCAGGTTATGCTGAAGGAACTGACGTGAATTGGACCGACTCAGTATATGTATATACACCAGGAGTGGCAAAACCTGAATTGGAACTTGACAGGAAATCCGAATTTTTAAAAGCAGAAGCATCAGTTTACTATAAACCAACAACAGATAGTGAAGTAAAAGCTATTTATGGAACAAGTAAAAGCAGTTATTTGGCTGTTACAAATGTTGGAAGAAATCAAATTAAAGATTGGGGAATTCAATTTCTGCAAGGGACATATACTTCAAAGCGCCTATTTGCGCAACTTTATAAAACTTGGAGTAATACGGATGATACTTACGCCATTACTACACGTACAGAAAATTATTGGAATTTAATTAAAACAGGAAAAACCCATGAGGAGGCTTTAGTTGGTTCCTACGGAGGGAACAATCCACCAATTTTTGTTGATAAATCAGATCGATTAAATGCCGAAATACAGTATAATAACAGTATTGGTGCTTTAGACTTTATTGTAGGAGCCCAATATCAAAAAGATAAAGCAGACAGTAGAGATACTTATTTGATAGATGCTACGGGTCCAATAGAAATTGAACAAAAAGGATTATACGGACAATTGGAATACAAAATTGGGGAATCTGGTGTAAAGTTAATAGCTGCGGCTCGTGGTGATGATCACGATTTATATGGTTTTAATTTTATTCCTAAAGCTGGAATTACCTACACCATGGATAAAGGCACTTGGAGATTTACTTATGGAAAAGGGATAGCCTCACCAACAATTCTAAACCTAAGCGGTGATTTGTTCGGTGGAATTATTTTAGGTAATGGTGTAGGATTTACCCTTTCCGATGGCACTAAAATTAAGCCAGTGGAAGTAGAAACCATTCAAACTTTAGAATTGGGTTATAAGGGTTATTTATCAGAAGGGAAATTGTTTTTGGATGCAAACGCCTACTATAATATGTCTGAAAACTTCCTAAGTCCACTTACCAATATTGTACCAAAGGGATTGCCTGGAGGTCCAGTGGTAACACACCGTGGAGATCAACCTATCGAAGAATTAACGGTTGGTTTGGCACCTGGATATTATGATGCTGGAGGCTATATTTTAACCTATTTAAACTTTGGAAAAGTTGATACTTATGGATTTGATCTTGGCCTAACCTATTACTTTAATGAGTATTATAACATGACACTTAATTATTCGTTTTTTGATTATAATATGGATAAAAATGATATGGCTAATGATGGTGATAAAAATGGTGTTGTTAATGTGTTGGATTTACCTATAAATACTCCTAAGAATAAAATTAGTTCTGCTTTTAACTTTTCCCGTGATAAATTTTATGGGTCGTTATTGTCTCGCTATATCCAAAAGTATGATTTCTTTTCAGGAAGAAATGTGGCTGCTAAAACCAATACCGATTTAATAATTGGAGGTGATCCTGTTGTTGAAGGAAAGCGTGTAGGAAAAAAATTTAATTACGGACAATTAGGAGGTTTCTTCTTAAGTGTAAATTTAGGTTACAAAATTAGCAACCATTTTTCTTTAGGTGCTTATGTAAATAACATTTTAGATACCAATAATTATGAGTTTGTAGCTTCTCCGCCAAGTGAAAGAACTTATGGTGTCGAATTAAAAATAAAATTATAATATTCCATTTATATTTGTTAATCAAGGACATCGGTTGATTTTGCCGATGTTCTTTTCTAAAAACTTAACTATAACTTTATGACGCATCGCTTCGTAAAAGCAAATGGTATTGTACTTCATTATCTGGAGAAAAACAACAAACTTAAGCCAATCGTAATTTTGTTGCACGGTTTAAGCGCCAATGCCAATTCGTTTGAGAGTTATATGAAGCTATTGAAAATTTATAGGGTAATTTCAGTTGATTTAAGAGGTAGAGGTTTAAGCGAAAAACCTAACAATGGTTATTCCATGCAAGCCCATTCAACAGATATTATTGAATTAATGGATGCTTTAGAAATTGATACAGCAATATTGGCTGGCCACTCTTTCGGTGGATTACTAAGTGCTTATTTGGCAGTGCATTTTCCTGAACGAATATCAAAAATAATTTTGATAGATGTGGCAGCAAAAATGCATCCGGAAGTTAGAGAACTTGTAACACCATCTGTTATGAGCCGATTAAAAAAAACTTGGGGCACTTATGATGATTACATTTCAAATATGAAAAAAGCGCCTTTTTTACAAGGTAAATGGTTGCCAGAGATGGAATCATTTTATAAAGCTGATTGCGAAGAAACTGAAAATGGCCTTGAGTCAAGATCTAATTTCGAGCACATTCAACAAGCAGTTGAGGCTGTTTTAAATCCTGATATTCATTGGGAAGAACTAATCACTCAAATTAAACAGCCTTCAATTGTTATAAATGGAACTGAACCCTTTGTGAATAATCAGGTGTTGGTATCAAAAAAACATGCGATGGAAACAGTTAATATGATGAAAAACTGCAAGTATGTTGCGGTGTCAGGAAACCATGTAACCATGTTATTTGGTGAAGGAGCGAAACAAACTGTTTCTGCAATTACAAAATTTATAAACTAAAAAATAATGACTTTAGCTTGGATACTTTTTACAATATATTTACTAGGAACTTCATATTTAGGCTGGATTGGCTATAAAAAAACAGATGGATTTAGCAGTTTTGCTATAGGAAAGGGAGATATGTCCCCAATTGTTGTGGGAATTACCTTAGCCGCAAGCACGGCTTCCGCCGCAACTTTTATTATAAATCCTGGGTTTATTTATGTTGATGGATTATCAGCCTGGATAAATATGTTTTTAGGTACTTATTCTGGATTTATGATTATGCTCATTATTTTATCATTTAAGTTTAGGTCTATTGGCGAGAAAATGAAAGCATTAACTATTCCAGATTGGATTGGCAAACGCTATCAATCCAAAGGTTTTTCGATGTATTTCGCTTTTATTAATTTATTATCCTTTGCATTTGTGGTATTGTTGGTTGGCGGAATCTCTATAGTAATGCAAAAACTGCTTGGCGTAAATAACATAACAGCATTATTAATAACCTTAATATTTGTTACAGGCTATGTTTTTTTGGGCGGAACCTATGCTCATGTTTATACCAATATGTTTCAGGGTATTTTAATGATTATAGCCTCTTGTGCAATCTTATGGACTGGAATTGAGCTGATGATGAACACCGCCAATCCAGGGTTTTGGGAACAAATTTCACAGAATGATGCTAACTTATTAAAACTTATAAATCCTGAAGGGAAATTGTTTAATGATTTTTTCTCTACCTATGTTGCAGGATTGTTTATCGGCGCAGCCTTGGTGTGTCAGCCTCATATTTTGACAAAAGCATTGTATGTAAAAACAAATAAGGATGTACGAAATTATATTATTGTAGTTGGTATTGTACTTATGATATTTCTATTGTTGGTTTCTGCAGGTTTCTTCGCGCATGTTGCTGTTGACCCAGCGCAGTTAATAGATTCTTCAACAGGCGAGTTTAGGCAAGATTTGGTAATGACGGTTTATTTAATGAATGTTTTTCCTGATTGGAGTTTTACATTGGTAAGCATCGTCATGTTAGCAGCCGCAATGTCAACTTTAGATGGTTTGCTGGTGAGTATCTCCACAATTACGGCCAATGATTTAGTTATTAATTTAATTGATAAATTCAGTAAAAAGAAAATGCCTGAAGAACAAAAAATGAAAATTGCTTTTAGGGCAAGCCATGTGGTACTTGTGGTAATAGCTATTTTAGTTTTTGCCATTAACATAGATCCGCCAAAATTATTAGGCATTTTCGGTCAGGTTGGTGTTTACGGATTGGTTTTGGCAACTTTAGCACCTTTATTGGTTGGTGTATTGCTAAAAAATTCTCCCATAAAACTGGTATGGGCTGCCTCAATTCTTGCTGTAACCACTCACTTTTTTTTATACTTTTTTGGAAATGAATTATTTCCAGACTTTGGATTTACATATGCAAATCCTTCTGTAACAGCCACGCTGTCAATTATAATCGTTATTTTCCCTACTTTAGTAATGGCTTGGTTAATCAACAAAAAAATATTGAAAAATGAATAAAAATGTTCACATTATTGGTGCTTATAACACAAAATTTGGCAATCTCAAAGAAGAAACTATTTATAGTTTGTATGAAGAAGCTGCCAAAGGCGCCATTAAAGATGCAGGTATTGATATTAAGGAAATAGATGCGGTATTTGTTGGTAATTATAGCGGTGGAAGCTTTAACAATCAGGAACATATTGCGCCATACGGTGTAAATATTTTGCCTGAACTTCGCTTTAAGCCCATGTACAGAGCTGAAAATGCCTGTGCTTCGGGTACTTCCGCCATTCATATGGCTGAAATGGCCATCAAATCGGGGAAAGCAAAAAGGGTTTTGGTAGTGGGTGTAGAAAAGATGAATTCTTTAGATACTAAAAACACTTCACTTGCCCTTGCAAAAGCCTCTTATTGGGAAAAAGAAGGTTCTTTAGGCTATACATTTCCTGGATTATTTGCCGAATATGGAAAAGGGTGGATGAGTCATTATGGTTATTCATTAGAGAAGTTACAAGAACATTTAGCAGAAATAGCATCAAAAGCATACCATTTTGGAAGTCTGAACCCTTTGGCCCATTTACAAAAATCTAGAAGTAAAGAAGAGATTTTAAATTTGCCGGAAGAAAAAAATCCTATAATTGCTTATCCATTGCGTTTGCATGATTGTTCGTTGATTTCTGACGGAGCAGCAGCCGTAATTTTATCATCCGAAAAAACGAGTAATTCAGTAGAAATAGTTGCGACAAGTACCGCAAGTGATTATTTAAACATTGTGGACAGCAAAAGAAACAATTATTTTCTTGATGGTGCTGCTGAAGCAACAAAAAGGGCATTTCAACAGGCTAAAATGACTATTAATGACATTCAAATTGCTGAGGTGCACGATTGTTTTACCATCACGGAATTGTTAATTTATAGCGCTATCGGTTTGACAAAAAAAGGAAATGAATTTGAAGCCCTGTTAAATAAAGATGTTTATTTAGGTGGAAGATGTGTTGTAAACCCATCGGGCGGATTAAAATCAAAAGGACATCCAGTTGGTGCAACGGGTGTTTCTATGCACGCATTATTGCATAAACAACTTACAAACAATGCCATTGGCGTACAGGTAAATAATGCCAATACTGCTTTGGTATTAAATATTGGTGGCTCGGGAGCAACAAATATGGTTTCAATTTTAAAACGCAGTTAATAAAACTACAAAACAGAAATATGAGAAATGCGAAAATAATAGGCTCGGGAATGTATGTGCCAAAAAAGGTGATTCCCAACAGTTATTTCAATAAAATTTTGCAGGAAGACGTTGACACTTGGTTGCGCGAGAATGTACAAATTTATGAAAGACGTTGGTGTGCTGATGATGAATCAACGGCAGATTTGTGTGTAAATGCAGCAAAAGAAATATTAAAAAATACTAAGGTAAAAGTTGAAGATTTAGATTTAATAATTATATCGACCGATACGCCTGAATATATTTCACCTTCTACAGCATCCGTGGTGCAAGATCGATTGGGAGCGGTAAATGCCGGAACTTTCGATTTAAATTCGGCTTGTTCGGGCTTTGTGACTGCCTTAGATGTGGCAGCAAAATATATTCAGGCTGATGAGAATTATAAATATATTTTGGTATTAGGAGCTTATGCCATGTCGAAACACTTGAATAAAACAGATAAAAAAACCGTTACCTTGTTTGCTGATGGTGCTTCAGGGGTCATTTTAAAATCGGATGAAAGCGGTGCAGGAATGTTGGCATCGCAATTAAAAACGAAAGGAGAGTACAATAGTTGGATGGGCATTTATGGAGGAGGAACTTTCTGTCCAACAACAGAAGCAAGCTTTAAAAATGGCGATCATCAATTAAAATTCGTTAAAAAATTTCCGAAGGAACTAAATTCTGTTATTTGGAGCGATATGATTATAGATTTGTGTAAGCGCATAAATCTAACCCCACACAAAATTGATCACTATTTTATTACCCAAATAAATATAAATAGCATTAAAGAGACTTTGGATATTTTAGGTGTTGGAATGGATAAAACAACCACCATTATGCATAATTACGGCTATACAGGATCTGCTTGCATTCCTATGGCTTACCACGAAGCTATTCGAAAAAATAAAATTAAAGAAGGTGATACGGTATTATTTATAGGTTCTGGGGGCGGATTGGCTTTTGCAGGCACAATTTTTAAATTATAAATTAACAATGGAAGTTTGGCAACAGGATTGGATGGCAAAGTGGGCGGTTTATTCGCCTCATAAAATTGCTTTAAAGGAATATGAAACTGGAAGTACACTAAGCTATTTACAGTTGAATTCGTTAGGCAATAAATTGTCATTTTACCTAACCGAACAATTGAATTTGATAAAAGGTGATCGTATTGCATTTGTTGCCGAAAATTGTTTGGAATATTTGTTGTTTTTTGTGGCTGCACAAAAAACAGGTATTATTTTAGTTCCTTTAAATTATCGATTAACCACAACCGAATTAAATCATTTAATTGAAATTTCAGATCCAAAATTTCTTGTACACGATAATGTTTACAAGGAAAAGGTCTCTCAAACTGAATTTTCAAAAAACAAATCGAATGAAGTTTTTGAAATTACCGATTTCTCTGAAATTCTAAATAATCTTGAGGATAAAAAACACAAGACCGATTTCCCCATAAATATTGTTGATGAAAACCATCCAATTTTTATTTTATTTACCTCAGGGACAACCGGAATTCCAAAAGGAGCCATGTACACCCATAAAATGTTGTTTTGGAACAGCATAAATACGGCAATTAGTTTGGTTATCAATACCGATACAAAAACCATTAATTGCATGCCGCCTTTTCACACCGGAGGATGGAATGTGTTGGTAACTCCTGTGCTTCACCATGGTGGAAGCTTGGTTATTATAAAATCATTTTGTGCTAAAACCATTTTAAATTTAATAGAAGAAGAGCGATTTACTTTGTTTATGGGGGTTCCAACGATGTTAAAAATGATGTCGGAAGAACCTTCATTTAAAACAACCGATTTTTCGAGTTTAATGTATTTTATTGTTGGGGGCGAAGCGATGCCGATTTCGTTAATCGAAGCCTGGAAAAAACAAGGTGTTTTAATTCGTCAAGGCTACGGTTTAACCGAAGTTGGTCCTAATTTAACCTCTTTGCACCAAGATGATGCCATCCGAAAAAAAGGATCTATTGGTCGACCTAACTTTTACGTACAAACAAAAATTGTTAATGAAAATGGTATTGAAGTCGGGAAAAATCAGAAGGGAGAATTGTTGTTAAAAGGACCAATGGTTTCACCAGGATATTGGAAAAATGAGCAAGCTACCAAAGAATCTTTAAAAGACGGATGGTTTTATACCGGGGATGTGGTTATTAGTGATGATGAAGATTATTTGTTTGTGGTAGACCGCATAAAAAATATGTTTATTTCTGGTGCCGAAAATGTTTATCCGGCCGAAATAGAACGCGTACTTCAGGATCATCCTGCTGTTTTGGAGGTTGCCGTAATTAGTGTTTCTCACGAAAAATGGGGTGAAGTAGGAAAAGCATTTATTGTGACAGCTGAAAAATCACTTACCGAAAAGGAAATATTGGACTATTGTCAGGTGAAATTGGCAAAATTTAAAATCCCAAAATATATTGAATTTCTTAAAGAGATTCCGAAAAATGATACAGGGAAAATAGATAGAAAATTATTAAAAAATAAACAATGAACATAAAAAACAAAGTTGCAGTAATTACAGGAGGTGCTAGTGGAATTGGGGCGGGTGTTGCTATAGAATTGGCTAAATTAGGCGTAAAAGTTGTTCTTGGAGACATGAATGAAGAAGGTCTTAATGCCAAAGTTGCAGAAATTAGAAAAAATGGAGGAGAGGCCATTGCCATGAAAACAAACGTTAGTCAGGAAGCGGATATCATTAAATTAATGGATACCGCAATAGAGACTTATGGTGCCATAAATATTGTAGTGCCTTCCGCAGGAATATTTAGGGATGCATTTATGGTAAACCCAGATCGAGAAACGGGAAAAGTATTTAAATCAATGAGTACTTCTCAATTTATGGAGGTGATTAATGTAAATTTATTGGGAACATTTTTGACCATCAGAGAGGCGTCCATCAGAATGATTGATAACAAATGTGAAGGGGTGATTTTTACCATTTCTTCCATAAATAAAGAAGGACAATTGGGACAATTAAATTATAGTTCTACAAAAGCTTCTGTAGCTTTATGGCCAAAAATATTGTCTGGCGAGTTTCATGCAAAAAATATTAAGGGAATTCGGGTTGTTGGGATTGCTCCTGGTTATGTGGAAACACCACTATTATTAGGAATGAAGCCCGAAGTATTGGAAAGTATTGTTAAAGATGTAACCATAGGCAGGCTGGTTAAAATTGATGAAATAGTAAGTGCTTTAATTTTCGCCATTCATAATGAAGCAGTTACTGGAACAACGCTTGAAATTACCGGAGGCGTTATTTCACGAGGGCTGGTAAAATAAATGATTTCTGTTTTTTAAATTGAAATATAATGATTAGAAAAGTTCAAAACATAATTGGGTTATTTTTGTTGTTGACGAGTTTTCAGCTCATTTCCCAAAATAATTTGATCGAAATTACCGACTTTGGGGCCAACAAAGGGAATTTGGAAATGTATGTTTATAAGCCGGCAAATAACGGTATGGGAGTGCCATTAGTGGTAGTTTTGCACGGCTGCGTTCAAACAGCAAATGAAATTGCAGAACAAAGTGGGTGGAATAATATAGCGGATTCTAATAATTTTATGGTTTTGTATCCACAGCAAAAAGCGGAGAATAATTTGAATAGATGTTTTAATTGGTATGAAAATGCGGATATTTCAAAGAATGACGGCGAATCTGACACCATAAAAGAAATGATACAATATGCTATTGAAAATTTTAATATTGATCCATCAAAAATTTTCGTTTCGGGCATGTCAGCAGGCGGTGCAATGGCCAATGTGCTTATGGCCAATTATCCTGATTTGTTTAATTCAGGGGCTGTTTTAGCTGGAATTCCATTTAAAGCAGCGAATGACTTGGCAACTGCATATTTTGCTATGCAAGGAAAAGTTGAAAAATCAAACGAGGAATGGGTTGCTTCAATAAGCAATAACAATCCTGATTATGGAGGGAAATACCCAAAAGTTGTTATATTTCATGGCATCGATGATCCGTTTGTGAATGTCAGGAATGCCGAAATAATTGAAATGCAATGGAAAGGAATCCATAAAATAGAAACAGAACCAACTATAGTCCCAAATTTCAATGGAAATAGTGACATTACCAAAACCACCTACTTCAAAAATGATTGTCCGGTTATTATAAAATACGAAATTAATAATTTAGGTCATGCAATGGCTGTTGATCCCGGTACAGAAAAACAGCGTGGTGGAAATGTGGCCAAATTTGCGGTGGATAAAAATTTTCATACCACTTATTGGGCAGCCGAATTATTTGGATTGATAAATGAGTAGTTTAATGTTGAAATTTTATAAATTAAAATCGTAGTGAAATTCGTTATTTTAAAACTTTATAAATAGTTTTTTAGTTGATTCACGTTCAACCAGTTTCGATTTAACCACTTCAATTTTAACATCATTAACCTCAATTTTTCCTTCTATTTTATTTATCAATCGGGTAGCTGCAATTTCACCCGTTGTATGGGCAAAACGATTTACGCTGGTCAGTGGCGGCGAGCTGTAACGAGATAAGATACCATTTGTAAGTCCAACAATTGAGACATCCTCCGGGATTCTGATAAATCTTTTATTCAGTACTTGTGTGGTTATTGCGCTAGAAATCTCATCTACTGTAAAAAAACCATCTACCAGATGTTTATCTAGCATTTCATGAATTTTCTCTTTAAGACCCTCTTCACTATCTTGCCTTATAATTAAACTTTTAACTGGGTAAACATTATGTTTTTCAAGTGCTTTTAAATAGCCTTCAAGGCTATATTCACCTAAATTTTGCCCTTCTGAAGTTGAAACATACGCAATTATTTCACAAGATGATTTCATTAAAAATCGAGTTGCCTTATAGGCGCTTTTTACTAAATCTGTAACCACTTTATCACAATTTATTTCATCAGGAACACGGTCATACAACACAATTGGCGTGCCTTCATTCAAAATATCATGAAAATGCTCAAAATTTCTAATCTTTAAAGTCTCTTCTGAAATACAGGCAATAAAACCATCAATAGTTCCATTTGAAAGCATTTCCATGGTGTCTACTTCTTTTTTATAGGATTCATTTGTGATGCAAGTAATGATGTTATAACCTTTTTCTGCTGCCACTTTTTCAATACCGCGAAGCACTCTGGCAAAATAATAATTTAAAATATTTGGGATAATAATTCCTATAGTTTTTGTTTTTTTATTTTGTAAGCTTAATGCCAGTGTGTTGGGCTTATATTTGTGTAATTTGGCATATTCCTGAATTCTTTTTTTAGTTTCGTCACTAATTTCATAGCTGTCGTTTAACGCTTTTGAAACCGTTGAAATTGAAACCTGCAAAGCAAGTGCAATTTGTTTTATGGTGATTCTTTTATTCATTTTATTGGTGAAATTGTTAATTTTGTTGAAACTTTTTTAATTTCTTCTTCATTCATTTTCATTTTTCTGAATTCGCCTTTATTATACATTTCAGCCTGGTCTTTATAATATTTACTGAAAGGGTTTCCCGATTGCCCCGTCGGTAAAATACTAATACTGTTTTCAATATCAGAGAAATCAATGATTCTCCGAGTTGAAGGCCCTGCATTTACCTTGTATAATCCAGTGTCATTATAATCGAAACTATGATTATTAATGACTTCTCTTGAGCCATTTATTGGAAAAGGTCCCACATTAAAATAGCTTTTTAAGGCGGCAACATTGCCAAGAGGATGTTGGTGTTCTAAGGTATGAACTTTTTCCCAATTCCATCCCTTTATATCATTTCCAAGTTGATTTTCTAAAAAAGAAACAGCTTCAACCAACGATTTAGACAGGATTTCTTTTCTGGTTTCGATTTTGTTTTTGGTGTTAATATTGTCCCACCAAATTGAACTGTCCTTTTTAATTTGGTCAGCAATCACTCTTTTGGATAAATGGGTGGCTAAAAATTGGTCAAATAAATTTTCTCCTAACTCATCTTCAAAAGTATTTTTTAAATATAAGTAAATCCATTTGTTATAAATGGTTGGCGCAACTTGGTCAAGCGTATTTGAACCATCCCAAAGTTGAAGTACATCAATGGCTTTTTGTTCACTTTTGGAAAAAGAACTGTAATCCATATTTCTAGCAAATTCTTTTATGATGTTGGGAGCTACCGATGAGGTTACATCATTAATCACAGCCGACATAGATTCCTTGTTCCAGTTATTTTTTGGTTCTAACAATTGCACGATGCGTTTGGCTCTATCTTCTGATAAATAATAACCAGGATATAATATTCCAGCAATGGAATCGGGCTGATTGTTGGCGGAATACACATAATTCCAAGTTGGATTTTCAGCCATAGGATTTAGGCTGAAATCTAAATACTCAATAGGGTCATCATCGCCAGAAGCACCATTTAAAATAAATTTTGTGTTTACATTTGGCTTGTGTTTGTATAATTTACCCGATGCCCACCAGGCGACATTTCCCTTTGCATCGCCGTACATAATATTCAATCCGGGAGCGTGAATCATAGAGGCTCCTTTTTTAACGTCGGCCATTTCACTAGCTCTTGAAATGGTGTAAAGCGCATCTAAAACCTCACCATCAAATTGGGTGTAAATCCATGACATAGCAATGGGTTCAGATTGCGTAATTGTTTCAATAGCATCGTTCATAATTGGGCCATGACGTGAATTTCTAACAGTGATGGTCACATCTTCCCCATCTTTTACTTTTATTATTTTAGTTGTTGTCTTATAAGTTTCAAATCCGTTTGGTGTTTTGTATTTTGTAGAATCTGAAGGATCATTTTCTTCTTTATAAAAATCAATATCGTCATTTTCAAACATCGTCAATCCGTAGGCGTAATTCCTGTTATGTCCCAATAATGGAAACGGAACCCCTGCCAAATGATAGCCATACATTTCATAATTTGGTGTAATAATATGTGCTTCATACCAAACTGCCGGTTGCGAATAGGCAATGTGAGGATCATTGGCAAAAAGGACTTTTCCGGTGGTTGTTTTTTTAGGGGAAACCACCCAACTGTTGCTGCCAATAAAAGGAGGAACAGGCGATTTTTCCATAATTTCATTTACACTGGCAACCATTGCCGAAAAATTATCAATACTTTCCTTCGAATTTTTTATAAGCGTAGTTTTTGGATCGACATCTATATTAAGCTCTTTGATATAGGCATCACCTAATTTTTCTTGAATGACACTTAAAAGCGGATCCGTTTTTTGGGCCATCGCAAAACTAAATGCCATGTAGCCCAAAATATTGTACATGTCTTTAATTTGATATTGCTCTTTTTCAATACCGATCAAAGTAAATTCAATAGGCGTTGCGCCGTTTGCAATAAATTGATTTACACCATTTAAATAGGCGATAGCTAATTTGTATACTTCCCCGTTTTTATCCAATTGTTCTATCGATTTTTGAGAAGCTTCTTCTATGCCCAAACTCACAAAAAATTGATCGTTTTTAAGCATGTCTTTTCCAAAAATTTCCGACAATCTGCCCGGCGCTATTCTTCGCATCAATTCCATTTGCCAAAGTCGGTCCTGTGCATGAACATAACCTAAAGCTGTGGTGGCATCATATTGGTTTTTTGCGTAAATATGCGGAATGCCGTAATCATCGAAATATACAGAAGTCTCATTTTCAACACCAGATAAATTGATATTGCCAGAATAGTCGGGTTTTAGACTGTTAAAATACACCCAACCACCAATCAAAATTAGGATGATTAGGATTCCAATAAAAAGCAATATTTTTTTTAGAATACGCATTGTTGAAAATAGTTTACATTACTTCAAATATAATATTTTAATTTGTATTGAATGTACAAATATAATTGCTCAGTCTCCGCCTTAATTATTATACTTTAATATTTATTGAAATTTATATGTTAGGCTAGAACAAAATAAAAACACAATTGGTATCATAAAAAATGAAGCTGTCTAAAAGTTGGTTTAACTGCAATGCTGGAATTAAAGGCGCAATGCCTTAATTGTTAAGCATTTAAAATCATCGCTTTGCGTTCCTTATCAATAGACTTGGCATCAAAAGTGATTAAAAAATCTAATGATGATAAGTTATTTTTATAAAACAGTTTAAATATAACGTTCCTTAATAATTTTTAAATGATGCACTTGATGACCGGCAATAATAAATCCCAAGGCCCTCACAGTCATATCGCTACCGTTTGCAGTGCCTGATAAAGTGAGCATTTCATAGGTGAAGCTTTTAAATAAAGAGATACTTGCTCTGCGAGTACAGGTAAATTCATCTACCAGATCTTTAAAATTTCTATCGTTGCCGTTTGAGTTTTCCACATACCAATTTTCGTCGAATCCTTGTAATTCTGTAGCGTCATTTCGCGAAAACCTCAAGGCTCTGTAACTCATAATTCGTTCTGTATCAATTAGATGTTGTAAAAGTTCTTTGATGGTCCATTTTCCTTCATCATAGCGAAATACCAATTTTTCTTCTGGTAAATCTTTGACCGTTTTTAGTAAATCTTTGAAAGAATCATTTAAAATTTCAAATAATTCCACATTGCCCAATGCTAAAATATAGCTTTTGTAATGCGGATTGTATTCGTTTTCGTCTAGTTGAAATGAGTTCATAATTAGGCTGAATTTCTGCTTGCGTTAATATTTCCGAATAGAGAGCGAGTGACCATTTTTTCATAAGTTTTAATCAATTCGACTTTAGGATTTTTCTCCTTTTGCAATTCCTGAATTTTACGAAGCGCAAATTGTTGGATGGTTAACAATGGTAAAACAATATTTTCACGAATGATAATTGAAGCCTTACCAACTTGATTGCTTTGCATCAATTCTGTATAATCAGAAAGTTTTAAAATGAGTCGTTTTGAAGTTAAATATTCAGTGTGAATAATTTCCCAAAAATCCCCAAATTCTTCATCTCTTGCCATATATTCTGTCAACTCAAAAAATGATTTTGTAAGTGACATCATACTGTTTCCTATCAACGTTTTAAAAAAATCCGAATTTTTATAGAACTGTTTCAATTTGTCAAATTCGCCACGATCTTCATATTTTTTCAAGGCGGTTCCAACGCCATAAAAACCAGGAACATTCTGTTTTAACTGGCTCCATGAACCCACAAAAGGAATAGCGCGCAAATCGGCAAAATTTAATTCTTTTGATCCAGAACGTTTGGAAGGGCGACTTCCAATATTGGTTTTGGCGTAATATTTTAAAGTACTCATGCGCTCTAAATAAGGCATAAACTTTGGATGATTTTTAAAGTCGACATAGGCCCGATAGCTTATTAATGCCAAATCATCCATAATTTCAATATCATTTTTTGTCATAATATTGTTGGCGTTGCTAAACAATTCGTTTGAAATTCCGGCACTCAACAACTGTTCAATATTGAATTGTGCGGCATCTAAGGTTCCAAAATTTGAACTGATTGTTTGCCCCTGCACGGTTAATTGTATTTCTTCATCTTCAATAGTTGGACCTAATGAGGCATAAAATTGATGTGTTTTTCCGCCGCCACGAGCAGGTGGTCCGCCGCGTCCATCAAAAAATATGACTTTTATGCCATGTTTTCTAGAAATTTCTGTCAGCTTTTCCTTGGCTTGAAAAATAGCCCAATTTGCCATTAAATAGCCACCATCTTTGGTTCCGTCAGAAAAACCTAGCATAATGGTTTGTTTGTTGCTTCTGTTTTTAAGATGATTTTTATAAGTGCTGTTGGTGTATAATTTTTCCATAACGCCTGTGGCGTTGGATAAATCGTCAATGGTTTCAAAAAGCGGAATAATGTCAACGCTTAATTTATGCTTAAAGCCACACAAATTAAACATGGCAAAGGTTTCCATCATATTTAAAGCCGACTGATTGTTGCTGATAATATAACGGTTCGCGCCACGTTCGCCATTATTTTGTTGAATGGTTTTTATGGCATGAATAGACCCCAATGTTTTTACAACCATTTCATCATCAAAAATAGCAGGATCTATATTATCATCTACTTTTGATAAAATTTCAATTTGCTCATTTTCAGTAAGTTCTAAATAATTTTTAGGGAAGATATTTATTCCTTTTTCTGATAAAGTATTGACAATCTGAACAAAAACATCATGATGTACGCGGCTGTCTTGTCTAATATCCAATGTGGCAAAATGATAGCCAAATAAACGTACTTTATTGATTAAATCGTCTATTTCATCTAAATATAAAGATTGATGTCTGGAGCTGAGTATGTCTCTGATTGCCATCAATTTATCCAAAAACTCGTTTAGTGGAAGCATTGTTTTGGCTTCAGTATTCACACTATTTTCAAACAAAATAGCTTCCAATGCCGAAATAGCATCTTCAACCCCGGCGAATGTCAATTTTCTCTTTAACGACCTTACGTCCCTATAATAATTTTTTAAGATGGATTGCTTTAAACGTTTTGCAACTTCTAAGGTTATTTCAGTTGTCACAAACGGATTCCCGTCTCGATCGCCTCCCGGCCAAAATCCTAAGTTAATAATATCATTGTCAATAGGCTGGTTGTTGAAAATATTGCTTTGAATATAATTATAAACACCTGAAACGGATTGATAAAATACGTTTTCCAAATACCAGATTAAGCTAACGGCTTCATCAAAAGGTGTTGGTTTTACGTGTTTGAAAAAAGGTGTTTTACCCAATTGAGCCAAAAGCTGATTTATTTTCAACAAATCATTCTCCTTAATCGCTTCGGTTAAATCGGTGATAATTCCCAAAACGGCTCCCGGATAAAATTGCGTTGGATGTGCCGTTAAAACAACCCGAATCTTAAAGTTTTCCAAATGTTTTTTTAAGGCTTCATTTTTCTTTTCCAATGTGGCTGTTTCTTTGATGTTTCGCAAAGTTCCCACACCATCCATATTGTTTACAACAGGAAATGCGGCATCTTCAATGGCATCAAATAACACCACTTGTCGCTCTATATATTGTATAAAACGGAACAGTAAATTTATTTTTTCTTCTTCGGATGGGTTTGTATGATAGGCTTCAAAAAAAGAATCTACAATTTCGGTCGGATTTTTTTTGTTCAAGAAACCATTTTCACAAACTTCGTGAAAAAGTGGAAGCATAACGCCAGTTCTTGTAATGGCATCAAACGGTAATGTCATAAAAATAGCATTGTAAATACGGTATTTCGCCAACACATTTTCGTTGAATCTGGTAAGTTTCGGTTGTTTATGCATAGTTTAAATATTCAAAGGTGAAAAATACAAAAGCTTGGTTAATTACCTGTTTATAAAATGCTAAATTAACGAAATCGTTATTTTTGTGTAGGAAATTATTTTTCCAAGGGGTTGCTAAATACCAAGCGATTTATTTTTCTTTGTGAATCTTTGTGGAAAAGCTATTGCACAGAGTTTCACAAAGGACCACACAGTTATACAAAGTATAAAACTTTACTTTGAAATTTGCTTATTGGTATTGGCCGCTTTTTATAATTGTTTTTATTATTGCCTAATCCCTATTTGCTAGAATAATTTATTTTTAGAATTTTTGAAGTTGATTTAGTGACTTTAAATCGGTCGTCCATCCGTTTTCTAACCACCCAAATTATTTCATTTTTTGAGCATAACAGCCAAGTGTTTTCTTTCTCTATTAATGATAATTTTTCATCTTTAAAAAATTTGGCTACTTTCTTTTTGCCATTCAAACCAATAGGAAAAAAGTAATCTCCTTTTTGCCATTTTCTTAGAATCAAAGGGAATTCAATTTTATTAAAATCTATAGAAATGGTAGTGTTGTCATCAAAAATAAGTTCATCAAATATTTTGTTTTGATGATTTTTAGTGTCGAAAGGAATGTCGACAGATTCAAATTTCAGATTTATTGGTGTTTTGATTTCATCTGTATTTTCTTGAATTTCAAAGCGTTCAACTTCTTCTTGCTGAAGTATTTTCGATAAAATCAATACGTCTCTGTCTTTGAGTAAGCGATGGGTTTTGCTAAAAACTTGTTTTCCGCTTTGGCAGTCGAGCAAATCTGCAATATCGCTCCATTGTGTAAAGCTGTATTCTCTTAAAATTTCAAACAAATAGATTTTAGGATTGCCCAGTTTTTTTAAAGCTGGAATGCTGAAATGCAATTCATTTTTGTGCGTTTTGGTTGTTTTTTCTATCACATTCTGAATACAATCTTTCACAATTTGCTGACTTCCTTTTAAATTATCCAAAGTGTTGTAAAACGTATCCAGCAAATTCGGATTTAATTCTTTTAAAACAGGAACCACTTTATGCCGAATTTTATTTCTTACATACCTGATGGAAGAATTGGTTCGGTCTTCGCGCCAAAGTATCTTTTTTTTGGTGGCATATACCAAAATTTCATTGCGGGTAAAAATCATAAACGGCCGCACAATATTCCCCTGAATTTCAGGAATCCCAGTCAATCCGTCTAAGCCTGTTCCGCGGGTAAAATTGATTAAAAATGTTTCTAAAACATCATCTTTTTGATGCCCTGTTATAATGTAATCGAGATTATTTTCTTTAGCAATTTTTTGAAACCAGTTGTAACGCAATTCGCGAGCAGCCATTTGGGTTGAAATCCCTTTTTCTGTAGCGTATGCATCGGTTTCAAACTTATTAGAATAGGTAGGAATCTGTAGTTTTTCGCCTAAATCTTTCACAAATTCCTCATCCTCATTACTTTCTTTTCCACGCAATGAAAAATTGCAATGCGCTAATGATATTGTAAAATTTAACTTGTGAAATAAATGTGTTAAAACAACGCTGTCAATACCGCCAGAAATGGCAATAAGCAGGTTTTTATCATGCAGAAATGAAAATTTAGTATTGATATGTTCTATTAGTTCAGCTTTCATCAGGTGTAAATATAATTATTTAACGTTTACCAAAACCTGTTTCATTGCTTTTGCTTTCAACAAACATTCTTCATATTCTTTTTCTGGAATTGATTGTGACGTAATAGCACCACCAACAGAAAAGGAAACAAATTTTTTGGGGGTATTGTATAATATACTTCGGATAATCACATTGAAATCAAAATCGCCATTTGGCGTAAAATAACCAACGGTGCCCGAATACAATCCGCGCTTTGTTTCTTCTAAGGCCTCAATAATTTTCATGGCCGAAATTTTTGGTGCACCCGTCATACTTCCCATAGGAAAAGTGTTTTTTAGAATATCAACTGGGTGAATATCGTTTTTTACTAAGCAGGAAACGGTAGAAATAAGCTGATGCACTTGTTTAAAGGTATAAACTTTGCAAAGTTCATCGACTTTTACCGAACCTTTAATAGCAAATCTGGAAAAATCGTTTCGTACCAAATCAACAATCATAATATTTTCCGAGCGTTCTTTCGGATTTTGCTCCAATGCTGCAATTAATTTTTCATCAGCCTTTTTGGTGCTAGCTCTTTTCTCGGTTCCTTTTATCGGTTGAGAAATGAGGTTTTCACCATTTTTTTTTAAATAACGTTCAGGGGAAGCAGAAAGTAAATATTTGTCACGGAACTTTAAAAAAGTCGCAAAAGGCGCTTTTGAAATTTCATTTAAATTTTGATAAATTTCTACTGGATTTATTATTGAATTATTGCTATAAAACTCCTGGCAAAAATTGGCTTCATAAATGTCGCCTCTATGGATATGGTTTAACAGCGTATTTAATTTTTTGTAATAATCGTCTTTATGAATACGAGGTTTAATTTCAATGTTGGTTGTTGGTTTCTTTTTGCTAGTTGTTGATAATTGATGAATTTGTTCTAAATCGATTGCAATTTCAAGTTCAAATGCTGAAATATATTTTATTTCTACTGAATTTTCTTTGATAAAAAATAATTTTTTAGGCTGAAAAAAGTACAAATCTGGAAAATGCAATCCGTCGAAATTAGAAGAAGTTAAATTTTCAACATCATTTTTTAAATCATAACTAAGATAACCAAAAATAAAGTCTTTTACTTCAGATTGGTATTTTTTTAATTGTGAGAAAGCATTTTTGTATGAAGATTCAATTTTTGAAACAGGATCAACGGCCAGCACCGCGTCAAAATTTGAATATTTTTGGTCGTAGTTATTGCTGTCTAGCCAAATCGTAATGTCGAACTGTTGCGCCCAAATTAAAAGTTGCTTTTTAAATTTGGAAACATCTTTTACTTGAAATTTATAACTTGTTCGTTGCATCGCCGCAAAAATATAAAAGTCCCATCAAATTGAAAGGACTTTTTATATAATTCTATGATAACCTTAAACGTCACCCTGAACTTGTTTCGGGGTCTCATTATAAAAATCTTAATTTTATGAGATGCTGAAATAAATTCAGCATGACGAATTTCACAATTTAACTATGTATAGATCTATCATTTACTGCCAAACAAGCTTCTTTGAATGCTTCGGTATAGGTTGGATGCGCATGAGATGAGCGTGCAATATCTTCTGATGAAGCCCTAAATTCCATGGCGATAACAGCTTCTGCAATCATATCGGCTGCTCTAGCTCCAATCATATGAACTCCTAAAATTTCATCTGTTTTTGCATCTGCCAACACTTTTATCATCCCGTCGGTATCCATACTAGCTCTTGCTCTACCCAAAGCGCGCATTGCAAAAGTACCCGATTTGTAATTTACGCCAGCTTCTTTTAATTGCTCTTCCGTTTTGCCTACCGCCGCAACTTCAGGCCAAGTATAAACAACACCTGGAATTAAGTTATAATCGATATGCGGTTTTTGTCCGGCAATCAATTCGGCAACCATGGTACCTTCTTCTTCTGCTTTGTGGGCCAACATCGCACCTTTTACCACATCGCCAATGGCGTAAATGTTAGCAACATTGGTTTGCAATTGTTCGTTGGTTTCAATTTGTCCTTTTTCGTTTACTTTGATGCCAACAGTTTCCATATTCAATCCGTCGGTATAAGGTTTTCTTCCTACTGAAATTAATGTGTAATCACCTTTAAATTCAACCGGATTTCCTTTTTTGTCTTCAGCAATTACCACAACTTCTTTTCCTTTATTCTCTACAGAAGTTACTTTGTGGCTTGTATAAAATTTAAGTCCTTGCTTTTTCAGCGATTTTTGCAATTCTTTGGAAAGCATCAAATCCATTCCAGGAACAATATTTGGCATATATTCAATCACAGAAACTTCGGCGCCCAATCGGCTATAGACTGAGCCCAATTCCAAACCGATAACGCCGCCACCAATAACAATTAAATGTTTCGGAATTTCAGTTAGGCTGAGGGCTTCTGTTGAAGTGATGATTCGTTTTTTGTCCATTTTAATAAATGGCAATATTGCCGGTTTTGAACCTGTTGCAATAATGATGTTTGAAGCTTCTATTTTCTCTGAAGCTCCGTCAGTTTTTGTGATCACAATATGATTGGCATCGGCAAAACTGCCAACACCTTGTAAAACGGTTACTTTATTTTTATCCATTAAAAAATTGATGCCGCCTGAAGTCAATGACACTACTTCCTGTTTACGTGCAATCATTTTATTAATATCAATATTCACCCCAGAAACTTCAATTCCGTGCTTGGCAAAATGTTTTGTGGCATCATAATAATGGTGCGAAGAATCTAACAATGCTTTTGACGGAATACATCCCACATTTAAGCAAGTGCCTCCTAAGGCACTATATTTTTCAATAATAACAGTTTTTAAGCCCAGTTGCGCACAACGAATTGCGGCAACGTATCCACCGGGTCCTGAGCCAATAATGGCAACATCATATTTATCCATAAATTTTAAATATTGTTGAGGTACAAAAATAGAATTTTTATTTGTCTATTGATACGATGACATAGTTAATTTTGGTAAATATAATATGGTGCATTTTGAATTAGCACTGCCTTTAATTTTTAATAATTTATGGATAAACGCCTAACATAAAGCACATTAGGTAAAAGTGTGATAAATGTCACATTTAACAAATTGCTATTTAAAGGCTTTTTTCTACCATTTGTTTATAAATACACACCGTTTGTTAAGTTCCTAAAAAATAACCATTTACAGGTATTGCCAACATAAATATCCGTGCTATCTTTGATATGAAATTGAAAGTTGTGCCCCACAGATTTCATAAATTTTTTGCCCCATAAATAGATAAGACGAAGGCGTGTTGTCTATAATACAGACCCAAATATTGATTTAATTGCTTAACAGTATAAGTTTTGCGACTCCATAGTATAAGGAATTCATTGACGGTTTTATTTAAATAAAAAGATTATGAAAAAAATTACTTTTTTTAGTTTATCGACTCTTTTAGTTTTGTTGTTTTCAACGACTGTTGGTTATGGGCAAGGTACTTTCGATGGTAGCTATTGTCCTGGGCCAGGAGCTCCAGGAGATGAATATGCAGCAAGTCAAAATTTTGTCCCTTCCGTAATTGGAAGTGGTACTTGTGCTATTCAGAAAGTATGGGCTAAAGTTGACAATAATACTAATACTTTACGATTGGGATTTAAAAATGGGAATTCGGGTACGGCTCTTTTTAGAATCTATCTTGATTCCGACAATAATCCTTTATCAGGTTTAATAACAGATAGTGGTTTTGGAGGAGGAGTTCCAGCCGGAGGAGCTGAATATGTTCTTCAAATTAATGCACAAAATGGGGCTTTCACATTATACAAATGGAATGGTATAACTATTGTTGTTGATACTTTAACACCAGGTTTGGATGGTAAAAATGGAGATTCAAATGGTTGTGGTGGAGGTGATGGGCAATTTTTTGAGTTTAATATTCCTTTTAATGACATAGGTTACGATCCTTGTAATTCAACTGAGTCAGGTGAAATAAATCTCGCACGTTATGCGGCGGTTGCTGGTGGTTCACCAAATTCAAGTTTATGCTCTAACCAAGCGTTGGATTTTAATGTTTCACTTTCAGGAAGTGTAACTTCTAATCAAACTCTTTGTGCTGGCCAAGCTAGTTCTCAACTAACTTTGAATTTAACTGGTGGTACAAGTGCTAATATAGAAGATTGGCAATATAGTACTAATGGAGGAGGTACTTATGCAGATATAGGTTATGGAGGTCAATTTACCTATTCACCTGGGGTTTTAGCTACAGGAACTCATTATTACAGAGTTAAAATTAAAAACATATCATTACTTTGTCCAACAGGTACTTTCACTTATTCTAGTCCAGCTATAATTACTGTTAATGCTGCACCAGCTGCACCAACAAGCAATGGCGACATCACCGAGTGTGAAGAGAGTCCGATCCAGACCTTGGATGCCAACGACGCATTGAGTTCCACTACTGGAATTACTTGGTATAGTTTAGCATCAGGCGGTGTTGTAGTTACGAGTCCTACATTAAATACAGTAGGGACAGCGACCTATTATGCAGAATACAATGATGGAACTTGTTCAAGTTTAACAAGAACAGCAGTTACTTTGACTATAAATGCAGCAGCAGTTGCGCCAATAAGCGGAGGCAACCAAACAGTTTGTTCTGATGGATCAACCACGCAAACTTTAACAGCTACAGCTACAGGAGGCACCATTACTTGGTATACAGCAGCTACAGGAGGAAGCATAGTAACAAGTCCAACTCAAGTAGGAGTAGGAAGTAAAACATATTATGCTGAGTCAAGCAACGGAACTTGTTCA
>DATCTJ010000083.1:0-19854 GCA_036568005.1 Lutibacter sp. | reverse complement strand
TGATAAAGCTGAAACAGAACAACTGTCATTTTTTTGACACCTTGTTTTTAAAAAAGTGAAATTTTAAAAATCAATCAGCTGAATAACAATTAGATAAAAAATAAAAATAATTGTTTTTATTTTTTATCGGACATTAATGATTATTTTTCTATATTAGTAAGCACTATTATTAGTAAGGACTATTATTAGTAAGCTTTATTGCTATGTGAAAAATGGAAAAAAATTAAGAAACAAGCTATTATCAGGATAAAAAAAGTAATTTTTATCACCATAATATTGCGTTGGTTTAAATCGTTTAGTCAATCTCTAATTTCATTCGGGCAATTATCTGTAAATGATGGATTATTACAAAATAGTGTGTTAGCTATTGCCCATGATGGTACTGATTAATTAAGGATTGCCACACAAAACTGGATTAATGGATAATAGGCAAATAACAAATAAACGCGAAAAAACTGTTCATATAAATAGTAAATAGAGAAAAGTACCAATTGCCATGATTTTACAGAATTTATCCTTTTTAATTTTTAAAAAGAATTGGTTAAAAATGAAAGATTCATTCTTTATTTATTTATTGCTGTTAACCTTATCGCTATTTGGGCAGAACACACAAGAATTAGAGTTTAATTCCATTAAACTCAATTATATTGGGAAAGAGCTTTCCAAACAATGGGTTTCATCTATAATACAAGATAATGATGGCTTTATTTGGCTAGGCACTCAAGATGGTTTATATAGGTATGATGGGAATAACTTTATTTCTTATCGCTATAATCCATTAAAAAAAGAATCACTCCCCGCCAACTGGGTTCGCGATATTGCACAAGACACAGATGGTACATTTTGGATTGGAACACAAGGTGTGGGATTGGTAAAATTCAATGCTCAAAAGGAAATATTTCAAAAATATAGGTTAGATTCTAAAAATGAAACCACTTTTAAAGGTCTGTCGGTCTATAGTTTGTTTATTACCTCAGTAGGTGTAATCTGGGTAGAAACTGATAATGGATTATATAGAAAGGCTAAAAACGATATTGATTTTGTTAAACTAAGCAATGTGTTTTTAGGAGCAAAAGTATCAGAAACTAAAGATGGAAAAGAGATTGTTGTATTTAATAAAACATTATATGAATATGATAAATCCAAAAACAAGTTAAATCCCTTACTGGAAAATACGCCAATTGAGAGATTATCAATAAGCTCTAAAAACAATCTGATTTTCAGGTCGGAAGGTAAATTATATTCTTATAATTTTAAAAACAATCCAATACCCATTAAAACACCTAATCACATAAAGTATATGTCTAATATACACAATGATATTTGTGTTTTAGTTGCTGAAAATAAACTTTATAAATTTGATATAAATAGTGGGCATATAGTAGAATTAAGGGTTAATAATCCCGATTTAAATATTTCAGAAATTAATGTACTATTTCTAGATGCTCAAGGTGTATTATGGATAGCAGGTAACAATGGATTGTTAAAGGAAAACATAGCGGGTAAAATTTTCAAGGAAAACATTCCACTAAATGCCCGAAGAATAATAGTTGATGATCATACAATATATTTAGCAGGGGCAAATGGATTGCATATTTACTCCTTAGCCAGCAAAACCCATAAAACAATTCTTGACAAAAAAAACATTACATCTATCTATAAGTCAGCGGATGGACTATGGGCAGGAGATACCTTTGGCATTGTTTATTTTATTGATAATAAATTTAAGATTACTTCATTTCCTTTAGTTGATAACAATGATAAATTATTAAAAATATTTGGTATAGTTGAAGATAAAAACGGCTATATATGGATTAGTTCTTGGGGTGGGATTCATTTATTAAATAAGAAGGGTGAAATTATTAAAAATTTTAACCTTAATTCAAGTAGTGAAATAGATGAATTAAAAGCCATACAGATACATATTGATAAGGATGATAATCTATGGGTAATAACCGCAGGTAATGGCGTTTATAAAATTCCCAATATCACAAGCATTAGTTCTAATAAAACAAAATTTAACTACAAACAGTATTTACACAAAACTGGTGATAAAAGCACTTTAAATTCTAATGTTTTATATGAATTGCATGAAGATAAAACAGGTAATATTTGGATTGGATCGGATTACGGAATCAATAAATACAACAGTAAAACAAATACTTTTGAAGGATTAGAAATAGATGGCGAGTTATTTGATAAAAAAACAATGGCAATTGAAACCGACAATAATGGTTTACTATGGATAAGTACAATTCGTAATGGTATATATGTATACAACCCAAACAAAAAAGAACTCTTAAATTTCAATCAAAATGATGGGTTGATTTCCGACGCCTGTCTTTTTACTTCAAGTGTATTTTTTAATAATATACTTTATTTTGGCACAGATCAAGGAGTGCAAATAATAAACCCAGATTACTTTACACTTCCAATAATTGACAAAGGTCCGATAATTACAGATTTAAAAATTTACGGAGAAAGTGAGGAAAATCTTCTAAATCCTTTATTAAATAATCAAAAAGTTGTCTTAAAACATCATCAAACAGATTTTACAATTCATTTTTCATTACCTGATTATCGTTTTCCCGAAAAAATAAATTATTACTATAAATTAAATGCAACTTCAAATACTTGGCGAAAGGCAGAAAATAATACAGCTAGCTTTACCAACCTCAAACAAGGTGACTATCAATTTTTGGTTAAGGCGGCATACCAATCAAATACCGATACACCTATTTCAATATTCAATATTGAAGTAACACCTCCTTGGTACAAAACATGGTGGGCATATCTTAGTTTGGCAGCTTTTTTTAGCTCGCTTTTTTATTTGTACTACTCTTTGAGATTAAAACAGCAAATAACCACTACCAAATTAAAAGGCAGAAAAGAACTTGATAAAGCAAAATCAATCTTCTTCGCAAATATTTCGCACGAATTTAGAACACCATTAACTTTGATTTCAGGTCCAATAGAAAGGCAACTTTCTAAACCTGGAATTTCTAAAGCTGATAAAGAAGAATTTAATCTTATTTTAAGAAATGCAAAGCGGCTGCTAAATCTTGTCAATCAGTTATTGGATTTATCTAAATTAGAGTCTAAAAAATTAAAATTAAACATTTCAAAAGGTAATTTAAGTCATTTTTTAGAAGAATTAGTTTCAGCATTTAAACATAAAGCGTTAGACAAAAACATTAAATTTTCCTATAAAATTAAACCTATAACATCGGCATGGTTTGATAAAGATATTGTAGAAAAAATTGTAACTAACTTATTGTCAAATGCAATAAAATATACGCCTAAAAATGGAAGAATTCATATTTCTGCCAACACTAAGGAAAGTCAAGTAATTATTAAGGTTACTAATAATGGAAATATCCTTACCAACGATGATATGACTAACTTATTTAAGCGATTTTATCAAGCAAACAAAACCTCCGAAGGGGTTGGGATAGGTCTTGCTTTGGTTAAAGAATTGACTAATATATATCATGGAAGTATTTCAGTGCAAAGGATTCATAAAGATGATATTCAGTTTATTGTGATGTTTCCATTTGAAAAAGAATATTTTGATACATCAGAAATTTATGATGTTGAACCTGTTTTAAACGACGATTATACTGGTGAAAGCATCAATCTAATGCAAAGTAAACCAAATTCAAAAGGCGATTTACCATTGATGCTAATTGTTGAAGACGATGCGGATATTAGACATTTTATAAAATCAATTTTTAAAAATGATTATAAAATTTTTGAATCCAAAAATGGACAAGAAGGAATTGAAAAAGCCTTTAAAACCATACCAGACATTATAATTTCTGATGTTATGATGCCTTTAAAAAATGGTTTTGAATTATGCAATATTTTAAAGGAAGATGAAAAAACTTCCCATATTCCAATTATACTTTTAACTGCAAAAACGGGCGAAGAAAATGAAATAGATGGGCTTAATACAGGAGCAGACGACTATATTACAAAACCATTTAGTGCAAAAAAGTTAGTTGTTCGTGTCGAAAAATTAATTGAGTTAAGAAAAAAGTTAAGAAATAGGTACCAACAAAATTTAATTCAATTACCTAAAGATATCGCTATTACTTCTACGGATGAAAAGTTTTTAAATCGTATCGAAATATTATTTGAAACACACCTAACAAACCCATCATTTAATGCAGAAAGTTTTAGCAAAACCATAGGAATGAGCAGAATGCAATTACACCGAAAATTAATTGCGATAACAGGCCATTCCACTACTGCATTTATCCGTTCTCAACGACTTAAAATTGCCATGCAACATTTAAAAACATCCGATGCAACAATTTCTGAAGTTGCCTATACCTCAGGATTTAATACAGTGTCTTATTTTATTAAATGTTTTAAAGAAATATACGGTAAAACACCTTCTGAATACCATTCAAACTAAGTTTTACTACATATTGTTACATTTGTTACATTTCTTGCATACATAGTTACATACCTGATATCATATCCATGGTATTCACACTAATTTAGTTTTTTAATAAAGATGTCATTTTGAAATGAGCATAAAGCGGTATCGATTCAAATACCGATGAAAATATGCGAATTACACCTGCCTGTCGGCAGACAGTTATGACCAATAAAAACAAATAACATTTACATTATGAAAACTAAACTTATTGCCTGTACTGTTTTTCTATTTTTAATACACCAAAATATCGAAGCTCAATTCTTGAAAAAATTAAAGCAACGAGTAGAAGAAAAGGTAGAAAACACAATTGTTGAAAAAACTTCAGATAAAGCAGCTGAAAAACTTCAAACTCGTTAGATAAGGTTTTTGACATAAATCCTTTTGCTAATGGTGATGGAAATTCGAAAGTTGATCCATCAGTAATTCCAGACTCTTATAATTTTAGCTGGAAATATTCCTTAAGAATGATCACAAAAGATGGTGAAATTACTTTTGATTATTTTCTACAACCAGGACAACCATATTTTGGATTTGATATGCCAACTATGGAGGATAAAAAAGTAATGAGTAACATGTTTATGGTAATGGACAACAATTTAAAAGTAACTGTGATGTACTTGCAATCTGATAAAAACGCTATGATGATGGTAAACGGAATGCCAGATGATATAGATTTAGAGGAAGCAGCCGACAAGTCGGCAAGTTATAGTTATGAAATGCTTCCTAATAAAACAATTATGGGATATTCCTGTAAAGGCGTTAAAGCAACCAGCGATGAGCATGAAATAACCATGTATTTTACCACTGATGCTCCAGTGAGTTTTAATGATATTTATAAAAATAAGAGATCCAATATTCCCGAAGGCCTAAAAAAATATTTTAAGGAAAATGAGCAATCCTTAATGCTTGAAATGGAAATGATTGATAAGAGAAAGAGCAAAATGAATGCAACCATGGAGTGTATTGGCTTAGAGGAAGTACAAAAAAGCATCAATAAATCAGATTATAAAACAATGAACTAAAAACATAAAATAATGGAAACAACAAAAGACAACACCAGTATTATTATTGAAGGAAAAAACATTGCGATTATAGCGTACATAACCGTTATAGGACTTATTATCGCTTTTGTCATGAATAATGATAAGAAAGAGCCATTTGCATCCTATCATATTAAACAATCCTTAGGCTTGGCATTAACAGGCTTAGCTTTAGGTGTTATTGGTATGATTCCTATATTGGGCTGGATTATAAATATCCTCGGCATTTTCGTTTTACTCTATATGTGGATTATAGGCTTAATGAATGCAATTAATGGCAAGGAAAGTACAGTTCCATTTTTAGGTGAAAAATATAAAGAATGGTTTAAAAACTTATAAATATAATAAACAAATTAAACTTATACCTATGAAAACAGCTAAAATTAAATTAGCAATTATTGTATGCGTGTTAATGTCTTCCTATTCCTTTTCCCAATCATTTGAAGGCAAACTTTCTATTAAAGGATTAACAAAAAGCAGCACCATAAATCAAAAAACACCTGTAGAATTATTTAAAGCATTTAGAGATGGTGTTTACAGCATCAATTTTAATTTCAAGTCCACCAATGTTGAATCGGATGGTATCATTCTTTTTGATATGAAAACAACGGTAAAACACAATGGTAAAATTATTTCAGAAACATCACGTAAAGGCTGGCCTTGGCTACCGGGAGACCTGTTTGTACCCATTGAAGCATTTGATGCCATTCCTACTTTACAAAAACTTACTGCCCATGGTCTTCCAACCGGAATTCCTTTTAAAAATGGCAGCTATGAAGTCATATTCCAATTTGTCCCATCAGAAGGACAAAAAGTAAAAGGGAGTATAAGTCCTGCAATTTTCAATTTTACTGTAAATTAAAAAGTAATTGTTATGAAAAAGTTTAAATATTTAATACTATTTTTTCTCCTACTAGTTTTCTCTTGCGAAGAAAATCCCAAAACAGAAAAAAAAGAATCAAATAGCACCACAATTTCTTCTGCCATTGAAAATGAGCAGGAAGAGGTATTAACCAACCCTTTACAGATTACCAAAAGTGAAAAGGCTTTATATAAAGCTTTAGGAAAGAAAACACCATTAACCAATAACCAATTATTAGTCGCATTGCCCGAGCATATAAACGGCAATAAAAAATTAGGTGAACATGCCTTTGAAGCGAGTAATCAGTTTGCAAATGGAATGTATGGCTCTGCAAATAGTCCTTATAATTTTTGGATTGAAGATGGAGCTGGATCAAGGGCTATAGTTCGAAACTTTATTGACAGCTATAAAATAAAATCTCTAGGACCACCACAAACGGAATATATTTATTCAGAACGAGATGGCTACAAAACCATTGCTTTTTTACAGCCAAAAATTAAACGCAATACTATTGGTTTTGTTTACAATAACAGGTTTAAAATCTCCCTAGAAGGGCCCGATAATGTTGATAAATTATGGTCTTATATTGACTTTGAAAATCTCAAAAAATTAGATCAATACAATTAAACTAAACTATATGAAGACCTTAAAAAACAGTATCGCAGTATTTGCAATAGGCCTCTTAATGTGTGTAGGATGCTATGCACAAAATTCTATTATTGGAACCATTGAAAATTACGCTAATAATGAAGGATTAATAATGTCTTATGATTTAATAACAAGAGATCGAATTTCATTTGGAACTATTGACAATGAAGGGAAATTTACGATTCCTCTTAAAGAAGATTATTTGGAAATGATGTTAAAAAAAGCAAAAGAAGTTGAAGAAAAAGCACCTAGTGACGGGGAAATTAGTTTAAAAAAGGTGGCTTCAACTTTTATGTGTGATTTTAATAATGAAAGCATAGAGTACCTTGATGATGGAACAGAAAAAGTGACTTATACCGGCTCAAACCAAAAAAATGAAATAATCTATGAAAGTGGTGAAGCTATTATAATGGGAATTCCAGATCTTTTTATAACCGATAAAAATAAAGTATCAAGAATTTTATATGCTGTAAGTGATCCTGAAATTGCAAATTGGCTCTTTTATTATGGAGACAATGTCATTGTAAAAGGAAGCTATTTACAGTGGTTTTTTGTTGAAGGAGAGGCTTCTGCTAAAGGAGTTTGTGTAATACCTACTTATACAGGAAATGGTGATGAAAACTATATGAATGTCACTAATATAAATCTAAAACTTAAAAAGGGATGGAACATCATTAAATATAATATTACAGAAATTTTTACTGATGTAAATG
This sequence comes from Lutibacter sp., assembly GCA_036568005.1. GTDB lineage: Bacteria > Bacteroidota > Bacteroidia > Flavobacteriales > Flavobacteriaceae > Lutibacter. Next base: position 12,144 of record DATCTJ010000083.1, on the reverse strand, counting down.
ATAAAACTTACGCCGCTAAAACAGAAATAAGCACCCTAACTGAGCTTCCAAAGGATTTAAAATGGGTAGGTGTTATTTACGAATAAAATAAATAACTATGAAAAATATACTGTTTTTAGCTATCTGTTTATCGCTTTTTTCTTGTAAAGACAAAGAACAAGTGAGCAAATCGAATGCTATATCGGAAAACACTAAAAAAAATGTAGTTTTTAGTGGGGATTATGAAGATTTGTTAACCTTAGAAATTGCTTCAAAAATTACTGGATTTGAACCTTCAAAAGCAAGAAAATCAAACCCAACAAAAGGAATGTACAGTGAAATATTAAAATATTCTTGCGAAAACGGAAGAGAGTTTGTTAAAGAAAAATCAGTATCAAACAGAAAAAGAGTTGCCTATCCGCGACCTGATTTTGTTCAAATAAGTTTTGTTGATTTTGAAGCCGATATAAAGTCATTTTTAGAGTTTGTTGCTCCTGAAACACATCCAGAAGTTTCTAAAATAGAAGGTATCGGGGAAGCAGCTTATTGGAATTCAAAAAATAATTCTATAGAAGTTTACTACAAAAATGTTTCTTTTAGAGGAAAAGTAGAAATTTCTAATGATGAAGCTGTAAACAAGCAAAAAACTATTGAATTGGCGAGATTAATTATAAAAGAAAAACTTTAAAAAAACACTTATGAAAACAATTTCTAACACTCTGAAAACACTTTTAAAATTAACACTTATTTTAATTCTTTTGGTTTCCTGTAAAGAAACTCCAAAAACATCAGGTTCAGATGAATCCAAAATTATGGAAGGCCTCATGAACGAGGTAACAGGCAAAAATGTCGATATAAACGAAAAATATGATCTTTTGCTGAAGGAATTAGGCATGAAAACACCGCTAACCAATGAGCAATTAATGGAAGCATTTCCTAAAAAATTGAGTAACCTAAGTTTGGACGCAGCGGAAAATAAGAATGTTGAACCTAAAATTCTTGATAGCCAACTTGTTGCCGGAAGTTTTGGCGATGACACTGTGAGAATGGAAATTTTAGATGCGGGTGGTCAGAAAGCAGTTGGAGCAATCATACCTTTAAAAATGTTACATCTTAATAAGATAACTTCAGAAAGTAACAATACTATCAGATATACAAAAAAAGAGCGCAATGGAATATTAACCTTTGGTACTGATCGAGATGAAGACACAAAAGCTGATTTTCAAGCCGAACTTAGGTTTCTTTACGACAATCGTTTTTATGTAACATTAGAAGGCAAAGGAATGGATACTGAGGCACTTTGGAATGCCCTGGGAATTGATAATTTGAAACGGTTTAAGGAATATAATAAGTAAATATATATGGAATCCTTTTCATCACTTAACCAATCTCTGATTGCTGGTATAATAGCGCAATTAATAGCTATTCCCTTTATAATTTTATCTGCTAAAAAATGGTGGTTAGCTAATCAATCCAAACAATGGTTAAAAACTTCAGGTATAGTTATTAAAGGTTTGAATTTTTCAATTTCAGGTCATCTTATTTTTCTCTATCAATATCAAATAGGCGGGATAAAGTACCAGGGTAAAAAACCCTTCTTCGCAAATACATTTAAAAAATTAAAAGGTAAGAAATCATGGGAGTTAATTAAAAGATACCCTGAAGGCATTATGGTTGACGTTTTTTATAACTCAGCCAATCCAAAAATATCAACATTAGAACCTGGAAGAAAAGATGGTGTAATTACAGCTTTAATAATAATGGTTTTGTTATTTATACTTGGTTTTATTTTACAACATTATCCAACACTATTATATCAGTTTTTAGATTATTTTCAACTATTTATTTCTTCTTAGTAGCATACAATTCCAACAAATCCATAGTTGCTTTTATCAAATCTTCTGTTTCCAGTAAAATACTAAAGTAAAGCGTAGTGTTTTTCGGACTGGATTCCGTGGTTCTTGTGCGTTCCACTTGTTTTTGGGCATTGATGGATACCTGTTCCAACAGTGTTTTCTTTTTTTCAATCATGGAAGCAATTCTATTGAAAGAGCGATCATCAAAAATCTTTCTTATTTCGGCAAAAAGATGATTTAATTTTTCGGCTATATCATTTAATTCCTTAGCTTGATTAGGTTTTAAACCCTTATGATTATTATGAATATGTTTATGGCTCACTTTTGAAATAAACCCAACAGATTGTGCAATATCCTGTAAATCCCCTACAACATTAATGTAAAAAGTACTTGCGTTAACCGATGATTCATCTAAATTTTTGATAAAATAGAAAATATTATTGTGTAAATCCTCAATCTCAGATTCTAATTTTCCAACGGTGTTTTTGGCCTTTTTTAAGGTTGGCAAATCTTGGTTTATCAATCCGTTAATGGTGTTTTCATTTATTTTGCTCACCCTCTTCAACACTTTAGAAATATTGTCGGCACTTTCTTCAATAACGCCTTTAACCGATTTGCTTTCTGCACTGTTTAGGCTGTCCTCAGCTTTGATTTCTTTTGATTTTTTCAAATGATTTAAGGAGTTTCTAACCAACAAAAAAACAGCAATCAACAATAAAATGGCAATCATTGTAGCACCTCCCAGATAAATTAAATAGGCAGTTACTCCGGCTGCAACAAAAGCCATAAATGCTGTAAAAAACCAGCCGCCAATTACATTTAACACACCTGCAACCCTATAAACGGCACTTTCACTTCCCCAAGCCCTATCAGCCAAAGAAGAACCCATGGCAACCATAAAAGTCACATAAGTTGTTGATAAAGGCAATTTATAAGATGTTGCAATTGAGATTAAAACACCAGCAACCATTAAATTAACAGCTGCTCTTACCAAATCGAAAGCGGGCAATTCTAGTTTTTTCCCACCTGCCAGCTCAATAATCGGCTTTTCAAATTGTTTGTCAATTTTATCCAAAACCGTATTTGGGGTAAAAAATGTCAAATATTTAGCAAAGAGAATAGATGTCCTTACAAGCCCCCTCGATAAAAAGTTAGGTTCAAAACGTTCTTTAGTATCTGACTGGCTGGCCAAATCAACCGATGTTTTTACAACGGCTTTTGCTTTTGAGGAAAACCACAAAGTAAGTACCATAACCAATCCTGCCATAAACAGTAAAAAGGTTGGGGTAGCAACTTTGGTTCCTAGAACGTCCATGGCAAATTCAGTGTCAAGAACTCCTGAAGCTGACCAGGCTTCATAAGATTGCCAACCTGCAATAGGTACACCAATAAAATTCACCAAATCGTTGCCTGCAAAAGCCAATGCCAATGCAAAAGTACCTACAATGATGACAATTTTATAAATATTAGTATTAAAATATTTTATAAGTATATAAGAGATTAAAGACCAAAATATTAAATTTATGGCAATAATTTGCAGCACGAAATGTTCAATAAACAATTTGATTGTTATTTGGCCGATAATATCAAATTTTTCTGAAGCAAAACTTGTTCCACCTATTCCTTTAAGCAGTATAAAATAAAACATAGAAGTTAATGCAATACCACCGAACAATGCGTTTATCCAATTGGATTTTTTCTCAAAATTAAAGGAAAGTAGCAAGCGTGAAAAGAACTGTACGAAAGCTCCGACAGAAAAGGCGATTACAACCGACAATAATATGCCAATAATAATTTGGGTTGCCTTTGAGGTATTTATGTAGTTTACAAAATCAGCAAAATTTCCACCTTCAGCGCCTATTTTAATTAACGCAACAGCTACCGCTGCCCCCAATAATTCAAACACAATTGAGACGGTTGTGGATGTAGGCAGTCCAATGGTGTTAAAAAAATCCAATAACAAAATATCCGTTAACATGACTGCCATAAAAATGATCATAATTTCATTGAACATGAACATTTCGGGATTAAAAATTCCGTTTCGAGCAACTTCCATCATGCCACTAGAGAAGATCGCCCCTAAGGCAATCCCAATACTTGCAACAATCATGATGGTTTTAAAAGAAACAGCTTTTGAGCCTATCGCAGAATTTAAAAAGTTAACGGCATCATTGCTTACCCCTACTATCAAATCGGTAATGGCTAAAACGCCAAGGGCAACAATCATTAAAAAGTAAAAATTATCCATATTTTGGGTATCTTTTGAATTTGGTAAAAGTAACTAGTTATTTTTTTTTATGCTATTAAATTATATTATTTCTTATACTTTGATTGATTACCCCTAATATAGATGGTATATTTAATCATTAGCTTATTTTTATAGGCAATATTGTGATTTTTTATTGTGTTTGACAACCATTTTACTGATTTTTTTAGGGGATCTAACTTTATTTTAGCTAATTTAAATAAATAAGGTTACCAGTTTTGTGGTAACCTAAATATTAAATAATGCGTTGGCAGTTTCTAAAAACGCATTTTATACTATTTAAACGATCTGTTTTTTGATGTTTTTGGCATTTAAATACTATCACTTTTTCTTTTTGTGCTTTAAAATTTCTGCATCTACAAAATAGATTATGCTTTCGGAGATGTTTTTGAGCAAGTCCCCAATTTTTTCAAATTTTTTCATCACCACCAATGCCATTAAGTATTGACGAATTAATTCAGGACTTTTAACAGCATCTTCGGCAACAATATCAAAAGCCTTTGTGTTTATTTCATTAATAATTTTATCTTTTTTAAATACTTTTCGGGCCACTTTTAAATTTTCATTAAGAAACGCATTTTCCACATCTTTAAACATGCTTTCAAGCGTTTCAAACATGAGCTTAAATTGCATTCTATCAACAAGTTCAGGCACTAGCTTTTGGTTTAAATCTATTGTATGGTTTGCAATATCAAATGCTTGGTCACCAATGCGCTCTAAATTATAATTAATTTTAAGCAGCGCCAGCGCAAACCTTAAATCGGTTGCTACCGGGCTATATAATGCAATAAAATGATCGGTATCCTTTTCAATTCTTAAGTCGAGCGCATTGATTCTGTTTTCTTTTAAAAGAACCTCTTCCGCCAAATCTGTGTCGAAAGCCGTAAAAGCTTCATAGGCAAGTTGCACTTGTTTGTGAGCCAAGTTTAACATTTCTTCGCCATTTTTATTTAAAGCAACTCTTTGTTCATCAATATTTATCATAAGTTTTATTTTTTAACCGAACCTACCTGTAATATAATTTTCCGTTCTCTTTTTTTCCGGATTTGTAAATATTTTTTTTGTTTTATCAAACTCAATTAATTCTCCCATATAGAAGAACGCAGTATAATCACTAATTCTTGCGGCTTGTTGCATATTATGGGTAACAATAATAATGGTATAATCCTGTTTTAGCTGATAGATTAATTCTTCGATTTTTGATGTAGAAATTGGATCGAGTGCAGAGGTTGGCTCATCCATTAAAATAACTGAGGGCTCAACAGCTAATGTTCTAGCAATACACAAGCGCTGTTGTTGTCCGCCCGAAAGGCTTAAGGCCGATTTGTTTAAATTGCCTTTTACTTCATTCCATAAATCTGCTTGAATCAATGCCTTTTCCACACGATCAGCAATCAATTTTTTGGTAGAGATGCCTTGAATTTTTAATCCGTAAGCCACATTTTCAAAAATCGATTTCGGAAAAGGATTTGGCTTTTGAAAAACCATGCCAACTTCTTTCCTTAATTGCTCGAGCTGTATTTTGTTTTTATAGATATTTATATCGTCTATTTTAATTTTACCCTCCATTTTAAAATCTTCAATATAATCGTTCATTCTGTTGAATAAACGCAAAAAAGTAGATTTTCCGCAACCCGAAGGCCCAATAAACGCCGTGATACTTTTGGGTTTAATGTTAATGGAAACATCTTTAATGGCTTGAAAATCGCCATAAAAGACATTGACGTCTTTGGTTTGTAATTTGTATTTTTCATCAATTGGCGCTTCTATTTTAGCGTCCTCAGGTTTTTTTAACATAATAGCACTCATTGTATTATTGTAATTTTTTTTGCCATTTATTTCTGAAATAAACCGCGATTCCATTCATGATAAAAGTAATTAATAATAAAATAATAATGGCTGCCGCCGCATTGTCAATAAAGCCTTGTTGTGGTCTCGAAATCCAATTGAAAATTTGTATTGGCAATACCGAAAATTGATCTAGCGGACCTTGAGGCGCAAAAGGGACATAAGCCAAAGCACCAACAACAATTAAAGGAGCGGTTTCACCAACTGCTCTTGAAAGTGCTAAAATAACACCTGTTAAAATGCCGCCGCTTGATGCCGGCAATACCTGATTCCATATTGTTTGCCATTTCGAAGCGCCCAACGCATAAGACGCGTCCCTGATAGAATTGGGAACCGCTTTAATGGCTTCCCTTGTTGCCACAATAATAATGGGTAAAATTAACAGCGATAATGTTAAAGCGCCAGCCAAAACGCTGGCGCCTAAATTCATAATTCTTACAAATACTTCCAAACCCAGCAATCCGTAAATAATTGACGGAACGCCGGCTAAGTTTGAAATGTTAATTTCAAGCAATGCTGAAAGTCGGTTTTTTTTAGCATATTCTTCCAAATAAACACCAGCGGCAACACTAACAGGAAAAGAAATAATTGCTGTTAAAACCAAAATCCAAATACTTCCCATCAAAGGTGTCCATATTCCTGATTTTTCTGCTTTTCGCGAGGGTAAATCGGTAATAAAAGCCCAATCTATTCTGCTGAGGCCATCGATTAATATTCCTCCAATAAATACAACCAGCAACACCAGTCCGATGAGCGTACAACCAATTCCCCAAAATTTGAAGAGCTGATCTTTTAGCCTATTTTTTTGAATGTTATTCATATTTTTGTCGGAATTTTTTTCTGATTTGGAAACTCAAAGTATTCAATAAAAAAGTAAGTGTAAATAAGGTAATCCCAGCGGCAAAAATTGTTCTGTATTCCAACGATCCATGTTGCACATCGCCCAAACTTACCTGAACAATATAAGCCGTAATGGTTTCCACAGGAACAGTTGGGTCTAAAGTGAGCCTTGGTTGTTGCCCTGCGGCAATCGCCACAATCATCGTTTCGCCAATAGCTCTTGAAATGGCCAATATAATAGACACAATAATACCCGATGAAGCTGCCGGCACAACCACTTTAAAAGCTGTTTGTAGCCTTGTCGCACCCATACCATAAGAGGCTTCCCGCAATGCTTTTGGCACGGCAAACAAAGCATCTTCACTTAATGAAGACACAAAGGGAATAATCATAATTCCCATAACAATACCGGCTGAAAGCGAGTTAAAGCCTGATAAATTAGGGATGAACTGCTGTAAAAATGGTGTAACCACTACCAAAGCGAAAAAACCATAAACAACCGTTGGCACTGCTGCCAAAAGTTCCAATAATGGTTTTATTGTTTTTCTAAAACTTCTTGGGGCATATTCGCTTAAATAAATACTGATAGACAAGCCAATGGGCAAGGCAACGGAAATCGCGATAAAGGTTGTGAGCAATGTGCCGGTAAGCAATGGAAGAATCCCATAATGTTTTTTGGTAAATAAGGGCGTCCATTCTGTGTCAGTAAAAAAATCGAAGATGGAAACCTCTTTAAAAAAACTAAAAGCTTCAATGGTAAGTACCAAAATAATTCCAACAGTTACGGCAACTGTGATTAAGGCACTTGACAAGAGTGATTTTTCTATAACAAATTCTCTGATTTTACGCATCAAATTTAATTTAAAACAACATCAGATGTAAGATACATCAGATGTTGTTGAGTTGAGATTTTGTTTATTTGTTTTTTTCAACAAAAGCTTTAAAGTTTTCTTTTTGTGTTGCGTAAAGTTCTGCAGGCAATTTAATATAACCTACATCCTCCGATAATGCTGCAGCATTGTCAAGATAGAAATTAACAAACTCGATTACTTCAGGTTGTTTTATGGAAGAACTGTTTACATAAATAAATAAAGGTCTGGATAAAGGACTGTAAGTTCCGTTGCTTACTGTTTCCAATGATGGTTTCACAACTTCTTCCCCATTATGTACTCCAATCAAGGCTAATTTGTCTTTGCTTTCTTCATAATAAGCCAAACCGAAGAATCCTAAGGCATATTTATCCCCAACAATTCCCTGAACCAACACGTGATCATCTTCACTGGCAGTATAATCGCCTCTGCTTGAGCCGCTTTTCCCATTAATTGCTTCGGTAAAGTAATCGAAAGTTCCTGATGCAACACCCGGTCCGTATAAATGGATTTCTTCATTTGGCCATTCTTTACGAATTTGATTCCATTTCATAATTTTCCCTTGGGCTGCAGGTTCCCATATTTTCTTTAATTCTTCCACAGTAAAACTGTCAACCCAAGTGTTTTCCGGATTAACAACAACAGCTAAACCATCATAAGCAACTTCCAGTCCCAGATAAGTGATGTTGTTTTCGACACATGCTTCAATTTCTTTGTCTTTTATTGGGCGGGAAGCGTTTGAAATGTTTGTTTCTCCTCTTGAGAATTTTTGAAATCCACCACCGGTCCCTGAAACGCCAATGGTTACTTTTACATTTGGCTGAATGGCCCTAAATTCTTCGGCTACTGCTTCCGTTATTGGAAAAACGGTACTTGAACCATCAACGCCGATTGTGCCTGTTAATTTTACAGACTTATTGCCTACTTCTTTTTGTTCTTTTTTGTTTCCACAAGCTCCTATTACCAAAGCAATGGACATCAGAATTACTAATTTTTTCATTTTTAATTGTATTAATTTGTTTAGCAAAGGACTGAGTTGAATGTTAAGTTTAGGTTAACTAAATATTAATAGATTACTATTGTTTTCTTTATATTAATATATTAAATGGATTACAACTTAAACTCCGCATTTAAAAACACCAATGATTTGGAGTCTAAGGACTTATTGTCAAAGCTAAAATCTTGATAATTTAATGAGAATTTAAGGCCTTTTAGGGGTGCATATTGAATTCCGGCAATAATTTGGCTACCATTATTATCCATATTCCATGCGGTAGCTTCTCCAGTTAAAGTATTTGAATCTAGCTGGTCATAGCGACCAAAGATTTCAAATTTCTTGTTGATGACATAGGTTGAATAAAAGGAAAAACCATCCAATCCGTGATCAACAGCCGGACTTGAATATCTTTTTCCATTATTTAATTTGTTGTATTCTGCACCAAATCTCCAATCTGTTGCTTTATAACCTGCAAATAAGGCCAATGCGCTGATTGCTTTTGAATCGGAAACTGATTGGCTGTCCACATAAATTTTTGTGGTCAATCCTTTTACAGGTTCAAAAATCAAGCTTCCGCCAATTTTCTGGTTGCCGTCTTCATCCTGTAATTTTTTATAGCCTTCCCCATTGGAAACTACGAAATTCGCTTTTAAAGTTTTTGTTATTGTAAATTCAGCATTTACACCCAAATCTGCACTCGGCCCGTAACTGTGCACATCTTGAAACGATTTAAAAATATAACGATAACCCCAAAAATCTTCTTGATCATTAAATTGTTTCATACCAATTAATCCCATACTCAATTTTACACCTTCAGCCACTTTCCAATCCAATTGCGCTGCTTTTAACAAGATCGAATATTCGCTAAAACCATCATCAGTGCCTGCATCAAAAATAATTTTTGCAGAAATATCCTTGCTGAAATTATATTTATATCCAAAATAAGAACGGTTTAACTCAAAAGCACTCTTTTTGTTGGCATTTTGAGAAAAATCGTAATGATAGTTCCAAAATACTTTAAATTGGACTTCGCCGCTTGGCTTAAACTCTTCTGAGGTGTTTTGAGAAAATAAAGAAAAGGTTAAAAATAGTGTGCTTAAAAATAATAATTGTTTTTTCATTCGTTTTTTGTTTTGATTTACATCCACTGATTTGTGAATTTTTTTTATTATAAATTGTGAAATTATCTAATTGTCAATATTTGGGAATATTATTTTTTAATTCATCCTTTATTACTTTTTGACGCAACAAAGAACAAATACAATTGTTAATTTAAAGTTAAGCATACATTATCAATTTAATAAAGTTTATGGCATAAAAAAGGCTATCTTTTCAGACAGCCCTCAAAAAACTTTAAATAATATTTACAAACACCTACAAAGGCAAATTTATTTTTAAACACAATTCCTTCAATTGTTCATCATCAATTTGGGAAGGTGCATCAATCATCACATCGCGGCCGCTGTTGTTTTTAGGGAAGGCAATAAAATCGCGAATCGTTTCCTGTCCGCCCAAAATGGCCGTTAACCTGTCCAGTCCAAATGCAATTCCTCCGTGTGGCGGCGCGCCATATTCAAAGGCATTCATTAAAAATCCGAATTGCTCTTTTGCTTTTTCGGGCGTAAAACCTAAATGGTTAAACATCAAAGCCTGGGTTTGTTTGTCGTGGATACGAATAGAACCTCCGCCAATTTCATTTCCGTTCAACACCAAATCATAAGCGTTGGCGCGAACTTTTCCCGGATTGGTGTCTAACATACCCATATCTTCTGGCTTTGGCGAGGTAAACGGATGGTGCATGGCGTGAAAACGTTTGGTTTCTTCATCCCATTCCAACAAAGGAAAATCAACCACCCACAAAGGCGCAAATTCTTTCGGATTTCTCAAACCCAATCTGTTTGCCATTTCCATACGCAATACGCTCAATTGCCCACGCACTTTATCGGCAACACCCGATAAAACGCAAATTAAGTCGCCGGCTTTTGCGTCGGTTATTTCAGCCCATTTTTTTAAATCGGCTTCCTCGTAAAATTTATCGACAGACGATTTAAAAGTGCCGTCATCATTACAACGTACATAAACCATTCCTGAAGCACCCACTTGCGGACGTTTCAAGAATTCAATTAAGCCATCAATTTCTTTTCTTGTAAACACATTTCCTCCTGGAACAGCAATTCCAACAACCAATTCTGCAGTGTTAAAAACACCAAAATCTTTGTGCTGTGCAACGGCATTCAATTCGCCAAATTCCATCCCAAAGCGGATGTCCGGCTTGTCGTTTCCGTACTTGCGCATTGCGTCATCATAGGTCATTCTTGGAAATTTGGAAATTTCAACACCATTCACCTCTTTTAACAAATGACGGGTCAATCCTTCAAAAGCATTTAAAATATCTTCTTGTTCAACAAAGGCCATTTCACAGTCAATTTGCGTAAATTCAGGCTGTCTGTCGGCACGTAAATCCTCATCCCTAAAACATTTCACAATTTGAAAATATTTATCCAATCCGCCCACCATCAGCAATTGCTTAAAAGTCTGTGGCGATTGCGGCAAAGCATAAAACTGCCCTGCATTCATGCGGCTTGGCACCACAAAATCGCGGGCACCTTCGGGCGTTGATTTAATCAAATAAGGTGTTTCTACCTCAACAAAACCTTCTTCGGAAAGGTATTTTCTGGTTTCCATCGCCACTTTGCTGCGGAAAATCAAGTTGTTTTTTACCGGATTTCTTCTAATATCCAGGTAACGATATTTCATCCGCAACTCATCGCCACCGTCCGTTTCATCTTCAATGGTAAATGGCGGCACCAATGATTTATTCAAAATAGTCAATTCTTTAACCAATATTTCAATGTCGCCGGTAGCCATATTTACGTTTTTGGAGACACGTTCAATCACCTCGCCCTTCACCTGAATCACAAATTCACGGCCCAGCATTTTCGCTTTTTCCATCATTTCTTTAGGCGTGCGCTCTTCATCAAAAATCAGCTGCGTAATGCCGTAGCGGTCGCGCAAATCAACCCAAATCATAAATCCTTTATCGCGCGTTTTTTGCACCCAGCCTGCCAAAGTAACTTCTTGGCCTAAATTATCTAACCGTAATTCTCCGTTTTTATGCGTTCTGTACATTCTAATCTTTTTTAAGAAAGCACAAATTTAGTGATTTAGCCCGTAGTTTTTAAGGTTATCAATTTTTTTTTGGGCGTTTCCCCCGCCAACTGGCGGGGGTCAGGCTTTCGGCACTCGCATTTTTTGCAGTAAATTGCAAAAAAGCGCTCAAACAAATGCCTCAATCCTTAACGCGCGTTGAATTAATAATGAAAAATTTCAAGGTAATATTAGATAATTTTTCATTATTGTCCGGTTAAATTTTTAAAAACAAACAGACCGCCCCGATGGGGCTTAAATAATTGAAATTTTTCATTTTTCTACAAACATTTAGCTCCTACGGAGCTGTTTCAGTCCCAGAGGGACGACCTATTTGTAGAA
>DATCTJ010000082.1:0-26305 GCA_036568005.1 Lutibacter sp. | reverse complement strand
GATAATTGGACGAATGGGAGGGTGGAAAGGATACGATTCTCAAGGTCCCCCAGGAGTCATCGTTCTAAAGCGAGGATTAGATCGGCTAGGATATATTATTGAAGGAATAAACCTGTCAAAAGATGTGTCCACACGGTAGCTTCGGTAGGCAAGCAATCTATTACTTGTTATACATTCTGCCACATAAAATATGGGCTTTCATAGTCGGTTATAAACTTTCTGTTTCCTGACGACTCGCAACCGGAGTTCTATTATTAATCTTTCTTCAGTTTAAGTTAAATAGTGTTGTTTTAAATATATGGCAATTGCAGAAATATTATCAATAGTGCAAAAAATATATTTTATTATTATGTAATATTTAAGCTATACTAAATCAAACGTTAAAAAAGTGTGAAATATATAATAAATACTTTTGCAAATCTAAAATATATTGTATCTTTGTACTATAATTAATTACTAACTTAAGCCGTTATGAAAAACACTAAAAACACTAAACATCAGGAGCGTAAAACAAGTCTAATTAGCATTGATTTTAGAAATTCTAAAAGCAATACTTGGAACAGTAAAAGAAGGTTTGGCATATAAATTATAAAAAACTATTGTTTGATTATTTGAAAATAAAAAGGCGGAAGATTTAATCTTTCGCCTTTTTTAGCTTTTTAATTATTCGTTTATCAGGTAAAAACCAGAACAAAAAAAGCCACGAGATTTAGCCCCGTGGCTATAGATTATTTTTATTAATGAATATTAATTAGGACAAGCAATAACAATATTAGATAATTGCCCTTTTTTTGATTCACTACCAACTTTGAAATCTGTCCAAACATTAGCATCATTTTGACCACCTCCCTTGCAATTTGATTGAAGAATAACAGTCCAGTTATATGTTGTACAAGCAACAAGATCCATAGTTTTTTGCATTGTTACACCTGCTGGTGAAAAATCAGCTAACCCTGAAACATAGGTGCCTTGCGCAAATGTGAAAACTAAATTGGCGTTTGTAACAGATTCTGCCGGCGTGTAAGTAAAAGTATAACTCCCACCACCATTTGCTACATAACTAAAACTTTCATCACAACCTTCGCTGCAATCCACAACATTAACAGACACTTGAGTGAAACCGCCTGCGCCTATTTTATATCTTAATTGGTACGTTCCTTCAGTTGCAAATGTAAGGTTAAAACAAGTATTTTCTGAGGTAGATTGTGCAATTTGGTAAACTTGTACCCATTCTCCGGCAATCCATTGTTGCACTTGCAAATTGGTTCCTATAGCTGCAGTAAAACAAAAGGCAGTTGCCTCACTCGCACAAACTTCATCTGGCACTGCAAACGATGCAACAACAACAGCGGTAGTTGGTTTACCGCCTTTAGCTGATATTTCACTGTTAATTTGGTCTTTTGCCAAAGCGGCAGCATCCATGGCATCGTTATCTTCACTGCATGAAGAAGCGCTAAGGATGAACATAAATGCGAATGCAAATTTTAAAATTTTCGAAGTAATTTGATTTTTCATGATTTTTTGGTTTTTAGTTTAAATTAATTGTACAAATGATTGCGTCATCTATTGGGGTTAGAGTCAGCTTGTTAATCGAAATAAAATTTTTTGATTTGTGGGAACTTTAACTGATAAAACCAAATCGCTTTTATCATTGTAGTAAATGTAAATTATAAAATAATATGAAAAACAAGGAATAAAACTATTAAACAAACCGCCTTATTTTATCAATAATTGGTATTATAATTTGAATAATATGCACTAAATATAATGTTTTAGTTTGTTAAGATTCAGTGAATTATGTTGTTTCGAGAGTCTTTTTTAGCTAAAGTCTGGCAAAATGGAAGAAAAATATATAGCAGCTTTGTTTCATATGTAAATATTTATTGTTTTTTATTGGTCATACGTAATGCGCATATTTTCATAGGTGATTGTATCGTGTTTGTGTTATGCACATTTCATAATTGGATAAATTTCAACAAAAAAGGCAGCAGATGATCAATCTGCCGCCTTTTCTTTTAGGTTGGTTTATAAACTATCTTTTATCACTTGATTTGGTAACAAAAGTATGAAAACAAAAGGATTGGTTTTTCAATTCACAATTTTTCACCCAATCCTCAATTCCAAAATTTTTAATACCAAAACAATTCCTCACTATCAACTGTCAAATTTGTTAAGAAATCAACTGTTTTTTTAATTTCTGTGCTTAGAATCGTATCGTTTTCTATAAAGGGAACTTCACTTCTATACATTTCCAAAAACGATTCTAAAAACTCGGAGCTTTTTAAAGGCTTTCTAAAATGCAAAGCCTGTGAAGCGTTTAGCAGTTCAATGGCCAAGATAGTTTCTATATTATCTACAATTTGTTTTGTTTTTGTGGCACCATTGGCGCCCATACTTACATGGTCTTCCTGTCCGTTGCTCGAAACAATAGAATCTACAGATGCAGGTGTTGCCAATTGTTTATTTTGACTGGCAATGCTTGCGGCTGTATATTGAGGAATCATCAATCCACTGTTCAATCCCGGATTTATAACCAAAAAAGGCGGTAAATTTCGTTGTCCCGAAATCAACTGAAAAGTTCTTCTTTCAGAAATACTTCCCAGCTCGGCCATAGCTATGCCCATAAAATCAAAAGCCAGTGCCAAAGGCTGTCCGTGAAAATTTCCGCCTGAAATAATATCATCAGATTCGACAAAAATATTTGGATTGTCGGTTACCGAATTAATTTCCGTGGCAAACACTTTTTTGCAATAGTTTAAGGCATCTTTACTGGCGCCATGAACTTGCGGCATACACCTAAAAGAGTAAGGATCTTGTACATGTTCTTTATGTTGCGCAACAATTTCGCTTTCTTCCAAAAATTCTTTAATGCGTTGCGCTGTTTTTATTTGTCCGTTATGTGGTCTTATGTAATGAATAAGTTCATTAAAAGGCTCAATTCTTCCGTCAAAAGCATCCAAAGACAGCGCGCCAATTAAGTCGGCCAAATAGGAAAGCTTGAATGATTTCAAAATTAAATGAACCCCGTAAGCGCTCATAAATTGGGTGCCGTTAAGCAATGCTAGTCCTTCTTTAGATTTTAATTCAATTTTATTCCATTTAAATTTTTTTAAAACCACCTCACTGGCAATAATTTCATCGTTAAAGTACACTTCACCCATGCCAATTAATGGTAGCGACAAATGAGCCAAAGGAGCCAAATCCCCTGAAGCACCCAACGAACCCTGTTCGTAAACCACCGGGATAATATCATTGTTGTAAAAATCGATCAATCGTTCTACAGTTTCTATTTGAACGCCAGAGTGGCCATAACTTAATGACTGAATTTTTAATAAAAGCATCAATTTAACAATATGCTTATCTACTTTTTTTCCAGTCCCACAAGCGTGGCTCATCACAAGGTTTTCCTGTAATTTATGCAGATTGTTGTTGTCAATTTTCACATTGCAAAGGGAGCCAAACCCAGTATTGATTCCGTAAATTGGCGCCGCATGTTTCTTGAGTTTTTTATCTAAATACAATCGGCAATTTTCAATTTTTTCAATTGCTTCAGAAGAAAGTTTTAATTTTTTTTCAGTAAAAATCAGGTCATTTACCACTGTAAAATCCAAAGGTTTGGAATTGATCTCATGTAGGTTGCTCATAGTTGTGTTTTGAGCTGTAAAATTCCGCATTCCTAACAGAATATACAAATAATTTGTTAAAGTAATATTATAAATTATTTATTATGCAATATGTTTTATATTTGCCCATTATTTAACAAAAATCAGCATTAAATATGAAAAAAATATGGTTATTGATAGCCGCTATTACTATATTGTCGTGTAAAGACGAAAAAGAAGCAGATTTTACTGTTATTTCTGGAGAAATTACCAACAATGCAAGGAGGGAAATTAGCATTAAGATGCCCAGTAATAAAGAGTTTAATGAAACTATTAAAATTTTCGGAGATGGAAAGTTTTTAGACACCCTACTTGTTGAAACAGGTATTTATACATTTCAATACGGGGGAGACAGAACAGAAATTTTTGTTGAAACAGGTGGCAATTTAGCGATTAATTTTGATGCAAATGATTTTGAAAACACCTTAACTTTTTCTGGGGATGGTTCAGAAATCAGCACTTATTTATTTGAAAAACAAAAAAATGTAAAAAAATTGCTAAGTGAGGACAATTCTATATATATATTAGATGAGGCTGCTTTCGTTTCAAAATTGAAGGAAATTAAAAGTGCTTTGGAAAAATTAGTTTCTGGCAGTAAGGGTATTGACAAAGATTTTGAAGCCAAAGAAAAGAGAAATATTAATTACGCCTACTTATCCAAACTTTATAATTACCAAATTTTACATAGGTATTATGCTCAAATGCCTGATTTTAAAACTTCTGAAGGTTTTTTAAACGAGTTGGAGACCATCGCTTACGATAATGAGGAAGATTATTTATACTCGCCGGATTATAGAACTTTGGCAACAAATTATTATAGAAAAAAGGCGAGTGAATTGGAAAGGAAAGAACAAATTGATAGCGATGTTGCTTTTATTAAAGTTGTAGGGGCATTGGAAAAACCAAGAATGAAAAATGACTTAATTTTTGAGCGAGTGAAATATGCATTTACGTACTCCGAAGATTTAAAAATAATTTACGAACAATTTATGGAGACTTCAACAAATGAGATGCATAAAACAGAAATAACCGAATTATACAACAAATTTAAAACCGTGGCTAAAGGGCAGCCTTCCCCAAAATTTAAAGATTATGAAAACTTTGCTGGCGGAACGACTTCCTTGGATGATTTAAAAGGCAATTATGTTTTTATTAATGTTTGGGCAACCTGGTCTAGTCCTAGCCCTAGAGAAATGAATTTTTTCAAAGAACTTGAAACAACTTACAAAGGAAAAAACATTAAATTTGTAAGTATTTCTGTAGATAAGGCAACCGATTATGATAAATGGAAAAATGTGGTTAGTGAAAATAAATTTGCTGGAATTCAATTATTTGCCGACAAAGACTTGGAGTCAAGTTTTATTCAAGAGTATTTTATCAAAATAACGCCACGTTATATTTTAATTGATCCTGCAGGAAATATTGTGAGTGCAAATGCACCGAGACCATCCAGCAGTACATTAAAAAGAACATTTAGTGAACTTAATATTTAATAAACAACTATAAACAAAATGAGAAAAATAATTTTATTTTTTGCAGTGATTACAATGGTATCTTGTAAAACAAAACCTAAGGATTATGTAACATTGGCAGGAAAATTAAAAACTTCTGGTATCGAAAAATTAACAGTTCAAGGACGCAATTTTATAAAGGAGATTTCAGTAAATAGTGATGGGACTTTTACAGACACTTTAAAGGTGACTGATGGTGTTTTTGCAATTTCACATGGTGATGACAGAGTGACTTTATTCTTAAAAAACGGTTACAACTTAAATTTGGAATTTAAAGGTGAACGTTTATCAGACGGTGTTACTTTCAAAGGTGAAGGTGCTGAAACTAATAATTTCATGGAAAATAAACGTGGATTTTATATGAGCGACTATGCCAATCCAAAATCTTACTTTACGCTAGATAAAGCAGGTTTTGAAGCAAAACTTGCTGCGGCAAAATTAGAATTACAAGGATATAAAGATAAAGCTCCAAATATAGATTCTCTTATAGTTACCATGGATACTAGAAATGATGAAATGTTTTTTGGATATATTGAATCCAATTATGAAACTATGCATGAATCTTTAACCCGTTTAGGAAAAGGAAAGGCATCTCCAGAATTTACAAATTATGAAAACTTTAATGGCGGAAAAACATCCTTATCCGATTTAAGAGGAAAGTTTGTATATATTGATATTTGGGCAACTTGGTGTGCGCCTTGTAAAGCCGAAATTCCATTTTTAAAATCATTGGAAAAAGAGTATGAAGGTAAAAATATTACTTTTGTAAGCATTTCTGTGGATAAGCCAGATGAATATAAAACTTGGAAAAAAATGGTTGCAGATGAACAATTGGGAGGTGTACAATTATATGCCGACAATAATTTTGAATCTCAGTTTATTCTAGATTACGGCATCAATGCAATCCCTAGATTTATTTTATTAGATACAGAAGGGAATATTGTTGATGCTGATGTACTAAGACCATCTAATCCTAAATTAAAAGTTTTATTTACTGAATTGGGAATTTAAGATACCAATACGTTAGAATAAAAAAACCTGTGAAGTATATATTTCACAGGTTTTTTTGTTTTAATGTTTAAGTTCAATTCTAAAATTGCAATACTCATTTTTAAAGCTGTTTTTGACTATGAGTAGATAAAATTGCATTTTGGTTTTTTAAGTGTTGTAATTCATTATAAGCACGAATTTTCAAAGAGATGGCGGCTATGAAAAAATAGAGAAGGGTTAATCCCCATAAATGCAACCATTCCTTTTTAACTTCAAATAATGAAGCGTGCATTTGTGTCAGTTTTACAAATCCTTCAATTCCGGCTGTTGAAGGGATTAAGCTAGCCAATGCTTGATAAAAAAGAGAGAACCCTTCCAAAGGATAAGAAAGTCCGCTTAACATTAAAGAAGGAATCGAAATAAGCACTAAAAAAACAATCGATTCTTCCCTTCTTTTGAAAAAAGAACTGATGGCAATCCCCAAAAAGACGACTGAAAAAATATAAGGTATTAAAAAGGCATAAATTGTTAGCAAGGATGACCTTACGGGAATGGAGAAAATAGTGAAAACAATGCCAATTTGAACAGGAATTATCAGTGCGAAAATCAATGCGTACAAACTCGCTTTACCCAATAATACCGGAATCGTTCCTCCCTTATGAAGCAATCTTGGAAAATCGGTTCTAATTTTTTTGTCTTCTTTCCTTGAACCATATAAAATCCCAATACCCATTAAAATAACCAATTGAATAATTAATCCTGTTAAAATAGGAATCATATAAGTCGCATATCCAGAAGAAGTGTTGAATAAACTGGTGGAAATTGCCTGTATTGGGTTTTGATTTTGTTTTGCCGCTGTCATCGGATTTCCTTGGGTCATTGATTTTTTAATACCGATACCCGCATTAAAATAGCCGTTGGTAATACTTACATTTTCCAATACCTTTTTGTAAAAAACCATATTGGAGGCATCGGCATAGGTTGAAATAGCTGTTGGTCGGCCATTTCTGATATTTTTTTCAAAATCTTTTGGAATAATCACAATGCCCATCACTTTTTTTGAATAATAGGCGTGTTTTGCTTCTTGTAAATCGGTATAATTGGTCATTGTTTTAATTCCTGCGGAAGCATTCAGCATTTCAATATAATCTCTGCTGGTTTTGCTTGCATCTTGATTTACCACCGCTACCGGAACATCATAAATCACTTCATTTGAGTAAACATAAGCGTAAACAAACAGTAAAATTAAGGTAACTGCCAAAAATGTAGATACAACTGCTTTGTCCGATTTTATGGAATGCCACTCTGTGGAAATGGTATTCCAATAGGAAAGCCTTGTTCTGTGATAAGGTTTATATAACTTTTTTTTCATGCTTAAATACGGTGTTGAAATCCTCCTTTTAAAATTAAATTTTTCAATTTTGCCCATCCAATCAACAGTGGCAGCATACTTAAAACCACCAATGCTGCAATGGCATAAAATGAATAATAAATGGGAATTCCCCTTTGTGTCTGGTCTAAAAATAATTCAAAAAAATGGGTGAAAGGAAATAGCTGGCTCAGCCATTGCATGGCAGGCGGCATTCCGAAAATGGGAAAAGTAATTCCTGAAAACGACAAGCTTGTGGCCGCAAATCCAGATCCCAAGGTAAGCGCTTGTCGCAAACTTTTGCTGATGGAAATAAAAAACACAGCGAACGATTGGCTGGCAATAATCAACAATAACAATCCGGCCAACAAAGCAAACTTATTGCCAAACAAAGGGAAATCCTGTAAAACAAACATACTGAAATACATGAGCAAACCTACCATAAAAAACCAAAAAGTATAAGGTAAAGTTTTGCCCATTAAAATCACGAAAGTATTGCCCTTGCTTATTTTATATAATTTTTGTCCTTTATGATATTTAAAATCCGATCCAAAAGAATAAATAGTGGTTAAAATAACGAATATTTGAAAAAACATGGTTAAAAACCCCGAGTTTAAATAATAGGAATAATTTGTAAACGGATTTGACAACACATGGTTATTTGCACTTATTGGTTGAAAATTTGCTTTTGCCTGTTTTACTAAAACGCCATTTTTAAGTTGTTTCTGAATATTGACGCTTGCTGAAAGCGTGCCGACAACTTGTTTAAAAGCTTTGTCTTCAAGTCCGCCAGGTAAAATCAGATTGCCATTGAACTGGTTAATTATTGTTGTTTGTTTTCCTTGTTTTAAGTCCTTCTCAAAATGGTTGGGAATGGTGACCAGTCCATAAATTTTACCCGTTCTTACCAATGCTTCTCCTTCTTTTTGGGTTAAAGGTGAGTACGCGACTTTTAATTCGGGCGTAGCTTCAAGCTGGGCAATTAAATTTCGCGAAATGGCAGATTTATCAAAATCAACCACCGCGATGGGCAAATCTCTTGGAACGCCTTCCAGTAATAAGGTGTTAAAAAATAACAGAGAAACAAAAGGAAGTAGCATAGTAAAAACAAAATTGGTTTTATAACTAAACAGGATTCCTATTTCTCGTTTTGCAATATGCAAAAATGCACCCATTACTATTTATTGAATTGTGAATAATCAATTAAAATACTCATACCAGGTCTTAAGGAATGATTCTTAGTTACCGGTTTTGCTTTTATTTCAAAAGTTCTGATATCAAATTCTCCTGTTGCTTTGGTGGCATTCCAAGTGGCATAATCACCGAGTGGAGCCACATAATAGATTTTAAATCGAATTTCCTGATTGTTTAGCGCAGGAACCTTTGCTGTAAACTCTGCATCTTTTTTGAAATTGAACAAACTTGTTTCCTTAATATTTAAAATGGCGTAGGAATTAGACAGATCAACCAAATGCACCACAGGATAACCCGCCGGAATAAGTTCTCCTTCTTCAGGTAAAAATTCTAAAACTTCTGCATTTATTGGCGCGGTAATATTCCGTTCATTTTTATAGCTTTCCAATTCAACCAGGGCGCCTTCCGCTTTTCTGACCAAAGCATTTGCGGCGTCAATATCTTCGTTTCGTGCTCCATTTAAAGCCATTTTATATTGGCTGTATGCGGCTTCCTGATCTTTTATGGAAGCTTCTTTTTTAGCGAAAACTTCATCCCTGTTTTGTTCGGAAACCACACCGTCTTTGTATAAATTTTCTATGCGTCCATAGGTTTTTTTCATGATATTGGCCGCAGCAGTTGCTTTTTCGTAAATGCTTTTAGCTGCACTTATTTCTTCAATTCTTGCGCCATTATTTGCCTTATTGAGTTGAGAATTTGCCGCTTCTTTCGCTGCCAAAGCCTGGGTTTCTTTTCCGTCAATTTCCTGACTTTCAAGTGTGGCCAATAGTTGCCCTTTTGAAACGCTTTCGCCTTCCATCACCTCCATTGATTTAAGTCTTGTTGGAATTTTAGCGGAAAGATAAATTTCTTTAGCTTCTATGCGACCTTGTAAAACCAGTGTTTTAGGTTTTGTTAAGAACCAAATTCCGGTGAGTACCAAAGTTGCGATTGCAATAATGCTGATAAATGATTTTGTTGCTTGTGATTTTTTCATTTTTTTAGTTTTTGTTCAGGAAATTTTCTATTTCTCCAAGTTGCACCATTAATTCGCCGTAAGCCACATTGTAATGGTACAAAGCTTTTATCTTATGCAATTTAATTTCTGTCGATTTTAAAGTGGCGTCTAGCACTTCCATTGAAGTTCCAGTGCCTTCTTCAAAAGCCCGGGTTCTCATAAACTTCAGTTTTTCTGCAAATATTTCATCAGCATTCAAACTTTCATATTGTTCTTGTTGCTTTTGCAATTCGTTGTAAATTTTTTCGGTATAAGTTGCCAAATTTAATCGTGCTTGCTTTTCAATTTCCTGTACCTGGGAAACTTTGTATTTTGAAGCTTTAATTTTATGTTCTCTTTGAAATCCGTTAAAAATTGTCCATTCTGCACCTATGCCAACAATCCAATTGGTTTTGGCAAAGGATAAATTATCTTTCCATAAAGATTGCTTTCCGAAAGCTGCGATTTTTGGGTAATAATCACTTATTTCAATTTTTGCCCCTATTTTTGCGATTTTAAAGTTGTCATCAATAAGTTTGAGCTGGGTATTTTTAAGCAACATATCTTTTTGAATATCAGTTAATTCAGAGAGAATTACAGGCTTGATAAATTCTGTTGAAATATGGTTGAAGTCACTTAGGCCAATTAAATTTTGAATAGCAGTAATTGCCAAAGACACATCTTTTTGGGCGCCCATCAATTCTCTTTTTGCATTTGATAAGGATACTTTTGCATTCAAGGTTTCTACTTCTGCAATCATGCCGTTTTTAAATAACTTATCGGCCTGGCTGTTATGCATTTCAACAGTTTTATAGATTTCTGCCCGCAAATTTTCTACTTCTTTGACCAGTTTTAGTTTAAAGTAATAGTCTATCAATTTAAGTGTTAATTCATCTTTTTTTAATTGATGCTGATTTTCTGAAAGACTCAATTTTAAATTTGCAGCTTCATTTGCCGCATTTATTTTGCCTCCTGCGGAAATGGTCCAATTGATATTTGCTGTGGCAAAACCAAAATTACGATCCAATAAACCAAAATTCCAGTCGCCCAAAACGGCTTCCGGATTGGGAATGTTCATTAAGCCACCAAGTATATCGCGCGACGAATTTAAATCGACCCTAATGTCTTTATCTAATTGAATATAACTTCCCGATACGCTCACGGTTGGATAATACAATCCTTTCATGGCTTTTCTTTCTTCGTCCACAGCTTGGACCTGGTATTCTGAAGCATTCAAGTCTCCATTCTTTTCAAGCATGAATTCATAGGCTTGTTTCAAGGAAAGATTTTGTGCATTGCCCATTAAAACAAATAATAAAAAGAGGCTGGTTAGTAATTGACCTTTTGGGTTTAAGCTGAATTTGGGAAATAGTTTATTCATTAATCATTACTTTTTAAAAAATTCAAAATGTTTTTGGTTAAATAAGCCACATCATCATTGATTAAATCCTGATTTTCAAAGATGTTGTTTTTCTTAAAATGAATATAATCCACCACGTACACAAAAATGTGATAATACAATTGGAATATGTTAATGTTGTTAGAGATTTCACCTGCATTAACACCTATTTCTTTAATTTTTTGCATTAATAATAAACTTTTGTCCTTATCCTCATTGGTAAATGAAAAGTTGTCATTGTGTAGCAATTGGTAAAAAAAATTTGAAGCGACAGGTTCATTTAAAGAATAAACAACCCTGTTTTGCACAAATGCACTAATAATAGGAACAATGCTGGTGTTATTTAATGCGATAAGAAATTCCAATTCCTGGTATAATGAAGAAATCTTATCATAATACAATTCATTTATTAAGTCTTGTTTGCCACTGTAGATACGATATAAGTAACCGCCGCTGACATTTGCGTTTTTTGCAATCATTGCTATAGTAGTAGCCTCTATACCATAATCAACAATCGTTTTCATTGTTGAAGCTTTAATTCTTGCTATTTTGTCATCATCAATTTTGCGTGCCATATTATTTTGATTTAGAATGCAAATGTATGAATAAACATTCATTCATTAATAAAATAATTAATAAATATTTATAATAAAGCATTAGGAGTGCCGATTTATTTGCAAACTATGGAATTTAAAAGAGTGAGAATATTAAAACAAAAACCCCTGTGAAGTTTATATTTCACAGGGTTTTTTAAATTTTAAAGGTTAAATATTAGAAGTTCTTTGTTGTAAATATTATATTTATTTCAAACCCAATTCCCTTTCCGAAGGAAATGGTTGGGGATAGGATTAACTCAATATAGCTCGTGAAATCACTATTTTTTGGATTTCAGAAGTTCCTTCATAAATTTGCGTAATCTTAGCATCACGCATTAGGCGTTCCACATGATATTCTTTTACAAAGCCATAACCTCCGTGAATTTGCACCGCTTCAACAGTTACATTCATGGCAGTATCAGCGGCATATAATTTTGCCATGGCACCGCTTAAATCATAATTTAAGTGTTGGTCTTTTTCCCAAGCAGCTTTCATGCATAAATGGCGCGCAGCTTCAATGGAAGTTGCCATATCTGCCAATTTGAAAGCGATGGCTTGGTGTTGGCTAATTTCTTTTCCAAAAGTTTTGCGTTCTTTAGAGTATTTTAACGCCAATTCATAAGCTCCAGAAGCTATTCCCAAGGCTTGTGCGGCAATTCCTATTCGCCCGCCAGCAAGGGTTTTCATGGCGAATTTAAATCCGAATCCGTCTTCCCCAATTCTATTTTCTTTAGGTACTTTTACGTCGGTAAACATTAAAGAATGTGTGTCGGACCCTCTAATACCCAATTTATTTTCTTTATTTCCAACAGCAAAACCCGGCATTCCTTTTTCAACAATTAAAGCATTGATTCCCTTATGTCCTTTTGCAACATCGGTTTGTGCAATTACAATATAAACACTTGCGTTATTTCCGTTGGTAATCCAGTTTTTTGTACCGTTTAATAAATAGTGATCTCCTTTGTCTATAGCGGTTGTGTGTTGTGAAGTGGCGTCGGAACCGGCTTCAGGCTCACTCAAACAAAATGCACCAATGATTTCTCCTTTAGCCAAGGGAACCAAATATTTTTGTTTTTGTGCTTCCGTTCCAAAAGTTTCAAGTCCCCAACATACTAAAGAATTATTTACTGACATCACTACTGAAGCTGATGCATCAATCTTTGAAATCTCTTCCATTGCCAACACATAAGATACCGTATCCAAGCCGCTACCACCATAAATTGGATCAACCATCATTCCTAAAAATCCCAATTCCCCCATTTTTTTTATTTGTTCGGCAGGAAATTGTTGTTTTTCATCACGTTCAATTACACCCGGCAAAAGCTCGGTTTGAGCGAAATCACGTGCGGCATCGCGTATCATTATTTGTTCTTCGGTCAAATTAAAATCCATAATTAATAAGAGTTTTATATAAAAATTTATTTTTTGTTCAAATATAAATCTTTTTTAGGTTAAATTTTACATATTTAATAAAAAGGAAAGAATGTATTTTTAACTGAGCCGTCCTTTATTGTTAAATGACTGAAAAGTAAAAAAAAATTGAAAAATTAGGGATTAAATATTCTTGTTTTCAATTTTCAGCAATTCTTAAGTTCTGATAATCAAACAAATGATTTTTTTAGGGGGTTAAAGAAAAACATTAGAATTGTTCCCTGAAATCTTTGACAATTTTGTGTAAGTTTTTATTATATTTGTTGCACTTGATAAACTTTTATTAATAATGCTTAACAACTAAATTATGACACAAATGTGACCCCTCTGGGGAGGAATTATATTTTAAGCAAAGGAATATTTTGTTAGAACAGATAAAAATTTAAAGTCATAATTTAGTAAAAAATCAAGATGAAAAAATTATTAAAAAAGTACGAAGATAAACAACCCGAAATCGTTTTTCATTGGAAAGACCAAGAAACTGAAGCAGAAGGATGGACCGTAATAAACTCTTTAAGAGGCGGTGCAGCAGGTGGTGGAACCAGAATGCGTAAAGGATTGGATATGAATGAAGTACTTTCGTTGGCAAAAACAATGGAAGTGAAATTTACCGTTTCTGGTCCTGCAATTGGAGGTGCAAAATCGGGAATTAACTTTGACCCAAACGATCCAAGAAAAGAAGAAGTCTTAAGAAGATGGTATAAAGCTGTTACACCTTTATTAAAGCATTATTATGGCACCGGTGGCGATTTAAATGTAGACGAGATTCACGAAGTGATTCCAATGACCGAAGATTGTGGCGTTTGGCATCCACAAGAAGGTGTTTTTAACGGACATTTTAAACCAACTGAAGCCGAAAAAATTAACAGGATTGGTCAATTGCGTTTTGGTGTTATAAAAGTGATTGAAGATGATAATTATTCACCCGATATAACTAAAAAAATTACCGTTGCAGATATGTTAACAGGTTTTGGAGTTGCCGAAGCCGTTAAGCATTATTACAATATCTATGGAGGTTCCATTAAAGGAAAACGCGCTATTGTGCAGGGATTCGGCAATGTAGGTTCTGCAGCAGCTTATTATTTGACGCAATTGGGTGCTAAAGTAGTGGGGATTATTGATAGAAACGGCGGATTAATTAATGAAACCGGATTTACAATAAAAGAGATGCGGACTTTATTTTTAGAAAAAGACGGCAATCAATTAACTGCAAAAAATATGATTCCGTTTGATGAAATAAATGAAAAAATATGGTCCTTGCCTGCAGAGATTTTTATTCCTGCCGCCGCTTCGCGTTTAATAACTCAAGAACAAGTTACAAAAATGGCAGCATCGGGATTGGAAGTTATTTCTCCAGGCGCCAACGTTCCTTTTGCCGATAAAGAAATATTCTTCGGACCAATTATGGAATTTGCTGATAAACAAGTGAGTTTGCTTCCCGATTTTATTTCAAATTGTGGAATTGCTAGGGTTTTTGCCTATTTAATGGAATCGAGAGTGGAATTGCCGATGAAAGATGCCGCTATTTTTGGTGACATTTCAAACACCATAAAAAAAGCATTGGAAAAAACACATAAAAGACATTCAGACAAAAAACAGATTTGTAAAACCGCTTTTGAAATCGCCTTGAAACAATTAATTTAAACTTTAAATAAAACATGGAAACAATTATTATTGGAATCTTCATTTTAGGATATTTGGCAATTGCTCTAGAACACAATTTGAAGGTGGATAAACTTATTCCCGCATTGGCGATGATGGCAGTTCTTTGGGCTTTGGTTGCTTTTGGAATTGATACATTTCCAAATTGGTTTGATTCTGCAGGTCACAAACTAATTGAAGGTTTTGCTGGATTTTCACTCGATGAAAGGCATCATTTACTGGAAGAAACATTGCTACATCATTTGGGTAAAACCGCAGAAATATTGTTTTTCTTGTTGGGCGCAATGACCATTGTAGAAATTATTGATTATTTCGATGGTTTTTCAACATTTAAAAATTTCATCAAAACAAAAAGCAAGAAAAAGTTATTATGGATTTTTGCAACATTAGCTTTTATCCTTTCTGCAATTATTGATAACCTTACAGCTACAATTGTATTAATTACGATACTTCAAAAAATAGTAAACGATAAAAATACTCGATTGTGGTTTGCCAGTTTAATAATTATTGCGGCAAACGCTGGTGGAGCCTGGTCTCCAATTGGTGATGTTACCACTACCATGCTTTGGATCGGTAAAAAAGTAACTTCGGCAAAATTAATGGAATATCTAATTATACCATCATTGGTGTGTATGGTTGTTCCTGTATTTATTGCTTCATTTATGAAACCTTTTAAAGGGGAAGTAGATAATGTTCTTGCAGAGGGAGGAAGTAAGAGTAAATATGGATCAAGAATGTTATATTTAGGCTTGGGAGCCATTATTTTTGTTCCAATATTTAAAACAATTACCCATTTGCCTCCTTATGTTGGTATGATGTTGTCATTGTCTGTTGTAGGTATTTTTGCTGAAATATACAGCAGGTTTCAATTTACGCTTACAAGTATTCCGGTAAGTGAAGATGCTAGTCCAGAAGGATATCACAGCCCGGTCCACAGGTCTTTGTCAAGGATTGAAATGCCAAGCGTACTATTTTTCTTTGGAATATTAATGGCAGTGGCCGCATTAGAATCTTTAGGGATTTTATTTATTGGGGCGGAAGCCTTAAAAATTATGGTGCCAAATACTGATATTGTGGTGATGGCTTTGGGGGTAGGCTCAGCAATTATTGACAATGTTCCTTTGGTAGCAGCTAGTATGGGAATGTTTCAGGAGCCTATAGATGATCACTTATGGCATTTTGTTGCATTATCAGCAGGGACAGGAGGAAGCATGTTAATTATTGGGTCTGCAGCTGGAGTTGTGGCTATGGGAATGGAAAAAATCGACTTTATGTGGTACCTTAAAAATATAACTTGGTTGGCTGCAACTGGTTTTATTGCCGGATCAATTGCTTTTATGTTGATAAGGAATATTACTTTCTAAGAATAGAATTGCCCGAGATTAATCTCGGGTTTTTTACTGCTAAAATTAATTATTAATTTTTTTATTAAACCAATGGAAAATATTTTAATCTTAATTTTTGTTTTAGGCTATTTATCTATCACCTTAGAGCATACCTTAAAAATAGATAAACTGATTCCTGCATTGGTAATGATGGTACTTATGTGGGCTGTAATTTCACTAGGCCATTTTAATATATACACCGTAGATGAAACATTAAAAGTATTAGCTCCTGCTGACTTAAACGAAACATTATTACACCACTTCGGAAAAACCGCTGAAATTTTAATATTCTTAGTTGGAGCAATGACCATTGTTGAAATTGTAGATTATTTTGATGGATTCTCAGCAATTAAAGGATTTGTAAAAACACAAAGTAAGCGAAAACTCCTATGGGTATTTTGCATAATTGGGTTCTTTCTTTCTTCTGTAATTGATAATTTAACAGCTACCATTATTTTAATTTCAATACTTCGAAAAATAGTAAAAACAGGAGAGCTTCGCATTTGGTATGCAAGCTTAATAATTATTGCTGCAAATTCGGGAGGTGCCTGGTCGCCTATCGGTGATGTTACAACAACCATGTTGTGGATTGCAAATAAAGTTACCACTCTAAATTTAATTACAAACATATTTATTCCATCTGTAGTATCAATTGCAGTACCGCTACTGATTGCATCCTTTTTACCAATTTTTAGAGGCAATCTTGAATATACCGTTGTTGAAAACAAAAAAGCTTCTAATTATGGTAATGTTATGTTTTATTTGGGTTTAGGAGGGATTGTATTTGTGCCTATTTTTAAAACGATAACACACTTACCACCCTATTTAGGTATGATGTTTTCATTGGCGATTGTTGCTATAGTTGCAGAGATTTTGAGTTTAAGAAAACTTGAAATAACTACTATTGAAAATGAAAACACATACATAAGTCCAATTCAAAAATCACTATCAAGAATAGAAATGCCAAGCGTTTTATTTTTTCTTGGGATATTAATGGCAGTAGCAGCTTTAGAATCTGTTGGTAAATTATTTCAATTTTCAGATTGGCTAACTATAAATATTCCTAATATTGATGTGGTTGTGATAATTTTAGGAATTAGTTCTTCTATAATTGACAATGTGCCATTAGTTGCTGCAAGTATTGGGATGTTTCATAATGGAATTGATGATTCATTATGGCATTTTGTGGCCTATTCTGCTGGAACAGGCGGAAGTATGTTAATTATTGGTTCTGCGGCGGGTGTTGTTGCTATGGGTATGGAAAAAATTAATTTCTTTTGGTATTTAAAAAATATAACTTGGTTAGCTGCGACCGGTTTTATTGCCGGGGCAATTGCTTTTATGCTGATGAGATATTTTACTTTTTAAAAGTAAAATCGCCCGAGGTTGTTTTTGGGTTTTTATAAAATAGAATACAATTTTAAATTTATATTTTCGTTAAATGAAAATATAAATAAAACTAAAAAAATTAATTCAACGTTATTAATTATGATACAAGATCCAGCTGAAGTTTTACAGGAGACTGTTCCCCAAGAAAAATCACTTTCTGTTTACAACCTTATTATGGATGGTGGTTTGGGAGGCCAAATAATCATTGCCATACTTTTAGTTTTGTTAACCGTTGCTTTGTATATTTATTTTGAACGTTATTTTGCCATAAAAGCAGCCTCTAAAACCGACAGCAATTTTATGAACCAAATTAGAGACTATGTTTCTCATGGAAAATTGGATTCGGCCAAGGTTTTATGTGCACAGGCAAATTCACCGGCATCAAGGTTAATTGAAAAAGGAATTTCCCGAATTGGAAAACCTTTGGCGGATATCAATACCGCAATTGAAAATGCTGGCCGTTTGGAAATATATAAACTCGAAAAAAATGTAAGCGTTTTGGCTACCATTGCAGGTGCAGCACCTATGCTTGGATTTTTAGGAACTGTAATTGGAATGATTATCGCCATTCACCAAATAGCAAATGCGGGCGGACAAATTGACATTAAAATGCTTTCAGACGGATTGTATACTGCGATGACAACTACTGTTGCTGGTTTAATTGTGGGAATCATCGCCTATATTCAATACAACCATTTGGTGGTTAGAACCAATAAAGTGGTGTATGAGATGGAAGCGCATTCAGTAGAGTTTTTAGATTTGTTAAACGAACCGATTTAAGACAATTAATAATTAATAGTTAAAAATTAAAAATTTAAAAAAGGAAAAGAGAAAATGTAAAACTTTCAACTTTTACTTTTAATATCTAATATTTAATATTTAAATTTTTTTCAATAAGATCTTACCTATGGATATAAGAGGCAGAAATAAGATAAGTCCAGAGTTTAGTATGTCGTCCATGACGGACATTGTTTTTTTGTTGCTTATATTTTTTATGATCACTTCAACGTTGGTAACCACCAGCGCATTGGATATTTTGTTGCCAAAAGCAAGTGGCATCACCGAAAATAAGAAAGCCACTTCAGTAACCATAACAAAGGATTTGGCTTTTTATATCGACAATAAATTGGTTGATGAGGAAATATTGGAACAAGATTTGCTTGCATTATTGGCAGGAAAAGAGGAACCAACCATAGTTTTAAGGGCAGAAGAAGGTGTTCCTATTGAAAAAGCTGTAAAAGTAATGGATATTGCAAACCGAAATCGCTATAAAGTTATATTAGCCGTTCGCCCAAAATAAAAAACATGTCAAATTTTTTAGATACAGATCATAAACGAAAGTCAGCAGCACTAACAAGTTTGGTGATGAGCTTGATAGTTGTGGCGCTTTTTTTCTTCGGAATGACCTATCTAGATCCTCCCGAAGAATTTGGGATTGCTTTAAATTTTGGAACTTCCGAAGTTGGACAAGGTGATATTCAGCCTACAGAAGCTTTACGGCCAGCGTCCCAAAAAGCAGTGCAAGAGCAGCAAGAAGCAGTCAAAGAGCAAGTAACACAAGCTGCGCCAAAAATTGCTGAAGAAGTGCTTACCCAAGATACAGAAGACGCGATTGTCATTAAAAAACAACTGGAAGCAAAAAAGAAAGCAGATGAAGTTGCCAGGAAAGAAAGAGCGCAACAGGAAGCAATTGCAAAGCAACAAGCAGAAGAACTTGAAAAAAGAAAAAAATTAGATGCCTTAATTGGTGGTGTGAGCAATTCTAACGGAACGGCAACGGGCGGACAAGGAAATGACAATACCGCAGGAGACAAAGGGAAAATAACAGGCGATCCAAACGCAAGTGGCTACTATGGAAATGGATCCGGAGGCGGTGGCGGCGATTATCAATTGGGAAACAGAAAACCCATTAGCAGGCCAAAACCAAATTATATTTGTGATGAAGAAGGATTGGTGGTAGTGAGCATTGAAGTGAACGTTTCTGGAAAAGTAATCAACGCAACGCCGGGTATAAAAGGATCTACCAATACAGCCGCCTGTTTACTGTCACAAGCCAAAGAAGCCGCTTTAAAAACCACTTGGCAACCTGATTCAAATGCGCCCTCCAAACAAATTGGCGTTATAAAATACAGATTTTCCTTATCTCAATGATTTTTAATGGATTATAAAAACACCATCAATTGGATGTTTTCTCAATTGCCAATGTATCAAAGGCAAGGAAACACAGCCTTTAGAAAAGATTTAACCAACAGTATTGCACTTTCCAAACATCTTAATTACCCAGAATCAACATTTAAAACCATTCACGTGGCCGGAACCAATGGGAAAGGTTCCACAAGCCATATGCTGGCTTCTGTTTTACAGGAAGCGGGTTATAAAGTGGGTTTATATACCTCACCGCATTTAAAGGATTTTAGGGAGCGCGTTAAAATCAACGGCAAACTCATCAAAAAAATTGAGGTTGTTAATTTTATAAAAAACAACAAATCTTTTTTTGAATCGAACAACCTTTCATTTTTTGAAATGACCGTTGGCCTGGCATTCGACTGTTTTGCAAAGCATAAAGTGGATATTGCGGTGGTGGAAGTTGGATTGGGAGGGAGATTTGATTCCACAAACATTATTAGCCCAGAAGTTTCTGTGATTACAAATATTGGCTATGATCACATGCAGTTTTTGGGAGAAACCTTGCCTGAAATTGCTTTTGAAAAAGCAGGAATTATTAAAAATAATGTTCCCGTAATTATTGGGGAATACCAACAAGAAGTGTTTCCGGTTTTTGAGAAAATTTCTAAAGAAAGATTTTCACCGCTGTTTTTGGCTTCAAGCAACAAAAATATTACCTATACTTCAGATTTAAAGGGATCTTATCAAATTCACAATATAAAAACAGTACTTCAAACCATAGAAGTTTTAAAAATGAAAGGTTATGCTGTTTCAGAAAAAAACATACAAAACGGATTGCAAAAGGTGGTGAAAAACACCGGACTTTTAGGCAGATGGCAAGTTTTAAATGAAAAGCCAAAAGTAATTTGCGACACCGCCCACAATGCAGAAGGGTTAAGTTATGTGCTCAAACAAGTCCAAGAAGAAAAATTTGACAAGCTGCACATTGTTTTAGGGGTTGTGAACGATAAAGATTTA
Organism: Lutibacter sp.; assembly: GCA_036568005.1. Lineage (GTDB taxonomy): Bacteria > Bacteroidota > Bacteroidia > Flavobacteriales > Flavobacteriaceae > Lutibacter. The sequence goes on along the minus strand of DATCTJ010000082.1, from coordinate 5,597 downwards.
AAATCGGTTTTGCCATTGTTTCCAAAAAACGCCACTTATTATTTTTGTAAACCAAATATTCCACGAGGATTGGATGAGGTTGAATTTCAAAAGCAATGTGCCAAATTTCAATTAATAGGGATAGCCTATAACTCTGTTGAAACCGCTTATAAAACGGCATTGAAAAGTGCAGAAAAAAACGATTTAATATACGTAGGCGGAAGCACCTTTGTGGTTGCCGAGGTTTTATAAAATAGTTTATCAATACTTGCCGATTGTATAATTTTATTTCAATTATCTTGCATTTTTATTGTTTTGTGACTTAAAATTCTTATATTTATATAATTAATACAATTATGTTACTTAATGGTAACCGACATTTATAGCAATACCAACTCCAAATTGCTAAAATTAACCTCATTTTTTGCTCATCATTATTATTAATCTTTTTATTGAACTATTTACTTTAATTTATTTGGCATTTTAATGCTGAATTGAATTTCTGATTTTACTAACTATTAACTAAATTTATCTATTATGAAATCATTTAAAAATTTATTGTTTGGCATATTTGTATTTTCATTTATGTTTACTACAAAAACCGTTGGTCAATCAACAGCCGCTTCAACTGAAGAATTTAAGCCCGTTTTTTTAACAGTCACAACTTTGCATAGAAGTAGTGATCCCAATATAGACTTTAGTGATTGGAAAAAAACCGAGCAGGAATATTATGACAAAGTAACTTCGAAGAACGATTTAATTATTGGTTCTGGTTATTATTTGCACTTTTTTACACCAGATGATTCTGAGTTATTGGCAGTGTCAGTTTTCAAATCTTGGGAAGATATTGAAAAAGCAAATGAGGTTACCAATAAATTGATTTTAGAAGCTTGGCCAGATGAAGTCAAAAGAACAGCCTTTTTTGAAAAGCAAAGCAGTTATTACAGTCCGATACACAGTGATGAAATTTATGCTTCTTTAAATTTTAATAAACCATTAAAAACCGATTCAAAAGAACCGCTGATTTATTATGTAAAAAAGAATAAATCAGGCTCAGGCGGTTCCGGTTATAAAGAATACTTTGATAATGTGACTATGAAAAACTCCTATGTTAAAGGATTGCACACGATGAGACATCTTTGGGGCTCAAACAGCCAGGATGCGCTTGAAGTTTACATATTTGATAGTTTAGGAGATATTGAGAAATCTTTTGCGGAAAACACCAAGCTGGAAGATGCACATTGGACAGATAAAACAAAAAGAGATGAATTTTTCAAAAAATATGCTAAAATATTCTCAGGACATGGCGATTCTATATACAGAAATGTTCCAAGTCTGGAAAAATAAGGTTTAATTAAATCAGTGGCGCTGAACGTTTTGGTTCAGCGCTTTTTTTTTATGTTTTTTTTTAAGAAAACCTTGAGATTTTATTATCCTAAAAAAATAAAATATAATAGCATGTTTTTTCAAAAAAGCTTTGTGTATTAGAAATCAAGTCATATATTTGCATCCGCTTAGGGCAATTAGCTCAGCTGGTTCAGAGCACCTCGTTTACACCGAGGGGGTCGGGGGTTCGAACCCCTCATTGCCCACCTAAGTTAAATCCTACTAGAAATAGTAGGATTTTTTTTGTCATTTATTTTACAAAACTGCTTATTTCATTAAATCTCAATAATAGATTTTCAAATATTTTTTTCCCCGAATACCCTACCAAGCCCTAAAATAGCTGGCTTAATGCAAAACTAAAGATTTTTATGTATTGCATTTAGCCAATATTTTATAAATTTATCGGGTAAAATTAAAACCTATGTTTGAAGAAAATTCGTATAATCGTCTACAGAAAATGCCAATCTTCAAAAAAGCACAGGAAATTATGGAAATTAGCCTTAAAATAAGTGAAAGCGTATCAAAACACGATATTGAAAATCTGAATGAAGCTGAAGGCGATATGTTGGAAAATTATGCCCAATATATCAGAGAAAACGCCACCATTATTCCGGCAAAGATTTCAGGTGCAGAAGCGGTTGAAATTTATGATTTGAAAATGGAAAATGCCACAATTATCCGCAAGGCAGCCCGAGAAATTTCAAGTTTTTGCACAGGCTTAAAAATGTGCGGTTATAAAAATACCGATTACTTGGAATTGTTAAGGGCTGAAATTGAAGAATTTAGAGTTTTGTTTGCCGAATGGGTAAAAACATTTGACCAATGGGATTATATAATTGATCGCTGGGGCTTGTTCAATCCACCCGGAATTGATTATGACACCCAAGATCCAGACGATGATATCCCTTTTGATTCTGACGAATTTTAGTCAATTCCACTAGTAACTTCCTTGGTTATCTTAAAACTTATGTTTTTTTGCTCATCTCAATTTTTTGTTGCCACAAATTGAATAATATCGGCTTTCCCTTTATGGTGTTTGCCTTCATTTAATTCGATGGTTTTTGTTTCTAAAAGATTAATTGTAAGTCCTTCAAAATCATCGCGTAACATTTCTTCCGTGTATAGCATTGCTAAATCTTTTGGGCCGCACGAGTTGTTTTGCAGTTGCTTCGGATTAAATACTTCCAATAAAATTTTACCTCCGGGTTTTAACCAGGTAATTGCTTTTTGATGGATTTCTTTTCTGATGGCAGGAGGAAAGTGGGCATAAATAAAAGCAATTGTATTAAAACTATTTGGTGGATAGTGTACAGTTAAGGCATCATCAATCAGATAATCGATGTCAACATTGTTTTCTTTAGCCAATTTCTCTGCCTTTCTTTTTCCTGCTTCACTGGTGTCGAAAGCCCTAACCTGCCAACCTTTCAAAGCCGCAAAAACGGCATTTCGGCCTTCGCCTTCACCAGGCAATAAAATTTCACCGGGTTTTAATGTTGGTAGCTGTTCGGCAAAAAACACATTGGGTGTTTTTCCGTAAATATATTCCTGAACACCGTAGCGTTCGTTCCAAAAATTTTTCATAATAAAATATTAAATAAATAGCCAGAAATGATGATAAAAACCGTTACTACAGAAAAGAAAATGGCAATTAACTTCCACGTCATTACTTTTTTCAATAAGGTGGCTTCGGGTATAGAAAGTCCAACCGTTGCCATCATAAAGGCAATGGCAGTGCCTATTGGAACGCCTTTTGCCACAAACACCTGAATTACCGGTACAATACCCGCCGCATTTGCGTACATGGGAACGGCCAAAATAACCGCCAATGGAACTGTCCACCAAGCGTTGCTTCCTAAGTAAGTTGCAAAGAAATTTTCAGGCACATAACCGTGCATTGCCGCACCTATGGCAATACCAATGAGCACATAAACCAAAACGCCTTTTACAATATCCCAGGCATTTTTGGTGATTTCCGGAAGTCTTTGTTTAAAGGTTCTTTTTTCTTCTTCAAATGCCGAATAGGAAGTTTGTGCGTTGGCCATAATTTGCTTCACCCAATCCGTCAAAAGCGGTTCCAAATTGAATTTACCCAACAACCAGCCGCCGATAGTTCCCAGCAAAATGCCCGAACCAGCATAAATTAAGGTGGCTTTTAATCCAAACATTCCCAAAAACATGGCGATGGCAACTTCATTTACCAAAGGAGAAGTAATCAGAAAAGCAAAAGTAACCCCCAAAGGAATGCCGCCTTGCACAAAACCAATGAACAATGGAACAGAGGAGCAGGAGCAAAATGGCGTAATCGCCCCAAATATGGAAGCGAAAAAGTATTCTAGCCCATAAAGCTTTTTACGGTTCAGGCAGTTTTTTAATTTTTCAATAGGGAAATAGGTGTTTACAATTCCCATCAAAAAAACAATAACAAATAAAAGAATTAAAATTTTTAGGGTATCATAAATAAAGAAGTTTAGCGCAATGCCCAAATGGGTTTCGGCGCCAATATTAAAAACGGAATAAATAAGCCAGTCTGCTAAATGTTGTATCCAATCAAACATTTTTTATTTTTTAAAGCTGTTTACAAAATTATCAATTCATTAAAATTATTTCAATACGGCGTTTAATAATTGCTTGGCGAGCTCCCAATTTTCTTTATTGATGCAGTATTTAACGGTAGGCGGCGTAATTGTTCCCTTAATTAAACCGGCATCTTTAAGTTCGTTTAAGTGTTGTGAAAGCGTAGATTTTGCGATGGGAAGCACATCCGCCATATCGCCGTGAAAACAGCAAACCTGTGAATTGAGCAATTGTAAAATAGCAATTCTTACAGGATGCCCCAGAGCTTTTGCAAATCGTGCCGTTTGTTCTTGTTCTGTAGTAAAATAATCCGATTTTGAAATAGTTTTCATGAGGGAAATTATTATTCGTAAATGTACGAACAATAATTAAGTAATAAGTATTTTATTTAAATTTTTCCAGCGCTTTTTTTAACTTAATAATGTATTTTAGCAAATTAACCCATAAAACACAATCCATGAAAAAACAACTAATTATTATAATGGCTTTAGCCTTTTTAATTTCTTCGAATACGAGCATTAATAATGAATTAAAAGAACATTTTTCTGAAGAGAGATTAATTGTACTAACTGACAGCACATCAGCTAGAGAATTTTGGAAAAATTTAAAAGCTTTAAACGGAAAAGCATTTGAAGGACAATTGGTGAGTGCTCCCGCCAATGATGATTTTGCCGGTAAAAAATTGGTGATGCATGTGCTTTCTGTTGATGACGAAACAATTTTAATTCCATTTAATGTTGGTGACAATCGATCAAGAACCTGGATTTTAAAATATAAAAATGGAAACATTGAACTAAAACACGATCACCGACATGAAGATGGCAGTAATGATAAAGTAACCATGTATGGCGGAACATCCACAAATACAGGAACAGCCAATATGCAAGTATTTCCGGCTGATGAAGAAACTGTTGCTGTAATTCCATCAGCTTTTTCAAATGCTTGGTGGATTACCGTTGACAGCACCACCTATACTTATAACCTAAGACGCTTGGGCTCAGATAGGCTATTTACGGTTTCTTTTGATTTAACCAAAGAAGTTGAAATTCCGAAACCTTCTTGGGGATGGGAAAAGTTTAAAGAAGTTAAATATTAAAAGTAGGGACAGGTCGCGACCTGTCCGTTCTATTAAAAGTAGGGACAGGTCACGACCTGTCCGTTCAAAAGTTAATTTTTTTTGTAGATATTATTATAATCTCGAATCAAATTCACTTTTCTTTGGAAAAGCTTGCCTGCCTATCCGGCAGGTAAACCTGCCGCGGTAGAGGTTGGGGATGGGAATCTAATCCGTTGTAAAACTCCAAATTTGGCCAATAGTTTGTCCGCCTTTGTCGTCTTTTACCGCCACTTTCCAATGATAGGTTTTTGAAGCCTCAAGTGTTGCCGAATAGGTTTTTGCGCTTTGATTTGGTGATACTATTGGCAAGTTATCTTTATCCGTGCCAAAATAGACATCATAGGATAGAATATCGGCTGAGTCCACATCGCTTGCCGTCCATTGTAAATTTATGGTTGCAGTGGTTTGAACTGAGTTAAAAGCCGGACTTACCAATACCGGTGCAAATGGCAAATAGTTTTTAACACCAACACCTTCTGTATATAAATTGAAGCTTGTTGAATAATTGCTAGATAGACTTTTGTTGTCTGTTGCTTTTACC
>DATCTJ010000081.1:0-33524 GCA_036568005.1 Lutibacter sp. | reverse complement strand
TCGAGTTATTTCCAGTTCAACAAGCTAAATATCAGCATTCTTTTTCAAATTTAAATAATCACGTTAATAATTAAATAAAAAATCTCAAGGTTCTTCAACCCCGAGATTTTTTATGTTTACACAGTTTATTGGATACTACCGCAATTTAAAATCTAATGATTCTGTTCTAAAAGAATCAATTTAGTTTTGTATCATTTTTCGCCAGAATTTTATCGTGGGATGCTTCACGGTCGTTCAGCATGACATTTTGTTTGTTTGTCATTCTGAAAGTAGCGCAGCGAATTGAAGAATCTCTAGAACTTATTGTTGCGTGGGATGTTTCACTGTCGTTCAGCATGACATTTTGTTTGTCATTCTGAAAGTAGCGATAGCGTATTGAATTTTTTCTTATTGCTCCAACAATTTAAAATACAGGCAGCGAGCGCGAGCGTCACGCTCGTGACTACGTGATACAAGTAATTTTAGGAATTTTTTTTATTTTCATATTTGCAATTGTTCATAACGACACAAAAAGCTGGTTACTCGTGTGATTGGGTATGAGCGTGACCCTTTCACTAGCGTGGGATGCTTCACTGTCGTTCAGCATGACATTTTGTTTGTCATTCTGAAAGTAGCGATAGCGTATTGAAGAATCTCTGCGTCTTGTATTTGCGTGGGATGCTGTACTGCCGTTTACCAAGGCAAAAAAATAGGCATAAAAAAAAGGGTTGCATTGCAACCCTTTCTTATCAATTTATTAACCTACAAATTAAAATTTAAACCCAACTTTAAAAGAAAACTGAGCAAAAAATGATAATGTATTTGTGTCAGCTTCAAGGCTATATAAGCCTGGCCCTGGCACTTTTACGCTGTACGCATAGACATAAGAAACTGGTTTGATTTCAAAACCAAAGAAAATATCTTTAGCAATGTAATAATCAACACCTGCAACTGCCTGTGCGCCAAAAGCGTTAATTTCTACGTGACGAGCACCTAAATCGGTAATCGTAACATTTCCTTTACCATCAACAGAAACGGTTGGATCATACATTGATTGTCTTGCATAACTATAAGGAAGCGCAAATCCTACATAAGGAAATAAGCGATCATTTTTAGTATTGAACAACCATTGTCCGCCAACTGAGACGTTTAAATCAATTCTCTCGTCAGCAACAACTGCATTGTAAGCCGGGATAATTTGATTTCCATTGATATCGGTAACAGCAGGAATGGCAAGTTGGGCTGGAGTATCACGCAAAATAGCGCCACCACTTAAGGTAATGGCAAATCTATTTGTAGCATAATATCTTCCTTCTGCACCTACCATATTCGTAATATCGTTATAATTGGCATCCACAGTATTTGCATACGGCGCAGCGCCACTTACCGATGAATAAGAACTAGGTACAGCCAAACCTCCATTTAGATATGCTCCCCGTCCAAAAACCATTGCCGCCGTAAAGTCACCTTGTTGTGGGGCAAATCTAGGCCCTACTTTACAAGTATCTCCTCTATAATGGTGGTGGTAGTCTGAATCTCTATCCTGTGCATTTACACTTGTTAGTGTTAAGGCTAGGATAAAGCATAAAATTAAATATTTTTTCATATGTTTTAGTTCTTTAAGAGTTAAAATTTTGTTTTAAAAGGGCTGCTGTTTGGCAGCCCTTTATTTATTTCTTAAAGAATTAAGATGCCAATGCGGCGTCCATTAACGCTTTGTATTTAGCGGCTAGCGCTGAAGCATTAAGATATCTTTGGTTTAATACATCTACAACAGATTGAAGGTACGCCATATAAGCAGTGCCCTCAGCATTACTGGCTAAGGCAGCAGCCAATGCATCCTCTGCATCTTCTAAATCATTTAATGAATCTAAGTAACTGCCTTGAGAATTGTCATATAAAATGGCCAATTCAATTTGTAAAGACACATCACTTAAATTTGTACCACCACTCCAAGATAACATATCAGATACATAATCGTATTGTGCATCTAAAGCATCTAACTCTTGCTCTAATTGGAAGATTGCAAAAGAAAGTGTGTCATATTTTACTTTTAAATCTGCATCTAAATTAGCATAGCTAGTTGATGATCCTGGAACATAAGTTGCCATATACAGATCATACTGTGCTTGCATTTCTACCAATTTCGCCAATCTGAAATCTAAAGCTGGTTGCATTAGGTCAATATCATGTTGTGCAACATCAATTTTACCTTGTAAGCAAGCAGCATCACAATCTTCTAATATTGCTAGTGTTACTTCAGCATTAAATACTGTAGAGTTTAAAGTAAGTTTCTTAGTACCTGAAACAAAATTTACAAAATACCAAGCATCAGTAGTGCCTGTAGTTTTCTTGGCATCAGTTTTAGTACCAGCAACAAACTCTTTTCCTAATATTAACCAAGCTTGGTCAACAGCTTTTTTAGCCGCAGCTTCTGCAGTTATTGCATTATCCTTAGCAAGGGTAAGAGCCTCTAAGTTATCAACACCATTGTCAAATAATTCTTTTTGGTAATCGTAAGCAGCTTGTGCAGCAACTATAAGATCATTACCTAGGTCAAAGTTATTTTGTGCTATAAACTCAGCTAGTTTTAAATTCCATAATGCAGCATGAGCAGTTAATGCATTATAATTTTGTACATTTCCAGTATCTCCATCCCAAGCAGTATCATAACCAGCATCTGTGTCACCAAATGTAAGTTGACTATTGAAAGTATATGGATCCCCAACAGTACCTGTTCCAGAAGTAAAAAATGGTCTAGCTGTGAAATTGTTAGTACCTAGCTTGTTAGTTGCTTTATTGAAGGTGAACAGTTTTGAAACACTCGTGTCATCAGCCTCTACTTCAACAAATAAAATTTTTGTTCCATTATCAATAGCAGTCACGAAACCAATTCCGCCAGGAGTGGTTTCAAGATTCTTAGTATGAACATCAGGATCATAAACTGTAGCAGCTAAATCAGTAATAGGCATACCACCGGCAACATCTTCCCATATATAGGCGTCAGTATTAGCAATTGTTAAACCTGCTGCTACACCAGCTAATTGGCTATAAATATATTTTGTTGGTAACAATGATTTAACCTCATAAGTTCCACTTCCAACTGATACTTCACCAACTGAGCCCACACGCATGAAAGTTCTTGTGAAACCATCACCAGATATACCTGTGTTACCAAAATCAAAATTATCACCTAGATGTAATCCAAGTCCATCAGTAGTAGTAAAACCAGTAGGATCTAATTCAAAAGCAGTTTTAGCAGCAGCATACGCATCCTGAGCATTTTTGAAATTTCCACCAGTAGCTAGTGATGTAGTTACTGCATTTTGTGCTGTAAGTAAGTCTCCAGCATAATTATTAGTGTCAAATGCCAATTGTGCAGCAGCTAATTGATTGGCAGCGGCATTGTAAGTAGCTACAAGAGCGTCAAAAGCAGTTTGGTAAGCAGATAATTCAGCAGTAGCATCTAAAGTAGTAATTTTTGCATTTACATAAACTTGTTGTAAGTTAGCAGGCGTAGCATATTTAGTTGCACCAGCAGCGATTGCCTCAGGAGCACTTGTTTTACCAGATTTTGTAAAATAAGTTCCAAATAAACTATTGTTTGCTTGTTTTAATGAAGCACCTTGAGAATCTTTTTCCCCTAAAGCAGTCCAAGCACCGGTATAAGCAGTTTCAGCAGCAGTTATAGCGGACTTCGCAGCAGCTAAATCAGCAGCGTAAGTAGCTAAGGCAGCAGCCCATGTATCTATATTATTTTGTAAAACCCAGATTTTATATCCAAAATCTTTAGATGGATCATTTGCATTATTTAATGTGTCTGATTCCTTTTCATAAGTTTCATACAATTTAATAAAGTTATCTCTAACGTCATCTTCACCATCCCAACCAGCAACAAGGTTGTCTCTTTCAGCATATTTAGCATCAGCTTCAGCTTGTTTAAGATCTCTTTCAATCGCTAAAGCAGCTTGTTCAGCTTCCCAAGCACTAACTTGTGCAGGCAAAGAATTAGGATTATCAATTAGAGCCTGTAATGCAGCAATTTTACCTTCGTTAATTTCTACCTGAAATTTTGCATTGGCTACAACAGTTTCTAAAGCTTTAATAGCATAAAGCGGATAAGAAGAATTTAATTGAGCTTGAGCATAAGCTAAATCGTAAACAGCATCAGCTTTATCTTCAAGTAAATTAGTTGCAGCATTGGCATACATTCTGTACTTTAAAGCATAGTCTAAGGCTATTTGCGCACCTGCTTCATCCAATTCAGCAAGAAGGCCAACCATTGTAATGTTAAATTCAGCTTTAGCCAAATCTAGAGCAATTTGGGCATTTGCATTTGCTATTTTTAATTCTTCAACTTCCTGAAGAGTATAAGCAGCATCTGCATTTGCCATAGCGGCTAACGCCAGTTGATAAGAAGCTTCAGCTTGAAGCTTGGTAGCTTGAGCATTTTGCACATTTGCTTGTGCAGCAATTAAATCTGCCTGAGCCTCATAAATGGCTTCAACAATTGGTGAAACGTCATTGTCTATACAAGACGTGAAGGTCACACTAAAGAGAGTAGTCAGCATAAGGACTACCGACAATTTTTTTAAATGTTTCATTTTTTTGTAACTTTTTAATTAATATTCTTTTAAATTTAAATAGGTTAATGCACTTGTGCTCCACACAAGTATAAACAAAACTACATATATAATTTAGATTATGCAATAATTGATTCATCAAAACCTCTTATTTTTAATGCTAAAATAGTAATAATTTTCATTCTCTCGATATAAAATACTAAAAAATAAGTAGTTATGATGAAGATTTTTTTATTTTTTATTTTTTCTATTTCTAATTAAAATTGCTGTTTTCCTCCTTATTTAGTGAAATTTTTATACTTTTTTGCAGTTTTTTAGCGAGTTTATTAGGGTGAAAAGGCCTTGTTTGGCCTAAAAAGCTAACATTTATCATAAAATTCTGTTAATTTTATGATAAATGTTAGCTTAAAATATCATATTTAATTGTCCTTATTGGAAGATTTATTGGTAAAATAAGACAGGCAATTCCTATCTCCAGCCCCTACCTCGGCAGGCAGGATTTCCTAAGGAAAGGGAGTTTGAAATGATTTTTGATTTAGGAAGTACGATTTTAGATTTAATGCTCCAATGCATGTGTTAGTGGAGGACGCTTTTCCCTAGTTATTAGTAGATGGTACTTTTCCCTTGGAAAGGGAGTTTGAAATGATTTTCGATTTAGGAAGTACGATTTTAGATTTAATGCTCCAATGCATGTGTTAGCAGAGGACGCTTTTCCCTAGTTATTAGTAGATGGTACTTTTCCCTTGGAAAGAGAGTTTGAATTGCAATTAGAATAATATTTAGGGCAACTTTGAACTTTTTAAATTTCTAACTTTCTGCACCTTATTATTAATACCTTATTAATACCAACGTTTTTTATTTTTTTTGGAAGCGTCGGATTTTCGCCCTTTTTTGGGTTTAAGCCCAAGTTTTCTATAGATTTCTGGTTTTGCGTTTGGATCCAAAGGATACGGATGGTCTTCAACCACCGGAATTGTGATGTTAATCAAATTTTGAATGCCCTGTATGTATATTTTTTCATCTGCAGCGCAAAATGAATACGAGGTGCCTGTGTTTCCGGCTCTGCCTGTTCTGCCAATTCTATGAACATAAGATTCCGGGATATTTGGGATGTCAAAATTTATAACGGCGTCTAAATTGTCAATGTCAAGACCGCGAGATGCAACATCGGTAGCGATTAAAATGGAAACAGCCTTGTTTTTAAATTTGTTTAAGGCTTCTTCTCTGTCGGCTTGTGTTTTATCGCCGTGAATGCTGGCCACACTAAAGTTGTTTTTGCGCAACATTTTCTCTAATTTGTCCACCCCAAATTTGGTACGTCTAAAAATAAGGATGTCACCTTTTATGGTATTCCTTAATAAATGGAGGCACAATTCCATTTTTTTTGTTTTGGGTACAAAATACAATACTTGGTTTACGCCTTGTGCCGTAGCATATTGTGGCGTTACATCCACTTTTTCGGGATTGTTTAAAATGGTTTGCGCCAAAGTCACTACTTTATGTGGCATTGTTGCAGAGAATAAGGCAATTTGTTTGCTTTTAGGACATAAGCGTTCAATTTTCTTAACATCATCAATAAAACCCATATCCAACATTAAATCGGCTTCATCCAAAACTAACGTTTCAATAAAAGATAAGTTCACAAGTTCCTGTTTGTGCAAATCCAATAACCTGCCTGGCGTGGCGATTAAAATATCCACCCCTTTTTTTAGCATCGTTACTTGTGGATCAATGGCGGTTCCGCCAAAAATAACCGCAGTTTTTAAATTGGTGTATTTGCCATAATCTCTAAAACTTTCTTCAATTTGAATGGCCAATTCGCGGGTTGGACTCACCACCAAGGCACGTATTTTTTTTCCTTTTTTTGAAGGATCTTGTTTATCGAATAAACTTTGCAAAATTGGCAAAGCAAATGCAGCCGTTTTTCCTGTACCTGTTTGGGCTGAGGAAATCACATCTTTTTTTGCTAGCATCAAAGGAATGGTTTGCACTTGAACAGGTGTAGGAATGTTGTATCCTTTTTCTGAAATCGCCCTTAATATATGTTTGTTTAGCTGTAAGTCTTTAAATTGCATAGGTTTTGTTTAACAAGATTTTGCAAAGATACGCAAAAGCCCCCTAGCCCCCGAAGGGGGAATTTAAAAAAGTAGGGACAGGTCGCGACCTGTCCGTTCACGCAACATTATAATGCTTTCGGCAATTCCTTAAAACCCATATTGTATAAAGTAAAGCCAAAAATATCGGCATATTGTTCAATGGTTTTTGAAACAGGTGTTCCTGCACCGTGACCGGCATTGGTTTCAATGCGAATTAACGTTGGGTTGTTACCTGTTTGTTTTTCTTGTAATTCAGCGGCAAATTTAAATGAATGTGCTGGTACAACTCGGTCATCGTGATCGCCTGTGGTTATTAAAGTTGCGGGATATTCAACTCCCGCTTTTACATTGTGAACCGGAGAATAGCCTTTTAAATAGTCGAACATTTCTTTTGAATCTTCAGCAGTACCATAATCATAAGCCCAGCCAGCGCCTGCGGTAAACGTATGATAGCGCAGCATATCTAAAACGCCAACACCCGGTAAAGCCACTTTCATCAAGGCTGGTCGTTGCGTCATCACCGCGCCCACCAACAAGCCACCGTTTGATCGTCCGCTAATTGCCAAATAGTTTGATGAGGTATAATTGTTTTTTATTAAATATTCAGCAGCTGCAATAAAATCATCGAAAACATTTTGTTTTTGCATTTTTGTTCCTGCATTATGCCAAGCTTCACCGTATTCACCGCCGCCACGCAAGTTTGGTACGGCATAAATTCCGCCTTGTTCCATCCAAACGGCATTGGGAATGCTAAAACTTGGTGTTAAGCTGATGTTGAAACCTCCATAACCATATAAAATAGTTGGGTTTTTGCCGTTTAATTGTGTTCCTTTTTTATAGGAAATAATCATCGGAATTTTAGTGCCATCTTTTGAATTGTAAAAAACTTGTTTTGTTTCGAAATTTTCCGGATTAAAATCGATGGCTGGTTTGTTGTATAATTTTGAAATCCCATTTATAGGTTCAAAGGAATAAATGGAGCCCGGGTTGATATAATTTGAAAAAGAATAATAAATTAGTGAAGCTTCTTTTTTATCGCTAAAACCGGCAGAGGTTCCAACACCCGGCAATTCAATCTCACGAATTAATTTTCCATCGTAATCGTATTGTTTTACTTGAGAAACCGCATCAACCATATAATTTGCGAAAATAAATCCGCTTGCGGTTGATGGGGAAAGCACATTGCCGGTTTCAGGAATAAGGTCAACCCAATTTTTAGGAACAGGATTTTTAGCACTTACTTTAACCACCCGTTTGTTTGGCGCATTTAAATTGGTGACAAAAAACAAAGTTTCATCTTTGTTGTCCAACAGTGTAGTTTCAGAATCAAAATTATCCAAGATTGTAACAATCGGACTGTTTTGTTTGGATAAATCTTTAAGATATAGTTCGTTTCCGGAGGTTGAAACGGAAGCGCGAATCAGTAAATATTTCCCATCATCGGTTACTGTTCCTGTGATATATCTTCGTTTTTGCGTTTCGCCAAATACAACTGGATCGTTTTTTTGTGAAGTTCCTAATTTATGGTAAAATAAACGATGTTGATCGGTTTTTGCAGAAAGTTCACTTCCCTTAGGTTTTTCATAGCTCGAATAATAAAACCCTTCATTTTCTTTCCAGGAAATGCCGCTAAATTTCACATCTATAATAGTGTCTTCTTTAATTTCTTTTGAAATGGCATCCATTACAATAATTTTTCGCCAGTCCGATCCGCCTTCAGAAATGGAGTAGGCTACTATATTTCCATCTTTTGAAAAAGAAAGTTCGCCCAAAGAAGTGGTTCCATCATCAGAAAAAGTATTTGGATCTAAAAAAACTTCGGGAGTTTCCTCATTTTTTTGTCGATACAATACGTATTGATTTTGCAATCCGTTATTTTTATAAAAATAGTGATAGTCGCCTTCTTTAAAAGGGGCGCCAATTTTTTCATAATTCCATAATTTTTCCAGGCGATTTTTTAAGGTTTCGCGGTAAGAAATTTTTGACAGATAATCAAAAGTTACTTTATTTTGGGCAACTACCCAAGCCGCTGTTTCTGCAGACATATCATCTTCCAGCCAGCGATATGAATCTTTAACCTCTGTTCCGAAATAATTGGAGACAGTGTCAACTTTTTTTGTGGTTGGATAATTCAAGCTTGTATTGTTTTTTTGAGATTCAGCATTTTTGCAGGAAATTGTTAAAACGCAAATTAAAGTTAAAATAGAAAATGGCTTCATTATTTTTTTGGATTTTTAGTCAATTAACAAAACTAATCAAAAAAAGACATATCCAATTGAATATGTCTCTTTAGTTACTGTTAATTTTAGAGATTAAAACAAGGTTTTAAATTTTTTCCAGTTGGCGTAAATTAATATCACATTTAAAATTGCGACCACAGCACCTAGTGCAATTCCTTCAGGATTAAGCGCTAAATGAAATAAAATTATGTTTACCGACAAAATTGAAGCGAAAATCAATGCAAGGCCAGTCCATTTATTAATCAATAGAAGTACACCAGCACTAATTTCGGTTATGGCAATAAGGGGAAACATATAACCTGTTGCAAATAACGCACCGAAAAAATCAGCTGGAGGACCTTCCATTGGTGGCATTGGCAGAAATTGGAAGAATTTATTGCTCCCCATTACCAATAAGATAAGCCCCAAAAGCAATCGGAGGGCCATAATTAATTTTGCATTCATAATTTTTAAGTTTTAGTTAAAAAATTGCTATTTAAAGGGTTAAGATACAAAACATTTTTAAACGTAACCTAAGTTACTAAAAAATGTTACTTTTTTACGTCACTTTGCACGAATTTAACAACGGCACAGAAATTGCTGATTTACAAGTATTAAAATATAAAAAAAATGACAGAATTATTGACTAAGGAAACTTTTTTAGAAAAAGTTTTTAATTTCGAAAAAAATAAAGAATGGAAATTTGAGGGAGATTTACCTTGTATTATTGATTTTTATGCTGATTGGTGTGGGCCTTGCAAAATGGTGGCGCCGGTTTTAGAAGAATTGAGCAATGAATATAAAGGAAAATTGAATATTTATAAAGTGGATACAGAAGTTGAACAGGAATTGGCTGCTGCATTTGGCATAAGAAGCATTCCTTCTATGTTGTTTGTTCCTAAAGATTCAGATCCGCAAATGGCCCAAGGAGCCATGCCAAAACACGATTTAGAAAAAATTATTGGAGATGTTTTAAATGTTTCAAAATAAATCCCAAGAAAATCCCAATTGGAAAAGCCGCATTTTTTGCGGCTTTTTTTTGGTTTTGTTAATTTGTTTAATTGACAATGCGTTATTTGAAATAAAACTAACTCCCTTATTTTTGGAAAGTTTGGCTACCCGCCATAGGTAGGTTTAAATATATTTTTTCTGCACTCAATTTTCTTCGTCTCTGTTCGTAATTATCTTTTCTATTTTTTATTACCTTTACTTATTGAAATGGAGGTGTATTTTACATAATGTGACCATCAAATTGTAAAAAACACAATTAAACATCATCGAAAAAAACTCAGAGAAATATGAAAAAAGTATTTAAAATAATTGGAATCATCTTATTGGTTCTGGCTATTGTTCTTGTAGCTACGCCTTTTATTTTTAAAGGAAAAATTAAGGAATTGGTGCTAAAATCCATCAATAAAAATGTAGATGCGGTGGTGGCTTTTAATGATGTTGATTTGAGTTTGTTTAAAAACTTTCCGAAAGCTACTGTTATAATTGATGATTTAAGTATTATTAACAAGGCTCCTTTTGAAAATGACACCTTGTTTTATTCAGAAAATTTCACCCTTAAAATGAGTGTTACATCACTATTTAAAGGAAAAGGAGAGCCTATGAGTATAGAAGCTTTTAGCAGTGAAAATGCAAAAGTGAATATTATTTTCAATGAAAATGGTTTGTCAAATTATGATATTGCCTTAAAAGATAGAGATGGAAAAGAGGCTACTGAAAACGATGAATTTGCGCTAAATTTTGAGAATTACACCATTAAAAACCTTCGTTTTACTTATTTTGATGCGGCATCTAAAATGAGTGTTATTTTAGACAGTATCAACCACGAAGGCAGTGGTGATTTTAAAAATAAAATACTGGATTTAAAAACAAAATCTACGGCCAAACTGATTGTTTCCATTGATAAAACAAACTATTTAAAAAATGTGGCGCTCTCCCTTGATGCCGTTTTGGGATTGGATTTGGAAAATCTAAAATACACTTTTAAGGAAAATGAAGCTTTGGTTAATTTGTTGCCAATTGCTTTTGATGGATTTATTCAGATGACAGACGAAGGACAAGTTTATGATATGAAATTTAAAACACCTACATCCGATTTTAAAAACTTTTTGGGATTGATCCCCGAAATGTATTCAGGAAAGTTGGATGGCGTAAAAACATCTGGTGATTTTAAGGTAAACGGCCTTGTAAAAGGAACTTATTCTGATGCCAGCATACCTGCTTTTGATGTTGAAATTGCTTCAAACAATGCTTCGTTTCAATATCCTAATTTACCCAAATCTGTAAAAAATATTGTGATAGATTCCCGTATCGTAAACAAAACGGGAATATTTAATGATACCTATATCGACCTTAATAAGCTGTCATTTACCATTGATCAGGATGTGTTTAACGCAACAGCAACCATTAAAAATGTTGCCGAAAATCCGTTGATAAATGCAGAACTTAAAGGAATCATAAATTTAGCAAATGTATCTAAAGCATATCCTGTAAAATTAGAAAAACCTTTGACCGGTATTTTAAAAGCCGATGTGGTAACGCGTTTTGACATGAAATCGGTTGAGGCAAGCCAATATCAAAATATTCAAAATTCGGGGACCATTACGGTCACAGATTTTAATTATGAAAGTGAGGAAATGGCAAAACCATTTAAAATTAAGCAAGCTGCCATTGCCTTTAACCCAAAAAATATTCGTTTGAATACTTTTGACGGGGAAACTGGAAATTCCGATTTTCAGGTGACAGGAAATTTAGATAATTTTTATGGGTTTATTTTTAAAAATCAGGTGCTTAAAGGGAATTTTAATATGATTTCCCAGCAATTTGAACTTGCCGATTTTATGGAAACCAAAACCGAAACCACTGCAACTAAAACCACGAAAGAAGCATTAAAAATTCCCTCATTTTTAGATGTTACCATCTCGGCCAAAGCCACAACGGTGGTTTATGATAATTTGAACTTAAAAGAAGTTTCGGGAAATTTGGTGATAAAAGATGAATCCGTTTCATTGAGCAATTTAAAAATGAATGTTTTTGGCGGACAAATAGCCTTAAGCGGAATGGTTTCCACCAAAGAAAAAACACCAAAATTTGAAATGGATTTAGGGTTAAACTCCTTGAGTATCTCTGAATCTTTTACGCAATTGGCCATGTTGAAAGCCATTGCCCCAATAGCCAATGCCGTTATGGGAAAATTAAATTCAACCATCAAATTATCGGGGAATTTAACCGATGATTTGACACCCGATCTTAAAACAATTTCAGGAAATTTGATCGGCCAATTGTTGGACTCAAAAGTAAGTCCAACCAACTCACAACTATTGGCTTCTTTAGCTTCAAATGTAAAATTTATCGATCTTGAAAAGTTGAATTTGGATAACCTAAAAATGATTTTATCTTTTAAAGACGGGAAAGTAGAAATCAACCCATTTACCTTAAAATATCAAGATATTAATATTGAAGTTGCAGGTTCACATGGTTTTGACCAAAATATGGCATATAACCTAAAATTTGATGTTCCGGCAAAATATTTAGGTGCTGAAGTCAATAAATTAATTTCCAAATTAACACCAGCCGATGCCGCAAAAATTGAAAATTTCCCCATAAATGCTGTGTTAACAGGAAGTTTTGCAAATCCGAAAGTTTCAACCGACTTGCAAAAGGCCACCACCAACGTAATTACGCAATTGGTTGACATGCAAAAAGGAAAATTAATCAATCAGGCAACCGAAGCTTTGGGTAATTTAATCCCTGGAAAAACGAAAGTGGATACCTCCAAAACCTTAAGCGCTGACACCACAAAAACGGTTGCGCCAGTTAAAACTCCAATAAATAAAGCAAAAGACAGCCTTGTTCAAAATGCTTTGAAGAATTTGTTTAAAAAGAAGCAATAAGAAGGAATTGTTTTTTATAAAATATTTCTTTATTCCAACTTGATAGCGCGGAATTGTAATCCGCGCCATCGAGTTTTTATAAATCTAAAATACCAAAAGTTTGTGTATAAGGAACATCAATGCCAATAATCTCAAATTTAGGGATCGTTGACTTTTTAAGCATTTTAAACGTATTTTTTGACCTGGAATCAGAAGTTACAAAATGACTAACAGTCTTGTCTAAATCCGCTTGGGCAAAAAGTTTTGAATCATTTGGGATGATGGCTCTTGGAAATAATTTTTCTAAACTAATTTTATTTTCGATAAAAATTATTTTTGCGAATTCTCCTGTTCTCTCTGCATCTTTTAGATTAAATGGAACAATTTGGACATTGTTAAGAGGCAAATCGTCTAATTTTCCGTGTACACAATACTCAGCGATTGAAATGGTTGAAACTTTGAGGCTTATTTCATTTTCTAAAAAATATCTAAAATAGCCAACCGCATTTTTGTGAAGTGGATCTTCGTCATTTAAAAGCCTAATGAAAAAGCTTGTGTCGAGAAGAACGCTATGCTTCATAGCCACCTCTTAAATTCAATAACCATTCATCAGCATTAATTTCCTTCCAATTCTTCTTGGCTTTAGAAATTAGGCTATTTAAATACTCGCTGTCAAATTTTGGATTGTAATTAATTAACTCTAAAAGCTTCAATGATTTTGTGTCAACTTCGCCAGTTTCAATATTTTGTTTTCCATTTGCCCTAACCCCAAATTTTTTATACAACAAATTTTCTTCTCTTTGTTTTAAAAATTCTTCCCCAGTTTCAATAGATAAATATCCATAATCTTCAGTATCAAGATGGATGTTTGCTTTGCTTTTGCCACCAGCATCTTTTAAGATGCCGTAAAAGTATAATTCAGCATCAACCCAAATATTTTCAGTCCTAATAAATTTGGTTGAAGGATTTATAATTAATTCGAAATCTTCTTTTAAAGAAGTTTTAATTTGAAATTCATAGTTTTTTTGAAGCGCCAAATATTGAATATTTTCAATGGCGCGTGCAGTTTTTAATTCTAGGAAATCAATAGAATTTTTTGACTGAACCTCTGATAACACAGCACTAAATCCGATGATAGTTTGAATGGCGGTTTTAAAAATATGCTTAACGGAACCTTCTTTAATATTGTAAGATATAATCGGTCGGTCTTTTTTATTATTTGGGTACAGCAGGTCTTCAACATTTTGCAAAATCGATGCAATATGTTTAATGTCATAGTTGCCAGGGCTTAACTCTTCATTGCCAAATTTGCCAACCACACGAATTTCTATGTCTCCTATTTTTTCCATTCACACAAAGATACAAATATTTGTAGCTTTTTTAAACATTTTGTTTTTAGCCCATAAATAATCTATGAATTAAATTTCAACCTTTAACTTTCCTGCTTTTTAACCAATCAATTTATTCGCAATCAGGTATTCTGCAATTTGTATGGTATTTGTGGCGGCACCTTTGCGAAGGTTATCGGCCACAATCCACATATTTAAGGTGTTTGGCTGAGATTCATCCCTTCTTATTCTGCCAACAAAAACTTCATCTTTATTGTGGGCGTAAATTGGCATCGGGTAGGTATTGGTATCAATATTGTCCTTAACGATAACTCCAGGCGTTTGGCTTAATAATTTACGAACTTCGCCCAAGTCAAAATCCTTTTCAAACTGAACGTTTACGGCTTCTGAATGACCGCCAGACGTAGGAATACGAACAGCGGTTGCGGTAACGGTAAATGAATCGTCGCTCAATATTTTTTTAGGTTCTTTTACCAATTTCATTTCTTCTTTGGTGTAACCGTTTTCCAAAAACACATCGCACTGAGGAATGGCGTTTCTGTTAATTGGATAATGATATGCCATTTCACCTTTGATGCCCTTCGATTCATTTTCAAGTTGTTGCACCGCTTTTACACCTGTTCCGGAAACCGATTGGTACGTAGAAACTACCACGCGTTTCATGTGATATCTTTTATGCAAAGGGGCCAAAGCCATCACCAATTGAATGGTTGAGCAGTTTGGGTTTGCAATAATTTTATCTTCTTTTGTTAATTCCTTGCCATTAATTTCAGGAACTACCAATTTTTTGGTTGGATCCATTCTCCAGGCAGAAGAATTGTCGATAACTGTAGTTCCAACTTCAGCAAATTTTGGTGCCCATATTTCAGAAGTGGTTCCGCCTGCGGAAAACAACGCGATATCAGGGTGCGCATCAACGGCATCCTGCATACCAATAATAGTATATTTTTTTCCTTTATATTCCATTTGCTTGCCTACAGATCGTTCTGAAGCAACCAACAACAATTCTGTAATTGGGAAATTTCTTTCCGCCAACACTTGCAACATTACGTTTCCTACCATTCCGGTAGCGCCTACAACAGCTACTATCATCTAAATATTTTTTAATTTTTATACAGATGCAAATTTTATAAAAAAATGTAAGAAACAAGCCTAAATTATTGGAAATTAACAGATAAATATTTTTTTGTTAAAAAAATGATAAAAGATATGTAACTGAGATATTTATTATAAAAAATGTAATTTTGCAAAAAATCAGAAACAGCATGACTACTACAGGAAAAATTGAATTGATGGCTCCCGCCGGAAGTTTTGAATCGTTGCAGGCCGCATTGGACAATGGTGCCGATTCAGTTTACTTTGGCGTTGAGCAATTAAATATGCGCGCAAGGGCTTCCATAAATTTTACGATGGATGATTTGAAAGAAATTTCGGCGCGTTGCAAAGCAAAAAATGTCAGAACCTATCTTACGTTAAATACCATTATTTATGATCACGATTTATCTGTTGTCAAAACCTTGCTTCAAAAAGCAAAGGAGGCAGATATTACCGCAGTTATCGCCATGGATCAGGCAGTTATCGCTTCGGCAAGGGCTATTGGGATGGAAGTTCATATTTCAACCCAAATAAATGTCACCAATATTGAAACGGCGAAATTTTATGCCATGTTTGCCGATACCATGGTGTTGAGCCGCGAATTGAGCTTGCGTCAGGTTAAAAAAATTACCGAACAAATTATGAAAGAAGACGTACGCGGACCTTCAGGAAATTTATTGGAAATTGAAATATTTGGACATGGAGCATTGTGTATGGCAGTATCAGGAAAATGCTATATGAGTTTGCATTCTTCAAATTCTTCAGCAAACAGAGGGGCCTGCAAACAAAATTGCCGAAAAAAATATACGGTGATCGATCAGGAAACCGGATTTGAAATGGAATTGGACAATGAGTATATTATGTCTCCAAAAGATTTGTGTACCATTGATTTTTTAGACCAGATTTCGGATGCCGGTGTAAAAGTTTTGAAAATTGAAGGAAGGGGAAGAGCTCCTGAATATGTGGCAAAGGTAATTAAATGTTACCGCGATGCCATTGATAGTATTGAATCTGGAACTTACAGCAAAGATAAAGTAATTTCCTGGATGCTGGAATTGGAAAAAGTGTACAATCGAGGATTTTGGAGCGGGTATTATTTAGGACAAAAATTAGGGGAATGGAGTAATGGTTCGGGTAGTCAAGCCACACAAAAAAAGGTGTATGTAGGTAAAGGAATGCATTATTTTCCCAAAACCAACATTGCCGAATTTAAAATTGAAGCTTATGAAATTTCTGTTGGCGATACCATTTTAATTACGGGTCCAACCACAGGCGCCAAAGAAATGGAAATTACCCAGATGTACATAAATGACGTGGCGGGAGAAAAAGCCCAAAAAGGAGATTCCTGTACTTTTAAAGTTGATTTCAGAATTCGTCCATCGGATAAATTGTATAAAATTGTTCCTATGAATGCGGAAGTTGGAAGTGCCATTGTTGAGGTTGGCTAAAAAAGAAAAGTTGAAAGCCTGTCTGGCAGGCAGTTCGTAGATAAATTAAATTTGAAAAGGCAAAAATGAATGTAGAGACAGCTCGCGAGCTGTCTGTACTGTGTATGTTAAAAGATCAAAATCAAAAATCATAATTTATAAATAGTAAAAAAAGGATGGTAATTATCACATTGCAGAGAGCCAAATGCATAGGCTGTAATTACTGTGTTGAACAAGCTGCTGCCCAGTTCCAAATGTCGAAAAAGGACGGAAAAGCAGTGCTGCTTCATTCAAAAGAAAAAAGGGGGTTTTTCACATTAAAATCGGCTGATATGGGCATTTTGGAAGCGGTCACAAAAGCGAAGGAAGCCTGTCCGGTAAAAATTATTGATGTAAAGCAAACATAGGCTCCATTTTTTATCTTTTTAAGGTTGGTAAATTAATTATATCTTTACAAATTAGTGAAGTCCGTAAAGTTGATTCTCAGTTTTACAAATAATATAAAAATATAAAAATATATGAGCTGTAATAGTTGCTCTTCAGATATAAGTACCGTGCCGAAAGGCTGCAAAAGCAATGGAAATTGCGCCGACGGAGGTTGTGAAAAACTCTCCGTTTTCGATTGGTTGGCAAACATGTCATTGCCAACGGGTCAAAAACCACTTAACATTGTTGAAGTTCGATTTAAAAATGGCAGAAAACATTTTTATCGAAATGTTGACAATCTGCAAATTTCCATTGGCGATATTATTGCGGTGGAAGGAAGCCCGGGTCACGACATTGGAACGGTTTCGCTCACTGGCGAACTGATAAAAATTCAGATGAAGAAAAAAGGAATTGCCTTTGACAGTGAAGAAGTAAAAAAAATATATAGAAAAGCCACCCAAAAGGACATCGATATTTGGAAAGCTGCGCGAGAAAAGGAATATGAAACCCAATATAAAGGAAGAGAGATTTTAGGTAGGTTGGGCTTAAAAATGAAACTTTCTGATGTGGAATACCAAGGTGACGGAAATAAAGCCACTTTTTATTATACAGCCGATGACCGTGTAGATTTTAGGCAATTAATTAGGGATTTGGCAAGTACTTTTAGCATTCGGGTTGAAATGAAACAAGTGGGTTTACGGCAAGAAGCTGCTCGATTGGGAGGTGTAGGATCCTGTGGAAGAGAATTGTGTTGTTCAACCTGGTTAACGGATTTAAGAAAAGTGAATACTACAGCGGCACGCTATCAGCAATTGTCCTTAAATCCACAAAAATTGGCGGGTCAATGCGGAAAATTAAAATGTTGTTTAAATTATGAATTAGACACTTATTTAGATGCTTTAGCCGATTTTCCACGACAAGATACCGTGTTAAAAACAAAAAAAGGGGAAGCTGTTTTTATTAAGATGGATATTTTTAAAAGACTTTTATGGTACACCTATAAAGATGACAGAAATAAGTGGTATAAATTAACCGTAGAAAATGTTAAAGAAATTATTGACTTAAACAAAGCCAACCAACCTGTTGCCTCTTTGGAAGATTATGAATTTGAATTGTTGGTAGAAGATGCAGCAGAATTTGAGGATGTTGTAGGGCAAGACAGCTTAACGCGTTTTGATATCCCAAAAAGAAAAAATAGGAACAAAAAGAAACCTAAAAACTTACAGACAACGACGCAAAACAAACAAAGCAGCGTCGGTCAAAAAAACAAAAAACAAAGACCTCCAAATAGAAGTGCAAACCCGAAAAAAAATAGATAAACTGCTAAGTATAGCGGCCTTTACTTTTCTGTTGTTTTCATGCAACACAAATGCCGTTTTTGATCGATACATCCCTATTGAGAACCAACAATGGCATTCAGATAAGGAAATTGATTTTATTGTGAACAATTCAGATACTATTTCAACAAATAATGTGTTTATCAATATTAGAAATAATAAGAATTATGAATTTAGTTCTTTGTTTTTAATTGCCAAACTTGAATTACCTAACGGTTATAAAGTGATAGATACTTTGGAATATGAAATGACTGATGCTAAGGGAAACTGGTTGGGCACCGGATTTACGGATCTTAAAGAAAATAAACTGTATTATAAAGAGCAGGTTGTTTTCTCTGAAATAGGCGCTTATAAATTTAGTATTCGGCATGCAACCCGAGGTATCAATGATATTCAGGGAAAAATTCCTTTAAAAGGCATTATGGATGTTGGGCTAAGAATTGAAAAAACACAAAAATGACAAAAAAAGCGATAAATAATAATCAATTTTCGAAGTATATAAAATGGTTCTGGATGACAATCATTGGGGGCGTTTTATTCTTAATCCTGCTGTTTTTACTGGCTTCTTTTGGTGCATTTGGGCCGCTTCCTTCTTTTGAAGAATTAGAAAATCCCGAAAACAACACAGCTTCAGAAGTGATTTCTATTGATGGAAAAACGTTGGGGAAATATGCTTATGAAAACAGAACCCCCGTAAAATTTAAGGAACTTCCCGAAAATTTAATCAATGCCTTAATTGCTACAGAGGACGAACGTTTTTATGAACATTCAGGAATTGATTTTAGAGCCTCGATTCGTGCAGTGGTGATGCTGGGAAGCGAGGGTGGCGGAAGCACCATTACCCAGCAATTGGCCAAACTTTTGTTCCACGGGGAAGGATCCAGAAATATTGTTGAAAGGATTTTACAAAAAGTAAAGGAATATGTGATTGCTGTTCGCTTAGAGCGTCAATATACCAAACAGGAAATTTTAACAATGTACCTAAATAAATACGATTTTTTGAATTTGGCGGTTGGTATTCGTTCCGCTTCGCGAATTTATTTTGGAAAAGAACCTATTGACTTAAAAGTCCCAGAGTCGGCTATGTTGGTTGGAATGTTAAAAAACGCCTCATATTTCAATCCTTTAAGAAAAGAAGAGCGTGTGAAAGCTAGGAGAAATGTAGTTTTAAGTCAAATGTATAAAAATGATTTTATTACAAAAACACAACGAGATACTTTTCAGGCCGGCCCTTTAAATTTGGATATACATAAAGAGGGACATAGCGATGGTTCTGCCACTTATTTTAGGGAATACCTGCGTGATTTTATGAAAACTTGGGTAAAGAATAATCCCAAACCCGATGGTACCGAATATAATTTGCAACGGGACGGACTTAAAATTTACGTGACCATTGATTCGCGTATGCAAAAATATGCCGAAGAAGCGATGCTGGAACATATGGAAAATTTGCAGCGCGTATTTTATAAAGAACAAAAACGCAACAAAACAGCGCCTTTTTACGATTTGGATGAAAATCAGGTTGCAAACACTATGGAACAGGCCATGAAACGTTCAGACCGTTGGATTCGTATGAGAAAAAATGGTGCTTCAGACAGTGAAATAAAAGATTCTTTTAAAGAAAAAACCAATATGAGTGTCTTTTCCTATAAAGGAGATATAGACACTATTATGTCTCCATATGATTCCATTAAATACTACAAACACATTTTGCGATCGGGATTGCTTTCGGTTGAGCCGCAAACTGGCCACGTAAAAGCTTGGGTTGGAGGCGTTAATTACAAACATTTTCAATTTGATGCAGTAAAGCAACAGAAAAGACAGGTAGGTTCTACCTTTAAGCCATTTGTGTATGCAGCCGCCATCAATCAATTAAAATTGTCTCCTTGTTATAAATTGCCAAATACACCCTATACAATTTTGAAAGAAAAATATGAGATGCCACAAGATTGGACACCCAAAAACGCAGACAATAAATATGGTGGGGAATTGACACTAAAACAGGCGTTGGCAGGTTCTGTGAATGTGATTACCGTGAAGTTAATTGATATGGTGCATCCTAAAACTGTAGTTAATTTTGCGCATAGTGTGGGGATTGAAAGCGAAATTCCTGAAGTGCCTTCAATAGCGCTGGGTTCTGTGGATTTATCTTTGTATGAAATGGTTGGAGCCTATGCAACTTTTGCAAACAAAGGTTTAAGGATTGAGCCTATGATGTTAATGAGAATAGAAGATAAAAACGGATTGGTGCTGGAACAATTTATGCCAAATTCTAAAGAAGCAATAAGTGAGGAATCGGCCTATGTGATTACCAATTTGCTGGAAGGAGTAACGGAGGCAGGATCGGGTATTCGCTTAAGAACTAAAGGAGCTGCATATCCCGACAATATGGTTACAGGTTATCCGTACGAATTCACAAATCCAATTGCAGGAAAAACAGGTACTACCCAAAATCAGTCCGATGGCTGGTTTATGGGTATTGTGCCTAATTTGGCAACCGGGGTTTGGGTTGGCGGAGAAGACAGAGCTGTGCATTTTGCCGGCTTATCCAAAGGGCAAGGTGCAACAATGGCATTGCCAATATGGGGAATATATTATAAAAAACTATATGCAGACCCAACGTTGAATGTAAGCAAAGGAGCTTTTGAAAAACCTGTCGAACTAAGCATAGAAACAGATTGCAGAAAAGGCGCTGTGGATGAGAACAATGTTGATTTAAAATTAGATGAGGATCCTGAATTTTAAAAAGTTAAATTATGATAAATAAAGTAGTTAAAAATGCGCAGGACGCTTTAATGGGCGTAGAAAACGGCATGACTTTTATGCTTGGTGGCTTTGGTTTATGCGGTATTCCTGAAAATTGTATTTCTGAATTGGTGAGATTAGGCGTTAATAATCTAACGTGTATTTCTAACAATGCAGGGGTCGATGATTTTGGATTGGGGCTTTTATTAAAAAAGCATCAAATTAAAAAAATGATTTCTTCCTATGTTGGAGAAAATGAAGAATTTGAGCGTCAAATGCTTTCGGGTGAATTGGATGTTGAATTGATTCCACAAGGAACTTTAGCAGAACGTTGTAGAGCTACAGGCGCTGGAATTCCGGCATTTTACACACCTGCAGGATATGGAACAGAAGTGGCTGAAGGAAAAGAAACCAGAGAGTTTAACGGCAAAATGTATGTGCTGGAACAAGCTTTTAATCCTGAATTTGCTTTTGTGAAGGCGTGGAAAGGAGATACCGCCGGAAATCTTATTTTTAAAGGAACTGCCCGTAATTTTAATCCGATGATGGCCATGGCAGGGAAAATTACCGTTGCCGAAGTTGAAGAATTGGTTGAAGCCGGCGAATTGGATCCAAACCAAATTCATACTCCAGGTATTTTTGTACAGCGTATTTTTCAGGGGAAAGATTATGAGAAGAGAATTGAACAACTTACAGTAACTCCAAAATCTTAAAACAATGGCTTTATTAAAACAAGAAATAGCACAAAGAATTGCCCAGGAATTACAAGATAAATGGTATGTGAATCTGGGAATTGGCATTCCAACCTTGGTGGCCAATTATATACCGAAAAACATAGATGTTGTATTTCAGTCGGAGAACGGGATGCTTGGAATGGGTAATTTTCCATTTGAAGGTGAAGAAGATGCCGATCTAATAAATGCGGGTAAACAAACGGTCACCATTTTAAAAGGCGGTTCATTGTTTGACTCGGCCATGAGCTTTTCGATGATTCGAGGGCAACACGTTCAACTAACTGTTTTAGGAGCGATGGAAGTTTCGCAAAACGGCGATATCGCGAACTGGAAAATCCCGGGAAAAATGGTAAAAGGCATGGGCGGTGCAATGGATTTGGTGGCTTCCGCAGAAAATATTATTGTAGCGATGATGCATACAGACAAAACTGGTCAGTCAAAATTACTAAAAAAATGTTCCTTGCCTTTAACAGGAGTGAATTGTGTTAAAAAAGTAGTGACAAATTTGGCTTATCTAGAAATTAAGAACGATGCATTTTATCTTATTGAAAGAGCTCCGGGCGTTTCTGTTGAGGAAATTATTGCCGCTACAGAAGGCAATTTAATTGTTGAAGGTGAAATTCCTGAAATGAAGTTTTAATAAAAAAAGCAAAGGTAATTCCTGCCTTTTTGGAAATATTTAAGATAGAATGAACCGAGCATCACAAATTTTGATATACAAAGGAATGGTTAATGGCGAACCTGCCTGCGGCAGGCAAGGATTTCTTGCCAATCGGCAGGCAACAATCTGTTACCGCTAAAAAATAATAAATTATAAACAGGTGAAAATAATATCATACAATGTAAACGGAATCAGAGCTGCACTAAACAAAGGTTTTATTGAATGGCTGGTTGCCGCAAATCCCGACGTTATTTGTTTACAGGAAATAAAAGCACATAAAGAACAACTGGATTTAAGTTTGTTTGAAAATGCAGGTTATAATTATCACTATTGGTTTTCGGCAGAAAAAAAAGGATACAGTGGTGTGGCTATTTTATCAAAAACGAGACCTGACAAGGTGGTTTATGGTACTGGAATTGAAACAATGGATAATGAAGGCAGAAATTTAAGGGTGGATTTTGAGAACGTATCAATTATGAGTTTATATTTACCATCCGGAACCAGTGATGATCGATTGGAGTTTAAGCTAACCTACATGGCTCAGTTTCAAGATTATGTAAACAAGCTCAAAAAAGAACTTCCCAATCTTATTATTTGTGGCGATTATAACATTTGCCATACAGAAATAGACATTCATAATCCGGTACAAAATAAAAACACCTCAGGATTTTTGCCTGTTGAGCGCGATTGGCTGGGGAATTTTTTAGACAGTGGTTTTATAGATTCGTTTCGTCATTTAAACAAAGAGCCGCATCATTACAGTTGGTGGAGCTATAGGGCAAATGCAAGAAACAATAACAAGGGCTGGCGCATAGATTACCATATGGTAAGCAAAGAGATGAAAGACAATATTAAAAGAGCCTATATTTTACCGGAAGCAAAACATTCGGATCATTGCCCGGTAGTTGTTGAAATTAAGTCATAAAAATAAATAAAAGAAATACAATGTTAAAAAAAGCAGCAATTCTATTCATTATAGCTATCACATTAAATGCCTGTGTATCAAAAAAAGTGTATCAGGAGCTAGAAACAAAATTCAATAATTTACGTACTTCAAATTCAGTATTGGTTGAGGAAAAAGATAATTTATTGCTTGCAAAAAAAGCATTGGAAGCCGATTTAGAAAAATTGAACAGCGATTACACGGTACTAAAAAACCAAAAAGAAATTTTGGATAACGAGTTCGCTTCACTTCAAAGTAAATTTAAAAATTTGGACGAATCTTATAATGTGCTTTCCACCCAAAGTTCAAAAAAATTGGCCGAGCAATCTCAGAAAAATCAAGAATTATTGGTTCAATTGGAAGAAAAAGAGAGAAAATTGGCGCTAGAAAGTGACCGATTGGAAAAACTTCAAAATGAATTGGCACAACGCTCCAATCAAATTAATGAACTACAGGGCTTGATAAATGCAAAAGAAGCACAAATGCAACAGTTAAAAAATGCCATTTCAAGCGCATTGCTCAATTTTGAAGGCAAAGGCTTGACCGTTGTTCAAAAAAATGGAAAAATATATGTTTCCATGGAAAATAAATTACTATTTGATTCTGGTAGTTGGGCTGTTGGCAGCGAAGGAAAAACGGCCGTAGAACAATTGGCAAACGTGTTGTCAAAAAATCCGGATATCAATGTGCTTATTGAAGGACATACAGACAATGTGCCATATACCGGAGCAACCATCATAGACAACTGGGATTTATCTGTTAAACGCGCAACGGCGATTGTTAGAATTTTACAAAACAAAGGTGTAAATCCAACACAAATCACAGCGGCTGGAAGAAGTGAATATGTCATGGTTGGGTCTAATGCAACTTCAGAAGGGAAAGCAAAAAACAGAAGAATTGAAATTATTTTAGCGCCTAATTTAGACGAGATTTCAAAACTTCTAAACAACTAGCCCTCCTATGAAAAATTTAATATACATTGGTTTTTTACTAACTTTTACTTTTGCATTTTCACAAAAGAAAACGGAGTCCCAAAAAACTCAGCAAAACGAAAACACCAAGGTACATTTTAACGAAAACACCAAAGTACATTTTAAAGACAGTCCTGCATTATTTTTTACAAATTCAGATTCTTTAATTCTTCAGGTTCATCCAAATGCTTCGCTAATTGACAGCTTATGGATGAATAGATTAATAAAATCGCCTTTGTATGATAAGGAATTATATATATTAGGCGAAAACGAAATGTATATTGCAGATCTTGAAGAACTGTCAACCGAAGTATTAAAATCCCGTTTGAAACATTTAAACAGCAAAACACCTTTTAAAATTGAATACAATGCGCATCTGGAGCAAGTTATAAGAACCTATTTGCAAAATAGAAAATCGTCTATTTCTACCATT
This sequence comes from Lutibacter sp., assembly GCA_036568005.1. Lineage (GTDB taxonomy): Bacteria > Bacteroidota > Bacteroidia > Flavobacteriales > Flavobacteriaceae > Lutibacter. The sequence continues at coordinate 8,645 of DATCTJ010000081.1, read as the reverse complement.
ATGGAACGGGCGCGTTATTTTTTCCCCATGTTTGAAGAGCATTTGGCCAAATATAAGATTCCTATGGAATTAAAGTATTTAGCGGTTGTTGAGTCGGCTTTAAATCCGAATGCACGTTCCCGAATGGGTGCAACCGGTTTATGGCAATTTATGTATCCAACAGGGAAGTTTTACAATTTAGAGGTAAGTTCATATATTGATGAACGTTCGGATCCATATATGGCTACGGAAGCTGCTTGCAAGTATCTTGAAAGTTTGTATAAAATGTATGGTGATTGGAGTATGGTTTTGGCAGCCTACAATTACGGTCCGGGGAATGTATCCAAAGCCATTAGACGATCAGGAGGAAGTACCAATTATTGGAATATCCGAAAATATTTACCTAGTGAAACCGCCGCCTATGTTCCGGCTTTTTATGCCACCTTATATCTTTTTGAATATGCTAAGGAGCACAATTTAAAATCAAAGGAAAAAGCGATTTCCTATTATGCAACAGATACTGTACGAGTAAAAAGACAGCTGACTTTTGCTCAGATTAATGAAACTTTAAATGTTGATATTGAGGTTCTTAAATTTTTGAATCCGCAATATAAATTAGAGATTATTCCTTATATCAAAGGTAAAAACTACGTGTTGACTTTACCCACAAAAGATATTGGAAATTTTGTAAGCAATGAGCAATTAATTTATGCTTATGCTGATTTAGAAGATGAAAAAGAAGAAAAACCACTACAGGAACTTATAAAATTAGAAGAGCGGATTACCTACAAGGTTAAAAGTGGCGATAATATAGGTAAAATTGCCATCAAACATGGTGTTGCCGAAAGCAATCTGAAAAAATGGAACAATTTAAAAAGCTCAAGAATTCTGATTGGTCAAAAGTTGGTTATTTATGCTAAAAATACCGACCCAGTTGTTGCTGCAAAAGTGGCTCCAAACAATAATGACAGCAAGGAACATTCGTATTACATTGTTAAATTGGGTGATTCATTATGGTCTATCGCTAAAAAATATTCAAATGTCTCTGTCCAAAATATAAAAGAATGGAACAATATTTGGAGTGTAAACAGTCTAAAACCAGGAATCAAATTAAAAATATTTAATTAATAAAATGCGCTTTGCAAAGTATTATTTAATCTTGAATGATGTTATGCGAAATTTACCTGAAAGACAAAAGCAAGGATTAATAAACAAAAGACAATAAATATCCATAAATGAAAAAAATCGGACTATTATTGGCATTTATCTCACTACTTATTTCCTGTGATACAGGAGGTGATAAAAAAGTACTGCAAGAGGCAAACGGCCGAATGAACAATTTGCTAATCGTTATGAAAAATAGTGAATGGCAAGGTGAAATTGGTGATGAGCTGAGAAAAATTATTGCGGAACCAGTTCTTGGATTACCGCAACCTGAAGCACAATTTGAAGTTACACAAGTGCCACCAGAAAGCTTTGGAAGTATGTTTAAAGCCAGCAGAAGTATTTTACATATTGGTATTGGCAATGAAAACTCTTTTTCATCCATGTCAAATGTTTATGCTGAGCCACAGAAAATAATTACCATTACTGGAAAAGATAAAGAAGCGCTAATTCATGAAATTCAAGAAAATGCAAAAGCGCTTATTACCGGATTTAAAAATGCTGATTTACTTACCGTTCAACGGTCAATTTACAAAAATTACTGGGACCCTACAAAAATGGAAACCTTTACCAAAAACGGCTATTCTCTAAAAATTCCGAAAACTTTCAGCAAAGTTGATGATACTGGTGATTTCGTTTGGTACCGCATGCGGTTGGATGGCGGAAACAGCATGGAATTGTATTCCTACACGGTTCCAATTCAATCCAAAGATGACGAAAATGGAAATAACCTTGTGGCCATTAGAGATTCTATTGGTAAAAAATATATTCCCGGACAAATAGATGGATCTTATATGATTACTGAAGAAGCCTACACACCGCATATTTTTCAGATAAAACTCGACGGTAAAAAAGCATTTGAAGCCAAAGGAAAATGGGAGGTGAAAGGCGTTTATATGGCTGGGCCATTTTTAAGTTATTCCATTATTGACAAGGCCAAAAATAGGCTGGTGGTAGTTGAAGGATTGACTTATGCGCCATCTATTAACAAACGCGACTATATGTTTGAGTTGGAGGCGATTATGAAAACCATCAAGATTAATTAAGAATAATTTTCAAAGCAATTTTCTTATAATTTATGCCGATATGTTTTAGAAAATATATCGGTATTTTTTTGACATTTTCCCTATTTTTTCAGCATCAGGCCTCCTTTATGAAATAAGAAAACATTAAATCAACATTACTGTTTATGACTGCATTAATTGTCAATTCCGAGATACTATAAAAGGAGTAGGTTGAACAAAGAGAAAATATGCGACATTTTTAAAGATATTTGTTGTTATTTCCTGCAAAAAAAATTTATAGAATTTTAATAAGTTGTAAAAATGTATATTACTATCAGGAAGCATATCAGTTTAAATTTTGGGGAATGAGAGAGATTAAGTAATAATAGAAACTGGTGTACCAATTAATCTTTTTTATTGCAACCTTTAATAAAAGAAGCCAAAGCAACAATTAGATCATTTTTATTTTCAATATGGCCCATATGTCCGTCAGGAAATTCAATTACTTTCACTTTGGTGTTTTTTGTCTGGCTGATTAAGGATTCATAATCAAGCGCGGAATCTTGCTTTCCCACAAACATTTGAATCGGAAAATCAGCAGTTTTATAAATGGAGGTATGGTCTTTCCTAATTTTCATTCCTTCTATGGCTGCAATAATTCCTTGGGATGAAAGTTGCAATGCCTCCTGGGTAATTTGTTCGATTTCTTTGAGGTATATTTCCCTGTTTTTTTCTGAAAAAAGCATAGGAATTGCTATTCTCACAAAAGTTTTAGGATTATGTTTTATAGCTTTTATCGCCCTGTCTCTATTAAGTTTTTTTTCTTCAGAATCGGGCAAAGCAGTAGAATTCATTAAACTTATTCCTTTAACAGTTGACGGAAATAATTTCGCATAAGCAAGTGCCACGTAACCGCCCATGCTATGACCTATTAAAACATATTTTCGCAATCGCAAATGATTTAGAACCGCTTTTACCATATTTGCTTGATCCTCCATTGTATGTATATAACCCAGATTTTCAGTTTTTCCATGACCCAATAAATCGATGCAAATAACACGATTTCTTTTTGAAAGAACTTTTGTAATATCATTCCACATAGAACTATTTTCCAAAAAACCATGGATTAAAACGACTGCACTGCCTTTTCCTATTGAAGTAAAATAGACTTTGGTGTTTTTATACAGCAAGTTCATAATTTAAAGTAAAGGATTGCTTTAATTTTTCAATCCTTTTATGGCTGAAAAAGCCTTATCGACCACATTATCTTCTACCAAAATAGTAAACTCGTTGGTGGTTGAGAGCACTTCATACAATGAAATTCCTTCCCAGGCTAAGCGTTTAAAAAACTGATAATACAATCCTGCTATCTTGGTGTTTTCTTTTGGCAAACCGATGGTTATTGCCGATAAATTGTCTTGAACGGTAGTACAAATTTCATTTTTATAGCTTTCTTCAATTTGCCTCTTTAAGGCGGTCGTAATTAACACATTACTTTCTTGAACGCCATGGGTAAAAGTGTAAAAAATATGTGGATCTTCCTTAATAGCCTCTAGCATTTTTAGATGCCCATTTATTAAATTTCCTGAATTTTTAAAGGTGTAATCGGAAATGCCAGAACGAACTGTGATATCACCCAAATTTTTTAAAACAAGGTTTAATTTAATTTTGTTTGCCATTTCCTTGGGTGGACTGTATCTTCGCAAAGCCATCATAATGGCTCCTGCTTTTACAGGTTTACGCAACATTTTTGAGATGGGTTCTCTTAACTCTTCTGATAGCGCACTGAAATTTAAAATATTTCGGGTAAGCGCATCTTCTAAAAACGGTTGCGAAACTAGAATTTCTTCAACACAGGTGGCAATTGTCTTCATGTTTGTTAAATAGTTAACAGTTTGTGCGAAATTAGTATATTATTTTTAAATAAACACACATAGTTGAAAATGATTCTAAATTTGTAGCATAAAAATAAGCATAAAACAGATGAAAGTTTTAAAATTTGGCGGAACATCGGTTGGTTCAATTGAGAACATAAAACGCGTAAAAGAAATTATTGCCGATAATGAAAAAAAGATTGTTGTGCTTTCGGCAATGTCGGGTACCACAAATGACTTGGTTGAAATATTTAATCTTATAAAAAAAGGTAATAAAGAAGAAGCGCTTCTAAATATTGAAAAATTACACGAGAAATATGTGGTAGTTATAAATGATCTATTGAAAGACGGAACCATAAAACAAGATGTTGAAATTTATATTGAGTCGGTTTTTAGTTGTTTAAAAATAGGCACTACTGAAAATCATTCATCACTGCTTTACAATAAAATAGTTGCCCAAGGCGAACTATTATCGACCTATATATTTACAGCCTATTTAAATCAGGAAAGGATGAATGCTATTTTATTGCCCGCATTGAATTTTATGCGAATCGATAAAGCACATGATCCTGATGATTTTTATATCACACAAAATTTATTAAGAATAATTAAAGAAGCCTCGCCGTCCAATATATACATCACACAAGGTTTTATTTGCCTTGATGCTTATGGAAATATTGCCAATTTGCAACGCGGCGGCAGCGATTATACTGCTACCATTGTTGGTGCAGCGGTTAATGCTGAAGAAGTTCAAATTTGGACAGACATTGATGGAATGCACAATAACGATCCTAGATTTGTTGAAAATACGCACGCCATTTCAAACTTGTCTTTTGATGAGGCGGCCGAGCTGGCTTATTTTGGTGCAAAAATTTTGCATCCGCAAACGGTGATGCCCGCCCGTGAAGCCAATATTCCGGTGCGCTTAAAAAACACCTTGGATCCTGTATCTTATGGCACGTTAATTTCCATCGATTTTAAGGGAGAAGGCATTAAAGCCATCGCCGCAAAAGATAACATCACTGCCATAAAAATTAAATCGGCAAGAATGTTGTTGGCGCACGGATTTTTGAAAAAAGTTTTTGAAATATTTGAGAAATATGAAACTTCCATAGATATGATTACCACTTCTGAAGTTGCTGTTTCATTAACTATTGATGATGATAAAAATTTGACTCCAATTTTGGAAGAATTAGAAAAATTTTCTGTGATTGAGGTTGATAAACAGCAAAGTATCATTTGTTTGGTTGGGCATTTGGTGGTGAGGCATCATGAAACACATCGACTTTTTAAGGTGTTGCAGGATATTCCAGTTCGGATGATTTCTTATGGAGGAAGCAACAACAATATTTCACTTTTGGTAAACACAAATGATAAAATAACCGCGCTTAAATGCTTAAACCACTATATTTTTGACGAGGTTCACGCATAAATTTCTATGAAAAGAGCAATTATTTGGTTAATAAAAAAAGCCCGAAAACTTAGTTTCGGGCTTATTGCTTTAACTTTCTAAACAGAAAAATTATTTATTCATTAACTCTTCAATTTCTTCAATTTCAATAGGAATATTGCGCATTAAGTTAAATGGCACTCCAGATTTATTAATTACCACATCATCTTCAATCCTAATACCCATATTTTCTTCAGGAATGTAAATTCCAGGCTCAACGGTAAAAACCATTCCTGCTTTCATCGGTGTTTTCAGCGCACCGTAATCGTGTGTATCCAATCCCATATGATGCGATGTTCCGTGCATGAAATATTTTTTGTAGGCTGGCCAATCCGGGTTTTCATTTTTAACATCATTTTTATCAATCAAACCAAGTCCAATTAATTCAGAAGACATTATTTTCCCCACTTCTTTATGATATTCCGCCCAAAGAACTCCGGGAGCCAACATTTTTGTAGCTTCATTTTTAACTCTTAAAACAGCACTGTAAACCGCTTTTTGTCGGTCGGTAAATCGTCCGTTAACAGGAATTGTTCTTGTCATATCGCTTGAATAATTTGCGTATTCTGCACCAACGTCCATCAGCAACATATCGCCGTCCTTACATTCTTTATTGTTTTCAATATAATGTAGTACACAGGCACTATAACCGGAAGCGATGATTGGCGTATAAGCAAAACCAGCCGAACGATTTCTTAGAAATTCGTGCATAAACTCGGCTTCAATTTCAAATTCCATGATACCAGGCTTTACAAACGGTAAAATTCTGCGGAAGCCCTTTTCGGTAATATTGCAGGCATTTTGAAGGATTTCTATTTCTTCAGGTTCTTTTACACCTCGGATTTCTTGCAATATTTGATTGCTTTTTTCCCATTTGTGCGCAGGGAAATCGGCTTTGCATTTTTTAATGAAACGATCTTCGCGAGACTCCAATTCAACAGACTGGCGGTAATGTTCATTTGTGTTAAAATAAATAGTTTCTGCCTCGGTCATTAAATCAAAAAATATTTTTTTAAATTCTGAAAGCCAATAAATTGTTTTTATGCCCGAAACATTTTTGGCTTCTTCTTTAGAATATTTTGCACCATACCAAATGGCAATATGTTCATTGGTTTCAGTAAGGAAAAGTATTTCCCTGTGATCTTCATTGATGGCATCAGGGAAAAGCAACAAAATACTTTCTTCTTGGTCGGCACCGCTTAAATATAAGATATCGCTGTGTTGTTCAAAGGGCAGAGTGCTATCAGAACCAGTGGTAAAAATGTCATTTGAGTTAAAAACCGCAATTGATTTTGGTTTCATTTGCGCTCTAAATTTCGCTCTGTTTTTAATAAAAAGCTTGTTGTTAATAGGAAGATATTTCATTTGTTCAAATTTTATTATTTATTATGAAAGATTGAAAAGCCTTTAAAACAATCTTGCTGGTAATATGTTTTTTAAGAAGCATTTCATCTGTTTATATTTTATTTTTTTGTTGGTACAGATGCGACCTGCCTGCCGGTAGGTAAACCTGCCTGCCGCAGGCAGGTTCGCCATTAATCATTCTGCTGTGTATCAAAATTTGTTATGGCTCGTTTCATCTGTTTAATTTTTATTTTTTTGTTGGTACAGATGCGACCTGCCTGCCGCAGGCAGGTTCGCCATTAATCATTCTGATGTGTATCAAAATTTGTTATGGCTCGTTTCATCTGTTTAATTTTTATTTTTTTGTTGGTACAGATGCGAGTCGCCATTAATCATTCTGCTGTGTATCAAAATTTGTCATGGCTCGTTTCATCTGTTTAATTTTTATTTTTTTGTTGGTACAGATGCGATTCGCCATTAATCATTCTGCTGTGTATCAAAATTTGTCAAGCTCGTTTCATCTGATAAGATTTTAAATTAATTTGCTTTAATGTATGAACGTAAGAACAAGCAGAAAACAAGTGCTCATTAAAAATATATTTAATTATATTAATTGACAACAAAGTTATAAATTTGTTGACAACGAACACTTTTAAATCCAATATTATTTATGCGAATTTCAATCACATCTTTACTTTTCCTACTTTTTACATCACTAATTTTTTCACAAAACAAACCCGCCTACAAATTATACAACGAAAACGGAAGCGGAGTTTCCTATCAAAAAATGATTGGCAAAATGAATAAGGCCGATATTGTGTTGTTTGGAGAACACCATACAAATCCCATTGTTCACTGGTTGCAAATGGAAGCGACATCAGATTTGAGCAAATTAAGAAAACTAACCTTGGGCGCCGAAATGATTGAAGCCGACAACCAACAAGGGTTAAGCGATTATTTATCAGGAAAAATTACCCAAAAGGAATTTGACTCCGTTGCGAGATTGTGGAAAAATTATAAGACAGATTATAAGCCTTTGGTAGATTTTGCGAAAAAGAATAATTTAAAATTTATTGCAACCAATATTCCTAGAAGTTATGCAAGTAACGTATATAAAGGCGGATATGAAAGTTTGGACTCACTTACTGCAGAAGAGAAGTCGTGGATAGCGCCATTGCCCATAAAATATGATGCCAATTTGCCGGGATATGTTAAAATAAAAGCAATGATGGGTGGCCACGGCGGCGATAATTTACCAAAAGCCCAAGCGATAAAAGATGCCACAATGGCTTATTTTATTCTTAAAAATAAAGAAAACGACAAATTGTTTGTTCATTATAATGGCTCTTATCATTCCGATGATTTTGAAGGGATTTATTGGTATTTGAAACAAGGCAATCCAAACTTAAAGATTGTAACCGTTAGTGTTTTGGAAGCCAAAAACGTAAAAAAGTTCGATAAAGAAAAAAAAGGAAAAGCCGACTTTATTATTGTTGTGCCTGAAACAATGACAAAAACGCACTAAAAGCCCCCCTAGCCCCGAAGGGGAAACTAATATTGAAATGAAATAGGATAAAAGTTGAATTGTAAACAAGGTAAAATAAACAAATCATACGCTTCAAAAATGAAAAAACTAACCACTTTATTTTGTTTTTTATTCCTTCTAACGGGAATAAATGCCCAAAACACTTTAAGACCGTTGCACGATAAATTTTTACAAAAAAAGGGTAAAAAAATCATCTAACTATTTGTATATCAGAATATTAATTTGTATATTAGTGCTATGAAACTAGTAAAAAATCCTACTTTAGCTGACAGCATTTGTGATTT
>DATCTJ010000080.1:0-23681 GCA_036568005.1 Lutibacter sp. | reverse complement strand
AAGTATCGTTTGCTGTTGGTTGTAATGTTTGAAATTCATAGTTAATTGTCTGTAAATCAATGACTAAATATACAAAAAACTAATAAAACTTCCAAATAAATGTACAAAAAAAACCGTCTCTAGTTGTGAGACGGCTTCTTTCAAATAATAATTTTTACTTGTTTATTTTACACTATTCATGTAAACCGCCAGTGCAGCAAGTTCTTCAGCGGTCATATCTTTTACAAAACCATCTAGATTTGCTTTCATAATGGCAACTTGGCCTGGATCTGTATCAACAATTGCAGGTGATTCACCTTTTAAAAAGGCTACAATGTTCCCTCCTTTTTCAGCATAAACTTTATTGATATCTTTTATAGATGGTCCAATTACTTTAGCGTCTGGTTGGTGACAAGTTACACAAGTTTTTGTTGTAAATAATTCTTTACCTAGGGCAAGATAATCATCAGAAGTTTTAACTTTTTCCGAAGCAGGCGCTTCTTCTACAGTTTCAACCTCTTGTTTTACCTCCTCTTTTTTTGTTTCACCGCAGCTAGCAAAAAAGAAAGCTACTAAGCCTATAATCAATACTGTTTTTTTCATTTTTTTAATTTTAATTTTAGTTAACGCAAATTTATCTAATTAATTTGAAAAGGTATGTAATTTTTTTGATAAAATTAGGCGTTTTAAAAGAATCTTTTTCTGTAGTGATTTTAACCAATAAAAATAAACAATTAATGCCATTTTTAAGTCTGAAATATTTCGTAATTTGCACAAAATACGAGGATGATTTCTCTCCTAAAAGAGGAATTGAAGATTTCAAATTTTAATTTTTTACTAAAATGGTTTCAGAAAAAATTTCATCACAACAAGCTATTGATTTAGAAAATAATTACGGGGCCCATAATTACCACCCTTTACCGGTAGTTTTAGCAAAAGGAGAAGGTGTGTATGTTTGGGATGTTGAGGGCAAACGGTATTACGATTTTTTATCGGCCTATTCTGCTGTCAATCAAGGCCATTGCCACCCTAAAATTATTAAAGCCTTAACTGATCAGGCAAGTACTTTAACCTTAACCTCCAGGGCATTTTTTAATGATGTGCTTGGCAAATATGAAAAATATATTACCGAATTTTTCGGTTTCGACAAAGTTTTACCGATGAATACGGGTGCCGAAGCTGTTGAAACTGCAATTAAGATTTGCAGAAAATATGCTTATGAGAAAAAGGGGATTCCAGAAAATCAAGCGCAAATAATTGTTTGCAAAAATAACTTTCACGGACGCACAACCACAATAATTTCTTTTTCAAATGATGAACAAGCTCGAAAAAATTTCGGACCTTTTACTGAAGGATTTATAAAAATTGACTATAACAACATTGAGGCGCTAGAAGAAGCCATGAAATCGAGCAAAAATATTGCGGGATTTTTGGTGGAACCAATTCAGGGAGAAGCTGGCGTTTATGTACCTGCGGAAGGCTATTTAGCAAAAGCAAAAGCGCTTTGTGAAAAATATGGCGTTTTATTTATTGCTGATGAAGTGCAAACAGGTATTGCCAGAACTGGAAAATTATTGGCAGTGAACCATGAAAATGTAATACCAGATCTTTTAATATTAGGGAAAGCATTAAGTGGCGGTGTTTATCCAGTATCAGCTGTTTTGGCTAACAATCATATTATGAATGTCATAAAACCAGGACAACATGGTTCTACTTTTGGCGGAAATCCTTTAGCCTGTGCTGTTGCAATTGCTGCGCTAGAAGTTATAAAAGATGAAGAGCTGGCTGAAAATGCCGACAAATTAGGGGAACTTTTTAGAAGTGAATTACAAAAATTTATTGAGACACAATCCATTATAAAGTTGGTGCGTGGTAAAGGCTTGTTAAACGCCATTGTGATTAATGACAGCCCAGACAGTTCAACCGCTTGGGATATTTGTTTAAAACTACGCGACAATGGCTTATTGGCAAAACCTACTCACGGCAACATTATTCGTTTTGCACCACCTTTGGTAATGAATGAAGAACAACTGCTGGATTGCGTTTCCATCATTAAGAAAACAATTATGGAATTTGAATCTTAAAATGAATTTTAACTTTTAACAAAAAAAATCGGAGTTTTCACTCCGATTTTTTTTATTGTTAAATGTGTGTCTATAAATATTTAAGGAAAAAATCCATCATTTTTTCTTTAAGTTGATAATGCATATTTACAAATGTTTTCATCTCATCTTTTAATAGCACCTGTTTTTCATGAAATAAAACTTCAGGGCTTCTTTCATTCTGCCCTTGATAAGCCAATTCTCTCCTTTTCATTCTGATTCTGTGCCTTAAATGACCCATAACTTCGCGTTCGCGGATTATTTTATTTTGAAAACTCTCTAACTGCACCATAACATCACTTCCTGGGTTTCGCATAACCACATGCTCTAATTTTTCCTCAAAATAATCCATTTCACTTTCTTGAAATTTCAACTCTCTTTTCCAAACATCAAGGTTGAAGTTCAGATCACTTAAGAATACTAACTGACTTTCCATTTTCGAATCGGTTTTAAATTATTATATGCTAAATTTCGTAATTTTCTTTTAATTTCTCGCTGATATAAATCATAAAGTTTTAACAAATGAACAATCTGAAAAACACTTTAACAATTTTCATAAAGATATAAAAAAAGCGTTTTAATTTAAATTAAAACGCTTTTAAAGTGATCCTAAAACTAAATATTAATTATTTTCTTCTTCTTCACCTTCTTTTTTGGAAGTTTTATTCCAAATTTTAATAAACAAAAGACTCTCAGAAAAACCGATTTAAAACTTAACTATGTCATTTATATTTTGATTATTTAAAAAAAAACATACTTTTATAAAGTAAAATATTTTAACCTTTTAAAAAATAATTATTATGAAAAAAATTAACAAATTCTTTAACGTTGCAGTTATTACAACAACATTAGTTTTTATGACTAATATTTCAAATGCTCAAACCCAAATAACTTTTGATGACAATTTAAATAGCTCAACAGAAATCGATAAATTACAAACAATTGAAACCGAATCATTCTCATATGATTCAAAGTATTTTGAAAAATTTGATGCAACAATTAACATTATAATTGATAAAAACGGGAAAATAATATCAATTACTGATTCATCAAAATCTTTACCTGATGCTCTAATAATACAAATAATAAGTCAAAGTAATTCACTTGCTGCCGATAGTTGTGGATGTTATTGGTATCAAATTCTTTGTAAAGCTTATTGTGCTTTAGAAAAAGGTCTTGAAGAGCAGAACTAAATTGTTTTCTATTTTCTTTTAGCCTCTTAAAAGTTAATCCAATTTAAAAAAACCAATGTTTATTTATAAATAAAACATTGGTTTTTTTTTTAAATATTTTTACCCTATAATTATATTAATTATTATTTTCTTCTTCATCTTCTTCCTTTTTAGAAGTTTTATTCCAAATTTTTATTTCATCTTTTAAAGTAACACCTTTAATAATTTCAACATTAATGCCATCCGAAATGCCTAACTCAACATCTCTTCTCTCAAAAACTTGATCACCTGTTTGTACTTCAACATAAGGCGTTTCCGTTTTTTTGTCAAATTGTAATAATGCTTCTTTAATTGAAAGCACGCTATCCTTTTTTTCTAACACTATGTCAGCATTGGCACTATAACCTGCCCTTACAAAAAATTCGTCATCTAAGGTAACATCCCCTTTAATTTTAAATTGAACAGCGCCATTTTCTTCAGTTCCTTTTGGTGCGATAAAATTTAATTTTGCTGGATATTTTTTCTTTTCAATAGCGCCTAATGAAACTTCCAAAATGGTACCGTTTTTAATTTTCCCCACTTCAGCTTCATCAACTTTACCTTCAAAAATCATTTTGGTCATATCGGCAATTGTAGCGATTGTAGTACCGGCATTAAAGGTATTGCTTTCAATAACCTGGGTTCCTTTACGCACCGGAATTTCTAAAATAGTTCCTGAAATCTCAGCTTTAACAAAGGTATTTGCTGTTTTTCCCATTCCGGCTGCTGATCCTTTTCTGATAATATCTAAATTATTTTGGGAATTGTTTAAGTCTTGTTTGGCACGGTTAAAATTTAATTCCGTTGTTTCAAATTCTTGTTTGGAAATGACACCTTTTTCAAAAAGATTTTTATTTCTATCTAATAAGGTTTTGCTGTTATCATATTGAAGCTGGCTTGTTTTTACACTTCCTTGAGCGCTGTTTAAAGACTGTACATTTGGCACAACGCGAATGGTTGCAATTAAATCCCCGGCTTCAACCATTGCGCCTTCTACAACAAATATTTCCTCAATAATTCCCGAAACTTTAGGTTTAATTTCAGCTTCTTCCAAAGGAATTACTTTTCCTGTTGCAACTGTTTTTCTGACAATATTGGTTATAAATGGTTTTTCTGTTTCATATTGAATTGGAGATTTGCTGTTTTTTGCGCCAAACCATGCCAAAACAGCGATAAGCGCTACTGCTATTGCTCCAAAAATTATAGTTTTTTTCATTAGTTTTATTTATTTAAAAATTGAAAGATTCAAAAATATATTAATCTTAGTTATTCCTTTTTACTTGTTAATTATTCATTGTTTTATTCTTCTCTTAATGCTTCTATTGGCCTGATGCTAACAGCTGTATGCGCTGGAATTAGCCCGATTAAGGTTCCTAAAACCACCAAGGTTAATGCCGCAATTAAAATCACCGGAATATCAACTGTTGGGTTTAATAAAGCAGATTCTTCACCTTTACCCAACATTGCTTCTATTATCATTAATACAAAACCTCCTAATATAATTCCTAAAACACCTGCAATACTTGTTAAAAAAACAGATTCTAATATAACTTGTCTTTTAATTTCCCAAGGTTTTGCTCCTAAAGCGCGCCGAATTCCTATTTCTTTGGTTCTTTCCTTAACGGTAATTAATAGTATATTTCCAATAGCAAATACACCTGCAATTAAAGTTGCAATCCCAACAAACCAGGTTAAAAATTGCATTCCAAGTAAAAATTCAGTAACCTTTGCAAACATATCTCCTAAATTCATACTCCCAAATGCTCTTTTATCTTTTGGGTGAACATTATGTAAATTTTTTAATATTAACTTTGCATCTTTTTCTATTTGAACAATATCACTTTTAGGATTGCCCGTAATAATCATCCAACTAATACTATCGCCTCTATTATAAACTTGCTGAAATGTAGAAAATGGAATATGAATATTATCACCTAACTGAATAGTTTCACTTTCTTTAAACAAACCAACTACAGAATAATTAATTCCATTGATACTTATTAATTCTCCTATTGGATATTCATCTTTCTCAAAAAGCTGTTTATATACTTCTTCTTCAATAACACAAACTTTTTTCTTGTCCTTAATGTCATTATGATTAATAAATCTACCATATATTATGTTTTTATTTTGAATTTTATTAAGTACTGGGAAATCTCCTGATATATTAAAACTACCCGATTGAAATTTACGAATTACTAAACCTCCTGCTTGGCTTCTAGGTGCTATTAGATCAATTCCTTCAATTTCATTTTTTATTTTTTCAACATCCCCTAATTTAAGTGTAATTGGTTTCCCTTCTTGAAAACCTTTAAATGGTTTGCTTGTTTGCTGCCCCCATATAAATACACTATTGGTAGCAAAATCACCAAAAATGCTATTAAACTTATTTTCAACACCTTTTGCGGCACCCAATAAAACTACCAACAAAAATATACCCCACATTACACCAATAATGGTGATTGCAGTACGCACTTTATTTTTGCGAATGCTGCTATAAATTTCTTGCCAAGTATCTGTGTCAAATAAAAATTTTATCATATTATTCGTCGTTAAGTGCTACTATTGGTTTGATACTTGCTGCTCTTTTAGCTGGCACATATCCTGCAATTGTTCCTGCAATTATTAAAATCACTGTTGCTCCAACAACCACATAAGTTTCAACACTTGGGTTTAAAATCCCATATTCCTCCAAACTTTTTCCAATTGCCTTTAACGTAAAAATGCCAATTAACAACCCCGTATAACCAGCTACAGCAGTCACAAATATGGATTCCATCATTATCATTCCAATGATGGAACTTGGTGTTGCGCCCAGTGCTTTTCTGATTCCCAGTTCTTTTGTTCTTTCTTTTACGATGTAAACCATAATATTGCTGATACCGATGACTCCTGCAATCAAAGTTCCTATTCCAATAAAAAGTATAATCACATTTAGAGCAATCATAAAAACTTGTGTACCTTTTGTACGTTCAGCATAATTAAAAACTCTAATGGCACTCTGATCTCTAGGATCTACATTGTGCTTTTCTTTTAACATTTTAGTTAATAAATTAGAAAACGCTAGTGCTTTTTCAACACTCAAATTTTGATTAAAGGTTAAACCAAACTGATCTATTTCGTCATTTGGTTTATACATTCTTTGTATAGTAGTAAATGGGGCATAAATAAAACGTTCGTCGTTATCACCTCCAGGATCGTTAAATACACCTATTACCTTATAAGAAATACCATCTAAATTAATATTTTTACCCAGAGCACTTAATTGACCAAATAAATCATCTTCTACTAATCTTCCAATAGCAATAACTTTTCCTCTTCTTTCTATATCTAAATAGGTTAAAAATCTCCCATCTTGAATTACTGCAGATTCTAATGGTTGATAATCTGGATAAACTCCTCTAATGGTATATATATTATGCTCGCCTTTATAACTGGCTTGAACATTGTAGCGTTGAATATTTGGACTAAAAAACTCAATTTCATCTTCAAACTTCTCATTTATAAATTTGGAATCATCATTTCTAAACTGAATTTCTCTACCACTTTGCAACCCTTTATAAGGTTTTGTTGTTTTTCCTGACATTATATATACAGAATTTATTGCATCCCTAGCAAATTGTTTTTCAAAAGTGTGTTTTAAACCATTTCCTATCCCAAACAGCAACGTAAATAACAGTATGGCAAACGCTATGGTAAAACCAGAAAGCGCGGTTCGCAGTTTATTTTTGCGGACTGTCTGAAAAATTTCTTGCCAACGATCTAAATCGAACATAATTTATATGGTTACTTTTTTATTTACTTTTTCGTCGCTAATAATAACACCATCTTTCAATCTTACAATTCTGTCAGTTTCAGCTGCAATATCTTCTTCATGAGTAATTACAAATACTGTCATTCCTTCACGGTTAATATCTTTTAGCAATTCCATTACTTGCCGAGAAGTTGTTGAGTCCAATGCACCTGTTGGCTCATCGGCCAACACTACTTTTGGATTGGTAACCAAAGCGCGTGCAATAGCAACACGTTGTTTTTCACCTCCCGAAAGTTCATTCGGTAAATGTTCTGCACGGTCTTTTAATCCTACTTTTTCCAAATATGTTAAAGCAATTTTATTTCTTTCCTTTCTGCCAATTCCTTGATAATATAAAGGCAAGGCCACATTTTCCAAGGCACTTTTATAATTTATCAGATTAAAAGACTGAAATACAAAACCTAAAAATTTATTTCTTAAAATTGCTGCTTTTTTCTCATCTAAATTTTCAATTAATTGCCCGTTTAAATAATATTTTCCTGTATCATGCCCGTCCAACAAACCAACAATATTAAGCAAGGTCGATTTTCCCGAGCCGGAAGACCCCATAATAGATACGAATTCACCTTCTTTAATATGTAAATCCAGGCCTTTTAAAACATGGAGAGAACCTTTTCCGATTGGATAAGATTTATGAAGCTTTTCAATCTTAATCATTTGGTATTTGTTTTATCTTAATTAAAAATTGCCTTAAGCGTGATTATTAATTATATGTTAAAAGAAACATTCAATTTAAATCAATAATTTTACGCAGTGAACAATTTTGAAAACAAATCAATTATTTTTTTTGATGGTGTTTGTAACCTATGCAACGCATCAGTAAATTTTGTGATTAACCACGACAAAAAAGAACAATTTTTATTTGCCTCCTTTCAATCAGACGCTGCAAAAGAAATATTGTTACATTTCAATTCAAAAAATTTAAACGCAGATACTTTAATATTGATTGAAAAAAATATAGTATTTGATAAATCAACAGCAGCACTTAAAATCGCCATACGTTTAGACGGGGTATTTAAAGCATTTTATGTGTTTTTTATAGTGCCTAAAATTATTAGAGACAAGGTTTATGTTTTTATTGCAAAAAACCGATATCGATGGTTTGGCAAAAGGGAAAGTTGCATGATTCCTTCCGCAAAATTAAAAGGGAGATTTTTAGTTTAACTAGCCCTTATTATTCTTTCGGATAATGATCATCCCAATCTTTTACTTTAGGGTCTTGAAGTTTTCCTAATGATTTTGCAACGATCATTGAGACCACTGCATCTCCTGAAACATTTATGGTTGTTCTGCACATATCCAAGGGTCTGTCAATAGCAAAAATCAAGGCCAAACCGGCTTCCGGAATCCCGGCTTGGGCCAAAACAATCACCAACATCACCATGCCTGCGCCAGGCACTGCCGCTGATCCAATACTTGCCAATGTTGCTGTAACAATAATTCCCAATTGTACCGATAAAGACAAATCCATGCCAAAAGCCTGTGCAATAAAAACCGCTGCCACCGCCTGATACAAGCTTGTGCCGTCCATATTAATGGTTGCGCCGATTGGCAGTACAAAACTGCTCACTTCTTCATCAACGCCCAAATGCTCCGTAACTCTTTCCATTGTCACCGGCAAAGTCGCCGCGCTGCTACTGGTTGAAAAAGCCAATAATTGTGCAGGTGAAATTCCTTTAAAAAAGAATGCCGGCGTTTTTTTTGTGATTATCCAAACCATCGTAGTATAAAAAACCAATATGAGCGACAATCCTAAAATTACGGTAAAAGCATACCAAATAAGCGCATTAAACAAATCTATGCTTGGTGATTCAACCACCAATGCCGCCAATAAGGCAAAGACGCCATATGGTGCTGCAAGCATAATTAAGTCTATCATTTTAAGGATAACCTCATTAAATCCGTCAAAGAATTTTTTTACAGGTTTTGATTTTTTCTCAGGAATTAAAATTAAACCTACACCAAAAAAGATGGCAAAAAATATGACTTGAAGCATATTTTTATTCTCTGAAGCTGCGCCAAAAATATTATCCGGAACAATTTCTACCAAAGCCTGTAGGGGGCCGCTTTCCTTTTGTTTGACTGCCTGTTCTTTATATCTATCAGCATCTTCGCTATAGTTTTGCACCAATTCTTGTCGCGTATTTTCAGAAATAGAAGCTCCTGGCTTAATAATATTTACCAAAATTAAACCAATTGAAACTGCAATTACAGTAGTCATTATATAAATTCCAATGGTTCTTCCACCCATTTTGGAAAGTTTTGAAATATCTTTTAAATCGGAAACACCCTTTATAAGTGAAGCCAAAATTAATGGCACTGCAATAAGTTTTAATGAATTGATAAAAATAGTGCCCAAAGGTTTTACCCAATCTCTCACAATTCCGTTTCCTCCTTCA
This sequence comes from Lutibacter sp., assembly GCA_036568005.1. Classification (GTDB taxonomy): domain Bacteria; phylum Bacteroidota; class Bacteroidia; order Flavobacteriales; family Flavobacteriaceae; genus Lutibacter. Next base: position 14,176 of record DATCTJ010000080.1, on the reverse strand, counting down.
AATTGTGTCATAATTAGTCCAACTAAAACACCCAAAACCATACCCAACAATATTTGCCAGTGCAATGCTAATTTTTTCATTTAACTATTTTAAAAATCTTCGAAATATAGTAAATTTCAGGACACTAAAAATAAATTTAAATTTTGTTTCTAGTGCCCTATTTTAAATGAAACTCTAAGCAATAAAATATCAATAATTTCGGTTATTTTTTATAATGATCGTCCCAATCTTTTACTTTGGGTTCATGAAGTTTTCCCAATGATTTTGCAACAATCATAGAAACCGCCGCATCACCTGTAACATTTACGGTAGTTCTGCACATATCCAGCGGCCTGTCAATGGCAAAAATTAATGCCAAACCGGCTTCTGGTATTCCTGCTTGTGCCAAAACAATTACCAACATCACCATACCTGCACCTGGCACTGCGGCCGAGCCTATGCTTGCCAATGTTGCTGTTGCAATAATACCTAATTGCACCCCTAAAGATAAATCCATGCCAAAAGTTTGTGCAATAAAAACAGCAGCCACTGCCTGATACAAACTTGTACCATCCATATTAATGGTTGCACCAATTGGTAGCACAAAACTGGTCACCTCTTCATCAACGCCCAAATGTTCTGTAACTCTTTCCATAGTTACAGGCAAGGTAGCCGCACTACTGCTTGTTGAAAAAGCCAATAATTGAGCGGGTGAAATTCCATTAAAAAAGAATGAAGGACTCTTTTTGCCAATCAATAATACCATTCCACTGTAAAATGAAATCATTAAAGCCAACCCTAAAATAACGGTAAAGGCATACCAAATAAGTGCCTTAAATAAATCTATACTTGGAGATTCAACCACCAAAGCCGCCAATAAAGCAAAAACACCAAAGGGTGCGGCAAGCATAATTAAATCAATCATTTTAAGAATGACTTCATTAAATCCATCGAAGAATTGTTTTACGGGTTTTGATTTTTTTTCAGGAATTAAAATTAAACCAATTCCAAAAAAGATGGCAAAAAATATTACCTGAAGCATATTTTTATTTTCTGAAGCCGCACCAAATATATTTTCAGGAACTATATCTTCCAAAGCTTGAAGCGGACCACTTTCCTTTTGTTTAACGGCTTCATCTGAATATTTTGCGGCGTCACCGCTATAATTTTCAACCAACTCTTGGCGCGTTTCTTCTGAAATTGAATTCCCCGGTTTTATAATGTTTACCAACAGCAATCCAATAGAAACAGCAATTATTGTTGTAAAGATATACAAGCTAATTGTTTTGCCACCCATTTTAGAAAGTTTTGAAATATCCTTTAAGTCGGATACGCCTTTTATTAGCGATCCGAGGATTAATGGCACGGCAATTAATTTTAATGAGTTAATAAAGATTGAACCGAATGGTTTTATCCAATTCTGAACAATCTCTTTGCCTCCTTCAAACTGTGTCATTAATAAACCAACTACAACACCCAACACCATTCCTAATAATATTTGCCAATGCAATGCCATTTTTTTCATTCAAAAGTTTTTAAATTTTTGGAAAGATAAAAAAAATAGGCGACAAATAATAAAAAATGCGCCAAACGGCGCATTTCATTTTTTGTAAGTTCTATTGTTAAAATTGATAACGCAAAGAAAGGGCAATATCAAAATCCGTATTCTTTTTATAATTACCCAGAAGATCAAACTCAGGTCTAAAATCTAAAGAAATTAACAATGGAATGTCAAAATCATATTCAATACCAATATTTCCATCGGCGTTTATAAATAATCCGTCATCGAGACCTTTATCAGTATTGTCTTGCCAAGAACCAATTCCAGCCCCAAAACCGGCATACCAATTAAATCCGCCATCAATATTCCAAACCCACTGATAAATTCCCGTTAATTTAAAAGCATCAGAATCTTTATTATTTCTAAAACCCAGATCCACTTCTAATCGATTCATCTCTCCTAATTCGTGTTGATAAGATATTTCGCTTCCAAAACCATCATTATCACCCAAACGCACCCCAAGTGCATGTCTTGCAATGTCTTGAGAATTTGCCGTAAATATAATTCCCAACAGAAATACTGCTATAAAAATTAATTTCTTCATAAATACTTTTTTTTAAATTATTTCAATATTATTTTAAAGCTATTGCTAAAAATTAAAACGAAGAATATACCGTTTTATTTTGTTAAAAATTAAATCGCAGGCAATAATTTATTTATAATTAACATTTGCAAATAAATTATATTTTGAGATAATTTACACCTAGTAAATTTTTAAATATCCTTAAAGAAAGAGAAAATGTAAAACCTAGTTTAAAATTAATTTTCATTTAAAAAATATAAATGTACTTTTGCGCCGAAAATAAAAAAATGGAGAAATTAAAACAGCGCTGGGGATTAACATCTAACTTTCAGGTACTCTTAATTATTATTGTTTTTTCTGTAAACGGCTCTTTCGCCGCTTGGGTTGCAAAACCATTGACAAATTCAATAGGTCTAGACTCAGAAACCACAAATCCTTGGTTATTTTGGCCTGTTAGAATTGTGTTGATTTTTTTAATTTATCAATTTACCTTGCCGTTGGTCGGATTTTGTTTTGGGCAATATAAATTCTTTTCTGCTTTTTCAAAAAAAACACTTTCAAGAATGGGTTTTAAACGATTTTTTAAAGAAGCTTAAACTATTTTTCCTTTTTTATAAGGTATTTGTAAATCCACGTTAAGGTAAATGTTGGCAGGAAATCGGTTCCTAAAATACCTATCTCTTCAATAAAAGAAATAATTCCCATGCCTTTTCCCAATATTCCACCATACATTTTGTAAATTATAAAAGCGGATAGAGGCGCCCATATAACATCAGAAAACTCTCCAATAAAAGGAATTGCAAAGGAAAGCATTCCCACTCCATCAAAAAGAAAACCCATCAAGAGCAATTTATATTTTTTTGACATTCCTAATTAGTTAAACATTAATCAATTAACCAAATTTATTTTTTTAATTTATCCTTATATTTTTTGATAAATTTTTCTAATTTCGGATTGATGACTGCCACACAATAACCTTGATTTTTGTTGTTATTATAATAATTTTGATGGTAGGCTTCGGCTTCATAAAATGTATCAAAACCAGTAACTTCCGTAACTATTTTTTTATCAAAAACCTTGGCTTCAGTCAATGCTTTTATAAATGCTTCAGCAACTTCTCTTTGTGCTGTTGAATGGTAAAATATGGCAGAACGGTATTGCGTGCCAACATCATAACCCTGCCTGTTTAAAGTTGTTGGGTCATGTGTTGCGAAAAACACGTCCAAAATTTCTTGAAATGAAATAACTGATGGGTCAAATTGAATTTGAATCGCCTCTGCGTGTCCAGTTTCTCCTGAAGTAACTTCATTATAGGTTGGATTCTTAACTTTCCCTCCAGAATATCCCGATGTTAATTTTTCTACTCCATTTAATCTTTGGAAAATAGCTTCAGTACACCAAAAACAACCATTTGCCAAAGTGGCAATTTCTAATTTATTTGACATTTTTGAATTTTTTGTAATAATTGATTGTGGATAAAAGTTTGTTATTGTAAAAACAAATCCAATTAATACCACCCATATTTTTTTCATTTCTTATAGTATTTATTAACTAAGTCGAAATTCTTCAAGCCTCATTACATACCTCTTGGAATTAGTTTCCTTGGAAACTGCACCAAGCTTTCTGCCCCATTTACACCTACACTAACCACGCCAAACAGGTAGTTATCTATAACGATGTTTTTCAAAGTATAATCGGTTGTTTTGCCCACAAATCGACTGTATTGCCATTGTGGTGATGTGGTATCTCTCCAATAAATTTTATATCCGATGCTATTTTTATCGGCCACATCATCCCACTTTAAACGGGTTGATGGTTCTACTGCACCCGCTATCATCACATTTTTCGGTTCTATTGGTGCTGCCGCCAAAGAAGCCAATGTTAAACAGTTTACAGCGGTTAGTTTTGCAGCATATTCAAAGTTTACGCCTTCTAAAACATCACCATATTTAATACCGTTTTCAGTTCTAATATCTTGATGTTGACGGTTGTAATTTTCATGCGTCTCCATAATTCTGACACCTGTAAAACCTTCATCATTAAATGGACGATGATGGCCACCCCTACCAAATCTGTCGAGCCTATAAATCATAATCGCGTCTAAATTTGTCATATATTGCTCCGTTAACTTAGCCACATATCGAGCCAATTGTCTAGAGGTTCCGTCTACTTCTCCACCATAAAACCGCATGCTGTTACGTTCTTTGTCAGTGGTTTGTACCGAAATGGCTTCAGAAAAAACCCTAAAAGTACTGTTGTCAATAACACCATCAATTCCTTCAATATTGCCAATCATATCATTATTTAAAACAGCGATAATGTCCCAATTGTTTTCTTTGGCATATTTTGCCATAATTTTTCCGCCGTATAAACCTTGTTCTTCACCAGATAAACCTACATAAATAATGGAAACCGGAAATTTATACTTGCTTAAAACACGTGCGGCCTCAATAGTTCCAGCCAATCCGGAGGCATTGTCATTTGCGCCGGGCGAATCCGACGTAAAATTATTGGCATCTGAAACGCGGGAATCAATATCGCCAGACATAATTACATAGCGGTTTGGATAGGTGGTTCCGCGTTGAATCGCCATGACATTCATCACTTTGGTATCTGTAACAATTCTGCTTCCGTCAGCTTTCACCAAATCACCTAAATAGCTTACTTCCAAACAATTATTACAATTTTTTGAAACTTCGTCGAAAGTGGATTTCACCCAACGGCGTGCTGCGCCAATTCCCCTGGTTTTAGAAATTGTGTCGGATAAGGTATGGCGCGTACCAAAACCTGCCAATTTTACAATGTCTTTTTCTATGCGATCTGCAGAAGGTGCCACAGCTATTTCAGCTAATATTTTATCGATTTCGGACTGTGAAAACCCAGTTGAGCTTATGGCTAAAAAAAATAATACAATTATAAATCTACTTGCTTTCATATAGTTTAAATATTAAATATTCTCTAAGGTACTTACCACCATTTCAAGCATTTCTTCCGTAAAATCTAAATGAGTAACCATTCTTAATTTACCTTGCCCCATGGATATCAATAAAATTCCAGCTCTTTTTAAACGATCGATAAAATCTTGTTCATTAATTGAATCAATAACGTTAAAAATAACAATATTGGTTTCAATAGGTTCAACATATTTCACCAATTTACATTTTTGAAGCGCTAGCCCAATTACCTGTGCACGTGTATGATCTATTGCCAAACGGTCTATATGATTGTCCAAGGCATAAATCCCTGCTGCAGCCAAATATCCTGCCTGACGCATAGCGCCCCCAAATAATTTGCGAATTCTTAATGCTTTTTCAATATGAAGTTTAGACCCTAATAACACAGAGCCAACTGGTGCGCCCAAACCTTTCGACAGGCAAACCGATATAGTATCGAAAATCTCACCATATTGTTTAGGCGTTTCATTTTTTGCCACCAAGGCATTGAATATGCGTGCGCCATCCATATGATAAGCCAAATTATTATCCATACAAATTTGTTTGATTTTCAATAATTCTTCATAATCCCAGCAAGCGCCTCCTCCTTTATTTGTAGTGTTTTCAACAACAACCAAACTTGCCCAAGGCACATGGATATCCGCCCTGCCTAAAACGATTTCACTCAATTGATTAGCAGTAAACATTCCACGACTGCCATCAATTAATTGTGAAGTAACGCCCGAGTTAAATGCCGGTCCACCGCCTTCAAAATTATAGACATGTGTCCATTTATCGCAAAACATTCTATCTCCAGGTTGGGTGTGAAGTTTAATTGCCACCTGGTTTGCCATGGTTCCCGAAGGAAAAAATAACGCATCTTCCATGCCAAACATTTTCGCTATTTTAGCTTGTAGTTTGTTAACAGTTGGATCGGCTTTAAAAACATCATCGCCAACTTCGGCTTCCATCATAGCTTTAAGCATTCCTATGGTTGGTTTGGTTACTGTGTCACTAATTAAATTTATTTGCATCTGTTAAATTTAGATTTATCAATTAATATATGGTTAGAAATTTTAATTAAATCGCTAATTTCTGTCTTTTCATATGCGAATATTCATTGTTTTAATTCGGTCATATATAATTTGCATATTTTAATTCAGTATGAATCATGTTCAATTATGCTCATTTCAGAAGAAAAAAGATTTTAATCAAAAATACCATAATTTAGTTTGATTGAAATATATCCAATCAAATTTATTTACATAATTAAAAATGAAAAGGTATTTTTGTAGTTCTTAAATATAACAATGATCACAAACGAACATATAAATAAATTAAAGGAACGCATTGGAAGGCTAAAAACTTACCTTGAAATCGACAAGAAAAAAATTGAAATTTCCAATGAGGAAGAGCAAACCGCAGATCCTGCTTTTTGGAACAATCCGAAAGAGGCGGAAATTGTAATGAGAAATCTTCGATTTAAGAAAAAATGGGTAGACGATTTTAATTTCATCTTAACAAATTTTGAGGAATTGACCGTTTTACTAGATTTCTATACTGAAGGCGAGGTAACCGCTAATGAAGTTGAACAACAATATAACACTTTAGTACTATTGTTAGAAGATCTGGAATTTAAAAATATGCTGTCTGATGAAGGTGATAATTTAAGTGCCGTACTACAAATTACAGCAGGAGCGGGTGGTACAGAAAGTTGTGATTGGGCTCAAATGTTAATGCGGATGTATTTGATGTGGAGCGAAAATAAACAGTATAAAGTTAAAGAATTAAATTTTCAGGAAGGTGATGTTACCGGAATTAAAACCGTTACTATTGAAATTGAAGGCGAATATGCTTTTGGCTATTTAAAAGGCGAAAATGGCGTGCACAGAATGGTGCGAATTTCACCATTCGACAGCAATGCAAAACGTCATACCACATTTGCCTCCGTTTATGTATACCCGCTAGTTGACGACAGTATTGAAATTGATATCAATCCAGCCGATATTTCTTGGGAAACCATGCGATCAAGCGGTGCAGGCGGACAAAATGTAAATAAAGTGGAAACGGCAGTTCGTTTACGTCATAAACCTTCAGGAATTACGATTGAAAATTCTGAAACCCGATCGCAGCTCGACAATAAAACCAAAGCCATGCAATTGTTAAAATCGCAATTGTATGAACTTGAACTACAAAAACAGCGCGAAAAACGCAGCGAGATTGAAGCCAGCAAACTAAAGATTGAATTTGGTTCACAAATAAGAAATTATGTCTTTCACCCATATAAATTGGTGAAAGATGTTAGAACAAGCCACGAAACCGCAAATATAGAATCGGTGATGAATGGTGATTTAGATAATTTTATTAAAGCCTATTTAATGCAACAAGGACAAAAAGAAACCAAAAATGAACTATAAAATTGATACCATTATCTTCGATTTAGGAGGTGTGCTAGTAGACTGGAAACCCGAGTATCTGTACAAAAAGGTTTTTAATGGCAATGAAAAAAAAGTAAAATGGTTTTTAGAAACGGTATGCACCAGTGCTTGGAATGCCGAGCAAGACGGCGGAAGAACCATTGAAGAAGCGGAAAATATAAAAATTGCTGAATTTCCTGAACACGAAGATTTAATTCGTTTATTCTATACCCAATGGCATCAAATGTTTTCGGGACCAATTGAAGAAAATGTTGCCCTGTTTAAATCATTAAAAGCTTCGGGAAACTATAAAATTTATGCGCTAACAAACTGGAGCGCCGAAAAATGGGACCTGGCATTGGAATTGTTTCCGTTTTTTCACTATTTTGATGGTGTGGTAGTTTCCGGACAAGAAAAAATACGCAAACCCTTTCCAGAAATTTACAATCTCCTAATTGATAAGTTTGCCATCAATCCAGAAAATGCAGTATTTATTGACGACAACGAGGAGAATGTTATTGCTGCCAAGGCTTTAAAAATCCATGGAATCCATTACAAATCACACTTACAGCTATTAAACGAACTACGTGCCTACAAACTTAAGGTCTGATTATTTTATTATTTATTCTAAAACTTTTATAACAAACTGTAATTTTTATGGTGTAAAATGTTGTTTATTAACATTAATTTGTATTTTTACCCTAATGAAAAACGATGTTATTCGTTAATTTAACGATTAAAAAGCTATGAATTTTAAATAAATAATTTTCTATGAGGAAACTATTATTATTGCTAATTATATTAAGCCCAATATTCAGTTTTAGCCAAAAAAATACCAATCCAACATATACTATTACAGGAAAAATAATTGATGCCGTTTCAAAAAAACCATTGGAAGATGCTACTATAATTTTTAAAAGTGTTGATTCAAATCTTATAAAATACGGAGGTATCACCAACCAAAAAGGAAATTTTTCTATTGATGTTGAAAAAGAAACCTACAACGTTACTGTTGAGTTTATTTCGTATGAAACAAAAAACCTAAACATTTCCACAATTACAAGAGATCTTAATGTTGGAATTATTGAAATGGAGCTAGATACAGAAATTTTAAGTGAGATTGAAATTATTGGAGAAAAAAAGACACTGGAATTGAAGCCCAATAAAATTGTTTATAATGTGGATAAAGATATTTCTACAGCCGGAAGTACAGCAGCAAATGCTTTAAATAATATTCCTTCGGTAAACGTTGATCCGGACGGAAACATATCAGTTCAAGGTCAAGGTAATGTTCAGATATTAATCAATGGTAAAACTTCGTCATTATCCAAATCAGAAGCCCTAAAATCTTTACCTGCAGGTTCCATTGAAAATATTGAAGTTATTACAAATCCTGGAGCAAAATATGATGCTTCCGCCCTAAGTATAATTAATATAAAATTAAAAAAGGGTAAAGATGTAGGTTTAAATGCTTCTATAACCACTTCCGGTGGACATAAAGACTATTATGGAGGGTTAATTACCTTAAACAACAAAACAGAAAATGTAAACTTTTTTGTCAATGCATCATTCAATAAAAGCAACCCTGTAAAGTCTGCCTCTTCTGAAAATGAATATTTTAACAACAATGTCACTTCTTCATTTTTAAATGAAAATAGTGAGTTTAACAATAAAATCGACGCTTTTTATGGTACTGTTGGCAGCGATTTCTATCTGTCTAAAAACACTACGCTTTCAGCAAGCGTTAATTTTCAAAACATCACCAATAAAAGCAACACGCTAACGGCTTCAACTATTTTTGATGCTTCAAAGATGCCTACCACCTCAAATGACAGAACACATCTTGGAAAATTAGAGAATGACTTATTTGAATTTATTGTTGATTTTGAACATAACTTCAAAAAAGAAGGAAGGAAATTGACTTCAAACATTTCTTATGCAAAAAATACTGATGATTTTAGCAATAACATCTTAAATACCGACCCCGCAAATTTTACCAACGATGCTTACACTGAAAATAATGAATTACAAAACACTTCTTTTGAAGCTAATTTTGTAAATCCAATTGGTACAAGTTCAACATATTCTTTTGGATATAAAGGAACTTTTGGCGAAGTACCATTCAAATACTCAAGTGATACAGAAAAAAGCACGATTGATTATTTTGAAACTGTAAATGCGGCCTTTATCGAATTTGAAAATGAAGGTGAAAAATTTTATTATGGTATTGGACTTAGAGCTGAATTTACGGAATTAAAAACTGATTATTTAAACTTGAACACTTCACAAAAAAAAGAATTTAATGAAGTTTTACCTTCTGTTTATTTACAATATTCCATTAATGATTATAAAAATTTAAGTCTAAGTTATTCTAAAAAATTATTTACCCCATCGTATAATCAATTACAACCTTTTGAACAAAAATATAGTGAAACTTCATCATACATTGGCAATCCGGAATTAGACCCTATTTATATTGATGCTTTAAGTTTAGGTTATAGCTATAGCGGTAATAAAATTATGTTTTCATCCTCCCTATTTTTTAACAGGTATAATGATTATTGGGAATATGCAACTTACGAAACCGGTGAACAAATAAATGGGGTAAGGAAAATTATTACAACCCCGGCAAATGTTGGAAAAGTAGATTATTACGGCATTGATGTTACCACAATTTACAAACCTGCCAAAAGTTTAAACATTACCGGAAATATAAATCTATATAATTTTGAGCAATCTGGCCTTTATAAAACGGTAAATTCAGCCAATGAAATCATTATAAGGGATTACAATCATGCCAGTTTTAATGGCTCTTTTAGTTTGCTCACACAAATAAAAATACCCAAAGCATTTGATTTTCAAATAAATGCTAAACATTATTTAATTTCAGAAGGTGCCTATTCCACAAGAAAAGCCTATACCTATGCAAGTGCGGCCATTAATAAAGATTTGTTTAACAAAGAAGCTTCCATTAGTATAACGGTTGATGATATTTTTAAATCATTAAAAACCGACAGAGACCGCTTCGATACCAACTATTTTTCTAAAAGCCTCATTGAAAATAAACACAGAACGATTTTATTGTCCTTTACCTACAGATTTAATCAAAGTTTAAAGGATAGAAAAATTGATTTTGAGAAAAAAGAAATGAAACCAAATTACTAATCATTATTTTTTGAAAAATAAAATTCATGAAAATCTATCACAATCCGCGATGCGGAAAAAGTCGGGAAGGTTTAGCCATATTACAAGCATCTAAATTGTCATTTGAAATCATTAACTATTTAGAAACGACACTTTCAACAGCCGAATTAACAGAAATAATTAAGTTATTAGGCATCTCACCTATTGATTTGATTCGAAAAAACGAATCAATTTGGAAAGAAAATTACAAGGGTAAAAACTTATCAGATGCAGAAATCATCAAGGCCATGGTAAAAAACCCAAAACTTATTGAAAGACCTATAGTAATTAACAAAGGAAAAGCTATTGTTGGGCGCCCGCCAGAACTTATTAAATCCATTTTATAAATTTTAAGAATTTCTTAACAGTATTAAGCTATAAAATCTCAGTAGTACTTTATCATTTAATTAGTGCCATATCTACATAACTTACTCATATTAGGTTATATACACTAAAAATAAATACTCAAATCAAGACCAGAAAACTTTTCATTTCACTTCACAGTCGTTAACACTAGTTAACATAAAAGTAATGAGGCAACATGTATCTTTGCAGTATCTATTAACCAATAAATCATACATGAAAAAAAGTATCATTTTATTAATAATTAGCATTTTTACACTAAGTCTGTCAGCGTCAAACACAAATCCTCTTGAAAAAATTATGTTAACAGGAAAAGTTATTGACAATGACACCAAACAACCTTTAGAATACGCCACAATTGTCATCAAATCTTTAGATGGTAAAATAATTACCGGAGGTATAACTGACACTAAAGGAGAATTTAGCATTCAAATCACAAATGGCGTTTACGATATTTCTATTGAATTTATTTCTTTTAAAACAAAAACATTTAAAAGTAAGGAAATTGCTGGTAATACCGATTTAGGTACCATAACTTTGGAAGTTGATGCCCAAACTTTAAATGAAGTTGTGGTTGTTGCCGAAAAAAGCACCGTAGAAATTAGATTGGACAAAAAAATATACAACGTTGGCAAAGATATGACCGTAAAAGGAGGAACTGCAAGCGATGTTTTAGACAATGTGCCATCAGTTTCTGTGGATGTTGAGGGAAATGTAAGTTTACGAGGCAGTGAAAACGTACGAATTTTAATCAATGGAAAGCCATCAGGTTTGGTTGGCATGAGCAGTACCGACGCTTTACGTCAATTGCCGGCAGATGCGATTGAAAAAGTGGAAGTGATTACGAGTCCATCTGCACGTTATGATGCCGAAGGAACAGCTGGAATCTTAAATATTATCCTTCGAAAAGGAAAAGCGAATGGGTTTAATGGCTCTGTATCTTCTTCTGCAGGAATTCCGGATAATTATGGGCTTTCTGCCAATTTAAATTACAGAACAAATAAAGTGAACTATTTTGCAAGCGGTGGCTATAATTACAGAGATGCCCCAGGAAGTTCAAAAAGTGATGTGACATATTTCAACTCAAATAAAGACATTACCAGTTACAGAAATGAAAAAAGAGATTATGACAGGGAACGTGACAGCTATAATATGCGATTTGGAACTGAATATTTTTTATCGGATAAAACTTCAATAACCGGTACCTTTTTGTATCGCGAATCTAATGGGGAAGATGTTTCAACAAATATGAGCGATGAGTTTAATGCAAATAAAATTTTAACCCGCACCAATAAAAGGGTTGAGCTAGAAGAGGAAAAAGACATAACATCAGAGTATGCTTTAAACTTTATGCATGATTTTGACAAAAGTGGACATAAATTAACGTTGGATTTTCAATACGAAAAAAGTGTTGAAGACAATATGTCTCTAATAGCTGACAATGATATTTTTCCATCCTTATTTGAAAATAATCCTGAGCGAAATTCAACTGATAACAACACAGAAGATATTTTAATTAAGGGAGATTATGTATTGCCAATAGGCGAAAATTCACAATTTGAACTTGGTTTTAATGTGAGTTTAAATCAATTATATTCCGATTATTTGGTGGAAGAATTTGATACAAATACAAATCAATTTGTAAACAATACCAATTTTTCCAATAATTTAGATTTTGAACAAAACATTTATGCGGTATATTCGCAATTCGGTAGTAAAATCAATAAATTTTCTTATTTGCTTGGCTTAAGAATGGAAAATACCGATAGAAAAATTAGCTTATTGCAAACCAATGAAAATTTCGACAAAAATTTTACCGAATTTTTCCCTACAGTTAATTTAGGATTAGAATTTAGCGAATCAGAAAGTGTAACGTTGGGTTATAACAGAAGGTTGAGCCGTCCGCGCCACTGGTTTTTAAATCCGTTCGAATCACGAACCAGCCAAACCTATGTGAGAAAAGGAAATGTTAGTTTAGACCCTACTTACACAAACGCATTTGATTTAGGCTATTTGAAAAAATGGGAAAAATTAACTTTGAATTCTTCGGTTTACTACCAGCATACCATAAACAATATTGAAATGGCTCAAAGTGAAGAATTGAGAGATGTAAATGGCGTTGAAACACTGGTAATTATATCAACTCCAATCAATTTAAGTTCACAAGACCGTTATGGTTTTGAATTTACTACCAATTACAATCCAATTAAATGGTGGAGAATCACCAATAGTTTCAACTTTTTTAAATCGGTATCAGATGGCGATTATAATGGAATAAGTTACGATTCTGAAAATGTAAGTTGGTTTACCCGATTGAATTCCAGAATTTCATTACCTGGCGGTATAGATTGGCAAACAAGCGGAATGTATATGGGGCCTTCAGAAAGTGCACGATCTAAAAGAAAAGGAATGGCGAGTGTGAATCTGGCTTTCAGTAAAGATATTTTAAAGGAGAAAGGTACACTTGCATTAAATGTAAGTGACTTGCTTAACACGAGAAAACGTGAATCAACCGATTATTCTCCAACAACGATTTCAGAAAACGAATTTCAATGGAGAAAAAGACAGGTAATGTTGAATTTTACCTATAGGTTTAATCAGAAAAAGAAACCTCAAAGGCAACAAAACGACGATAATGGCGGTGAGGAAGGAATGTTTTAACCATTAAATTAAAACGTAAAAAAGGCAATTTTTCAATTGCCTTTTTTTTGTGTCAAAATTTAAAAATATTATACTTTAGCTGCCGCTTTTTTATCTTCCTTTCTGTATTTCCAAGACTCTTTAAAATAACCGAATAACCAATAAGGAACTACGAAAGTTATTAAAAAAATCATTAACCAAAATCCCATCGTAAAAATGGCTAGGAAAACTAAAAATCCTGAAAACTGTGATATATCCATAACTTTTTAAGGTTGTTTTTTAATAATTACAAAACTAGTGATTATTTTTAATTTATCATAAAAATTATTTTTTTTTTATAATTAAAGAATCATTGTTGTCCAATTAAATCTTTAATACAAACAGGTCGCCCCGACGGGGCTTTAATTACTAAATTTTTTTATGTTTCTACAAACATTGAAGCCGTCTCACAACTAGAGACGGTTTTTTTTGTACATTTATTTGGAAGTTTTATTAGTTTTTTGTATATTTAGTCATTGATTTACAGACAATTAACTATGAATTTCAAACATTACAACCAACAGCAAACGATACTTTT
>DATCTJ010000079.1:0-38396 GCA_036568005.1 Lutibacter sp. | reverse complement strand
GGCTCACCTCTTCCCATACCGAACAGAGAAGTTAAGCCTATCCGCGCAGATGGTACTGCCAATTGGTGGGAGAGTATGTCACCGCCTTTCTTTTGAAAAACCTTCAACTTTACTGTTGAAGGTTTTTTTTTGAGTGAAATTGCACTGTTATTATAAAAACTGTCACTTTTATTACTTATTTAGCTTTATTTTGTACCAAGAAACAAATTTATTTAATTTATCAATTTGAAAAATATTACCATAGCCATAGACGGATTTTCTTCAACAGGAAAAAGCACCTTAGCCAAAGAGTTGGCAACCAAATTAAAATATGTTTATGTTGATTCTGGTGCCATGTACAGAGCTGTCACCTTATATGCCATGCAGCACAATTTGATTTCTGAAGATAAGTTTTTTAAAGAGGACTTGATTAAGGTGTTGAAAGATATTAAATTGGCATTTAAGTTTAATACAGCTTTGGGTTTCGCGGAAATATATTTAAATGGTGATAATGTTGAAACCGAAATTCGAAATATGAAAGTTTCAAGTTTGGTTAGTAAAGTAGCTGAAATTCCAGAAGTAAGAAGAAAACTGGTCGAGCAACAACAAGAAATGGGAATGTATAAGGGCGTTGTTATGGATGGAAGAGACATTGGAACGGTTGTTTTCCCTGATGCTGAATTAAAAATATTTATGACCGCTTCCGCAGAAAAACGTGCAAAAAGAAGATTTGACGAATTTATGGAACGTGGTGAGCAAGTCACTTTTGCTGAAACATTAAAAAATGTGGAATATCGCGACCATATCGATACTACTCGGAAAGATTCCCCTTTGGTGAAGGCAAAGGATGCCATAGAAATTAATAATTCAACCTTGACAAGAAAAGAACAATTTGAAAAGGTTTATAAATTGGCTATGGAAATTATTGAAAGTAACTAAATTAAGGTATATTCAAATATTTATGTGTTTGTAAAGAAACCTTCCATTTGGGAGTTTTCATCACATAATCCACAATTAATGGTATCATTTTTTCTCGGTTGCTCCATTCTGGCTGTAAAAATAATTCACAATTAGGGCCAACTTTAGCAGCTTGTTCTTCTGCAAATTTGAAATCGTTTTTGTTGAAAACAATGACTTTTAGCTCATTACATTTTGAATAAATTTCAGCCAAGGGCAGTTTTGTTTTTTTTGGAGAAAGGCAAATCCAGTCCCAAGTGCCGCTCAATTTATAAGCACCTGAAGTTTCAATATGTGTTTTTATATGGCTGTTTTGCAATGCATCAGTAATATAATCCAATTCCCACATAAGCGGTTCACCACCAGTAATTACCACAGTATTCGCAAATTTTTTGGCGTTTTCCACAATGCTGTCAGCAGTTGTTGGCGGATGCAGTTTTGCATTCCAGCTTTCTTTTACATCACACCAATGGCAACCTACATCACAACCACCGATTCTTATAAAATAAGCTGCTTTGCCCGTATGAAATCCTTCGCCCTGAATGGTATAAAACTCTTCCATTAAAGGCAGCATTTCGCCTTTATCCATTAATTCTTTTATACTTGCATTTATCATGCTGCAAATATAAGATTTAGGAACGGGAATTAATATTTGCAACTTAATTTCTTTTCAAATTTTTAGTTTCGGTTTTATATCTTATTTTTATAAAAATTATTCAAGATGACAAGGGAAGAAACTTTTTTTAAGCATATAACTGAGGGTTATCAAATCAAAGGCGATTATTTTATTTTAGGTTCAGCGATGTTAAATGGCAAAACCATAAAGGATGCTTTTGTAAAAGTTCCATTAAAAACATTAAACAGACATGGACTGATCTCTGGCGCAACAGGCACCGGAAAAACAAAGTCATTACAGGTAATGGCCGAAAATTTGTCAGAAAAAGGAGTTCCCGTATTGTTGATGGATGTAAAAGGTGATTTAAGCGGATTGGCGCAACCAAGTGCCGGCCATATTAAAATTGATGAACGCCATGCAGCTATTGGATTGCCTTTTGAAGCAAAAAAATTCCCTGTTGAAATCCTTACGTTGTCTGAACAAGATGGTACTAGATTGCGAGCCACGGTTTCTGAATTTGGTCCGGTCTTACTTTCCAGAATATTGGAATTGTCTGATGCGCAAAGCGGCATTGTCTCTATCATTTTTAAGTATTGTGATGATCATAAATTCCCTTTGTTGGATTTAAAAGATTTCAAAAAAATACTGCAATATGCCACTGCCGAAGGAAAAGAGGATATTCAAAAAGAATATGGCCTAATTTCTATTGCAAGTACTGGCGCAATTTTGCGAAAAATAGTCGAAATTGAGCAGCAAGGCGGTAATTTATTTTTTGGCGAGCGCTCTTTTGATGTTCAGGATTTGGTGAGAATAGATGAAAATGGAAAAGGAATCATTTCTATTTTACGTTTAACGGATATCCAAGACAAGCCAAAGCTATTTTCAACATTTATGCTGCAATTATTGGCCGAAGTTTATGCAACTTTTCCCGAACAAGGCGATAGCGGGCGTCCAGAATTGGTCATTTTTATCGATGAAGCACACTTGATTTTTAATGAAGCCTCAAAAGCACTGCTTTCTCAAATTGAAAATATCGTAAAATTAATACGTTCAAAAGGCATCGGTTTGTTTTTCGTAACGCAAAATCCGAATGATGTTCCAGAAGATGTCTTGGGACAATTGGGTTTAAAAGTACAACATGCTTTGCGCGCATTTACCGCCAAAGATAGAAAAGCCATCAAATTAGCCGCAGAAAATTATCCCGATTCTGAGTATTATAATGTTGATGAAGTATTAACCCAAATGGGAATAGGAGAAGCATTTGTATCCGTTTTAAATGAAAAAGGAATTCCAACACCCTTGGCTTGTACCATGATGCGTGCCCCAATGAGCAGAATGGACATATTAACCGACAGTGAATTGAAACAATTGATTGGCAACTCACGCATTTACCATAAATACAATGAGGTTATTGATCGAGAAAGTGCCTATGAGATTTTAACTGAAAAAATTGATAAAATTGTAGAAAAAGAGGAAGTTGAACGAAGGAAAACAGCGGAAAGTAAAGGAACCAAAACATCAAAAAGTAGAGTTTCCACGCGCATGAACCCTATTTTAAAAGTTGTAACAAGTGCAAGTTTTATCAGAGGGGTTATGGGGATCTTAAAGCGTGTTATGTAAAATTTAAGAATAATAAAATGCTTTGTTTTCCGTTAAACTAATTAAAAATAATTCCCTGTTGATGTCCTTTACCAAAAAAATAATTTATTTGTTTCTCACTTCATTTTTATTCATTCAATGTGTCAAAAATGACCAATTTTTAATTGAAAAGGGCAGGGTTGGATCCTTAACTGATAAAACTGAAATTAAAGATTTAAGTGCTATATTCTCAAAAGATTCCATCGTTTCCAACTTGTACGCCGATAAAGAAATAGACAAAAAATTGTTTACGGTTGAAAATGATGTCTATCTAATTTATGCAAAAAAGGGAGATTTATTGTTGGAAATTGTGCCCACAAATATTAACGACAAGTCGTCCGGAATTAAAAGTATTCAAATATTTGACAAGAGTTACAAAACATCAAAAGGCATTTCCCTCCAATCTACTTTCAAAGATATTAAAGCGCATTATAAGGTAAATAAAGTTGAAACCACCTTAACCTCTGCCACCCTTTTTATAGATGAATTGAACGCCACCATATCCTTTGATAAAAAAGAATTGGGCATGAACAGTTTTAGCCGGGCAGAAGTGGCTTTAGAGCAAATTCCAGATTTGGTAAAAATCAAATATTTTACCATCTGGTTTAATTAAATTTCGTTCCATTATTTTTTGGGCGTTACCCCCGCCGAAAAGGCGGGGGTCGGGCTTTTCGCTGCAAGTCCTCGTCACGTCCAAAAGCGTAACTGCGGGCTTTCCGCTTCACTCCCTAACGCAACTTACAACTTCAATCAAAAATTCAAAAATAATACAATCACTTTAGGGTCTGTCACAAATTTTCATCTCATTTTTTGCAGTTAGTTTTCAATCTCAATCCAAATAATACGTATTATTTGGTTTAGCAACCGTACAATTCCAATTTAGTTCTGTTTTAATTTTGGTTTTAAAGGCCTGACTTTGATGTGGTTCTCCATGATTGATAAAGGTAAGCCTTGGTGGTTCTTTAAAATGTTTAAGCCAATCTAACATTTCACGCTGATCTGCATGCCCCGAAAATTCATTAATCTTAAAAATTTCGATACCTACTTGATGGTATTTCCCAAAAAATTTAATTTCAGTATCGCCTGCCAGCAAGGACCTGCCACGAGTTCCCTCAGCTTGATATCCAACAATTAACAAACTGTTTTTTTTATCTGAAACCAGTTTGTCCAGATAGTGTAAAACCCTGCCGCCAGTTATCATGCCGCTTCCGGCCAATACAATTTTTGGATCCTTATTATTAACAATCATTTTAGAAGCATTTATTTCAGTAATCAAATGAACGGTTGTTTGCATACTTTTAATATCAGCATCCGATAATTTGTGGTTGTCTTTATATTTAAAATAAACTTCCGTAGCATTCACACCCATCGGACTGTCGAGAAATATCGGAATATTAGGCAGCAGCTTATCCCGTTTCAGCAAACTTAACAAGTAAATAATTTCCTGCGCCCTCTCTACTGAAAATGTAGGAATAACTAAAATACCTCCTTTATTATAGGTATGATTTATGTACTTCAGCAGCATTTCATTAATTGATGAAAATTTATGATTTCTGTTTCCGTAGGTAGATTCAACAACAAGATAATCTGCTTTTTCTATATATTCAAATGGATGTAAAATCACCGGTTCTTTTCTTCCGATATCGCCTGAAAAGACAATAATTTTACCATTAACATCCAACACCACAAACGCACTGCCTAAAATATGGCCGCTATTCATAAATTTGAATTTTATATTGTCGTCAATAATATGCCAAATATTTAATTCAAAAGTTTCGAAGTAGCTCATGGTAAGTTTTGCATCATCAACAACATACAAAGGTTTGGCGGGATCGTGTTTAGTATAATGATGTTCATTGGCTCTTCGCGCATCCTCTTCCTGTATTTTAGCACTGTCTAATAAAATTATTTCTGTTAAATCTTTTGTTGCAGGGGTACTAAAAATTTTTCCTGAATACCCATTTTTAACCAAAACAGGAAGGTAGCCTGAGTGGTCCAAGTGCGCATGAGTCAGTATAACTAAATCCAATTCCTTGAAGACTGGTGGGATGTCTTCCCAGTTTTTTAGACGTAATTCCTTCAGCCCTTGAAACAAACCACAATCTATCATTATTTTTTTATAATTAACTTCCAATAAAATTTTAGAACCAGTTACTGTTCCTGCGCCACCAAAAAATGTAAGTTTCATATGTAATTATTTATTGTTTTAATTTGGTCATACCCCTTTGCAAGGCAGGTGTAATTGCTTCCCCTGTTCACAAAAACTTGAGGTATATATTTTTTCAATTGAGTAAATAACAACTTTTTATTATGCTCATTTCCTTTTTTTAGGATTACATTATTAAAATTAGATCTTATTTTTGAATTTTAAAATGATATGTATCAGTTGAAACCTTGTATGCCTATATGGCAGTCCAAAATATATACAAGGCAATATGGTCATTTTGATGTATTTTTTTATCAGCTATTAAATAATTTTTGTATAATTGTAAAATTTAATATTATTTAATAAGTGTCTAACCCAATAAATGCGAAAATAGCGCGTTAAAAAATTAGAAATTTTTGATTATAGTTTTTTATATTTTCAGCCTTATAAAATAAGAGAAAGAAGCCAAGAATGAAGAAACCCTATATAATTTTTGCTTTGTTATTTGTGCCAATATTTTTATTATTTGGATTAAATAACCCTTCCCGTCCTCAACAATCTGAGCATTTTAGCGATTTTGAAACTATAGGTGTTTCTAGGGAATCCAATTCAAATTTCAGTAGGCAAAATGAATTGGAAGATTTAATTTTAAAATCAACTTACAAGGTTCCATTAGAAAAAATTCATAATTACACAAGTCATCTAAAGCAAAAGTATGGCTTTAATGGCAGTATTTTATTGGCTAAAAACGGAAAGATATTGTTTGAGGAGCATATTGGGCGTAAAGATCTAAGGCAGAAAGAACCTATTGAAAGCACAAGTACTTATCAACTGGCATCAGTTTCTAAACAGTTTACTGCGGCGGCAATTTTGTTGTTGTACCAAGAAGGTAAACTGGATTTAGATGATTTTGCAACAAAATATTTAACGGATTTCCCTTATAAAAACATCAAAATTCGTCATTTGCTAAACCATACGTCCGGACTTCCAAACTATATGTATGCGGCGGAGCACAAATGGAATAGCAAAACGCCTCCAGACAATGACGCCATGTTAAACCTAATGAACATGGTAAAAATGCAAGCATATTTCCAACCGGGCCAGCGATTTGATTATAGTAATACGGGTTATTTTATATTGGCTTCCATCGTTTCAAAAGTAAGTAACCAAAGTTTGGGAGATTTTCTTGACAGTAGATTTTTTAAGCCTTTAGAGATGCAACACACTTATGTTCATAATCCTAATGAAAAAACCAAAAAAGATGAATTGGTTGGTTTTAGAAGATATGGAAGGTCATACATAGCCATACCATTTACAGTTAATGATGGTGTTGTAGGTGATAAAGGTGTGTACTCAACAGTAAATGACTTGTTTAAGTGGCACCAATCCTTAGAAATGAATTCTGTTTTAAATAAAGAAGTTTTGGCACAGGCATATCTGCCAGGTAAAACAAACAGTGGCAAAATAGTGCCTTATGGATTTGGATTTCGACTTAAACAGGAACTTGACAGTGATTTGGTATATCATAATGGGGTATGGAATGGGTTTAGCACTACCTTAAGAAATTATAAAGCCAACGATATCACTATTATTGTATTAAGTAATAACAGTTTTAATTCAATTACGCCTATTTCTGAGAAGCTATATGAACTTAGCAAGGATTTTTCTAAGTATGAGAATTTTGTGTCTTTTTTAGAAAACACAAATATCTATGATCTTAATAACCTAAAAAATGGGATTGCAAATTTTACCGAAATTCCCAGAACTGAAGCGATAGAGATAATAGAAAAAATTGCAAACATTTACAACAAACAGAATGCACAATTTCTTTCATACAAAAACTTACAAGTTTCTAACCCTTATCTAGTAAATCAGCAATATCAGATTTTATTGAATTAAATTTGTTCGAATTTTATTTTAGAATAACTAGGCATTGCCATTCCTCCAAAAGGGACTGTGTTTCGTTTTAAGCTGATTATCATTATTTCAAATTTAAGGAAGCATAAGTTTCCTAAATAATTTTTAATTTTGGATGAAATAAAAACATGATTTATGAAAAAATATACCTTACAAAAGTCGCCATTTGTAGTTCCGACCACAGACGGTAAATTAATAGAAGAACATTTTGGACATACCACCCAGCAAGGGGAATTAAGCTTGGCGCATATGATAGCGCCTCCAGGCTGGAGTGAGCCTTTTCAAACACCTCAATTTGAGGAATATACCTATATTATTAAAGGTAAAAAACAGTTTAATATTGAAGGAGAACTTATTGTGCTGGAAGCGGGGCAATCTATTAAAATAAATAAAGGCGTGCGGGTACAATATTCAAATCCGTTTGACGCGGCCTGTGAATATTTATCGGTTTGTACACCTGCTTTTTCTGTTGGTTTGGTAAATAGGGAAGGGGATTGATTAAAATATAAACCGCAAAAAGCACAGGATACTTTTGAGGAATTTGCGGTTTAATGTAATATTTTTTTGGTTTTACTTTCTTTCGCAGGCCAATAAAGTATTTTTCATCAGCATCGCAATGGTCATTGGGCCAACACCACCGGGAACCGGTGTAATAAAGGAAGCTTTTTTGCTCACGCTTTCAAAATGTACATCGCCTGCCAAACGGTAACCACTTTTTTTGGTTTTGTCATCAACGCGTGTAATTCCAACGTCAATAATGGTTACGCCTTCTTTCACCATATCGCCTGTTAAAAACTCTGGAATCCCTAGCGCGGCAACAATAATATCGGCTTGTAAGGTAAATTCTTTTAAATTTTTGGTGCGACTGTGCGCAATGGTAACTGTTGCATCGCCGGCTTTGCGTTTTTGACTCATTAAAATACTCATTGGTCGACCTACAATATGGCTTCTTCCAATAACAACTACATGTTTTCCTGAAGTTTCAACCTGATAACGTTCTAACAATTCTAAAATTCCGAAGGGTGTTGCAGGCAAAAAGCAAGGCATATCCAAAGCCATTCTTCCCACATTGGTTGGATGAAATCCGTCCACATCTTTATCGGGATTTACAGCATTGAGGACTTTTTGCTCGTTAATATGTTTTGGCAATGGTAATTGAACGATAAATCCGTCGATATCATCGTTTGTGTTTAATTTTTCAATTTCGTGCAATAAGGATGCTTCGGTTGTTTCGCTTGGGAGTTCAATCAAGGTTGAATTAAACCCTACCAAATGACAAGCTTTTACTTTGCTGGTAACATAGGTCATACTTGCACCATCTGTTCCAACCAAGATTGCAGCCAAATGCGGTGTTTTTTTTCCTTGGGCTTTTAATTGTTTTACTGATTCAGCAATTTCAATTTTTAAATCATTTGATGTTTTTTTTCCGTCGAGTAGAATCATGTTTTTTTAAGTTTATAGTATTCAGTTGCAGTTGCCAGTTTTATTTTTCAAACTTTTCAACTTCGATACTTTTTAATATTAATTTTTTATTGTTCTAAGCCCAAATCATTACAGATTAACACATAATTAAAAATGCACAACCCACAAATTTTACACTGAGCGCAGCCGCAGGAACAACTTATTTCCCCATCCCTTTCATCATTTGCATCATTTGTTTACCGCCACCGCCTTGCATCATTTTCATCATTTTGCTCATTTGGGTAAATTGTTTCAACAACTGATTTACTTCTTGAATGCTTGTTCCAGATCCCTTAGCAATCCTCTTTTTTCTAACGGCATTAATAATGATAGGTTCGCTTCTTTCTGCTGGTGTCATAGAATGAATAATGGCTTCAATTCCCTTAAAAGCATCATCATCTACATCAATATCTTTCATCATTTTTCCCGCTCCAGGAATCATTCCCATTAAATCTTTCATATTTCCCATTTTTTTGATTTGCTGAATTTGTTTCAGGAAATCATCAAAACCGAACTGATTTTTTGCAATTTTCTTTTGAATCTTGCGAGCTTCTTCTTCATCATATTGTTCCTGGGCGCGTTCCACCAACGAAACAACATCACCCATTCCCAAAATTCGCTCCGCCATACGGTTTGGATAGAAAACATCAATGGCTTCCATCTTTTCGCCCGTACCAACAAATTTTATTGGTTTATTTACAACGGTTTTAATGGACAAAGCTGCACCACCACGAGTATCACCATCTAATTTGGTCAATACAACACCATCAAAATTTAAAATATCATTAAAAGCTTTTGCCGTATTTACAGCATCCTGACCAGTCATGGAATCTACCACAAAAAGGGTTTCTTGCGGATTAACAGCCTTGTGGATGTTTGAAATTTCTGCCATCATCGCCTCATCAACAGCCAAACGTCCAGCGGTATCTATAATCACCACATTTTTGCCAGTGGCTTTGGCATGTTTGATGGCATTTTTAGAAATTTCTACCGGATTCTGATTGCCTTCTTCCGCATAAACTTCGATACCAATTTGTTCTCCAACAACTCTTAATTGGTTGATGGCAGCCGGACGGTAAACGTCGCAACCTACCAATAAAACTTGTTTATTCTTTTTTGTTTTTAAAAAGTTTGCCAGTTTTCCAGAAAAAGTTGTTTTCCCGGAACCTTGTAAACCAGACATCAAAATAATAGTTGGAGTGCCCGATAGGTTAATGCCAACGGTTTCGCCGCCCATTAATTCGGTTAGTTCGTCTTTTACGATTTTCACCATCAATTGCCCCGGATTTAACGTAGTCAATACGTTTTGTCCCAAGGCTTTTGCTTTTACGGTATCGGTAAAGTTTTTTGCTATTTTAAAGTTAACATCGGCATCTAAAAGAGCTCTTCGAACTTCTTTTAGTGTTTCAGCAACATTTATTTCTGTAATTTTTCCGTGTCCTTTCAGGGTGTGAAAGGCCTTATCTAATTTATCGCTTAAATTATTGAACATAGTCGTTTACCTCGTTTTTTAGAAAGCACAAAGATACTAAAATGCTATTAAAAATTGAAGTGTTGGTGCTGTAAAAAGATTATTTGTTTAATTCAAATTTATTTACTTAACTGGATTGGTTTTTGAAAAAGACTGGCTAATTAAAATCTTTTATGCTTTTAGTAAAATTTTCAGTCTAGTTACCCCTCTTAAATGGAATTAATAGTATTGATACGAGTCTATTACAGAAAATAAATTTTAATTGTCCTACTAATTTAATTAGCTTTTATACTGCTCATGCATTTTAATATTTTGCTCTAAATTGGAAATTATCCGTTTAAGCCTTTTCAACTTTGTTACTTCTTGTTTAGCTCCTGAAATTTGTAAAGCATATTCTTTTCGATAAGTATAAGCCATATTTTCAAAATTCTTTTTAGCCAATTTATTTTTGTTTAAAGCCTTTTGAAGAAGTTCGGGGATAGCAATTTCTTTGTTGCTTTCAATTTTCTTGATGCCTGTTTTACTTAATAAAGCAGCCTCTTTAAAATAGTCAAGAAGCTGATTTTTGTTGATTTCAGAAATAGAATGCAACTTAATTGTTCTTAGATGTTTTGCGTTGCAATCGCTAGAGAATAAGTTGTGTTTATCGCTCATTTTTACGCCGTTAAAAAAAGTGATCGAAACGTGTTTTTGAAAAGCGGCAAAGCCACAAACCATGTTGTTTTTATGAAAAACTGGAACATTCCATTTGAAATCTTCAATAATTTCTGAATCTGCCTGATGGATTAATTTTCGAAGTAATTTAAGAATTTCCTTTGAAAAAGTTGCTTTTGAGGCAATATAATCATCAATCAATGTTGAAGCTAGTGGATTAATTTTTGACATGGCAGTTTTAAAGATTATTGTTATTTTTGGAAAATCCCATTTAATAATTTCTCAACTTTAAGTCTTTTTTAAACAACAGCCTTTTATCCATTAGGAGAATAATTCCTCCTTCGGGGGCTAGTGGGCTACAAATTTAATGGAAGTTGTATTCACACAATACCTCTTTCCTGTGGTATCTTTTGGTCCATCGTCAAAGATATGACCCAAATGTCCACCACAAGAAGCGCAAACAATCTCTGTGCGAATCATTCCGTGACTCCTGTCTGAGACATAGTTTACGGTTCCTTCAATGGCATCGTCAAAAGAGGGCCAGCCGCAATGCGATTCAAATTTGCTGTTTGATTCAAAAAGCTGCAAATCACAAGCTGCGCAAAGGTAAGTTCCTTTTTCAAAATGGGCGGTATAACCCCCTTCACTTGGTCGGTCCGTGCCCTTTTCCCTTAAAATATGATAAGATTCTGGAGATAGTATTTTTTTCCATTCAGCTTCTGTTTTAATCACTTTTTTAACCATAACTTTTTTATTTTTTCCTTGTGAATAACCATTGCATCCAAATAGTGTCATTAATATAAGCACTAAAGATAAATTTTTCATGTTATAGATTTCTGTTAATAAATTCGATAATTCGATTGATTACTTTGGTGTCCTTTAAAATTCGGCTATGTCCCAAGCCACTGGAAATTAAAATTTCACCTTGTTCTAAATTTTGTCGAATATGGTGCGAACAACTTACAGGAACATCTTTATCGTCTGTGTCATGCAGCACTAAAGTAGCAATTTTAACTGATCTTGCAGCGATATAGGCTGAATAATTATCAATATCTTCTCCAAATTTATTGTAAAAATGCTGTTTTATTTTATCGACCATATTTGGTTTTAGTTCAAGTTTAGCCACAAAATCGATAATAATATCTGTAATCACATCTCCTGAACCAATCACAATAGCTTTTTTTATGTTCAGCCCTTGCTTTACACCATTTAAAACAGACATACCACCTAAAGAATGTCCTATAGCAATTTCAAAAGGGCCAAATTCTTTTTCTAAAAATAGGGCAGTTTTAACAAATTCATTCATCATAGTTGTTTTTCCGGTCGATTTACCATGGGCAGGGGCATCAAAGCTTATCGTCATAAAACCATTTTCCAGCAACTTGTCGGCAATCTTAAAAAGTTGCGTTCCCCGGCCCGACCAGCCATGAATCAACAAAACTTTTCTTTTCGAATATCCGTAAGAATACACCATCACTTTCTTATTCAGATCAGGAATCATAATCAATTTCTTCTGGGCGCTTTCAGCCATCATATTCTCTCGAGCCGGCGTTTTAAATCGTATAGGTGTCCTAAAAAGTTTTATAGCAAACAAAGTAGCCAATGGAGGCGCTATAAATTGCAGTATTTTTCCTGTTACAATAATTGATGCCGGTATTTTTGGTTCAATATTTGTACGAATTGTGATAGTGTTGGCATTCGAATTCATAAAATGGTGTAATTTTGTTGGTAAAGATAGAATTTGTACTTTTATATAGAAAGGATGTTTTAACTAATAAAGGATGTTTTAATTAAAAAACCTAAAAAAATGAAAAAATATATATCGCTCTCATTGCTTATGTTATTTATGGTAAGCTGTAGCACCGTTCCAATTACTGGAAGACAAAGACTTAATTTAGTGAGTGATGCCGAGATATTGCCGGCTAGTTTTGCACAATATGAAGGCTTTTTAAAAGAAAATAAACTTTCGAATGATGCAAAAATGACCAATGAGGTTCAGACTGTAGGAAAAAATATTTCTCAAGCCGTAGATAAATTTATGCGTGCAAACGGAATGGTTTCTGAAGCAAATGCCTATCGTTGGGAGTTCAATTTAATCGAAGACAAAGCGGTGAATGCTTGGTGCATGCCAGGTGGAAAAGTGGTTTTTTATACTGGAATTTTACCTATTACCCAAAATAAAGATGGTATTGCGGCTGTGATGGGTCATGAGGTAGCGCACGCATTTGCAAAACACGGACAAGAACGTATGACAAGTGCATACGGACAACAATTGGGTGGTGTTGCTGTGGCACTTGGCACCAACAACAAAGATCCAAAAACGCAAAATTTGTGGAATACCATTTATGGAATAGGATCTCAGGTTGGAATGTTATCTTATAGCAGAACCCACGAAACTGAAGCGGATAAATTGGGATTGGTATTTATGACGATGGCAGGGTATAACCCGCAAGAAGCAATTAATGTATGGATTCGTATGAGCCAATTATCAAGTGGAGGAGCGCCACCTGAATTTTTAAGCACGCACCCTTCTAATGAAACACGAATAAAAAATCTAACCGCTTATATGCCAACAGCCATTGCCCAAGCAAAAAAATACAATGCCCAATAGTTAAATTGTATTTATTTCTAATTAAAAGGAAATTATAGTATATTGTCAACCGTTTTAAATTTTTAAAACGGTTTTTTTATGCCACTATGTTAAAAAAAGGAGATAAAAAACTCATCAATGCCTGGGCCTTTTACGATTGGGCAAATTCAGCCTACTCTTTAGTGATTGCTACGGCAGTTTTCCCGATATATTATAGCAGTTTAACAGAATCTTTTGCATCTGTTGAAGGAAAAATAACTTTTCTGGGAACCCAATGGAATCCAACAACTTTATATGATTATACGCTTGCGTTTTCTTTTTTGATGGTCGCGTTTATGTCGCCAATATTGTCAGGGATTGCTGATTATACCGGAAATAAATTGAAATTTTTAAAATTCTTTTGTTATCTCGGATCTTTTTCGGTAATGAGTTTGTTCTTTTTTGAAGGAGAAAAAACGCTTTGGGTTGGTTTGTTATTTACCGTTTTAGCCAGCATTGGATTTTGGGGAAGCATTGTTTTTTACAATGCTTATTTACCAGAAATAGCTGAGCCAGAGCAGCAGGATAAAGTGAGTGCCAGAGGATTTATTTTTGGCTATACAGGCTCTATAATTTTGCTTTTATTTAGTTTGGTGATGGTAAATAAACCAGAAATGTTCGGATTGCCAGATGCAGCTTTCGCATCTCGACTTACCTTTTTGCTGGTTGGGATTTGGTGGCTGGGATTTGCGCAAATCACCTATCATTATTTACCAAATAATATCTATCATAAAAAACCAGAAAAGGATTTTATTTGGAAAGGCTTAAAAGAATTGAAAGTGGTGTATGATGAAATGTGGGAACATCCAGAATTAAAATTTTTCCTATTGTCTTTTTTTATGTTCAGCGTGGGAGTGCAAACCATCATTTTAATGGCAGGTATATTTGGCAGTAAAGAACTGGGACTACCAACCTTGGATTTAATTGCGGTTATTTTATTGGTGCAAATTGTAGCCATATTTGGTGCCTATTTATTTTCAAGAATTTCAGACAGGATTGGCAATATTGCAACCTTAAAAATAACCATTTCTATATGGGCACTAGTTTGTGGGGTTGCCTTTTTATTGGACAAATCACAAGCAAATGTTTCTTACTATTTTTACGTATTAGGAGCGCTTATAGGCTTGGTTATGGGTGCCATTCAATCTTTGTCGCGCTCAACGTATTCTAAATTATTACCTGAAACAAAAGACCATGCAACCTATTTCAGCTTTTATGATGTTACTGAAAAACTTGCCATAGTATTTGGCATGCTGGTTTTTGGCTTGTTAATTTCCTTTACGGGCTCTATGCAATGGAGTGTATTGTTTTTGGCAGTTTTCTTTATAATATCCTTTGTTTTGCTGAACTTTGTGGGAAAAACAAAATATGTCCAATAAAGCTGATTTTATTGTTGTTGGCGCAGGCATCGTTGGACTTGCAACCGCCTATAAGTTACAATTAAAATTTCCCGATAAAACCCTGTTTATTTTAGAAAAGGAATCAGAGATTGGTTTGCACCAAACTGGGCGAAATTCAGGCGTTATGCACTCCGGAATTTATTATAAACCTGGTTCGTATAAAGCGAAGAACTGTAAAATAGGAAATGCCCAACTGATAAAATTTGCTAAAGAAAATAATATTAATCATGATGTTTGCGGAAAGGTTATTGTGGCGACTGCAAAAGAGGAATTACCTGTTTTAGAAGACATATATAACAGAGGAATTCAAAATGAAACACCTGGAATTTGCTATTTAACTCCCAAGGAAATAAAAGAAAAAGAACCTTTTATTGAAGGAATTAAAGGAATTTGGGTGCCAAGTGCCGGAATTATTGATTATGTGGCGGTTTCAAAAGCCTTTGTTAATCAAATTACAGTGATCAACGCCGAAAGTAAATTAATTAAATCTTGTGAAGTTTTCGATATAATTACAGAAACAGATACCGCTACTTTAATTACAAATAAAGGAAAATTTATTTCCGATAAAGTTATTTTTTGCACTGGACTGCAATCCGACAGAATTGCGGCAAAAGAGCGTTTAAAACTCGATTTGCATATTGTGGGTTTCCGAGGGGATTATTTTGAATTGAAGCCAGAAGCCACACATAAAATTAACAACTTGGTTTATCCTGTTCCCGATCCAAAATTTCCGTTTTTAGGAGTGCATTTTACACGAATGATTCACGGTGGTATTGAATGTGGCCCAAATGCGGTTTTTACTTTTAAAAGAGAAGGATATAATCGTACTAGCTTTAATTTAAAAGATACTTTTGAAGCCTTAACTTTTAAAGGAACCTGGAAATTATTCGGAAAACATTGGCGAAAAGGAATTGATGAATATAAACGCGCTTTTTCAAAACGACTTTTTGTAAAAGCCTTGCAAAAAATGATGCCAACGCTTACAGTAAATGAGATGCAAGCCTCAAGAGCTGGGGTAAGGGCACAAGCCATAGATTTTGAAGGAAACATGGTCGACGATTTTAAAATTATGAAACACAATGGCAATATTCATGTGCTAAACGCGCCTTCACCAGCAGCAACTTCCTGTTTGGCAATAGCCGATGAAATTGTGGGGGTTGTCATAAACTAAACAAGAATATTACATCAATCAAGTCTTTTCTCTATTGCAAGGTTCTTTGCACTTCGGTCTTCGGACTTCCCGTCATCAGACTTTATTTATACCAATTATAAATAGTTAATTACCTGTTAACAATTGAATTTCAGGAGCACTTTGGAGCGCTCATATTTGTGGTATTTTTGAAAATTATTATCAGAATTTTAAGAACCATGAAAAAAATCATTACAATTATTGCCTTTTTTATTACTGTTACAGTGAGTGCTCAAAATTTTCAACTGCACAGAGATTTTGAAAGAGGACATTTTACAACAACTTTTGAGCTTTTTAAGGTAGATAAATATGGGAATACTTTCACGTTTATCGATTTCGATTACAATGCAAGCTCGGGTATAAGCGGAGGCTATTATGAAATTGCTCGTGTTTTAAAAACCGAAAAAATGCCTGTCGGATTGCATGTGGAATACAATGGCGGATTGGGAACTTTTAAAACACCCGTTGGAATGGGAGGATTTACCATCAATGAGGCTTGGATTTTCGGTGCAAATTACTCAAAAGGAAATGCGAAAATGGGGTTTTCAACCTATGCAGGCTACAAATCCTTTAAAAATGCCGGAGAAGCCAATTACCAAATTACAGGAACCTGGTACATCAATTTGATTGAAAATAAATTAACTTTTTCTGGTTTTGCCGATTTATGGTCAGAAAACGGACTGTCTGATAAAACCGTGTTTTTATCTGAACCGCAATTGTGGTATCATTTAAATAAAAGTTTTTCAGTAGGAGGAGAGGTTGAAGTGTCAAACAATTTTGCCTATGAATTTGAATTTAAAGTAAGGCCAACATTGGCCATAAAATGGAATATCTAAAAACTAAAAAATTATGTTAGATAAGTTTTTTAAAATAACAGAAAATAAATCGACACTTAGAACTGAGATTATTGCTGGAATTACCACTTTTATGACCATGGTTTATATTTTAGCCGTAAACCCGAGTATACTAAGTGCCACAGGAATGGATAAAGACGCTGTATTTACCGCAACAGCCTTATCGGCAATCATCGCGACCTTAGTGATGGCTTTGGTCGCTAAATTGCCATTTGCCTTGGCACCTGGTATGGGCTTGAATGCATTTTTTGCTTTTACGGTGGTGTTGGGAATGGGCTATTCCTGGGAGTTTGCTTTAACGGCTGTTTTTTTGGAAGGAATCATTTTTATCCTTTTAACAGCATTTAATATCAGAGAATTGATTGTAAACTCTATTCCGATAAATCTGAAACACGCGGTTTCTGTAGGTATTGGTTTGTTTATCGCTTTTATCGGATTAAAGGGAACCGGATTAATTGTTGACAATCCGGCCACCTTGGTTGGTTTGGGAGATATGAAGAATCCGGCTGTTTTGGTTGGTTTGGCAGGCGTAATCATTATCGGAGTATTATTTGCTAAAAAAGTAAAAGGAGCTATTTTAATCGGAATTTTAGCTTCCACAATTATTGGGTTGTTTCTTGGTGTAACAGCAATTCCTGAAAACTTTAGCGCAGTTAGTTTACCGCCATCCATTGAGCCAATTTTCTTTAAATTTGATTTTTCTCAAGTGTTTACTTTAGACATGTTAATCGTTTTATTCACATTTTTATTTGTTGATATGTTTGATACAGTAGGAACATTGGTTGGTGTATCTTCAAAAGCAAATATGTTGGATAAAGAAGGAAAAGTACCAAGAGTAAAACAAGCGTTGTTTGCGGATGCCATAGGAACAACTGTTGGCGCCATGTTGGGAACTTCAACCGTTACAACTTACGTAGAAAGTGCTGCCGGTGTTGCCGAAGGCGGTAAAACAGGTATGACAGCGCTTACCGTTGCCGGAATGTTTGTTTTGGCTTTGTTTTTTGCGCCAATATTTATGATTATACCTGAGGCGGCTACCGCTCCCGCATTAATTATAGTTGGCTTGTTTATGATATCACCAATTATGAAAATTGATTTGGATGATTTTACAGAAGCCATTCCAGCTTTTTTTACCATCATTATGATGCCCTTAACTTATAGTATTGCAGAAGGAATTGTATTTGGTATGCTTTCTTTCGTGATTTTAAAATTACTTACCGGCAGGTATAAAGAAATTAAACCAATTATGTATATCATCGCAATTTTGTTTTTGATTAAATTTTATGTTGGATAAAATTTGAAATATAAAGCATAAAAAAGCCTTTCTTAATTTTCGGAAAGGCTTTTTTTATTGATGAAAAGTTGGCTAGCTTATTTAATAGTTTCTTTAACAGCATCCGAAGATTTCGGTAAAATTAAGTTTAAAATAACACCAATAACCGAAGCCAATCCAATTCCTGCCAAAGAAAAATTCCCATAACTCATTTGGGCACCTCCCACACCTATAGTTAAAATAACAGAAACAATGACCTGATTTCTTGTGATTGAAAAATCTGTTTTTGAATCGATTAAGGTTTTAATCCCAATGCTTGCGATCATTCCAAATAGCAATAGCATAATGCCGCCCAGTACCGCTGGGGGAATTGTTTTTAAAACGGCACTTATTTTACCTACCAATGAAAATATAATTGCCGTAACAGCGGCAATCCTTAACACTCTTGGGTCGGTAATTTTGGTTAAAGCAACGGCACCTGTAACTTCAGAATAAGTCGTATTTGGCGGTCCGCCTAAAAATCCGGCAAAGGCAGTGGCAACACCATCTCCCAACAAGGTCCTATGCAATCCGGGATCTTTTACAAATTCTTTATCGGCAACACCGCTAATCGCATAAATGTCACCAACATGCTCTATAATTGGTGCAATAGCAACAGGAATCATATATAAAATGGCCGCCCAGTTAAATTCTGGAGTTGTAAATTTTGGTAGCGCAAACCAAGCAGCATCATTTACCGAAGTAAAGTCTATCAATCCAGCAAAAATTGAGATGATGTACCCTACAATAATCCCAATAAAAATAGGAACCAACTTGATGATTC
The DNA here is from genome assembly GCA_036568005.1 of Lutibacter sp. Classification (GTDB taxonomy): domain Bacteria; phylum Bacteroidota; class Bacteroidia; order Flavobacteriales; family Flavobacteriaceae; genus Lutibacter. The sequence continues at coordinate 19,389 of DATCTJ010000079.1, read as the reverse complement.
CTTTTGTGTAGATGACAATGATAATGGATGTAATTAAAACAGCAAATGCAATTGGCCAGTTTGATTTTGCCATATCTACCCCAACAGATGCCAATGACAATCCAATTACCATAATAACCGGCCCAATCACCACCGAAGGAAATATTTTTTCAATCACTTTTAAACCCCATAATTTTACGATAAAAGACACAACACCATATACCAAACCAACGGCAATAAGGCCTCCCAAAGTTCCGGGATACCCATATAATTCAGTGGCTGCCACAATAGGGGCAATAAAAGCAAAACTACTGCCCAAAAAAATTGGGACCTTTCCTTTGGTAATAATATGAAAAATAAGTGTTCCAACACCTGCGGTAAATAATGCAACAGAAGGGTCGATCCCTATTAATAAAGGAACCAGTACAGTTGCCCCAAAGGCCACAAATAAAAATTGAATACCAACAAGAATACGCTTTGGCGTATTTGAAATGACTGCTAAGTTTGGACTATTAGGAGATTTTATGGGCATATTTTAAAATTTAGTTCGCGCTAATTTAAGGATTAAAATAAAACAAGCCGGAATTTAAACTTTAGATTGAATTTAAATTAGATGCACCAGCCAAATAAAATTTATCTCCGTTTTTTTGGGCGTTACAACAAGGGTCGGACTTAATTCGTTATTTTTATTTTGTTGATAAAGAACTCAAGAATACAGATTTTTCACTACTCGCATTTTAAAGTTGTGAAAATCGACTAAAAAAGTGCCCAAACAATAAGTTTATCTGAGCGCAGCCGAAGAGTTCAATCCTTAACCACAGATCAAACTAAAAATTGTTGATTATAGTCAATTTAAAATAAAACCGACAAACCTGCTAGCCAGAGGTGCAATAATCTCCAAGGCTGTATAGGATTGTCGGTTTCAAAAAAATTATTATCCTAAAAATTAAGATAAATAATTGAATGGAATTTCTTTTTTAAATACCAGATTTGAATTGGCTACAAATTAAATTTCACGCCAACCATAAAATTTCTTCCAATATTTTGAATTCCGTCCGCTTTTAAACGCGACAGGTGAGCGATATATCTTTCATCAAATAAATTATTGGCGTTTATATTGATGTCAAAATTTGTATTACCAAATTTAACAGCGCCTCCAAAACCTATATTTACCAAAGAATAGCCTTTAGATGCCGTTTCAAATCCGCTAACCTTATTTTGATTGAAAGTGCTGGAAACATTTAAGGAACCAAAACCATGAGATAACCAATCTTTAATTTTAAATTCTGTTCTTATGGTATTGTTCCAATTATTTGCGGGAATTAAAGGCAAATAATCTCCATTTTGCTTTTCTCCCGTAACCGTTTCAAAACTGCTTTCAAAATGCAGCCAATCTAAAGGATGTGGATGAAAATGTATCCCAATTTCGCCGCCATATAATTTTGCGTCATTTTGAATATATCTAAAAACATCATTGTCTGCAAGTGTTTCACCAGTTGGCGAGGTATAAATATAATTGTTCACATGGTTGTAAAAGCCATTCATAAAAAACTCAAAATGATCAGTGTTAAATTCAATATTTAAATCGATTTGAATATTTTGCTCAGTTTTTAAACTGCTGTTACCAATTTCGTACCTATTGGTTCCTTCATGAACACCGTTAGACGTTAACTCCGCCAAATTTGGTGCTCTAAATCCTGTAGCGACATTTAATCTCACAATTAAATTGTCTTCTAAATTGGTTTTATACCCCAAGGAAGCATTAAAGCTATTATAAGATCTATCAATGGATTCAAATGAACCTTCCTCTCCTTCAGCGCCATGAGCTTCAGTAGAAATGCTTCTGTTGTCAAAACGCAATCCGGCTAAAATTACATTTGATTTCCATTCATAATTTGTTGTTCCAAAAAAACCAAAATCATTGGTAACGGCATCAGGAATTAAATATTCCTCTCCAAAATTTCTGTTGTTTTGGTGCATTCCTTGAACACCAAGGATAGCTTCCAATTTACCAATTTTTGGCAAATGATATTTTGCATCGTAATTAAAGGTATTTAGCTTCATTTCTAAAGCGGCGATATTGCTGTCCTCAAATTCACTTCTGTTATTAGCGATATAGCCAAAATTCACCTCCAATTTTGAATTTTCAAAAAATAAAATATTGTTAAACCCCAACAAATGATTAACAACATCTTGTTTTGGATAGGCAGTTTCTTTGCTGGTAGTTTGTTCGGCAACACCATCTTCGGGCATTCCTAAATCCAAATTGTTGTAATTGTATCTTAAAACGCTAGAGATTTTTAAGTTGTTATAGCCGATTCCTGTTTTAAAATCAGTTTCGTTATATCGTGTGTTTGTTACGCGGTCTCCATTTGCAATTTTATAATCGGAATGCATATTATAGCTTCCTCTAGCTAAGAATTTCCAATTCTCTGAAGACGATTTTAAACCTGCAGAAGTACTACTGCCAAAAGTATTAGAAAATAATTTCTGATTAAAATTGGCCGAAAAAGTATTGGCTTCAGCAAATTTTTCAGGGATAAAATACAATACACCACCCAAGGCATCTGATCCATAAAGTAAAGAGGCCGGACCTTTTATTACTTCAACACTTTCTATTCCCGATTCATTTAAGCCCAAACCGTGCTCATCTCCAAACTGCTGATTTTCAATTCTAACGCCTTGAGAATAAACCAAAACGCGATTGCCACTTAGCCCGCGAATCACGGGTTTTCCTATAGAAGTTCCAGTAGAAACTTGTGAAACTCCCGGGATGGTTGCAAGTCCTTCGATAAGCGTAGAAGTTCCTTTTCGTTGCAAGGTTTTTATGCTTTCATGCGCCACTTTCATCACGTTTTGTGATTGTAATTTGTTGAAAACGGTAGAAACTATAACTTCATCCATATTAAAAACCGCTTCTTCTAATGTGAAGTTTAGCATAGTTTCTTTTGCAGGTAAATTAATAGTTTTTACCTGAGTTTTGTAACCGAAGTAAGCAACAGTTATTTTAATAATCTTGTTGGGTAAATTTATCAATTCATATTCACCATTTTCATCTGTTGAAGTCCCTTTTTGAAGTTCTTCTATGTAAACGGTAACGCCAAATAAGGGCATGTTTTGGTGGTCAGTAATTTTACCTGATATTTTGTTTTGAGAATGCGTAAATAATGTGACTCCTATAAAAAACAGGAAAGATATATATAATTTCATGAAAGTTTTTTTATTGATAAATAATGATAATGCTATATTATGTCAATAAAAAAGGAGGAGCTCTAGAGGATTTATATTGAATCTTTATTGAAGAAATACGTGTTTCAACGGAAAGTATTTTTTGATCAATATCAATTTTTTCAGTAAGGTGAGTTTCTGAAGGAAAATCTATTTTATAGGTGTTAATCTTAAAATGAAGTACAGAACAGTCAATTTCATGGTTATCAAAATGTATGATATTTTGAGCTTTACAAACAGCGTGTTCATGTTTTTGAAAAGAATGATTAAACTGCACTGCAAAGGGAAGCAGTACAGTTATAATCAATACAAAAGAAATTATATTTTTTAAAAGTTTTTTAATTTTGTTCTAAATTTAGCGGGCTAAATTACAAAATTAATCCTTTACCCCCAATTTACCTAAAATTACCTCTAACAAACACCATTTTGTGATGGAAGATTGCAATAAATTGGCACCAACGAATGCGGTAACCCACAACCAGTTTACGTTTAATTTTATGGCAAGCAATATACTAACTAGTATAAATGTGCCTGCAAAAGCTCTTATAATTCTTTGTTTCATTTTTTTTTTTTTTTTGATTTTTATGGTTAATTTTTAATTTACGATTTACGATTTTTGATCTGCCTGCCGACAGGCAGGTTTACGATTTTTTAATTGATAATTGATACTAGAATAGAATTTAAGCAATTTGTTTTTATTTTCTATTTCCAACTAAAATTTAAATTGATTTTTCAATATTTAAAACGGCTACATGTATTTTTGATAATGTTTTTTGCTTTGAGTTAAATTCCTCTGCTTGACTAAAAAACACATCTATATTTTCCTCCTTTACGAAAGCAAAGAAAATAATGGATTGGCCTTCATCCATTTCTCCAGCAAACCAGTTGCTTTCAAAGGACTCTTCAGATAAATCTCTAAAGCCGCGTATTTCTTTATAAGAATAAATGTGAATATCTGATTTTTTCATCATGAGTTTTATGTCTTTAGAAAACTCCTGTATTGCGGTTATCACTAGTAATTTCATATGAAGGTATTTTTTATGGTTTTTAATACTCCTGCCTGCTAACAGGCAGGAGTAATGGGAATAACATTATATTTCCCTGATGTAAATTATACTATTCTTCTGATTTTGTATTATTGTTGTTATCCGAATTTTTTTCCCATTTCTTTTTTTCGGTCATATAGTAAATCATAGGAACCACAACAAGGGTCAACATTGTTGAAACGATTGCTCCGGCAACTAATGAAATAGCCAGACCTTGGAAAATTGGGTCAAATAAAATAATGGAAGCGCCAATTACCACAGCCCCTGTTGTCAGCAATATTGGTGTAGTTCGTACTGCACCAGCATCAATAATAGCTTGTTTTAAAGGAACCCCGTCGTTTAATCGAATTTCAATAAAGTCGATTAACAATACTGAGTTTCGCACCATAACACCCGCTAAAGCAATCATTCCAATAAATGAGGTTGCGGTAAAGAAAGCGCCTAATAACCAGTGACCTAGCACGATACCTACCAATGAAAGCGGAATTGCAAGCATCATTACCAATGGCGTTTTAAAGTTTTGGAACCAGCCAACAATTAACATATAAATGATAATAATTACCACCAAAAATGCTATTCCCAAATCTTGGAAAACTTCCAAGGTTATTTGCCATTCTCCATCCCATTTCACTGCAAAATTACTTTCGTCGGTTGGTTGTTCCAAGTAAAGTTCATTTAGTTTGTAGCCTTTTGGCAACTCAATATTTTGTAATTTTTCTTTCATTCCCAAAATGGCATAAACCGGACTTTCCAATCCGCCAGCCATATCAGCAGTGACATAAACCACTCTTTTTTGATCTTTTCTGTAAATTGAGTTTTGTAAGGTATCTTGTTTTATGTGCACCAAATCACTTATCGGAATAACATTTCCATGACTTCCTTTTATTTTGATATTTTGAATATCCTGCAAACTTGTTTTATCAGCATCACTTAAGGCCAACACTATATCAACCTGATCAAAAGAAGTTTCATCATATAAATAAGAAATCGGATATTCTTTTAAAAGATAGGTCAAATTTCCAACAATTTGTTGTGGTGCAATGCCGTTAAGCATAGCTTTTTCCCTGTCAATTTCAAGTCGGTATTCAGTTTGTGCATCTTCAACCATCCAGTCAATATCCACAACATCTGCTGTGTTTTGTAAAATTTCTTTAACCTGATAAGCCACCTTAATCTGTTCATCATAATCTGGTCCGTAAACTTCAGCAACCAAGGTAGACAATACTGGTGGTCCTGGCGGAACTTCAACCAATTTCACATTTGCCCCAAATTTTTTGGCAATTTTCACAATTTCTGGACGTGCTTTTTTTGCGATGTCGTGACTTTGTAATTTCCTTTCATCTTTCAGTAATAAATTCACCTGAATGTCTGCCATATTGCTGCCGCCACGAATATCGTAATGACGCACCAATCCGTTAAAGGTAATAGGTGCAGAGGTTCCAATATAATTTTGGTAATTTACTACCTCAGGCATGGTTGATATATATTGCGCAATTTCCTGTGTTACTGCAGCAGTTCTTTCCAGCGTAGTTCCTTCAGGCATATCAATAACTACCTGAAACTCATTTTTGTTATCAAAAGGTAACATTTTTACGGCTACTGATTTTGTGAAGAACATCAATACAGATCCTGCCAATAAAACCACTGTAATTGCTATGGTAACCAATCGTTTTTTACGGCTGTCCAACAATGGCTGCTCTAATTTTTTATAGATTTTATAAATCATACCAGCTTCCAAACCTTCCTCTTTCTTCTGTTCTTGGCTGTCTTTCTCACGCAATAAGTGATAACCCAAATAAGGAGTCACCGTTAAAGCAACGAAAAGCGATAAAATCATGGCGATAGAGGCTCCAATTGGCATCGGACTCATATAAGGTCCCATCATGCCAGATACAAAAGCCATTGGCAAAATAGCGGCAATCACTGTAAATGTTGCCAAAATAGTCGGGTTTCCAACTTCATTAATGGCATAAATAGCGGCTTGTTTAAATGGCAATCGCCTCATTTTAAAATGCCTGTGCATATTTTCGGCGATAATAATACTGTCGTCCACCACAATTCCCACCACAAAAACCAAGGCAAATAAGGTGATTCTGTTTAAGGTGTAACCTAATAAATAATAACTGAATAAAGTTAAGGCAAAGGTTAATGGTACAGAGAAAAATACCACCAATCCACCACGCCAGCCCATGGCCAACATCACCAAAATAGTAACGGCTATAATGGCTACCCCTAAGTGAAGCAACAATTCGCCCACTTTATGTGATGCAGTTTCCCCATAGTTTCTGGTAACATCTACGTGAACATCAGCTGGAATTAAAGTTTGTTTTAGGTTTTCCACCCTGTCCAAAATCTTTTCCGAGATTTTCATCGCATCAGCTCCTTTTACTTTTGCTATTGAAAGCGTTACGGCATTGTATTCGCCTGAATTTGCAGTAAATTTATCATTCGATTTTCCGTAACCAAAAGATACGTAGCTACTTGGTGTTTCTGGGCCATCATGTATTGTGGCAACCTGCTTTAAATAAACGGGCATATTATTGTTAACGCCAACCACCAAATTTTCAACATCTTCCGATGAGGTTAAAAATTTTCCTGTGGTGATTAAATATTCCTGGTCATTTTGCACAAAGCTTCCAGATTGCGAACTGCTGTTGTTGGCTTGAATCATTTGCATAATTCCTAAAGCATCAATGCCATTTTCGGCCATTTTATCTTTGTCCAACACCACTTTCAGCTGACGATTTCTTCCGCCAATAACTTTGGTAATGGAAATATCTTTTACCTTTTCTATTTCAGAGGTTACCTCTTCCGCAATTTGGCGAATTTGAAAATCGTTATAAGTATCACTCCAAAATGTAAGTCCCAGCATAGGAACATCATCAATAGAGCGGGTTTTTACCAAAGGTTGGGTTACGCCCGCAGGAAACATTCCCTGATGACGCATCAATTCATCGTATAATTTTACATAGGAACGCTCTGTGTCTTCGCCCACATAAAACTGCACAATAATCATCGATTGTCCGTTCATAGCGATGCTGTGCACGTGCTGCACACCCTTTATGTCGGAAATAATTTTCTCCAAAGGTTTTACCACACGGCTTTCTACCTCTGTTGGACTAGCTCCTGGATAACCGACCAAAACATCGGCCATAGGAACAATAATTTGTGGTTCTTCTTCTCTTGGAATGAGAAATGAACTGTATATGCCAATAGCCATCAAAGCTATCATTAACAAAATGGTCAGCTTAGAATTGATGAATATATTGGCTATTTTACCTGAAATTCCTTCTTGCATTTTTTGAAGTTTAGTCCCCTAATCCCCGAAGGGAAATAAAAGGAAATTAATTATTTTTTATTTTTTTCTGAGACTGTAATCGGTGACTGAATACTGCCTACTAAATTCTCACTTTATTTGGGTCTGCCCTTCTTTTCGGTGGGCGTGACCCTCCCGAATCCCGATATCTATCGGGGGTCGGGTCGGGCTTTCGGCTAAATCTTTTGTTCCGTTGCACTTCACAAAAGGATACCGTCTCAATCCCTCACGCGGTTTTCAAATTGAAATTATTTTTCTGCAAATATTTCGCGCCTTTGCAATTTTTGAAATAAGCCCAATTATTTAACTTCCTTCTCTTCGGAAAGCTTGCCTGCCGAGGCTGGGGATGGGATTACTTTAACGCCATTATACAATTTCCCTTCGGCAGAAACGATAAATTGTTCATCTGCAGCCAGTCCCGACAATATTTCAACCTTATCGCCAAACGTTTTTCCGGTTCTTAGCCATCTTAAAATAGCGACATTTTCATTTCCAATCGCGTAAATACCAGTTAACTGTCCTTGTTTTACCAAAGCGCTTTCCGGAACTAAAATAAGTTTTGTTTCGGGTGATTCTTCTATAGGAAATTGTACGGAAGTGTACATGCCCGATAGTAATTCTGCATCGGTTTTGTCTAAAACCACTTTCACCAAATATTGACCGCCCGTATTTTTTGCAGATGAGCTCACCTCAGTAACGTTTCCTTTTATAAGTTCATTTGTTGATTTTACCACAACATTAACGGCTGTTCCTTCTTTGATTTTTGTAATTTCGGTTTCAGGAACCATGGCAATTACTTGAAATTTTCCTGGAGTTTCAATACCAATTAAAGGCATTCCCGGATTTGCCATATCACCTTTGTTGATAAATTTGCCGGTTATCACGCCACTAAAGGGTGCTGAAATATTTGAGTAGGAGAGTTGCGCATTTACCTGATTTTTCATTTGGGTAGCGCCTTCCAAGCGTGCTTTTGCCATTTCATAATTGGCAGTAATGTCATCCATTTCTTTTTGGGAGGCACTTTTTTGTTCAAATAATACCTTAAAACGATTGTAATCTTTTTCGGCATTTTTAAACGCGGCTTTGGCTTCTGTAATTGAGGCTGCTACCTGTGCGCTTTGTGCTGAAATATCTGCGCTGTTAATGCGCAACAACAATTGTCCTTTAGAAACTTTGTCCCCAACATTTACATAAGTATCTGTTACATAGCCCATCATTCGGGTGCTTAGGTTTGCATTTTGCACCGCTTCAATTTTTCCGCTCGCAGATAAAAAATTATCTGCTTCAGATGATGACGTACTAACTTCTACTACAACAGCAGGCGTGTTATCCTTTGATGCTGCTTTATCTTTGCCGCAACTTGCCACTAAAATTAAGGCTGCGATTGCGAATATTGTTATGATTTTTTTCATTGATTGCTAAATTTTATAAATAGTTATATTATTTTGCCGTATACCGACTTATTTTGTTAAAAATGCTACGTAAGCTTTGGTGAAATTATAGTTAAAAACGGTTTGTAAATATTCAAGCTGTTTTTGTATATACTGTGTTTCTGAAATCAACAAATCGGATGTTTTTTCTAAACCTTGTTCAAACCTGTTTGTTCTTATTCTCAATGCTTCTTTTGATTGTTCCGAAGCCAGATTTGTTAAAATTAATTTGTTCTCGGCATCTTTAAGCTGACGTTTGGCCATATTAAAATCTAAATTGCTCTGATTTTTATATTGGTCTAAACTAATTTCTGCTTTGTCTAGTTCAGCCTTGCTTTTTTGAATTTTTCCGATGCGTTTATAACCATCAAATACATTCCACGACAATTGGGCGCCAACCAAATATCCTTTTGCTTCAGTGCCAAATATTTGGTCATCGTATATTTCATAGCTTCCAAAAGCATTTAGACTTGGCAAATAGCTCATCTTATTGGCTTTATGCATATTGTTATATGCTTCGGTACTTAGTTGCATGGCATTAATATCGGCCCTGTTTTGGGAAATGTTTTCATTATATACGGTTAAATCCAATTCGGCTTTTAATTCTGAGGCAGGTTTTAACACCGTTTCATTTTGCTCGCCCATTAAAAATTTAAGATTATCGGATGCGTTTTGCACACTACTTTTGGCACTTAAAAGCTGATTTTCAACCTCGGTTAAATGAACTTCCACCGATAAAATATCAGCTTTTTGCATATAGCCTTGTTTAAAATTATTATCCGCTATTTTTTTATTTTCAATGGCAGCCTCTTTGGCTTTTTCTAAAACTTCCACCGCTTTATAAGCCACTTGCAATTGCATATAGGCTTTTGTGACTTCCAGGGTTATATAATCTTTTGTGCGTTCCGATTGCAATTCAACGGCATTCATTTTTGCTTTTGCTGCCTTGCGCATAAATAAGCCGTCTGCATTAAAAATTGGTTGCTGAATTTCTATTTTAGTAGTGAAATTTTTCACCTCGCCCGGATCATTTAATAGGGTTGGGTCAAAATCGGCTTGGGTTAATATTTCCTGATTTAATTTTGAGCCAAATGCCATTAATGGATTGGTGGTTGCCATAGCCGTATGGGAAATGGAAATATTTGGTAAAAATATGGCATTAGTCTGATTATAATCTGCCTTGGCGGCATTGTAATCTTGGCCCGAAATTTTAATGCTATAATTGTTCTTTTCTACCTTTTCCAACACTGTTTCAAGAGAGACTATTTCTTGCTGTGCGCTAATGATTAAAATGTTGAAAAGAAAAAATACAATGAATACACTTTTTTTTAGTTGCATAATTTTGATTTTTTTGTTCGACACAAAAGTAGTTGGGGATGGAACGTAACGCTGTCTTAAACGTTACAGACTTATGTAACATTTATGACTTAAAATTACAAGTTAACATTATAAGTGTTAAGTTATTAAATTAAAAGCGATAAAAAAATAATTTTATAATAAAGTGTATCTATTTATGACAGGAAACTGGCTATAACTTTGGTCCGTGGAAATTTTTCCAAAATAATTTTGATAAATACCGTTAATGGTATTGCCATAATTAAACCCGGAATTCCCCATATATAACCCCAAAGCATAAGCATAACCAAAATAGCAATAATGTTGATGGAAAATGACCTGCCCATAAATATAGGTTCTAAAATACTGCCAAATAAAACTTGTACACCCGTTATGGTAAGTATAAAAAAGAATAAAACACTTGTGGGGTCAAGTTGGACAAAGGCAAATATGGACAATAAAATAACGGTTGCAAAAGAGCCGATCATTTGGATAAAATTGATGATAAAAGCGAACAACCCCCAAAATATTGGGAAGTTAATGTCAAAAAACACACAAGCCAAACCAGTGCCAATTCCAGTTAATAAACTAACCAGTATTTTTACTTTTATGAATGTGCGTAAATCTTTTTCAATTTTCATGAAGGTTTTTACGGAAGCATACTTCTGTTTTAGTATGGTGTTATTGAGTAATTTTTCAAAATTAATGGACTCCGCAAGCAATAAAATCACAAAGAAAGCCGTCATCAGTGTCATGGAAAGTGTTTTGCTGACAAAATTTAAAGTTGTACCAAAGTTTTTTGCAATACTTTCCTTTTGAAATATTTTTGAAAATATATTTTCATCTTCATCAAAGTAATCAATCCCAAAAAACTCCTCAGTGGTAACAATTAAATCAGCTACTTTCATTTCTGTCTTTTCTAAAAAGACCCTATCAGTAGCCATAATCTCTCTGCTGGTAAGTTTTACCAATTCACCGCCAATTTTAAAAACTGCAATAAAAATGAGGATAACCACAAAAATACCGATGAATTTTGGCACTTTTCGTCTATTGAACCAACGCATAAGCGGCAAAAAAAGTAAGGCGATAAACATAGAAGCAACAAGAGGAACGAAAATAAAAGACAATATTTTCAGCAAATAAAAAATAAACGGGATTACAATAATCAGTAAAAGAATATTTGTTGTTTTTCTATTTTCCATAGTTTCTAATTATTCAAAATATTTTAAAATTCGCTAAAAATCAATTCTTATTTGTTGTTTTTTCTTCTTCTTTCAATTTTTCCTTATCTAATGTTGAACTATCAATATGAATAAGGTTTTTTCCTTTTCTAATTCTCATATTTAACGCTTCAACACCTAATGAAAAGGCTATGGCGAAATATAAATATCCTTTTGGGATGGCGCCAACTTGTTGACCAAATACTTCTGCCTGTGATAAATGTGCACCTTCTGTAATTAGCATAAAGCCAATTAAAATTAAAAATGACAATGCCAACATTTGAATGGTTGGGTGCGCATTTACAAAGTTACCGACTGGTGTTGCAAAAACCATCATAATTATCATGGAAATTACCACGGCAGTTATCATAATAATTAAAGCGCCAGGTATTCCGTTGGTCATTCCAACAGCCGTTAAAACCGAATCAAAAGAAAAAACGATATCAATCATCACAATTTGTATAATTACCCCTTGCAGGGTAGCAAACTTAATATTTGGCGAAGATGCTGCTTCATGTCCAACTCCTTCCACCTTGTCTCTAATTTCGCTTGTGCTTTTATACAATAAAAAGAGACCGCCCAAAATTAAGATGATGCTTTGACCCGTTACACCAAATTTTAACCAGGATAATTCTACTGTGTAAAAAGGATTTTTCATTGAAATTAAGTAGGAAATACCAAATAACAAAACAATTCTAAATATCATCGCCAAAATCAAACCGATTCTTGTGGCTTTTTTAATTTGGTCTTTCGGCAATTTTCCTGCGGCAATAGAAATAAAAATAATATTGTCTATGCCTAAAACTATTTCTAAAAATGTAAGCGTTAAAAGCGCTATCCAAGCATCGGCATGTAGAAATATTTCCATAAAGATTTAGTTTGAGGTTTTTGTAATTTCACCTTTTTGGATATAATTAGAATGTCCGATTACCGCTTCAAATTTATAAGAATTCTCTTTGACATCAGTGATTTTTATATGAATTGGATCCTCGTCAATGGCGGTTTTTGGATGCAACATTTTTAGCGTGTAATTGAAATTGTTTTTCCAAGAAATGGAAAGCGTGTCTATCCTGTCTTCATATTTTTCAATTTGGATAGAATCTTCCCTGATAATAATGGTTTTTTCATATCCTTTACCAGCAGGAATTTCGAATATTCCCGATTTAAATCGCTCAGCATCCGAATCTTTTTCCAATTTAAAAGGATCTGAATTTCGTACTGCGTTTTTATCTTTGCAGGAATACAGGGCCAATAGCAACAGAGGTAACAGTATCAGTTTTTTCATCTGTTTTGTTTTTATTTTTTTAATGTTAATAACCACTGCCTGCCGATGTCAGGCGAATTCACTATTAATCATTCTTTTGTGAATCAAAATTTGTTATGCTCGTTTCTTTATATTCCCGTGTAATTACTCGGTGTAATGGCTTTCAATTCTATTTTAATGGCCTCAGAAACCCTTAAGCCATCAATAAAATCAGCCATCGATTTTTGGGTGATTTTTTCGTTGGTTCTAGTCAGTTCCTTTAATGCTTCATACGGATTCGGATAAGCTTCCCTTCGCAAAATTGTTTGAATGGCTTCAGCAACCACCACCCAATTATTTTCCAAATCTTCTGCAAACTTAGCTTCATTAATAATTAATTTATTCAATCCCTTTAACGTTGAATTGAAGGCAATAATTGTGTGGGCAAAAGGAACGCCAATATTTCTTAAAACAGTTGAATCGGTTAAATCACGCTGTAAACGAGAAATAGGTAATTTTGCCGATAAATGTTCGAAAAGTGCATTTGCTATTCCTAAATTCCCTTCAGAATTTTCAAAGTCAATTGGATTTACTTTGTGTGGCATTGCTGATGAGCCCACTTCGCCTTCTTTGATTTTTTGTTTAAAATAATCCATAGAAACATAGGTCCAAATGTCTCTGTCAAAATCGATAATAATTGTGTTTATACGTTTTAAGGCATCAAAAATCCCTGCCAAATGGTCGTAATGTTCAATTTGCGTGGTTGGAAAAGAATGATGCAATCCCAGAATGTCTTTTACAAAATGCGTTCCGAAAACTTTCCAGTCTGTAGTTGGAAAAGCCACTGTATGCGCATTAAAATTACCTGTTGCACCACCAAATTTTGCAGCATGAGGAATGTTTTTCAAGGGTTTTAGTTGTTGCTCAATACGTTCAACAAAAACTAAGATTTCCTTACCTAATCTGGTAGGCGATGCCGGCTGTCCGTGCGTTCTTGCCAACATAGGCGTTTCTGCCCAATCGGCCGCCAATTGGTTCAGTTTGTCTAAAAGCAATTTTAAATCCGGATAATAAACTGCCTCAAACGCATCTTTTAAAGATAGCGGAATTGCGGTGTTGTTGATATCTTGAGATGTTAATCCGAAGTGAATAAACTCTTTATATTTTTGAAGCTGTAATCCATCAAATTTTTCTTTGATAAAATACTCAACGGCTTTAACATCATGATTGGTAATTTTCTCAATGTCTTTAATTTTCTGTGCATCTTCCGCAGAGAAATTGATATAGATTTTTCTTAATTTATTAAAGATTTGAGCGTTGAAATCCGCCAATTGCGGAAGTGGAATTTCACATAAAGCAATAAAATACTCAACTTCTACTTTTACGCGGTATTTAATCAGCGCTTCTTCTGAAAAAAACAGTGCTAAAGGTGCTACTTTGTCTCGGTATCTTCCGTCAATTGGAGATATGGCGTTTAGTTTGGTTAAGGACATTTTCTAGTTTTATATTGAAAGGTGTAAAATTAATCAAATTAACCCAAAAATTACCGATTTATTTTTTTGTTTAACAGGCTAAGGATTTTCTTTCCATGAGCCTTATAAGCAGCACTTTCTTTTGTAATATTAAGTTCAATAATTAATTTTAATTCCGGATGTACCCAATCAATATTTTTTCCAAGCAAAAAAAGCGTTTCCATGGCATATACCTTAACAGCTACTTTTTGTTTCCCAATTAACCAATCAAAACCAGATTCAATTATTTTTTTTGTATGATTTTTTTTCAGTTCAATCTTATTAAGCGAATTATTTTTTGAAGTATATGATTTGGCGAGAAATCCACAAATTTTTGAAAGAGGCCTAACAGCGCTGCCGAATTTTACCTTGCCAATATTTTCTGTAAAATAATTAAGGTGTGGCACCAGCCAACTCAACCTTTCTGCACAAACAAATTCTAAGATCCAAGCCGCTTTTATAGAAATTTTGTTATCAATTTCAAATACCTGTTCAATTAAATATGGGAATAGCTCTTTATTGTCTATAACTAAATTCGCAACCCTTAACCGATTTACGCGTTTTGCATTTTCTATATGATTAAGTTGTACTATTAAAAATTCCTTATTCATCCTTTTTTTTATCCTTTTTCCTTGGAGATAGTTTATACGTTAAATATATAAAACCTATGATGATGTGTAATATTGCCACAATTATGAGGGTGTAAAACCAAAAATTTGAAATTCCCATAATTAAAAAATATATATAAATTTACAAAAGATTAGCATATCTTTATTTTTTAAATCACTAAATTATGAGGCAATTATTGATATTAATTATTGGATTAATTATGGGCAATCAATGCATTTCACAACAAGTTTATTCTAAAAAACAGCCTTTTGCGCACACTTACTCCATTGTAGCCAGAGATACAGTTACTGGTGAAATGGGCGTTGCGGTGCAATCACATTGGTTTTCTGTAGGCAGTTTGGTCACTTGGGGAAAGGCTGGAGTAGGTGTTGTTGCTACCCAATCATTTGTGAATCCATCCTTTGGCCCAAGAGGCTTGAGTTTATTGGAAAATGGTTTAACACCAAAAATGGCCGTAGAAACCTTATTGGAACTTGATGAAGGCCGAGATGTTCGTCAGTTGGCAATACTGGATATGAATGGAAATGTGGAAGCCTATACAGGTAAAAATTGCATAGAAGCGGCTGGGCATATTGTAGGTAATAATTTTTCAGTCCAGGCAAATTTGATGGATAAAAATACCGTTTGGCCAGCGATGGCTGATGCTTTTGAAAAATCAACAGGAACTTTGGCTGAACGCCTGTTGGCGGCAATGGAAGCTGCCCAAAATGAAGGAGGCGATATTCGAGGCAAACAATCTGCAGCAATTTTGGTTGTTAAAGCCAAAAGCACCGGAAACAGCTGGGAAGATAAAGTGGTGGATTTAAGGGTGGAAGACAATGATAATCCGTTAAAGGAAATGCGCCGTTTGCTTACCATTCACACGGCTTATGATTATATGAATAAAGGGGATTTGGCAGTTGAAGTCGGCAATAATCAGTTAGCGAAAGAAAATTATATGGAAGCTCAAAAATTAAATCCAAATAATTTGGAAATGAAATACTGGTATGCCGTAACTTTGGCGAATAATGGAGAATTAAATGAAGCAAAAGTTATTTTTAAAAATATTTTTAAACAAAATAGCAAATGGAAAGAGTTGACACCAAGATTGGTTAAACCAAAATTGCTGTTGATAACACACGAGCAATTACAGGAAATTTTAAAACTATAGCCCATGAAAAAAGTACTTTTAGGAATATTTGCAGTTTTTATTTTAATTCAATTTATACGACCTGAAAAAAATAATTCTAAAAACGATACAAATTCAATTTCCACAGTGATGGAAATTCCTGTTGAGGTCAATAAAATTATTCAAACATCCTGTGCCAATTGTCATACCAATTCCACCATATACCCCTGGTATAATAAAATTGCGCCTGCATCCTGGTTTTTAGCACAACATGTAAATGAAGGAAAAGAACATTTGAATTTTTCTGAATGGACCTCTTATAATAACGATCAGAAAAGACATCTTATAAAAGATTTAAAAGAAGTATTAAATGAACGGAAAATGCCCTTGAAAAGTTATTTATTGATTCATGACGACGCGAAATTGACAGAGAATCAATACCAAATATTGTATGATTGGGTAAAGACCATAATAGTTGAATAAATACAAACAATTATGAAAAACTTACATTGGAACTGCCTGTTGATTTTTCTGGTACTAATAATGTCGGGGACTGCAATTGCACAGGAAAAAATAAACCAAGTCGATTCTAAGGGAAGGCGCACAGGTGTTTGGAAAAAATACTATGACAATCAAAATATTCGATATGAAGGACGGTTTGAGGCAGGCAAAGAAATTGGTGTTTTTAATTATTATGGGGAACTAAACCCTAAACAGCCAATAATTGTTAAAACCTTTCCGGAAGCTGGTGGTATAGCGAAAGTAACTTATTTTTATGATGATGGAAAACTGCAAAGTGAAGGAAGTATGAACGGTACAAATCAGATTGGTAAATGGCTGTATTACAACACCGACGGAAAATCGATTGTTTCTGAAGAAAATTACGAAAACGGTTTGCTGAACGGCACTTCTACAACTTATTATGCTTCAGGAAAAATAACAGAATTTTTAAGCTATAAAAATGGGGAATTGCAAGGGAATGTGCTTCGCTATTCTTCCGAAGGAATTTTACTGGACGATTTACAGTATGAAAACGGTAAATTACACGGACTCGCAAAATATTATGATGTGGATGGAAAACTGCTTCGTAAAGGTTATTATGAAAATGACCTAAAGATTGGAAATTGGGAATTTTTTGAAAATGGGAAACCTATAACGGTAAAAAAAATTAAAGAATAATTTAAAAAGACAGAAAATTGAACATAGAAGAAATTTTTAGCAACAATAAAAAATGGATTAAAGACAGGCTTCATATTGATGAAAATTATTTTAAAAATTTATCATCTGGCCAAAATCCAGAAATTTTATATATAGGTTGTTCAGACAGCCGTGTTTCTGCGGAAGAGCTGATGGGCGTGCGGCCTGGCGATGTATTTGTACATAGAAACATTGCGAATATGGTTCCAAATACCGACTTAAATGTGATGTCGGTCATCAATTATGCGGTTTCACATTTAAAGGTTAAACATGTGGTGATTTGCGGTCATTATTATTGCGGTGGCGTAAAAGCAGCTATGCAATCGGAAGACTTGGGAATTTTAAATCCCTGGTTACGGAATATACGCGATGTTTACAGATTGCACAAAAGCGAACTCGATATTATTGCTTGTCAAGATAAAAAATACAATAGGCTTGTGGAATTAAATGTTCAGGAACAATGCATAAACGTATTAAAAACTGCCGATGTCCAAAAAGCATTGCTAAGAAAACGGATTATGGTTCACGGGTGGGTTTTTGACATTCATTCAGGGGAATTAATCGATTTAAAAATTGATTTTGAGAAGATACTCGATGATATCAGGGAAATTTACCGCCTTCATTCATAAGTGCTATAATATTAAATCGGAATGAATTTTAATTCGGTAGTTACCGCAACCTGGCTTTTTGAAAATTTGGAAAACCCAAACTTGGTTATTTTAGACGCTAGTCCGAGAGAAAATAAATCAAATTTAATCCCCGAATTTACGAATATCAAAATTAAAGGAGCACGCTATTTTGATTTAGAAATGGTTTTTTTGGATGCGGAAAATCCAATTCCAAATATGATGCCCAGCGAAATGGTTTTTGAGGTAGCCTGCCGAAAATTAGGGATTAACAATAACAGCTTGATTGTTGTTTATGATAACTTGGGAATTTACACGAGTCCTAGAGTTTGGTGGCTATTTAAGGTAATGGGACATGCAGAAATCGCTGTTTTAGATGGCGGATTGTCGGCTTGGAAAAAGGAGTACTATCCAACGGAACCAATTGATAGAAAAGCATCTTATTTAGGGAATTTCACGGCTAAATACCAATCGGGTTTGGTAGTTGATGCCAATACCTTATTAGAAAATATTGATTCAAAAAGGATGTTGGTGCTTGATGCGCGTTCCGAAGAAAGATTTGAGGGGCTTATCCCTGAGCCAAGAGAAAATATGTCGAGGGGACATATTCCAAATTCCATAAACCTTCCTTTTGAAAAAGTATTGGATAATGGAAAAATGAAACCCGAAGAAGAACTAAAGAAAATTTTTGAAAATTTTGATATTGAAAATCAATCCCTGGCTTTTACTTGTGGCTCCGGAATTTCGGCTTGTATTATATTATTGGCAAGTGAATTGGTTTCTGAAAACAAGAAGGTTTTATACGATGGTTCATGGGCAGAATGGGGTCACTTGGGGAAATTTCCCATAGAAAAATAAATGATGCTATCAGAAATAATATTAGCTTCCTAAGTAGTCAGGGTTATTCCAGCCTCTCACTTTAATGAGGGAAGTTTTCCTTTTTTTAACAGAATTCAAAAGCCCAATCCAAAAAATAATAATGGAAATTGCAAACATGTTTTTAACGGATTTTGTCAAGATAATAGCCTTTAAAAATTAGTGTATTTGTTTATAACACATTAATTTGCTGCTCTTTATAAAGGATAAATTATTTTTTTAAAATATACGAAATATAAAATTTAATTATTACATTTGTGGCTAATATTATTTTAAATTTTTTAAAGATGAGTAAAGGGACAGTAAAATTCTTCAATGAGGCTAAAGGATTTGGATTCATAAAAGAAGAAGGTTCGAACAAAGAACATTTTGTACACATTTCTGGATTAATCGACGAAGTACGCGAAGGTGACGAAGTTGAATTCGATTTACAGGAAGGTAAAAAAGGATTAAACGCAATTAACGTAAAAGTTATTTAATATATAATTGCCTTTTTACAAAGTAGAGAAGCCGTCTCAATATTAAATTTTGAGGCGGTTTTTTATTTCCATTCAATTTTGGGTATTACTTTTATTTTTAAAAAAAGAATAAAAAATTGCCATTAAGAAGCAATTTTCTTTCTTAAATTGTGTCCTAAAGCCATT
>DATCTJ010000078.1:0-11896 GCA_036568005.1 Lutibacter sp. | reverse complement strand
CAGCCTCGTTCAATAACTTGTTCAAATACTACTTCATTTTTTGTGTCCATTTTATTTAAGTTTAATTATCCAACAAAGATAATCATTCCCCTGTGTGTCTAAAATGTAGTCATGGATGTTTCATCTGTTTAAATTTTATTTATTTGTTGGTACAGCTGCTGCCTACCTATCGGTAGGTAAACCTTGCCAGCTACACGTCTGTCTGCCTATCGGTAGGTTCGCTATTAATCATTCCTCTGTGTATCAAAATTTGTTAATCTCGTTTCTTTTTTCTATTATTTTATTGTAAAATTTTAAATGGTATGCTCTACTTTAAGAAGGCTGACCCATAAGCTTTTAACATTTGGGTAAGGATATTCTTTGGGCGGATTGTCTTTTTATCATAAATTGTTTATTTTCATTTATCAAATTAGGAAATATATAACTTTTTCCATAGTCATCAATAAAAAGACACGAAGTATTGATGTTGGTTCTTTGTACTTCTTTTGAGCAGGTATAAAACACCGACGAATATGGATGTTTTTGGGATAATATTTCCAAATTTCTATTCATTATTATGAGTGTTCTGTTTGTCACGTTTATTTTATTTGTACTAAAATCTTCCTCTTGATAAAGCGATACCTATGAAAGCTATTGCTAAGGCCATTAACAAATTTAGCATTCCGGTCCAACGGGCCATTAGCTTATATTTATTATTACTTGTCTGTTGCATTTCATCTATAGATTTTATGCCATAGTAAAAATCATGAATTCCTGCAATAAGCAACATTAAAACAAATAGGCCTAATTTTATACTCAATAATTTTCCATAATTACTGCTGGTAAAAAACTCCAACGTAAAAGGCAAACCTTTAAAATACATATTTAAAAATCCGGTAATAAATAATACCACAATTGAAATCCAGCCATAAAATCGAAATTTAATTCCGGTTTTATAAAGCAGTAATATTCGATTGGGTTGTTTGTTAATGCTTGGTACCAATATAAGTGGGATAAAGAGCATGCCGCCTATCCAAAAAGCTGCACAAATTACATGAATAAAGATCGATATTAAATACATAGTACTCATGCCAATTCAACAGCTCTTTCTTTTAGCCGGACTATTCTGAGGAAAAGATTGTTATTTTCTAAATAAATTTGCTTCTCCTTGTAAGATTCTTCGATTGATTTTTTGCCACTGCAACAAAAATCAGGTCTAAATCTGCCAAAAGCTTCTGCTTTTCTAAAATCGGCAACTACATGTTCTCTAAATGGAGTAACTTTTTTATCAGTTTTTAATCTAAAGATTTCAACTTTCCAAAATTTGACGTATTCCAAAATTAACTCCCAATTAAATTTTAGTATTCTTTTAATAATCATTTTTAATATAGAGATTTTGGTTTGTAATCAATATGGATAATATAAGATACCCATTCAGCCATTTGATTATATTTTTTGAAAAATTCTTGGATTTTTAATACTGGATAAATTTTCGTTACATCTAATATTTCCATAATTATTAATTAACAAGCTTTTTAATAATACAAAGATATACAATAATTTTAATAGTGGATATTTTTGTCCTTTATATTTTTAATCTAACTTATATTTAAAAACCTTTCAATTATATTATGATTGATATTCAGGAGCGAAAATGAGATGGGGACTTTGACGTTATTTTATTAATTTTTTTGCAAAAGAATCAACCTAAAGCAGTTTGATTGCGAAGATTATTTATATATGTAAAATAGTAATATAACAAAACCTATAGCTACCAATAATTTATTTAAAAAAGCAATTTTTCTATTGATAGATGCTATTTTTCTTTCCCTCTGTGCCAATTGGAAGGCGAGATAATCCAAATCTTTTTCCATTTTACCCAATTTAAAACTCCAAATATTTGCGGGGCAACAAATAATAATTAGTTAACTATTAAATTTTTCGGGGTTATTTTTGGGGCTAGGGGTTTTACCCAAACTTTTTTGGTATTTTCATATTTTCGTCCATTTCCTTTTTTAAATCCACCGCTTGTATGTAAATAGAAATTTTGCTTCTCACAAAATAGAGAATGACAAAAATTATCACTAAAAAAGGTACTGTATAGATAAATTCAACTTCATCCATATATAATTCACTGTCATTAATAACGGAAATTAGCTGGAATAAATAAACTGAAATCGGGATAATGAGTGCATGAACCCACCATTGTTTATTGGTGATAAACCAGATAAATAATAGCATAAGTGGAGCAAATTTTGAAACGAAGTAATAAATATACATTCTAACAGATCCAAAGTAACCACCCTTAATTGGTCCGAAAATGGTATCATAACTTTTTAAGTCTTCGGGAATATTTTGATAAAAATACAATAAATATGGTGTAGTAATGATGAGTGCCGCCATCAAACTACCAAGTAATAGGGATGTTTTTTTGTTGCCTTTCATTTTATGTAGGGGTTATAAACTTCCAAATATAAATTATTTAATTTGAATATGCAACTAAATTCCAGCACAAAAACCACAATAAATAATTTATTGTGGTTTTATCTTATTTTAAAATAGATAAATGTTTGGTATATGATTATTAGCCGTTTCTAGGTATAATCAAATCAGATTTTTTTACAGCTTGACTATCCGTTGTAGTATAGCTTAATACAGATATTGCTACAAAAGCTGCTACAAGTAGCAATCCGAAAATTAATTTTAATTTTTTCATGTTAAATAAGAATTAAATGATTAGTAAGAACATCAAATATATAATTAATTTAACATAAAGACAAAAAAAACCCGCTTTTTTCTAAATAATTTTAGAAAAAAGGCGTCTCAAAAGTCATTTTTCTCTTATTTTACAAGGCATAAGCCATAAGTAAAAAAGTTCAAATACTTCAGTATTTTACCAAATAAAACTACTATTTTGGAGATTTTAAAAGCTAGAATCAATTTTTAAGCGATAAAAACGGGTATTTTTATCGTAAAAACCGACTAAATGCAAATCCTCTCCGTAAAAATTTGCAATCTTAGGGACGCTCTTATGAGGCAAATGTAAAATAAAGTTTTTAAATACACAACTTTTATAGCTAAATATTATATAAAAGATGTATTTTGTTTATAAAAACGCGTAGTTTGTTAGTAGAATGTAATATTGAGAAGTCTTTAAGATGCAGTAGAAATTGAATTTGAACTAATTCCACTTTTTCAACCGGATCTTAGGTTTAATCCTCACACGGGTGCGAGCATCGCGCTCGTACTTTTGTTAAAATTAAATTTTCGGGAGTCATGAAATGGAAGCTTGTGCTAGCTATGGATTGAGAATGATTTAATTCTAGAAATGAACTTCGGACTTCGTTCTATTTTTTAGCTTTCTAACTTACTTGGCATAAACTGTAGCTTTTTTACCTCGGGAAAAACCAATCAAACAAATTCCAAATTCTTTAGCAAAATCTACAGACAAAGAAGAGCAGGCAGATACTGCCACCACAATTGGAATTTTAGCAATAAATGCTTTGGAAATAATTTCATAAGATACCCTGCCGCTTACAAGCATCACGAAAGATTCCTCTAATTGATCTAAATTTAACAATTCCCCAACTACCTTATCTACCGCATTATGTCGTCCAATGTCTTCTTTTAAAGAAATAATCTCGTAATTTTTATTAAAGATGGCAGCGGCGTGAGAGCCACCAGATATTTCAAATGTTTCTTGTTTTGATTTCATTTCAACGAACATTTCTTCCAACTTCGAAATGTCAAAAATAATCTTGTTTATTAATTTTGTGCCACTAAAAGAGATATCTTCCAATTTTTGTTTTCCGCATATACCACAGGAAGAAACAGAGAGTAAGGTGCGTTTGTTTAAATAACCTTTACCAAGTTGTGTTTTAGGAATAGAAGCATTTAATATTGAAAATCCATTATCGCGGTTCTCAACTACTTCAATGCTTAAATTTTCTTTCCCTTTATAAATATCTTCCGCATATAACAAGCCTCTTATCAATTCAATGTCATCACCTGGCGATCGCATAACAACAGTATATGGCTCATTATTTATGTTAATTTGTAATGCTGCCTCAATCACCAAAGCATCGGTTACTTTTTTGGGAACTCCATTAATCAGTTGTAAACCCTCGTAGTTTAATGTCTGCATTTTCTTTAGTAGTAAAATTGAAAATTAGAAGCTGGAAGACCGAAGTCCGAAGGATAAGGACTTAAAAATCCAAAATCCAAAATCCAAAATCCAAAACCCAAAATCTAAAAATGTTTAATTGTTTATTTGTTTAGTAGAAATCCAAAATTCAAAATTGTTTAGTCGAAATTCAAAATTTCTTTTATATAATGCCAAATCCTTTTCTGAACTGCTTCCTTCAAACTTTCTTCTCCCGTTTGTCTTGAACTTCCGTCTCCCTACTTCTGACTTCGAACTTCCGTCTCCACTAAATTCAGACTTTTTCAAAATCAACAGCAACCACTTTATATTCTGGAGTCATTGTTTCTTTGTCTCCCACGCTTCCTGTAATCAGATTGATAAATACTTCAGGATGATGGAAAGTCGTTCTTAAAACCCCTCTTTTAACCGATTTAGCGTACTTTACAAGAATATTAACGCTTCCTCTGTCGGAAAATAGGCTAACGATTTCTCCATCTTTAATTCCTTTGGCCAAGGCGTCTTTTGGATGCACTTCTAAAATGTCTTCTCCCAAGATGATTTGATTGTCGGTTCTGCGCGTCATCGTTCCCGAATTGTAATGTTCCAGTTCGCGGCCAGTTGTCAGAATAAAAGGATAAATTTTACCGTGGGAAACAATTTCAGGGGATTCTTCAAAATCGAAATGGTGGAAAGTGCCTATTCCTTTTTTGAAATTACCATCAATATGTAGCATTTTAGTATCAGTTCCATCTTCTTTAATCGGCCATTGCAAACCGTTATCACCCAATCTTTCCCAAGTTAACCCTTTCATAAAAGGGATTACATCAGAAATTTCTTCAATTACTTTTGCGGCATCATAAATCAATCCGGTTGGTTGGTTGTAACCCAGTCTGTGCATCATATCGATGATTATTTGTCCGTCGGGTTTTGTGTTACCTATTGGTTCAATCACTTTATTTACACGTTGCACACGGCGTTCACCATTGGTAAAAGTTCCGTTTTTTTCGAAATAGGAAGAAGCCGGTAGCACCACATCAGCCATTTCAGATGTTGCGGTCATAAATAACTCCTGCACCACAATCAATTCTAATTTTTCAAATGCTTTAATGCTGTGGTAGGAGTTAGGATCTGTCATAATTGTGTCTTCGCCCATAATATACAATGCTTTAATTTTTCCGTTGATGGCGGCATCCAACATTTCAGGAATTTTCAATCCTGCACTTTCCGGCATTTTTTCAATACCGTATTTTTGAGCATAATATTTTTGAATTTCAGGTTTGCTAATATCCATATAACCAGCTCCTTGGTGTGGCTGCACACCCATATCTGCAGCACCCTGCACATTATTTTGTCCGCGCAACGGATTTAAACCAACACCGTTTCTGCCAACATTTCCTGTCATCATGGCTAAGTTAGAAAGCAACATGACTGTTTTGCTTCCCTGAAAATGTTCTGTAACCCCCAAACCATGAAATTCCATCGCCCTTTCTGCGGAAGCATAGGCAATGGCAGCATCTCTTACCAATTCTTTGGAAACTCCCGTAAGCGTTTCCAATTCATCCATGTCCAAATGCTCCACATGGTTTTTAAATTCCTCATATTTCTCCGTATAAGAATCTATAAAATGTTGATTCACCAAACCTTCTTTAATAATATAATACGACATCATATTAAGCACAGCAACATTGGTTCCCGGCCTAATTTGAAGGAAATAAGTGGCCAAATCAGCTAAACTTGTTTTAATTGGATCAACAACGATAGAAGTCACGCCTTTCATAAAGGCCTGCTTAATTTTAGCGCCTGTTACCGGATGACCTTTAACAGGATTTGCCCCGAAAAGAAAAATAGCATCGGCTTGTTTTAAATCTTCTATGGAATTTGTGGCAGCGCCGGTTCCAAAAGCTTTTTGCATTCCGAAAGCGGTAGGCGCATGGCAAACCCGTGCGCAACCATCAATATTATTGGTGCCAACGGCTACACGAATCATTTTTTGCATGAGATAATTCTCTTCATTGGTAGCTCTTGAGGAAGAAATTCCGCCAATGGCATCTGAGCCGTATTTATTTTTGATTTCAATTAATTTTGAAGCAATAAAATCATAGGCTTCATCCCAAGTGACCACTTCAAATTTGCCGTTCTTTTTAATCATAGGTTCTCGCAACCTGTCGGGATGGTTGTAAAACTGAAAAGCAAAACGCCCTTTTAAACAGGTATGGCCCTGATTTACCTCCGCAGTTTCGGGCGCTTGAATTCCTCTAATTTTTCCGTCAATGACAGCGACTTCTAACTGACAGCCAACACCGCAATAAGTACAAGTTGTACGAACGGTTTTATCTGGAATTAAGGTTTTTGTTTCGAATTTATCAGTTAAAGCTTCGGTCGGACAAGTTTGAACGCAGGCGCCACAAGAAACGCAGGCTGATTCGTTGAAAGTAGTGTCGAAACCTTTGATAATGTTGGTTGCGAATCCGCGACCCGACATTCCCAAAATCATTTCTCCCTGAATTTCTTCACAAGCTCTCACGCATCTAAAACAGTTGATACACTGGGATAAATCTGATTTTATATAAGGATGCGCCCTGTCTGGCTGTATGTCTAAATGATTCTTTCCTTGAGGATAGCGGATATTTGGAATTCCGATTTGCGCGATGGTTTCCTGAAAAGGTGTTGCTTTTTTATCTGTTGAAGGAAAAATTTTGTCTGCTGGATAATCGGTTAACACCAATTCGACAATATTTTTGCGAAGGCGTTTTATTTTTTCTGTGTTTGGGTAAATATGCAACCCTTCAGAAATAGGGGTGTGGCAAGAAGCCATCGTTTTTGTTAATCCGTCTTTTTCACGCGCCACTTCTACCGAACAAACCCTGCATGAACCAAAATTTTCCAATCGGTCATCTTGGCACATCGTTGGAATGGCATTTTTATTTTCTTCAATTCTTCTGACAAATTCCAACATGGTTTCCCCTTGCAAAAATTCGTGTTCGATGTTGTTTATAAATGCTTTCATGATTTTCGTTTTTTTAACCGCAAGGTTTCTGAGTTTTTATAATTGTCATTTTAGATATGTACTGTATTTAGGTATTTTCTCTTTTTACGTCTTTGTGAAATAACTTTTTAATTCTTTTTGGATATCTAGTTAGTTGTTATTACACGGAGATTCACAAAGAATCACTAAGATTCACAGAGATTTTACAGTACAAATCTTTTGATACCTTCCTTTAAAAGTTTTACATTAAAATTCAATAATAAACCTAATTTATAATTTCCTAGTTTCATGGATGTTAATATTTGAGCCGTATGCACATCATTTAAAAACTCTACTGTTTTTAATTCAATAACCACTTTATTTTCAACTAATAAATCAATTCTGTATCCGTGATTCAATTTAATATCTTTAAAAATAATTGGCAATGCTATTTCTTTTTCAACCTTTAAATTGTCATTTTTTAACTCATAAAAAAGACATTCTTGGTAAGTAGATTCCAATAATCCCGGTCCAAGTTCCCTATGTACAGCTATTGCTTTTCCAATAATAACACTTGCTATTTCATTTTCAGTCATTTTGCTTTGTGAATCTTTGTGTTCCTCGGTGTGTCTTTGTGTAATAATTTTTAAATACTATTTGAAATATTCCTTCAACTCATCCTCAAAATATTGCAATGCATTTTTTACCGGTAACGGAATACCGCCACCCAATGCGCAAAGTGACCCTATTTCCAAAGTTTCCAATAAATCATCAAATAACTGACGGTCAATTTTATAATCTTCCTTTTGGGCTTTTTGAAGCATTTCCATACCTCTAAAAGAGCCAATTCTACACGGATAACATTTTCCACAGGATTCATCCGCAGTAAATTCCATTAAATGTTCCAACAACTGAATCATAGGGAAATCTTTTGGAATGGATACAACACTAGCATGCCCTAATAAAAATCCATTGTTATTTAACGATTCAAAATCCAATGTTAAATCCTTAATTTTATCAGAAGGCACAATGCCGCCCAAAGGTCCGCCAATTTGAAATGCTTTTATTTCCGATTTTAACCCGTTTCCAAAGTCATCAAAAATGGTTTTTAATGGTGTTCCCATTTCAATTTCATAGATTCCTGGACTATTGAAAAAGCTGTCTAAGGAAACCAACTTTGTTCCTGTTGACTGTTTTGTTCCTAATGCTGCGTATGCTTCACCACCATTTTCTAATATCCAATGAATGTTCGCAAATGTTTCCACATTGCTTAAAACAGTTGGTTTGCCATACAAGCCATATTGTGCTGGATAAGGCGGGCGAACACGAACTTCTGGGCGCAAACCTTCAATAGAATTCAATAAAGCGGTTTCTTCGCCGCAAACGTAAGAACCTTGTCCCCGAATAATTTTGAATTTAAAATCGCCAATCAGGTTTTTTTCTTTTAAAACTGAAATAGCTTCACTTACAATGCGAATCGAATCTGGATATTCTCCCCTGATATATAAAACACCGGTATTTGCGCCAACGGTCAGTCCTGCCATATACATTCCGAAAAGAACTTTATGTGGCTGATGTTCCATTAAATACATATCGGAATATGCTCCGGGATCGCCTTCATCGGCATTGCAAACAATGTATTTTTGGGTGTCATCCTGAGCGGAGTCGAGGGGTTCTTTTATAACGGCATCCAACTTAAACCAAAATGGGAACCCTGCACCGCCACGACCGCGTAAATTGGATGTTTTTATTTCCTGAATTACCTGTTTTGGGTTGTTTTTATGGACTTCAGCCAATTGATAAAACGCGGTAATATCTTCAATTTCAGCGGTTAAAATAGGGGTAGTGTTACAAGCAATATTGTAGTTGTTTTCTTGATATTTTTTATTATTGATAATTGAATTTAGTTCATTTTCATTGTGAGCCGAATAGGTATTGTCATTGTGCATAAACGCATTGTTGGTATGGCAACGACCAACACAGGCAGCGTGACCAATTTCTTCAGGGTCAAAATGATTTTCTAAGTTTTTATGAAGCCTGTTTTGTGTATTTGCAACCATACAAGCCGTTCCACTGCACACATGAATCTTTTTGTTCCGATTACTTTCTCTAGTGAAATCATAAAAAGATGCAGTGGCCGCAACCACGGAATCGTCAATCATAAACCGTTTAGCAAGTTCCTGAAAATCTGGTTTTGAAGCATTTTTCAGTGCTAAATCTGCGATATTTTCGAACAAATTATCATCTAATTCCTTTCTGAATGATAACGAACGTATATTTTTGTTTGCCATTTTATGTAAAATCTAATTGGTCAAAATTACTAAAATTTCCTGAGGTTTAATAATGGAGAATCTTAAACCTTTTCACAAATCAATGCAATATGTTTGTTGTTAAGATTGGTCGTAAAAAATAAGTATTGATTTCCACCATCTTTTAATCCGGTTTTTTTCCGAATTTGGGCAACGGTTTCTGGAAAATTTCGAATGGCAATATTTGCTTTTTTTGAAGGGATTAATTTTAATAATTGCTTTTTATTATAAGAAATACAATGTTTTATTTCAAATATCCTGCCAGGAAAATCAGTTAATTTATTGGAAGTGTATAAATGCGAATGTTGATGTAGTTTATCAATTTTTAACTGCGCAGAAATTTGTTGAAAAGCCCCTGCTTTTAAAATTGCGGCATTGGGTTCAAAAAGATATTTTTTTGGCTCGGAAAAAGTTGATGAAATTTCTTCATTTAAGTTGAAATTGAATGTTTGAATTTCTTCTTTGTTGAAGTTAATGGTTTTAATATCAATGATTTTTGCGTAATTTTTCTTCAATAAAAACAACAATTCTTTCACTTCATTTTCAATGGCAACCACGTGAATTTCTTTTACAAATTCCAACTCATTTACGGCGCTTGAAATGTCTAAAATAGGAGAAACTTTGAGCAAAATATTATTTGTTTTCTCAAACAATAAACTCAAATTTTTTGGAATGTTCGGCAAGCAATCTTCCAATAAAAACACCTTTCCTTTGGCATCATTTCTTCTGGAAGGATCTGCGTATATCCAATTGAATTTTTCTTTAGAATTTTTTATAAATTCAAGGCCGTCAGCAAAATGCGTTTCAACATTTTTAACTTTTAACTGTTTGAAATTATGGGAAACAATTGCCGACAATTCTTTATTAATTTCACAATGTGTTACTGACTTAACTTTTTGTGAAAAGAAATAGGTGTCAATTCCAAATCCGCCCGTTATGTCGATTAAAGTTTCTCCTGCAACCAATTCTGATTTATAGTTGGATGTAATTTCTGAAGAGGTTTGTTCAATATTCAGTTTGTTGGGATAGTAAATGTTTTCTGAATTAAACCAAGTGGGCAATTTTTTTTCACAAGCGTTTTTTGCCAGAATTTGCGCTGCGATTTCCTGAATGGAAACTTGTTCAAACGGACTTCCTTTTAAAATCAGTTTTGTTATATCTGAATTTAAATTAGCCTTGATAAAATTCTGAACTTCTTTATTTAAAACTTCCTGATTCAAATTATTGCTTGCTTAATTCTATAAGTTTTGTAATTGTTCTCCAATTTCTAGACGTTGCAATGGTTTGGAGTTTTTTCTCAATTATATTTATTGTTAATTTTGATTTTCCAGCACCATTTGGATAATAAATATAAACGCAGTTACCTACAATTTTTAATTCTTCATTATTTGCTAAATAAGGCTCAATAAGTTTTATTCCATCTACAAAATAATTTTCTTTTAAGAGTATTGCATACAATGATTTGGTATCTATTGCTTCCATTTGTAAAAATGGATTTGAGACAAAAACCTTTGTGAGATTTTCATTTGTTAAAACCAGCACGTTAATATTATGTCCAAAATGTTTTGAAATAGCTGAAATTATAGTGTCCTCAATAAGAATTGGCTCTTTAATATTAGACTTAAAAATCACATTTCCGCTTTGTATATAGGTAAAAACATCATGGTAACCTAACTCTAAAAAAAGCTGTTTTAATTCGGTCATTTTAATTTTATGATGACCAGATACGTTAATTCCGCGCAAAAGTGCAATATAAGTTAACATAGTTATTGAAAGCTAATTTTTTTTAGCCTATTTTAATTCTTGGTTTTTGGTTTTCTTTCTTTTCTATCAGTTCATCTAAATAGCTAAAGACAAGTCCAATATTTTTATTTTGATGGATGAGTTTCTTTTTTATTTCCTCAATTTCGGGTTTTAAACTTAAATTATCGGTGAACATTTGTCTTATCTTGGTAAATACCCTAATAATTTGAATATTTACTTTTATGGCGGTTTGGCTGCTTAAAACACTTGATAACATAGCTACACTCCTTCGGCTACGCTCAGGACAGGCCTGTTCGGTAAAAGCCATTGGCGCATAACGAGTTCCTCCCCATTTTGAGGTGCCAAATTGGCTCCTCAAGTTTTCGAGTTCACTTTTAGAGAGTTTAAACATAAAATCTTCGGGAAAACGTTCCATATTTCTGCGAACTTGTCTTTTTAACTGTTTGGTTTCCACTTTATAGAGTTCAGCCAAATCTTGATCCAACATTATTTTTTGTTCCCGAATAAGGTAAATTTTATTAAAGATTATCTCATCAGAAATAGCTATTTCATTTTTCATGATGCAATATTTTTTATTGTAAATCTAAGGTTTAAATCATTATTGTCCGGTTAAATTTTTAAAAACAAACAGACCGCCCCGATGGGGCTTAAATAATTGAAATTTTTCATTTTTCTACAAACATTTAGCTCCTACGGAGCTGTTTCAGTCCCAGAGGGACGACCTATTTGTAGAAA
>DATCTJ010000077.1:0-3424 GCA_036568005.1 Lutibacter sp. | reverse complement strand
ATGTACGTCCCTGATATAGGTTGACCACAAAAGTCAATTTATATGAGAGCAAATATTCGATTAATCAACAAACATCGTCACTACACAAAGGAATTTAAAGAATCGCTTGTTAAAGAATTTGAAAACGGACAATTAAGTGTTTCCCAGTTAGGGAAATTACATAATATATCGAGCACTATAATTTACAGGTGGATTTATAAATTTTCTACCTTTAACGAAAAAGGATTTAGAGTTATAGAGATGAAATCAAGCAGTTTAACAAAATTAAAGGAACTGGAGCAAAAAGTCAAAGAACTTGAGCGAGCAGTAGGTCAAAAGCAAATTAAGATTGACTATTTGGAAAAAATGATTGATATTGCTAAGGAAGAACTTAATATTGATATTAAAAAAAACTTCAACACCCTACAATCAACTGGTTCCGAAACAATCAAGAAAAAATAATTTACTCAATGAATCAGCTTTATCAAGTTGCAGAAATAAGTAAACAAGCTGTTAGTCAATATACAAACAGGCAAGTTGTTTTTGACCAAAACATACACAGCTTAATGATAGAGGCAGAAGAACTGAGAAAGGAACATCCTGGTTGTGGGGTGGAGAAAATGTACAATACATTAAAACCTGATTTCATAGGAAGAGATCGGTTTATTGATATTTTTATGGATTTAGGATTTAGATTAAAAAGAAAAAGAAATTATAGAAGAACCACCTATTCTAGTTCAATTTACTATCCAAATCTAATTAAAGGGCTGGAAGTTTATGCACCCTCGATGGTATGGCAATCTGACATCACCTATATTGGTATTGGAGAAAAGTTTTATTATGCGGTCTTTATCATAGATGTTTACACAAAGAAAATAGTTGGTTATAACTTATCAAATCATATGAGAGCAACGGCAAATATGTGCGCAATGGAAATGGCATTAAAGGAGAATGAATCTTCTTTAATACATCATTCAGACAGAGGGAGCCAATATACTTATAAGGAGTATATAAAGTTGTTAAATGATAGCGGCAGTAAAATAAGTATGGCACTTTCAGCACAAGATAACGCTTATGCAGAAAGAATAAATAGAACAATCAAAGAAGAATATTTAGATTATTGGAAACCAAAAACCTTTGAAGAATTAAAAACATGTATGGACAAAGCAGTTTATAATTATAATAACAAGAGACCACATGACAATATTGGCAAATTAAGTCCTGTAGATTTCGAAAATAAGTGGTTTAATAATCAGCTTAATCCTAAACCAATTTTTACTATTTTTGATAACGAAAAATTAATAAAAACCGGTCAACACTAATCAGGGAAGTTCAAAAATTGTAATTTGTAAATCTTAATCCCGATACGTAAATCAACCCGCGTTAGGGATTGCAGTGGAAAACCTTTTTTAGCTTTTTCAGCTAAAAAAGTTTGGAACGAAAAGCCCGACCACCCGCCTTTTCGGCGGGGGGAAACGCCCATAAAAATGGGAGGCAGACCCAAAATAGTATTATTTATTTAGTTGCTTTAGAAACTAAAAAAATGATTTATGATATATTTTGTAACATTTTAGAGAATTCAACGTATAATGTAATAGACACTCTATATTAACGAAAAAAAATTATTGGCTACTTCATGAGACAACTTAAAATAACGAAACAGGTTACCAATAGGGAAACCGCATCATTAGACAAGTATTTACAGGAAATTGGAAAAGTTGATTTAATTACCGCAGAGCAAGAGGTGGAATTGGCACAAAAAATTAGGGCCGGCGACCAAATGGCTTTGGAGAAATTGACAAAAGCGAACTTGCGTTTTGTTGTTTCTGTTGCAAAACAGTATCAAAATCAAGGCTTGACATTGCCAGATTTAATTAATGAAGGAAATTTAGGTTTGATTAAAGCGGCAAAACGTTTTGATGAAACGCGTGGATTTAAATTTATTTCTTATGCCGTTTGGTGGATTCGTCAGTCCATTTTACAAGCTTTGGCTGAACAATCAAGAATTGTTCGTTTGCCTTTAAACAAAATTGGCTCAATCAACAAAATTAATAAAATGTATGCGTTTTTAGAGCAGGAGAACGAAAGGCCTCCTTCTGCCGAAGAAATTGCGAAAAAATTAGACATGACAGTTAATGACGTGAAAGAATCCATGAAAAATTCTGGTCGTCACGTATCTATGGATGCACCTTTAATTGAAGGTGAAGACTCTAACTTATATGATGTTTTAAACACGGGCGAATCTCCAAATCCAGATAAGGCATTACTTCATGAATCTTTAAAAGTAGAAATTGAACGCGCTTTGGAAACTTTAACGCCAAGAGAAGCAGATGTTGTTCAATTGTACTTTGGCTTAGGTGATACCAATCCAATGACGCTTGAAGAAATAGGTGAAACTTTTGATTTAACGCGAGAACGTGTTCGTCAAATTAAAGAAAAAGCCATCAGAAGATTAAAACATACTTCAAGAAGTAAAATTTTAAAAACATATTTAGGATAAAATCCGATATTTTTTTATTTTATGGATTGAATAAAAAGAAAAACGCTTCAAAAATTTGAAGCGTTTTTCTTTTTTTACTTTATAAACCATACTTTTGCACAAACAACAATCGAAAAAATGAACAAATTTATTGCTCCTTCCCTTCTGGCCGCAGATTTTGGCAATTTACAAAGAGATATCGAAATGATTAACAAGAGTGACGCCGACTGGTTTCATATTGATGTAATGGACGGTGTTTTTGTGCCCAATATATCTTTTGGAATGCCCGTAATAAAAGCAATTAAAAAACATGCCAAAAAAACCATGGATGTGCATTTAATGATTGTTGATCCCGATCGTTTTATTGAAGATTTCAAAAATGTTGGCGCTGATATTTTAACGGTTCATTATGAAGCCTGCCCACATTTGCACAGAACTGTGCAAGCCATAAAAGCAAAAGGAATGAAAGCCGGAGTTTCTTTAAATCCGCACACACCAATTGCGGTTTTAGAAGATATTATCGCCGATTTAGATTTGGTGTTGATTATGAGTGTAAATCCGGGTTTTGGCGGACAAAGTTTTATTGAAAATACCTACAAAAAAGTAGCTCAGTTAAAATCATTGATTGAATTTTCAGGTTCAAATGCACTTATTGAAGTTGACGGTGGCGTAACAGATGAAAATATAGAAGAACTTTCAAATGCCGGCGTTGATGCATTTGTAGCTGGGAATTTTGTTTTTAAAAGCAAAAATCCCCTGAAAACAATTAGTGAACTTAAAAAATTGGCGATAGGCTAATATAGGAACTGTTTTTCATTCTTTAATTTACTAAACTTTCGCAAGTTTAATAAATCGTTAAAAATCAGATAAAAAGCAGCATATTTATTTTGTTAAGTCACTGATAATCAGTAACTTTATTGTTGCAAAACAAACAATTTAAAACATGCTGCAAAACAAAAGTACAAC
>DATCTJ010000076.1:0-6432 GCA_036568005.1 Lutibacter sp. | reverse complement strand
AAGTATCGTTTGCTGTTGGTTGTAATGTTTGAAATTCATAGTTAATTGTCTGTAAATCAATGACTAAATATACAAAAAACTAATAAAACTTCCAAATAAATGTACAAAAAAAACCGTCTCTAGTTGTGAGACGGCTTCTTTTTTTTATGCCTTTTTTTCTTTTGACAGTTTCAATACTTACAGGTTTTATCAAAAACGACAACTTTTTAAAGTTATAACTTTAATTTTTATTAGGTAAATTAAAGTAATAGCCTTAAATTTGCAAAATATTACTAGAAACGAGTGTTTCAAATTTTGACACACAAAGGAATGATTAATGCCGTATCCGTCGGTAGGAAGGCAGCATCTGTTACCGCTAAAAAATATAGTTTAAACAGATCAAATCACTCATAATCATTCACAATCAGTTATAATACTGATTTCATATCGAGGTTGCAAATCCAAATCTTTCAAGACTTTAAGGTTTATAAAAAAAATCAAAAATTGCAATCCAATGCCTATTACTGCTCCTAAATAAATTTTTATGGGTATGTTCTATAAATTATAAATAAAAATATAATGACAAAAAAACACCTAATCTTATTTAAATATGGAGGAAATGCCATGACCAATCAGCCACTTAAAAAACAAGTGCTAAAAAATATCTGCGATTTAAAAGAAAAAGGATACCAAGTGGTCATTGTTCATGGAGGAGGCCCTTTTATCAAGCAAACTTTGGAAGAAGTGAATATAGATTCTGAGTTTATTGACGGACAACGAAAAACAAGCCCAGAAGCCATGGAATATGTAGAAATGGCACTAAAAGGAAGAGTAAATGGCAGTTTAATTTCCACAATTAATGCAATGGGATATAAAGCGGTTGGATTATCAGGCAAGGACGGACAAACAGTAATTGCCAAAAAACGTTTGCATCCACATACAAAAAACGGAAAAACAGAAATGGTGGATTTAGGACAAGTTGGCGATGTAGCAAGCGTTGACACTTTCTTAATTGAAATGTTATTGGAAAATGATTTTATTCCGGTAATCACTTGCATTGCATCTGATAAAAATGGCAACGATTACAATATTAACGGGGATTTATTTGCAGGCCATATCGCTGGTGCACTTTCTGCAGAACAATTTATTATTTTAACAGATGTTGATGGATTAAGGCTTGATAAGGACAATCCTGCTTCAATAATCCATGAACTTAAAGTATCAGAAATAAATCACCTAAAAGAAATAAAATGTATTCAGGGCGGAATGATCCCTAAAGTAGATTCTTGTGAAATTGCCCTAGAAAAAGGGGCCAAGCTGGCAAGAATCATCAATGGAACAGCCCCTGAGCAGATTTCAGCCCTTTTTGAAAATCAAAAAATGGGAACCATCATCACCGCATAAATTAAAGAAATAGACCATGACACAAAAAGATAATAAAACATACGATGAACTCGATAAAAAGTATTATTTACAAACTTTTAAACGCTACCCATTAACATTTGACCACGGGAAAGGTTCCAATATTTGGGATGTGGAAGGCAATGAATATATTGATATGTTGGGCGGTATTGCTGTTAACAGCGTAGGCCATTGTCACCCAAAAGTGGTGAAAGCAATTCAAGATCAGGCAGCCAAATTAATTCATATTTCAAACTTTTACTTGAGTGAACCACAGGTGATGCTTTCTAAAAAACTGGTAGAATTATCGGGCTTGGATCGGGTATTTTTTGCGAATAGTGGGGCAGAATCTGTTGAGGGCGCCATTAAAATTGCACGTAAATATGCCCATAGTATTGGAAGGGGAGGAAATATTATTTCTTTTGAAAACTCGTTTCACGGACGCACATTGGCAACAATTGCCTCAGGTAAAAAAGCCTATCAAAAAGGATTTGAGCCAATTCCGCAGGGTTTTTCTCAGGTGCCATTTAATAACATAGAAGCCGTAAAAAAGGCTACCGATAATAATACCGCAGCCATCATTATAGAACCTATCCAAGGAGAAGGCGGTGTAAATGTTGTGGATATAACTTTCTTAAAAGCATTGAGAAATTTTTGCGATGAACAAAATATTGTATTGATTTTCGATGAGATTCAGTGTGGTGTTGGCCGAACAGGAAAAATGTTTGCCAAAGAACATTTTGGGGTAGAACCAGATATTATGACTTTGGCGAAAGCTTTGGGAAGTGGTGTTCCAATTGGTGCCATTCTTTCAAATGAAAAAGTGAGTTCGGCAATTGAATTTGGTGATCACGGAACAACTTTTGGAGGAAATCCATTGGTGTGCGCCGCTTCATTGGCAACCATAGAAGTTATCGAATCTGAAAATTTGATGCAACAGGCTAAGGAAAAAGGAGAATGGATTAAAGCGAAAATTGCAGCAATGAAGAATCCTGACATCAAAGAAATTCGGGGTAAAGGATTGATGATTGGCGTGGAATTTAATTTTGAAACCAAACCTTTGGTGCTGAAAATGCTTGAAAATGGGGTCTTGGCAAATGCCACTGCCGATAGGGTATTGCGTTTGGTGCCGCCTTTAAACATCCCTTATGAAGATCTGGAGAAGGCCATGGAAGTATTAGAAAAATCATTAAAAGAAATAATAAATCATGAATAAAAAGAAAATAGGAATTATAGGCGCAACGGGTTATACTGGATCAGAATTGGTGCGTATTCTCACCAATCACCCAGGCATTGAAATCACCATGATTACTTCCGAAAGCAGGGCAGGAGAATTATTTTCTGATGTGCATCCTTTTTTACAGGGAATTGCCGATCAAAAATTGGTATCAATCAATGACATTGATAATTATAAGCTCGATCTTGTTTTTCTTGCGTTGCCACATGGTATTTCTATGGATTTTGTAAAAAGGTTTAAGGACAAATCTTTTAAAATTATTGATCTTTCTGGCGATTTTCGTTTGAGTTCGAAAGAAATTTATGAAGAATGGTATAAACTAAAACATATTTATCCGGAAGGAATAGAAAAAGCAGTTTTCGGAAGTCCGGAATTGTATTTTGATAAAATTAAAGAAGCGAATCTAATTGCAAATCCTGGTTGTTTTCCTACAACGGCCATTTTAGGTCTGGCGCCATTACTAGAGGCCAACCTGATTGAAACAGATCGCATTATTGTGGATTCAAAAACGGGTGTTACTGGAGCGGGAATAAAAGCGAAATCGGTTAATATGTATTCTAATGTGAATGATAATTTTAAGGCATACGGACTTAAAAATCACAGGCATACCATTGAAATTCAAGGAATATTGGATGAGGTTTCAGGAAAAGAAACACTGATTCAATTTACACCCCATTTATTGCCTGTAGATCGGGGTATTTTAACCACTATTTATGCAAAGCCTACACAAAATATAGATGAAAAGAAACTAAAAGAACGCTATGCTTCCTTTTATGCGAATGCGCCTTTTGTAAGATTAAGGGAACAGGCGCCAGCCATTAAAGATGTGAGGGGAAGCAATTATTGTGATTTATATGTAACCTATGACAAGCGAACCAATATGGTGATTGTTATTAGTGTGATTGACAACCTAATTAAAGGTGCAGCCGGACAGGCAGTTCAAAATATGAATATTATGTTTGGATTTGAAGAAACAATCGGGCTAAATTTAATTCCGTTAAATCCATAATATTTTACATCAGCAAAAAAAATAACAATAATAAATAAGCATCAAAATGATTAAAAATATAACAAACGTAAGAGGAATAACTTGTTGGGGCGCACATACTGGCGTTAAGTCGATGAGAAGAGATTTGGCCATCATTTTCTCAAAAGTCCCGGCAAGTGCGGCAGCGGTATTTACGCAAAATCAAGTGGTTGCAGCACCAGTTACCGTATCAAAAAAACATATTGCCGACGGCAAAGCACAGGCCATTGTAATTAATGCGGGAAATGCAAATGCAGCTACAGGAAAACAAGGGATGGAAGGAGCCGAAGCTATGACGCAATCCTTGGCCGAGGAATTAAAAATTGACAAAAGCTTGGTGTTGGTGGCTTCCACAGGTATTATTGGTGTTAAATTTCCAACTACGGAAATT
Organism: Lutibacter sp.; assembly: GCA_036568005.1. Classification (GTDB taxonomy): domain Bacteria; phylum Bacteroidota; class Bacteroidia; order Flavobacteriales; family Flavobacteriaceae; genus Lutibacter. Next base: position 2,397 of record DATCTJ010000076.1, on the reverse strand, counting down.
GTTAAAGGCATCAGGGAAAATGCAAAAAATCTGACCAACAGATCCAATGCTGGATCATTTACGGCAAACGCTATTTTAACGACCGATACCTTTGCAAAAGAAGGTTTTGTGGAGTTTGAAGTTGACGGTCGTGAAATTAATATGGGAGGAATTGCCAAAGGTTCAGGAATGATTCATCCGAATATGGCTACCATGCTGGCGTTTATAGTGACTGACATCGCCATAGAACCTAAGCTTTTAAAAATAATGGTAAAGGAAACGGTTGATAAATCGTTCAATATGATCACTGTTGATGGCGATACCTCTACCAATGATATGGTAATCGTATTGGCCAATGGTTTGGCCCAGAATGATATGATAAAATCTAAAAAGGACAAAGGTTACGCCATTTTCAAAAAGCATTTGGAAGAAATGATGGTGCATTTGGCCCAGTTGATTGTTTCAGATGGGGAAGGCGCCTCAAAGTTTATCGAATATGAAATCATGAATGCGCCAACGGAAGAATATGCCAGAATTATGATTCGGAAAATCTCCGATTCAGCCCTCGTAAAAACCGCCATGTTTGGCCGCGATCCCAATTGGGGAAGAATTATTAGCGCAGCCGGTAATGCTGGACTTCCTTTTAATTATGAAAAAATTGATCTTTATATCGGTTCTGATAAAAAAACGATTAAGGTGTTGGAAAAAGGAACACCCTTGGAATTTGATCCCAACTATATAAAAAAGCAATTGAGGGAATCGCATCTTAAAATTGTGATGGATCTTCACAATGGAAAAGCCAAAGCAAAAGGCTGGGGAACAGATTTAACAACCGATTATGTGTTGTTTAATTCTGTTTATACCACGTAAATAATGAAGTGATTTTAAAATTAAATCATCAAATACATCAAATAAAAAAATAGAAAAAAATGAAAGAATACTTTGCAGAATGGACAGAACTTTTGGTTCCTTGGTTTTTATCTAGCGGATTGAGAATCATGGTTATTATTATTGTTGCTTTATTTCTAAATAAAATTATTACCAGATTAATAGATAAAACTGTTAGATTGGCGGTTGTTCCCAACAATCATTCTTCCGCAGAAGCAGAAAAGAAAAGGGAAGATACCTTAATTCAAATATTTTCAATTTCCGCAAAAATTGTTATTTTTTCAATGCTAATATTAATGGTTATGCAGGAATTTGGCGTTGTGATAGGCCCTATTTTGGTCGCAGCAGGAATCGTTGGATTGGCATTTGGTTTTGGAGGTCAATATCTTATTCGCGATATTATTTCCGGACTTTTTATCATACTAGAAAATCAATACAGAATTGGCGATGTTGTAAAGTTTGAAAATTTAGGAGGCGTGGTTGAAAAAATCAGTTTGAGAATGACAACCTTAAGAGATATGGACGGAACCGTTCACCATATTCCACATGGGGAAATTAAAGAGGTCTCTAATTATGCCAAAGATTTTGCCCGTGTAAATCTGGATATTGGCATTGCTTATGATGCCAATCTGGAACATGTAATTGGCGTGGTAAATGCAGTGGGAAATGAATTGGCACAAGATTCCCATTTTAAAGAATTCATCATAAAAGCACCCCAGTTTTTAAGAGTGAATAATTTTGCGGATTCCTCCATCATGCTAAAAATTTTAGGGGAAACCTTGCCGCTTAAACAATGGGAGATAACAGGTGAGTTGCGCAAAAGAATAAAAATTGCATTTGACAGGGAAGGAATTGAAATTCCATTTCCACAAAGGGTGATTCATCAAAATTAAGAAGCTTAATTTTTAATAAAACAATATAAAGAGGGCATGCGCAATCAGAAAAAAATAGTGATAGAACAACTGGATCGTAAACTTAAGCCATTTTATGAAATAAAAAACATAGATGTTCCTGAGCGGGGTTGGGTATATACCATCAGAACCGCCCTAAATATGACCTTACAACAACTTGGGCATCGATTAAAAATTTCGACACAAGGGGTTAAAGACGTTGAAAAAAGAGAATTGACAGGTTCCATTTCAATAAAATCAATGAAGGAAGTTGCAAAAGCATTAGACCTGCAATTTGTATATGGTTTTGTTTCAAATCATAGTTCACTTGAAAAATTTATTGAATTAAAAGCGCATGAACTCGCTGAAAAAATTTTGCTAAAAGGCTTAAATACCGTTTCTGAAAATAAAGAGCTTAGCGAAGTTGAGATACAACAAGAAATTGAAGATTTTGCCCGTGAAATAAAAAGAGAAATTCCAAAATATTTATGGGATTGATGTTTTTAATCAATAGAATTCCCCGACGCTTGCGTCGGGTGTAGCGTAAAGATATGTAATTTTGGATTTATGAGTGAGCATATTCATAAAAGCCATAATAAGAGTTTGTTGTTGTATCATTTGGTTTGTCCAATTAAGTATA
>DATCTJ010000075.1:0-64088 GCA_036568005.1 Lutibacter sp. | reverse complement strand
GGAAAAACACAAAGAAAAAAGTTTGTATGGCATTTAAAACAATAAAAAATCAACATTAAGAAGCTTAAAAAATTGAATTTATCAAAAAAACGGTTTCAAATTAAACTGAAAAACTGAAATTGCTCTTTTGCAACGGTCTTGACATGAGTTTTCAGGGTGGAAATGAAAAAGGAGATTACTATGTTTCTTTGGGATATTTAAATGAAGAAGGATATATTTTAAATTCTGACTTTGAAAGAATTTCCGGACGTGTTAATGTAAATTACCAAGCAAACAAATGGCTAAAAACAGGATTAAATATTGGAGCAACCACTTCTCAAGGTAATCAAGCTCAAGCAACATCTTCGCAAACAAGTTCATTTGTAAATCCAGTCCGTTTTTCGAGAGGGATGGGTCCTATTTATAGTATATATCAGCATGATGCTTCAGGTAATTATATTTTAGATGACAAAGGAAATAAATTATACGATTTAACTGTTTCACGCCCTAGTGGTGCAAATAATGGTAGACATATTGTTGCGGAAATGGATTGGAATGAGGATTTAGATCAAATTACATCATTAAGTGGTAAAACTTATTTTGATTTTCAATTAACAAAGGATTTAAGTTTTAGAACTAATTTAAGCTTAGATGAGCGCCATTTTTATAACACCGATTTTGAAAATAAATTTGTTGGGGACGGTGCAACTGCAGGTAGATCAGGTCGTACATACACCAGAAGAACTGTTGTAGGTTTTAACCAATTATTAAACTATTCAAAATCTATAGGGAATCATAATTTTAGTGCATTACTTGCGCATGAATCTGTTAAAGAAAGGTATAATTTATTAGATGGGTCTCGTTCTGGAATTATAGCTGATGGGAATACTGAGTTAATCAATTTTGTTACAACTTTAGGATTAGATTCTTACGAAGATGTTTTAAATGATGAAAGCTATTTTGGTCGTGTAAACTATGATTATGATGGTAAATATTTTTTAAGTGGTTCTTATAGAGAAGATGGAACATCTAAGTTTGCAAGTGAAACTCGTTGGGGTAGTTTTTGGTCTTTAGGAGCAGCTTGGCGTTTGGATAAAGAAGATTTTATCAACAAGCTTGATTGGGTGGATATGTTGAAAATGAGAGTTTCGTATGGAGAGATTGGAAACAATTCTGGAATTAGTTGGTATGCTTACCAAGGTTTATATGACTTAGGATATAACAACCAAAGTGAATCAGGGTTTTTACAAGCATCACTAGAGAACCGAGATCTTTTTTGGGAAACTAGCGAAAACTTTGATGTAGCACTTGAGTTTCGTTTATTTAATAAATTAAATGGAGTTATAGAATACTATAAAAAGAATTCAGATAACTTATTGTTCGCTGTTCCATTACCATTATCAAGTGGTAGCTCTAGTATCTATAAAAATGTTGGATCTATGTATAATAAAGGTATTGAAGTAAGTTTAGATTATGATGTTGTAAAAACAGATAATTTTAAATGGAACTTTGGTATAAATGCTGCAACAGTTAAAAACGAGTTTACGAAATTACCTCAGGAAGAAATCATTAATGGATCTAAAAAATTAATGGTTGGTCATTCTATTTATGATTATTGGTTAAAGGAGTGGTATGGAGTAGACCCAGCTGATGGAGCTGCTTTATATGTTCCAACTGAAGCCGCTATTGCAGCAAATGGAAGTGATATTCGCACTGTTAATGGAACAATTTTAACGACAAATCAAGGAAATGGTGAATATCATTATGCAGGAACTGCCATCCCAGATCTATCAGGAGCAATATCTAATGCTTTTAGCTATAAGAATTTTGATTTTAACTTTATGTTTACCTATCAATTAGGAGGTAAAGTAATAGATTATAACTATCAAAGTATTATGAGCGCTGGTACTTATGGGACAGCTTTAAACGTAGATATTTTAAACCGTTGGCAAAATCCAGGGGATATTACAGATATTCCAAGAATGGATGTAACACAAACTACTAACTTTAATGCAACTTCAGATAGATGGTTAGTTGATGGTTCTTATTTAAATTTAAAGAGAATAAACTTCGCATATGGTTTGCCAAGTAATTTGATAGAAAAACTTGGAGTCTCAACAGCGCAAATTTATACAAGTGCTGAGAATGTATTTTCTATAAATGCAAGAAAAGGATTAGATATACAACAAAATTTTAGTGGAACTAATTCAAACGTATATACACCTTCTAGAATCATTTCATTAGGGTTAAATGTTAAATTTTAAAAATAAATAAAATGAAAAAAATATTAATTATATTTATTGGAATACTTGCTGTAAATGTCATGTTTACAGCTTGTGAAAAGGACTTTTTAGATACCTATCCAACAGATCAGGTTTCTTCTGGGGTGGTTATTACAACTACAGGTAATGCAATGACCGCATTAAATGGTTTACATAGAGCTATGTATATTCGTTATGTGAGCCAAGGTAGAGGTGGAGCAGGTCATTTTAATATGAATATTGATGAACTAGGTGAAGACCACGTTTTTAATTCTGCCACATGGACAAGTGGAATTAGATGGCTTATGAATGCAAGCCCAACCGATTCTTATAATACGGATCATTGGGGTATGTTTTATAAATGGATTGCAAATGCAAACGTTTTAATTAATGGTATAGAAAATGCTGATGGAGAACAAAAGGATAAAGATATTATTAAAGGGCAAGCATTAGTGTATAGAGCATACAGTCATTTTCAATTGGTTCAAACTTGGGCTGGAGCATACAAAATAGGTGGAGGAAATACTCAATTAGGTGTTCCAATTAAATTAGACAATGCAACAGATCCAATTGAACGTTCTACGGTTGAAGCAGTTTACACTCAAATTAATAAAGATTTAGACGATGCAATTGTTTTATTACAAGGCTATTCAAGACCAAACAAGTCGCATTTAAATATGGCTGTTGCAAAAGGATTAAAAGCTCGAGTTGCCTTAACACAAGGAAATTGGCCAGCTGCAATTAAGAATGCTTCAGAAGCAAGAGCAGGTTATACCTTAATGGATGAAGCAACCTATAAAAAGGGTTTTAGAGATAATTTAGACGCTATTAGTGAGTTTATGTGGGCAAGCCATATTGTAGAGGATCAAACAAATTATTTTGGAAATTTAGGTGCTTATATTTCACGTAACTATAGCTCTTCTTCTATTAGAGCGAACCCAAGATCAATAAACAGCCTTTTATATAATAAGATTCCTGCTACAGATGTCCGTAAAACTCTTTGGGATCCAACAGGACAACATGTTGGATTGGAATTGGTTAGCAATGCTACAAAATACCCATATACGAGTCAAAAATTTTTATCAGTTAGTACTTCTGATAGTCGTATGGACGTTCCAATGATGCGTGCTGCCGAAATGTATTTAATTGAAGCGGAAGCATTGGCGAGAACTCCTGGCCAAGCTGGAGCAGCTCAAGCACTTTTTAATTTAGTTAAAACTAGAGATGCAAGTTATACATTGTCTACTAAAACAGGTGCAGACTTAATTGAGGAAATTATGGTACATCGCCGTGTTGAATTATGGGGAGAAGGTTTCCGTTTTTTCGATTTAAAACGATTAAATTTACCTATGGATAGAAATGGATCAAACCATAAATCTTCTATCAATGGTGGTGTTATGAGTGTTTCTGCTGGTGACAACAGATGGGTTTGGCCAATTCCACAAGATGAAATGGATGCAAACCCTTTAATGGAGCAAAATCCTATTTAATTTTTAACCTATTTATTTTTAGAAGAGGCTGCCTTTAAAGACAGCCTCTTTTTTTGTGCCTTAACTTAATAAAGTTTCACATAAAATAAATGCCAATTAAAATTGAAGTTAGCTATATCTAATATGACACGTTTGAATTCTTATTAAAACAAATAACAATAATTACTCTTGAAACGATTCTAAAGTCAATATTATAAATAATAATGATTTCTTTTTATTCCATAATAAATGTAAATGTCATTCATATAAAACCCTCTGTTATCTTTCTTTAAAGACATACAGAGGGTTTTAAATTAATTATCGATAAAATTTTGTAGTATAAGACAATCTCCTTGTCTCTAATATCTCAAATTTTTAGGCAATTATAATTCCTATTTTCCTTTATTCTTTACAAATTTCTCAAGCCAGGTATCTTGTTCCCAAAGCATGTGCATAATACTTTCCTTTCCAGCATACCCATGGCTTTCCTTTGGAAGCATTACTAGGCGAACAGGAGCACCCAGTCCTTTCAATGCATTAAAATAACGCTCACTCTGCATAGGAAAGGTACCAGAGTTATTGTCAGCTTCTCCATGAATTAAAAGCATTGGCGTTTTCATTTTATTGGCATGCATAAAAGGTGACATGGTGTTATAAATTTCTGGCGCTTCCCAATAATTGCGTTCTTCTCCCTGAAATCCAAATGGTGTAAGTGTTCTGTTGTAAGCGCCACTTCTGGCGATACCAGCAGCAAATAGATTGGAATGCGAAAGCAAATTTGCCGTCATAAATGCACCATAACTATGTCCGCCAACTGCAACACGTTCTCTATCAATGTATCCCAAAGTATCTACGGCATCTATTCCTGCTTTTGCATTTGCAACCAATTGAGTAACAAAAGTGTCATTTGGTTCTTCACCATTATCACCTACAATAGGAAAAGCCGCATTGTCTAAAACCACATAGCCACGATTTACCCAATATACGGGTGAGCCATAGCTTGGATACGTAAATTGGTTGCTACTGCTAGTAACTTGGGCAGCGCTTGCGGCATCAACAAACTCTCTTGGATAGGCCCACATAATCATAGGCATTTTTTCTTTTTTGGTTTCGTCATAACCTACTGGCAAATACAAGGTGGCTGAGAGTTCTAAACCATCGTCTCTTTTGTAAGTGATAACTTCCTTATGCACATTCTGAATTGCTTTAAACGGATTTTCAAAGGAAGACAATTGATTTAATTCTCCTGTAGAAATATTTTTTAGATAGAAATTAGGAAAAACATTGTTGCTCTCTAAACGAATAAGCACCATTGCTTTTTCCAAATCAACCATTCTCATGATACTCTCAAGCTTTTCTCCTTTTTCAGCTTGGTAAAGACGCGCTGTTGTGTTATCGCTTAGGTTATATTTATCCACAAAAGGCAATTTTCCTTCTGCTGAAAAACCATCTCCAACAAGATAAAGCGCATTGTCTTTTAAGGCCAAAACATTTCTTCCATATTGATTTCTTACAGTCACAAAATCTCCTGGATCGCCATAGCTGTCTTGTGAGTTTCGTTCGTTAAAAAGCACTGCTTGTTTGTCGGGATTGGAAGGGTCAAACAATTCAGTTCGTGACATTCTGGTATTTCTCCAATAACTGTTAATTATCGCCAAATTACTATTTCCCCACTCAATGCCACCATATCGCATTTTGGTTTTAATCAATGGTTTAGGGCTTGCCGTAAATGGAGCTTCAAGCAGCATAACCTGGTCTCTATAGTCCACCATTTTTTCTGGATCCCCACCATCCAATGCTTCAGCCCATACCAATGTTGCAGGTTGGTCGTCTCGCCAAGAAATATTTCTTGGGCCAGTTTGCACAGCCATAAATCCTTGTGGAAGCTCCTCAATTAATGGAACATCAACTATGGTTTTTACTAAATTTCCTTTACTGTTATAAACATTATAGGATGTTGGAAATCTTGAAAACGGAACTATATAGGAAAAAGGTCTTTTTATTTCTGTAATCAAAAAATATTTTCCGTCAGGTGAAGTTGAAATGCTTCGGTAAAGAGAAACTTCTTTCCATTTTGTTTTTTTTCCATCCAATGAAACTTTCCAAAGTTCAGACCGTCCTAAAGTTTCGAAATTAGCTTCATCATTGGTGTTTTTTAATAAATCTTGGTAGGTTCTATTTTGAGCTTTTTGACCTTCTTCGTTTACAGAAATAATAGGTCCGGTAGGAATGGCATTCTCAGTATTGATAAGTGGCTTTCTATTTGCTGGCAAAAACTTCACCAATAAACCAGAATCATCTTTCAGCCAAGAAACCGGATTTCCCATATTGGCATTCAAATTTGCATCCGTAAGTTTGGTTGCTTTTCTTTTATCATAATCAATTACCCAAAGTGAAACACCTGTTTCTGTAGTGTTTACAAATGCTATTTTATCCTGGGCATTTGACCAATTAACATCTGTGATTTTTGGATTCACAGGCATTCCGGAAATAGGAATTTCTGTTTTTGTTTTTACATCAAAAATACTGATGTTGTTAAAATTTCTGGCCCTGCTTCCGCTATTGGTTTTTGGGTTGATACGCAATCCAGCCAAACGCAATTCGTTTTCAGAAAGTTCTTCAATAGATGAGTATTGATCTCTGTAAATCAAGATAGCTTTTGTGCCATCAAAATTGATGTTCATTGTGGGCGGCATCTGAACATCTGTCAAGGATAAAATATCCTGATGAGGTGTTTGGTAGCTTAAATCAATTTGGGCAAAATTCACCAAAGAGATGAAAAAAGCAATGAATAAAAATAATTTTTTTAATACCATAAGTTTAAGATTTAAATATGAATTTGTTGATTCTCAAAAATAAGAAAAAATGAGCAAAATAAATTAAAATTAAAAAACCGAAACAAGATAGATTTTGTCTCGGTTTGGTTTAAAATTTGACTAAAAAATATGATTAACTTCGCAGAATAAATTATTTAAGTCAGAAGTATCTATTACTTATTTTCTGCGTAAAGTTTCGCTACGTAATCCCAGTTAATCACATTGAAAAAATTCTCAATATATTCTGGTCTTCTGTTTTGGTAATGCAAGTAGTAGGCATGTTCCCAAACATCCAAACCTAAAACAGGAAAACCGCCACAGCCAATACCTGGCATTAAGCTATTATCCTGATTTGCAGTTGAACAAATCTCAACTTTTCCTCCTTTATGAACGCATAACCAAGCCCAGCCCGATCCAAAACGGGTAGCTGCAGCTTTAGAAAAAGCATCTTTAAAAGCTTCGAATGAACCAAAAGCAGCATCAATGGCTGTAGCTAATTCGCCTTTTGGTTTTCCGCCTCCGTTTGGAGACATAACGTTCCAAAAAAGACTGTGATTGTAAAAACCGCCTCCATTATTTCTAACTGCGGCATTGTTCATATCCAATCCGGATAAAATAGCTTCAATAGACTTTCCTTCTAAAGCTGTTCCGGCGATTGCATTGTTTAAATTATTGGTGTAACCGGCATGGTGTTTTCCGTGGTGAATTTCCATGGTTTTTGCATCAATATTTGGTTCTAACGCATCAAAAGCGTACGGTAATTTCGGTAATTCAAAGGCCATAATCATGTGTTTTAATTAAAATTAAATGTTATCAAAGATACCAAACCCTTTTCATTTTATAAAATCGAATGTATTTATAGTTGTATTGGTAAATGTTATGAAAGCCTTAATATTCAATGTTTTTAGGGTATTTTGCCATAAACTCTTCTGCTTTTTCTACCATTTTAATACTTCCACAGAAAAACGGAACGCGTTGGTGCAGTTCGGTTGGTTTAATATCCATAATTCTCGTATAGCCGTCGCTTGCTTTTCCATTGGCTTGCTCGGCAAGGAAAGCCATCGGGTTGCATTCATACAAGAGTCTTAACTTACCTTTTGGCCCAATAGAACTTGTTGGGTAAATATAAATACCGCCTTTAATCATATTTCTATGAAAATCAGAAACCAATGAACCAATATAACGGGAAGTGTATGGTCTGTCTTCCTTTTCTTCTTGACAATATTTTAAATAATCTTTTACACCTTGCGGAAAATGCACGTAATTACCTTCGTTGATGGAATAAATTTTCCCAATATCAGGGAATCTCATGTTTGGGTGCGATAAATAAAAAGAGCCAATAGCCGGATTTAACGTAAATCCGTTCACGCCATGTCCCGAAGTATAAACCAACATGGTTGAGGTGCCATAAACCACGTAACCGGCTGCAACCTGCTGATTACCGCGTTGTAGGAAATCTATTTTTTCAACAGGAGTTCCAACAGGTGTTATACGACGATAAACAGAAAAAATAGTGCCGACGGAAACATTTACGTCAATATTGGAAGACCCGTCCAGCGGATCCATCAATACAATATACTTATTTTCATTTGTGCCGTGTTTACCTTTTACGGTTACAAAATCATCTTCTTCTTCACTGGCAATTCCGCAAACAATTTCTCTATTGATGAGTGTTTGCATAAACACTTCGTTCGCAAAAACATCTAATTTTTGTTGATTCTCACCTTGGATATTCTTATCGCCGGCATCACCCAAAATATCAACCAATCCAGCTTTATTTACTTTATAATTTACAACCTTTGCGGCTAATTTAATGGAACTTAGCAAGCGCGTAAATTCTCCCGAAGTTGATTTATAATATTTCTGGTTTTCAATAATAAACTCTCCTAAGGTAAGATTCTTATTTTTCATTGGTGCAAACTTGGTTTGTTTGCACAAATATCGAAAAAAATATTTTTAAAAAGACTTTTGTTTTGAGATACTTTGGATAAAGATTTTTTTACTTTAGCAAACACCAATTTAAAATAAAAAATAAAGATGAACTTTAGCATTAGGGAAGGGAAATTAACCGATATGGCATCGGTATTGGAATTGATAAAAGAATTGGCCCATTTTGAAAAAGAGGCTGATGCAGTTGAAATTACATTGGCTGATTTAGAAAAAGATGGTTTTGGAAACACGCCATTGTTTAAAACTTTTGTTGCTGAACTTGATAAAGAAATTGTTGGAATGGCCTTGTTTTACCCAAGATATTCCACATGGAAAGGGCCAACTATTCATTTGGAAGATTTAATCGTCAAAAAAAGTAAAAGAGGGTTAAATATTGGTAGCGCCTTGTATAAAAGAGTGATAGCATATGGAAATAATTTAGGTGTAAAAAGAATGGAATGGGTAGTTTTGGATTGGAATACGCCAGCCATCGAATTTTATAAAAAAACCGGAGCGTACATACTGGAAGATTGGAAAACGGTCCAAATGGATGAACAAGCCATAAAAAACTATTTGGAAACTTTATAAATCATGAAAATTTACAAATTTGGGGGTGCATCCGTAAATAATGCCGAGGGTGTAAAAAATGTGGCGCGTGTTTTAAAGGATGAAGGATTCAAAAACACCCTCATTGTGATTTCGGCAATGGGAAAAATGACCAATGCTTTTGAAAAAATCATCAATTCTTACCATCATAAAACAGATGATATTCAGCAAAATATTGAATTTGTAAAGAATTATCATTTAACGCTCATGAATGGCTTGTTTGAAAATAAATCAAAAGCTGTTTATATTGAAGTTGATGCACTTTTTGAGGGACTATACGATTTTATAAAATATAACAAATCAACTGATTATAACTTTATTTACGACCAAATTGTTGGGTTTGGTGAATTGCTTTCAACAAAAATTGTAAGTGCTTATTTAAATGAAATTGGTATTGAAAATGAGTGGATTGATGTGCGCAATTACATTAAAACCGATGACAACTATAGGGATGCTTGTGTAAATTGGGAACTTACTTCACAAAATATTTCAACATTAAACCCCCAAAAACTATACATCACTCAAGGGTTTTTAGGGGCTGATATGCAAGGGAATACCACAACTTTGGGACGAGAAGGATCCGATTATACTGCCGCGATTTTTGCACATTGTTTAAACGCCAAAAATTTAACTATTTGGAAAGACGTTGACGGCGTGCTAAATGCCGACCCACGTTATTTTGAAAATGCACAATTGCTGCATCAAATCTCTTATAGCGAAGCCATCGAAATGGCCTTTTATGGAGCCTCTGTTATTCATCCCAAAACGTTAAAACCGCTTGAAAATAAAACCATTCCGCTTTATGTTCGTTCCTTTTATAATTTGGAAATACAAGGCACAACAGTTGGAAAAGGGATTGCTTTAATTCCGGAAATACCTTGTTTTATTTTGAAAGAAAATCAAATTTTGGTGTCAATTTCGGCTTTAGATTTTTCCTTTATGGTGGAATCAAACCTAAGTGATATATTCAGGATTTTACATGAAAACAAACTTAAAGTAAATTTAATTCAAAATTCTGCCATTAGTTTTTCGGTGTGCATTGAGGATAAATTCAACCATTTTGAACACTTTTTAACAGTGTTGAAATCGAGATATAAAGTAACTTATGTTAAGAATGTTTCGCTTTATACCATTAGGCATGCGGTTGAAAAAGCCATTGTGGAAATTGAACAAAAAGGAGAAGTTCTTTTAAAACAAGCCACAAAAGGAACCGTTCAAATTGTTATGAAATGAGTTGGGAACTTCATTGTCAATGCAATATCTTCTACCGTTGAGGTAACCTTACCAATCACTCATAATATAAGTTATTTGATGAAATTTTTGCGTATTTTTGTAGTTCCCTTAATTCTAATTGAATGAGTTTAGTAACAGCTAAAGAAGTGGCAAAAGTAATAAACCTTGATAAATACGGATTTATAGGTACCTTTTTTGGTTGGTTATTAATGATAGTTTTTAGGATTTCCTCCATTAACAAAATTTATAATAAACACAAGCATTTAAAGGATTTGGAGTTTTTTACAGCATTGCTGGAAGATTTACAAATTAAGTTTGAAATTCCCGAAGAGGATTTAAAAAGAATTCCAAAAACAGGTGCTTTTATTACGGTATCCAATCATCCACTTGGTGGAATAGATGGTGTTTTGTTGTTGAAATTATTAATTGAAAAACGACCTGACTATAAAATTATTGCAAATTTTTTGCTACAACGGATAGAGCCCATGAAGCCTTTTATTATGCCTGTAAATCCATTTGAGGACAGAAAAGAAAAATCGAGTATAGCAGGTTTGAAAAGTGCACTATCGCATTTAAAAGAAGGAAATTCCCTTGGCGTTTTTCCGGCCGGCGAAGTTTCAACCTACAAAGATGGAAAGTTAATAGTGGACAAACCTTGGGAAGAAAGTGCCATTAAGTTAATCCAAAAAGCACAAGTCCCCGTTATCCCTATTTATTTTCATGCCAAAAATAGCAAGTTTTTTTACCTTCTTTCAAAGCTAAATTCCAAATTGCGCACTGCTAAATTACCGTCTGAGGTTTTATCACAAAAAGGTCGCGTAATTAAAGTTAGAATTGGAAATCCTATAACGTTAAAAGACTTGGAGGAATATACCGATGCGCAAGATTTTTGCGATTTTATTCGTAAAAAAACATATATGTTGGCAAATCCTTTTGAAAAAAAGTCCATAAAATTAACAGCTCCTTCTTTAAAAATGCCGAAGCCTCCAAAAAAAATTGTAAGTCAAAGAAATATTGACAAAATGATTTTAGAAGTTGAAGCCTTAAGAAATAGTGACGGCCGTTTGCTTAAAAGTAAAAATTATGAAGTGTTTTTTGCTTTAAGCAAACTAATTCCAAATATCACATTTGAAATTGGCCGTTTGCGTGAAATCACTTTTAGAGAGGTTGGGGAAGGCACCAATAAATCTATAGATTTGGATTCTTTTGACAGCTATTACCACCATTTATTTTTATGGGATAATGAAGCCAACAAAGTAGCAGGCGCCTACCGAATGGGATTGGGAAAAAATATTTATAAAAAGCATGGCATAGAAGGATTTTACGTGCACACCTTGTTCAAATTTGAACCCGAATTGCATCCTATGATGGAGAATTCAATTGAAATGGGACGTGCTTTTGTGATTAAAGAATACCAACAAAAGCCAATGCCGTTATTTTTGCTTTGGAAAGGAATTGTACATATAACTCTAAGATATCCTGAGTATAAATATTTAATAGGAGGCGTAAGCATCAGCAATCAGTTTTCAAATTTCTCAAAATCGTTGATGATTGAGTTCATGAAATCACATTATTATGATCCTTATGTTGCCCAATATATTCATCCTAAAAAAGAGTATAAAGTTAAATTAAAAGATGCAGATAAAGATTTTGTTTTTGACGCCACCCAAGCGGATATGAACAAGTTTGACAAAATCATTGATGAAATTGAACCAGGTTCCTTGCGTATTCCTGTTTTAATTAAAAAATATGTAAAACAAAATGCAAGATTGGTGGCATTTAATGTGGATCCAAAATTTAACAATGCCATTGATGGTTTAATGTATATTCGCGTAGCAGATATACCTGAAAGTACCGTAAAACCTGTGATGGAAGAGCTTCAGGCGGAATTGGAAAAAACCCTTGAAATTGAAAATAATAAAAATCCGTTAGATTCTCTATAATGTTAAAACCAAGCCTTTTTATTGGTTTGATACAGGTAAATAAATTCTTCATCAGATTTTGTGAGATAAACAATACCTTCAACAAGTCCGATAATACTCGTTACAGCCCCGCCAATACCACAAGTTACTAAGGTAATTGCCAGTAAAATGATACCTTCTTTTGTGTAGCCAAGCACAAATTTTTGGATACCGAATACGCCGAATAAAATTCCCAACACACCTGCCAAAATTCTTTTGCTTTCCTGTTTGCTTTTTGGGATTACATTCCCCTTATCGTCTAGTACTTCCATGGTTTTATTTTTTACAACTATAAAATTACAATATTTTTAAGATAAAAATGCAGCATCTTTTGGCTCCCAAAGTTCAATTTTATTGCCTTCCGGATCTAAAATCCAACCAAATTTTCCATAGTCATATTCTTCTATTTCCCCAACTATAACAACACCTTCTTCTTTTAATTTGATTAAAAGCAAGACCAAATCTTCAACCCTGTAATTAAACATAAAATCCTTTGTTGATGGAGAAAAATAAACGGTGTCGCTTTTAAACGGACTCCATTGTGTGCTCGCTGGTTTTCCTTTGCTGTCTTTCCACCAAAAGGTAGTTCCCCAATCATCAACATTAAAATCGAGGTGTTTTTTGTACCATTCTTTCAGTTTGGCAGGATCTTCCGATTTAAAGAAAAGTCCGCCAATGCCTGTAACTCTTTTTAATCCATTTTCAGTTGCTGCCATTTCTTTTGAAAAAAACAAGGCATCAATCTTATCAACAATTGTTTGTGCTAATTTCACCTTAGATTCAACTGTCCAACCTGCAATGTGTGGTGAAAGTAACACATTTTCTGCGTGAATTAAATAATCGAATGCTTCAGGGAAGGAATCGTTTTCAAATAAATTTTCGAAAGATAATTTTTCATATTCCAGCACGTCCAAACAAGCACCCAATATTTTTTTGCTTATAAGCGCTTCCACCAAATCATCAGTAACAACGGCAGAGCCGCGGGCGGTATTTATCAAGTAAAATGGTTTTTTAAAATTGCTGATAAACTGGGTATTTATCATTTGATGAGACAGTTTGTTAAACGGTGTATGTAAACTCAACACATCAGTTTTTTCCTGTAATTCTTCCAAAGTCACTTGCTTGCAATTTTCATCGCCAACACCTTCTTTTATATCGTAACAAATTACCTCAAGCTCAAAACCTTTTAATTTTTTTGCAAAGGCTTTCCCCATATTTCCATAACCGATAATGCCAACCGTTTTTCCTTCCAACTCAATTCCTCTGTTGGCTTCGCGCAACCATTTTCCCTGTCGGATTTCTATATCTGCTTTTTTCAGGTTATTGAATAAAGCCAAAATCATTCCCAATGCGTGTTCGCCAACGGCATTGCTATTGCCTTCAGGTGCTGAAATTAAATGAATTCCTTTTTTTTCGGCATAGTCAACATCAATGCTTTCCAATCCGGCACCAACGCGGGCAATAAACTTTAAGTTTGTGGCTTTATCTAAAAAATATTGGTCGATATTAATCCTACTTCTGATAACAACTCCTTGATAATCGCTTATTTTTTCCTCAATTTGTTGCTTGTTTGAAAAATAATCTTCCTCGCAAACGCAACCCAGATTTTCTAAACCTGACTGAAGAATTGGGTGATTGCTATCTATCAGAAGGACTTTCATTTGTTTGAATTTTAGCGTTATAAGTTTTTTATGCCTCAAGGTAAAGACAACACTCCTAACTACTTTTTAAGTAATCACTGATTTGGTCTTTTCTCTATATTCTCTTTTCTTTTTTCCTATTAATTCCTCCTTCGGGGCAATGTCATTAAGTTAAGACTTTAATGCCTTTATTTTGTCATCCGAGGTACGAGGAATCTCATAATGCTATGCTATTTGATATGATCCTCCTTTGTCGGACACGAGCGATAGCGAACTGGCGAAGCACAAATATTTCCTTAACTTAATGACATTGGGCTAGGCGGCATTTAATACTGCTCTTCATCATTAGGAAAATCCCTGCTTTTTACATCGGCAATATAGCTTTCAAAAGCCATGGTCATATTGGTATATAAATCCATATAGCGGCGTAAAAATCTTGGATGAAATTCGTGGGTCATTCCCAGCATATCATGCGTAACCAGCACTTGCCCATCCACGCCGTTCCCGGCACCAATACCTATTACTGGAATAGAGATGCTTTCTGCAATTTTTTGGGCAAGTTTTGCAGGAACTTTCTCTAAAACCAAAGCAAAACAACCTAATTTCTCCAGCAATAAAGCATCTTCCATCAACTTTTCAGCTTCTTCCTCTTCCTTTGCCCTAACTGTGTATGTACCAAATTTATAAATAGATTGTGGTGTCAATCCCAAATGCCCCATCACGGGAATTCCAGCTGTTAAAATTCGGGTTATAGATTCACTTATTTCGCTTCCGCCTTCTAATTTCACTGCATGACCACCAGATTCTTTCATAATTCTAATAGAAGAATCCAAGGCGTTTTTAGAATTCCCCTGATAGCTTCCAAAAGGTAAATCTACCACTACCAAACTTCTCTGAATTGCTCTTACTACTGAACTTGCATGGTAAATCATTTGATCTAGTGTAATTGGCAAGGTAGTTTCATGTCCAGCCATCACATTAGAGGCAGAATCGCCCACCAAAATAATATCGACTCCGGCATTGTCAATAATTTTCGCCATCGTATAATCATAAGCAGTAAGCATGGCAATTTTTTCGCCATTTTTTTTCATTTCCACCACACTTTTGGTGGTAATTCTCTTGTAATCTTTTTTTGCTGCAGACATCTCTTAGGTGTTTAAACTTATAAAAAGTAAAAGTAATGAAAAAACTGACTTAATATTTTATACTTTGCTGTTTTGGCCATTTTATTGACCGAATTTTTTTTTAAACTGCGAATAAAATCCTTGTGTACAATTAAATTTCAAATAAAAATTTGACAATAATCATTTTAAAATTATATTTACCTAAATTAATATAGAAATGCAGTGAAAAAAGAAAAAAACTCTGACAAGTACACTCAAGAATTAGAAGAGAAAATATTTGATCTTAGCCTTAAGTTGAAAAGTATGACTAACGAGTTTAATAATACCATTGAAAGCAACTCGAAAATTATTAGTAAATTAAACCACAATTTAAAAAATCCGGTTGGGATTATATTTTCATTTTCCGAAATGATGTTGGAAGATATTGAAGATTACACTACTGATAAATTGAGAAAACACGTGGAAATTATTAAAAATTCGGCATCATTTTCATTATCGCTTCTCGATACCACTTCAAAATATATTAGAGTGAAATCACCAAATTTTGTCATAAAAAGCCAAAAAATTAATTATACTGAATTGTTATTGGGTCTTATAAATGAATTTAAATTGGAATCTTCTAAAAAAAATATTGATGTAGTCCTTAATCTTTTGGAAAACGATATTTTTTTAACTGTTGATGGAGCCGAAATTTCACAGACTTTACATGCTGTTTTAAACAATGCACTTCGATATTCTGATGAGAATTCAACCATAACCATTGCTGTTACGGAACTTAAAAACACCATTGAAACAGTAATAACTGACCAAGGAATTGGAATCTCTGAAACAGATTTGCCAAATATTTTTGAAGAATTCTATGTGGTAAACACCTACTCTGCCGATAAACAAAAGTGTATTGGTTTGAGTTTGGCTTATGCCAAAAGGATTGTTGAACTCCATAACGGAAAAATTTCCGCAATAAGTACTTTAGAAAAAGGAACAAGTTTTAAAATTAGTCTACCTAAATATTAGTTTTCCCATAAACATTAAGTACCTTAATTTTAAATATTTATTATAAAAAATAATTCGTATTTTTACAGTTAAGCCCCAAAAAGTGAATGAAATCGATGAATCCCAAAAATACCGTTCAAAAGGACACTATGAAAAATGTTTCAGTAGTAGATGAAAAATATTTTACTTTTTTCGAAAACGCACCAATTTCACTTTGGATTGAAGATTTCTCTGAGATTAAAAAACGTATAGACGTTCTTGTAAGAGAAAGTAATACAGATATTAAAACGTATATATCCAACAACCTTGATACACTCACAAAATTAGCTTCTTTAAGAACGCTAAAGGATGTAAATATAGCTGCAGTAAAGTTATACAATGCTAAAAGTAAAGAAGAATTATTAGAGAATTTACCAAAAGTATTTATTGAAAATTCCAATGCCGGATTTACTAAATTACTTGTTGATATTTTATTGGGTAAAAAAGAAGCCGAAATAGAAAGTATTCATAAAACTTTGGATGGTCATGAAATTAATACCTTGGTTAAATTTAAGGTAATTGAGGGCAGTGAAGATACCCTTGAATATGTAATTGTATCTGTCGAAAATATTACAGAGCGGGTTATAAAAGATCAAAAATTTAATACGGCTAAAAACTTTTTGTCAAATACCCTTACAAGTATAAAAGAAGGTTTGGTGATACTGGATCGTGATTCAAAATATATTTATGCAAATCAAAAGGCAGCTGATTTGTTGGGAAAAAATATAGAAGAACTCATAGGCAAACATATTTGGACAGAATTTCCTGAAAAGGCAGGCGAAATATTTTATGACAATTACCAAAAGGCCATATCAACTGGAAAACCACAAAGTTTTGAAAATTATTTTAAGTCTTGGGGTAAATGGCTTGAAAACAGAATAATCCCGTCTCAGGAGGGAGTTCTCATGTTTTTCCATGAAACAACCGATAAAAAAGAAACAGAAAACCAAATAAAAGCGGCCTATAATATTATCAACAAAAGTCATACAGTTGCTATCTTATGTAAAAACGAATGGGATTTTCCAATAGAGTTTGCTTCAGAAAATACGATTAATTTATTTGGATATTCCTATACAGAACTGATAAATGGGGATGTGAAATTACACCAACTTGTTTTTCCTGAAGATTTAAAATGGGTGCGCGAAACATTTTTTAAATTATTCAAAATAGAAAAATCAAATGAATTTAAATTTCAGCCTTTCCGAATTATAACTAAAACAGGTGTTGTAAAATGGATTCAGGCCAATATAGATGTTGTTAAAAACAGCAAGAAAGAAGTTACCCATATTCAAGGGATTTGTGAAGATATTACAGACCGTAAAAAGGCAGAAGAAGAAAACAGGAAACACTTATTAGCAATAGAAAAAAGTGCAAATATTATTGCCATAACAAATGCGAGAGGAGTTATTGAATTTATAAATCCAAAATTTACGGAAATATATGGTTTTACGAAAGAAGAAATTCTTGGAAAAATGTATAACATTTTAAAATCAGAAAAGCAGCCCAAAGGACTATATACCCAAATGTGGAAAACTGTTGTAGGTGGAAATATCTGGCAGGGACAAATTCAAAATAAAGCCAAAAACGGTAAATTAATTTGGGTACAACATACCATAACACCTGTAAAAAATGATTTTGGAAAGATTGTAAATTATATTACAATATCTGAAGATATTACAGAACGTAAAAAGGCAGAAGATTTGTTTTTTGAGAGTAATCAACGCCTAAAAGATCAATTTAATAACACGCCATTGGCCTCCATAATTTGGGATGCTGATTTTAATGTAATGGAGTGGAATAATTCCGCGCAGCGTATTTTTGGATATTCTGCTGAAGAGGCGAGAAGACTTAGAATTAAAGATTTGATTACGCCGCCAAATTTAGCTCCCGAAATGAAAAAAATCCAGGAGGACATTTTAGCCGTAAAATATGCACACAGAAGCACCAATAAAAACATGACCAAAGCAGGTGATATTATTACTTGCGACTGGTATAATGTTACCTTAAAAGACGCAACAGGCAAGATAACCGGCATCGCTTCCTTGGCTGATGATATTACCGAGCGTATCCGTTCAAAAAAATTACTCGAAAAATCAGAAAAGAAATATAGAGACCTCTTTGAAAAATCCATAGATGCAATTTTAATATTAAAAAACGGTTTTATTGTAGATTGTAATGAAGCGGCCATTAATATGTATGGTTTTGACAGAAATGAAATTTTAGGTTTCCGGCCATCACAACTTTCACCAGAAACACAATTCGATGGAGCCAGTTCTATAGAAAAATCAGAAAAAATGGTAAATATTGCTTTGGAACAAGGAAGCAATAGATTTAGATGGTATCACCAAAATAAAAATGGACTTGTTTTTCCGTCTGAAGTAACCCTTACAAGAGTTAACGAAAATGAGGATGGTTTAACAATACATGCGGTAATAACGGATATAACAGAAAAAGCGAAAAAAGAGACCTTGGAAAATGTACTTTATAATATATCTAAAGCTGCATTAACAACCAGTGATTTTACGGAGTTTAGCTTGTTTGTAAGAAATGAATTGCAAAAAATAATTGACACCAGCAATTTTTATATCGCCATTTACAATGAAGAAACAGATATGATTTCAACGCCTGTTTTTGTGGATGATATAGAGGAGGTGGATGAATTTTCAGCAAAAAATTCATTAACAGGTTATGTCATAAAATCAAAAAAACCCCTAATACTCACAAAAGATGCCCACAAAGAACTTATTAAAAACAAAGTAGTTGAATTAATTGGTGGACATGCTGAAATATGGGTGGGTGTCCCTTTGTTAATTCAAGAGACATGTATTGGGGCAATTGTGGTACAAAGTTATGTGGACGAAAATGCCTACAACGAAAATGATGTGCAGTTGCTAGAGTTTGTTGCTGACCAGATTAGTACTACTATTCAACGTAAAAAGGTTGAAAACGAATTAAACAGCGCTTTAGCCAAAGCACAGGAATCGGATAGGTTAAAATCGGCTTTTTTGGCAAATATGAGCCACGAAATAAGAACGCCTATGAATGGAATTATTGGATTTTCAGAGCTGTGCCTTGACCAAAATATCACTAAAGAAAAACAAAGAGAATATGCTAATATTGTGATTAAAAGTAGCAAAAGATTACTTTCAATCGTAAACGATATTCTAGATATTTCAAAAATTGAGGCAGGTGCCGTGACCCTAAACATAGAAAATGTTAATTTAAATAAATTGCTCGATGAATTAGAAGTTTTTTATAAACCTATTGCAAAGAAAAATAATATCTTATTAATTTGTGAAAGAGGACTGGAGAATTTTAAGAGTACAATTGAAACTGATAAAACAAAATTAAATCAGGTACTTACAAACCTGTTGTCAAACGCATTTAAATTTACAGATGAAGGAAGTGTGACTTTTGGTTACCAATTAATCGAAAATAATCTACAGTTTTATGTAAAGGATACAGGAATTGGTGTTGATGATGATTTACACCATAAAATTTTCGACCGCTTTTCACAAGGAAATTTGAACTTGAGCAAACAACATATAGGAACAGGGCTAGGTTTAGCCATCACGAAAAAAATTATAGAATTATTTCAAGGTGAAATTTGGTTAAATTCGGATCAACCCGGAACAACAATTTATTTTACAATACCTTATATTAAGTCGAAAATACCTTTAATATCTACTGTTATTGATGAACAAAAACCAACAAACGATGTGAAAAATAAAGAAATCACCATTTTAGTGGCCGAAGATGAAGAATACAATATGATGTACATCAATGAATTATTTTCCTCAACAAACTTTAAGATTATAGAAGCCAATAATGGTAAAAAAGCATTGGAATTGGCGCTACACCATCCTGAAATTCAATTGGTGTTAATGGACATAAAAATGCCGGTGATGGATGGAAATGAAGCCATGAAAGAAATTAAAAAAGTAAGGCCGTCGCTGCCAGTGATTGCGCTTTCGGCATTCGCCATGGAGTCTGATAAAACAAATGCCTTGGCACTTGGGTTTAATGCTTATTTAACCAAACCATTAAATCGAAAATTATTGTTTGGGCTCATTGAAAAATATTCTAAAAAAAGGGAATAAACGAATAACAATTGATGATAAATTATTTTATTAGCAGATTTTAACTAAAAATCACCAAATAACAATTTTTCAAATAAAAACATTTATAACACGCCCAATTTCGCCTGTTTCCAACTGTACTTTTATGCCGTGTGGATGTGTTGGAGAATTGGTGAGGATTCTTTTTACAATACCTTCAGTCAATTCACCTGTTCGTTGATGGTGCTTTTGCACAATTTCTACCTTTTTTCCCGGTTGAATATTCTTTCTGATTGTTCCGCTTAGTTTTTTGTTTTCCATGTTGCTTTCAACAAATTATATTAGAAAATGGAAATTTCCGTTTCCGTAGTAAACAATTCCAGAAATTTTATTCCCTTGCTCGAATTTCCCTTTTTATTCAGCCTCGGACTCCAAACTGCGATGCAGTATTTATGCGGTAGAATAGCAACAATGCCACCGCCAACACCACTTTTTCCAGGCAAACCTACTTTAAATGAAAACTCCCCGGCTTCATCATAAAATCCGCAGGTTTGCATAATGGCATTTACACGTTTCGATTTGCTTATGCTAATCACTCTTTCATTTGTGTAGGGATTAACGCCATAAGCCGCAAGAAAAAGAAAAGTGCCAGAAAGCTCTTTGCAAGTCATTTCAATGGAACATAAATTAAAATAGAAGTCCAACACTACATCAATATCATTTTTAATATTTCCAAAGGACTTCATCAAGTTGATTAAAGCCGCATTTCTATGTCCAGTTAATTTCTCCGATTCTGCAATTCTTGTACAATAATCAATGTTGGGATTCCCTGAAATGCTTCTTACAAAAGCAATAAAATCATCTTTCGGATTTTTAAGGTGACTCACCAAAATATCGGAAATGACCAAGGCACCCGAATTTATGAGCGGATTTCGCGGTATTCCCATATTAAATTCCAACTGAAACAACGAATTAAACGAGGTTCCTGAAGGCTCCACGCCAACCCTTTCCCACAATTTTTCACCTTCCAGTTTGTAGGCAAGCACCAACGACAAAACTTTAGCAATACTTTGAATGGAAAACTTTTCCTCAGCATCGCCAAATTGATAATGCTGATGATCGATGGTGGTTAAATGAACTCCGAATTTTGAAGGGTCTACATTGCTAAGCTCAGAAATATAGGTGGCAACTTCGCCTAAATTCTCTGTTTTATTTAACTCCTTATTTATTTTTATAAATATCTTATTGTAGTTCATAGATAGTTGTAAGGTTAAAATGTTGCAAAGTTGAAAGTTATTAGTCAAACAAAAAAATATTGAAAAAATAAAAGACTACTTTATTGGGAATCAATAATTTATCACATTTTTCCTTAGATACTACTTTCTATTTAATATAAAATCTAATCATACCTAATGCCCTAAAGACATAATTGTACAAATTAACCGCAAAAGTAGCTTTTAACTTCGGGCTTTCACCTTTTTTGTATATGCACATCCATTTGTGGAAAAGGAATACTGATGTTATTCTCAATAAATTTTCTGTTAATTATTTTTCTGATGTCGCTTTTTTCCTTTTCAATTCTAAAAATATTTTCGCTAAAAAATAAAATTTGAAAGTCCAGAGATGAGTTGCCAAAATCACAAAAGCGAATATCTATCAAATTTTTGTCTGTGATATCTGTATGTTCCATGGTACTTTCTTTAAGTATTTTCATCACCAAATCAACATCACTGCCATAAGCTACGCCCACATTTATTTTAAATCGTGTTTTTTTTGATTGATGGCTCCAATTAATCACTTTATTGGTGGTGATTAATGAGTTTGGAATTATAATGGTAATCTCATCTCTGTTCGCGCCTGTAGATGTTCGCAAACCAATTTCTTGAATCCGCACAATATCTCCGTCAATTTCTAAGATATCCCCCACTTTTATAGATCTTTCTGAGAGCAATATGATGCCCGATATTACATCGTTAAATGTTTGCTGCAGCCCCAAGCCAATACCCACCAGTAATGCTGCAGAACCCGCAATCAATACCGTAATTTTTACCCCAATTGTTTCCAGTATATAAGCAAAGGCAATCACCCAAACTACATATTTAATAATTTGAAACAAGGCATAGGTATTTCCCAATTCCTGACTTTTTAGCTTTTGTTTGTTAAATATCGTTATCTTAATGAGCCATAAAATCATTTTTGTAATTACAAAAACAGCCAATATGACCGCTATTGTATAAACCTTCAAGCTATATTCGTCTATACGGAACAATTCAAATTCTAAAAATTCACGTACTATTTCAAAAGTATTTTTTATCATTTTTAGCGATGATTTAATTCAGTATAAATTTATAACAATATTTTTTGTTTTTAGCCTATTGGAAAGTTGAAATTTTTTGGAAGGAAACCAAATAATCTTTTAAACAAAGAAGCAAATAATATTTATGTTTTTTTTATTTAAGCCCTAAGTTTTAAGTACATTAGCGACATCAAAAGAAAATGATGCTAACATCCCATTTAGGTGAATTATTTGCCTTATTGACAGCGGTTTTTTGGACCACCACCAGTTTATCATTTCAGCAAGCCACCAGAAGAGCAGGTTCATTGTCTGTCAACGTATTGCGTTTAATTATTGCTTTTTGTATTTATGCCTTAATTTCCTATTTCTCCAGAGGAATGTTTTTGCCCTTTGACGCTTCTGCCCATCAGTGGATCTGGATGTCAATTTCAGGTTTGGTGGGTTTTGTTTTTGGAGATTATTTTCTGTTTAAATCCTATGAATTAATCAGCGCAAGAATCTCCATGTTATTGATGTCATTGAGCGCGCCAATTGCCGCCTATTTAGGCTGGTTTATTTTAGGGGAAACTATGGGTCTCCTTTCTTTGATGGCGATGTTTATCACCATTTTTGGAATTATGCTGGTTATTACAGAAAAAAAGAAGTTGGATGATGAAAAATTAGGGGTAAAAAACAAAAAAATTCAATTTTCCTTTTCACCAAAAGGAATGTTATTTGCCTTTTTGGGCTCTCTGGGACAAGCATTGGGCTTGGTTTTAAGTAAATATGGAATGGGTGATTATAACGTTTTGGCAGCAACCCAAATTAGAATTATTGCTGGAACAATTGGCTTTATCCTGCTAATTTCAATGATTAAACGGTGGCCAAAAGTGAAGCAAGCCGCTACCGATTCTATTTCCATGAAATTTATTGTAATTGGTTCTATATTTGGTCCGTTTTTAGGGGTTTACGCCTCTTTGTTGGCCGTAAAATATACAACAGTCGGTATTGCTTCAACCATTATGGCTATTATACCCGTTTTAATTATTCCGCCTGCCATATTACTTTATAAAGAAAAAGTGACTGTAAAAGAAGTTATTGGTGCTTTTATAGCCTTGGGCGGCATCGTAATATTTTTTATTAAATAAGGAAATGCCATTTATCAGATGGCCAAATTTAAAAATTCCATAACAAATATGTAAAATAGTGTGGCTAAAAATAAATTATTATATTTAACAAACTGCGGATGTAATTATTTATGGTAATTTTGTGCGCTTTTTTCAACTAGATTTTAACAAACAAACACCAATCAATTGAAGCTACTAAACAACATAAAACTGTATTTGATTCGAAATTTCAGTTTTAAAGAATATACCAAAAAAAATTGGTTTCGTTTTTTTATAAAAGGAAGTTTAGCGCTTGGCGTTTTGTTTGTAATTTTTATGATTTTCGTTTATTTTGGATTATTTGGAAGGGTTCCCACCAGTAAAGAGGTGAAACTTTTTAGAAATATGGAAGCTTCCGAAGTTTATTCTTCTGATAATGTATTGCTTTATCGTTTTGACAAAGAAAATCGCTTAAATATCCCTTTTGATTCTATTCCAAAACATGTGGTTGAAGCCCTTATATCGTCAGAAGATTCTCGTTTTTATGAGCATTCTGGTGTAGATTTAAAAAGTTTGATGCGCGTTCTTGTAAAAACGGTGATTCTTAGAGATAAAAGCTCAGGAGGTGGAAGCACCATTTCGCAACAATTGGTAAAGAACTATTTTCCTAGAAATTCTTATTGGATTTTTTCGACCCCCATTAACAAGTTCGAAGAAATGGTTGCTGCCTATAAACTGGAAAATCATTTTACAAAGGAACAAATTATTGAATTTTATTTTAACACCGTTCCTTTTGGCGATACGGCTTTCGGTATTGAAAGTGCCTCCCAGCGTTTTTTTAGCACTTCAACTTCTAAGTTAACTATTGAACAAGGTGCTGTTTTGATTGGGATGTTAAAAGCAACTTATACCTATAATCCCATAAAATTTCCTGAAGCTTCGAAAAAAAGAAGAGACATTGTTTTAAATTTAATGAGTCAGGAAAAATATATTTCTGAAAAATTTAAAGATTCTGTTACAGCCATTCCTTTGCTTACAAAACAAAAACGACTCACCCGCCATCAGGGAAAAGCCAAGTATTTTACGGAGTATGTGCGTTTAACAATGAACGATTGGCTTGAAAACAACAGAAAATCAAGCGGAAAAACATATGATTTATACAAAGACGGACTTAAAATTTACACGTCTTTAAATTTCGCTATGCAACAATATGCCGAAAAGGCTGTGGCAAAAAGATTAAAAATTTTACAGTATGAATTTGACCGCCAGTGGGGTGATGAAGACCCTTGGAAAGATACGCCAATCGTTTTAACAAACGCCATCAAAAACTCTGGAAGATATAAAGCATTAAAAAAAGCTGGCTTGTCGGAGTCAATGATACAAGACAGCCTGAAACAACCCGTGAAAATGAAAATTTTCTCGCACGACGGCGACAGAAATGTAAGCATGTCGCCCTTAGATTCCATAAAAAATTCATTGCGATTTTTGCACGCTGGTTTTATTGCCATGGAACCAAAAACCGGACATATTAAAGCCTATGTTGGCGGCATCGATGAAAATTATTTCCAGTATGATCATGTAACCACAAAAAGACAAGTTGGAAGTGCATTTAAACCATTTGTTTTTGCTGCAGCTATAGAAAATGGCGTTTCGCCTTGTGATATGTATCCAAACATCTTAATAAAATATCCACAATACGAAGACTGGGAGCCTAAAAATTCCGATTATATTTATGGCGGCGAATTTAGTGTATGGGGCGCATTGGCCGCTTCTGTAAATACGGTTACAGTGCAACTTATGGAAAAAGTTGGCTTGCCTAAAATTATCAATCTGGCTAAAAATATGGGTATAGAAACCGAACTTCCACCAGTTCCTTCTTTGTCTTTAGGCACCGCCGAACTTTCTTTATTGGAAATGGCAAGAGCCTATACCACATTTCCAAATTACGGGAAACCTATGCATGAAGTAATCCTTCTTAAAATAGTGGACAGAGAGGGAAATTCGTTAAATATTTTACCTATAAAAGAAACCAAACAGGTCTATTCGGAAAAAACGGGGGCAATTATGGTCGAAATACTAAAACGTGTAGTTTTCCAAGGAATTGCAGCACCAATAAGGTACGATTTTCAATTGTTTGGCGACATTGGTGGCAAAACAGGAACTTCCCAATCGCAAGCAGATGGCTGGTTTGTTGGGTTTACGTCAAACTTGGTTACTGGCGCTTGGGTTGGTGCAGAAAATCCTGCAGTTCACTTTAAAACTATGGAATTGGGTCAGGCATCGCATACTGCACTTCCCATCAACGGCGAGTTTTTAAGGATGTTAAACAAAGATGCTTCCTTTCAATATTATTTAAAGCAAGATTTTAAAATACCTTCCAAAGATGTGTTGAAACTTTTCGACTGCAATTCGCGAAAAGACGTACCACGTCCTGTAAAAGACACCATTGTTGAGGTGGTCATCGATTCTTTAAATATTGAAGGCCCTATCATAGTTAAGGACAGTATTGCCCTTGAGCAGTAAAAACGACAATTTAATTTAAAAAACAGGTTGAGCCGGCCCGCTTTTTTAGTGGGCGTTCCCACAAGGGTCGCGCCATTCATTTCAATCTTTTTTTCGGTAAAAACCTCAAAAAAGGATTTCCTCTGCTGTCGCTAACGCGGTTTTAATTCATAATGAAAAAGGAAATATTAAAGTTTTTCTAACGCCCTTTGCTTATTTTCTTTGTGAAATTTGCGATTAAATTTGTGGGTTTTGTGTTTGCAGTTTAGAATTTTCTGGCTTCTTTCGACAGAACTTCCTACTTCGTTTCAATCCCAATAGTTCTCTGTTTTAAAAAGTTCTGTCATCAGTTTATATTTTATTTTTTGTTGGTACAGCTGCTGCCTGCCGATAGGCAGGTAAATTCGCTATTAATCATTTTGGTGTATCAAAATTTGTTATGGCTCGTTTTATAATTTCTTTTTTTATTTACCTAAAGCAAGTTTTTATGAGATTTGTGCGACGCAGCAAATTTAATGATGAATGTTTTTCGTTTGTACCAATTCAAATTTTAGCATAAATTTTATGAGGTGATGTAACAACTGCACGAACGCTTCGTTATTGGCTTTAACTTTTTGCAAATTTGATTAGTGGGTTAATATCTCCATTGTCTGCCTTTCTTAATGCTGCGATATATTCTTTTCTTGTATCATTCACTTTAACCATATTTGATTGATGCCACGAAAAAATTTTTCCGCCAAATATGGATTCTATAATAATATCGGCCATCATTCTTGAATGTCTTCCGTTTCCATTAGAAAAACAATGAATTGCTACAATTCTGTGCTTAAATCTAATAGCAATCTCTTCTGGTGCATACGTGTTATTTTCAATCCAATATTTTGTGTCATCTAATAGGGATTTTAACGCAATACCTATTTGAGTCCAATTAATACCAATATTCTTGTCTGATTTCCTATACGTTCCTGCCCATTTCCAGACATCACCAACCATTTTTTTTGTGTAAGTCTATTATAAACTTCTCAGTCAATATTTTTTCAGGTTTTAAATTGGAGTGAATAGTCCATTCAACTGCCTTTTCGATATTTAACTGTTCAAATTCATCCAGTTCTCCTTGCGTGGTTATTGCCTTTATTTTTAAACCTGCTATTTCTTCTTCATCTAAAGGTGTTTGTCCATCCGCATATTCTAAATTTAATCCCATAATGATTTTCTCATTTCCCTTTTTATTTCATTTGCCAAGTCCATTATTGAATCATTTATTTTGTTGTCACCGATTCCCTGATCCTCTAATTTCATAGTTTGATTGGTCCTTAAAACAATTTTTCGGGCCAGTTTCTCAGCCTTTAAGTTAATAAGATTTTCAATGGTACCATCTTTTGGAACAAAACCATAGACAAATTTCATATCCAATGCCTCGCCAACATCCTTTAGTTTGTTAATGGTAATTTGGCCTATAGCCTCACGTTCCTCAATTTTTTGAATTGCTCCTTTTGTTAATCTAAGTTTGGTCCCTAATTGGTCCATTGTCATATTAAGCGTGGTTCTAATAGTATTAATCCAACCTTTTTGTGGAACCAGGACTCTTTCGGCATCTTTAAATACAGCAAGCTTTTGATCCAGTTGCGCTACAAGTAATTTTTTTTTGTTTCTCATTGCTTGACGGTTTTTATACATATAGGTATATAAATTAAGACAAAAATATACATATAGGTATAAATAAACTAATAAAAGAATACATATTCGTATGTTTTATTTTAAATAAGTATAACTATTAGTATACTTTTTGAGAGCAGTGTTGATTCTTTTTAAATTAAAACAACTGGTTTATATGATGATTTGTGCAACTGAGAAATCGAAGATTTTTTCGGATGTAGCAAATCGTTTGTTGAATGTTTGTTGATTCAATATTTATTTTAAAAGTAAGCATAAAATTTATGAGGTGATGCCTAAAGTAGCTTTTTGCAATCAGATTAATCAATCTTTAAATTGGACATTGATATTATTTCATTAATTTCTTTAAACCCTGTCTTAAAACTGTAATCATATATAAGTTAATAATTAACTACAATTTTTTTAAAGACACTCATAGTTATGTCTTGTTTTGCGCAAAACTTGTTGTAAAATTAACTTCGTTCCGTCTCATAAAAGGAGACGGAATAAAAAAATTTAAAGAAAAACCACCTTTTATGTTTTCCATTTCATCAATAGTAAGCGATTTTTTGAGAAATAACTTTTCAAAACTAAAAGGTTGCTGGTAGTAAAAACTGTTTAATTTTCTGGAGCATTCAATACAGGCGCCATAATCATTTAACACGCTTATCAACCGGTACAAATGTCCTCGGCTAATCCCTAAATTTTGTGCAAAATCTTCAGGAGAGCCTGTGCATTTTCTTTTTATCAAATGGTTTATCTTCTCAAGGCGTTCCAGTCCTTTTAATAATTTCATAGCAGCAATATGTTTATGATAATTATTGCTAAAACAGTAAAAATATAATCTTATTTATTCAATGCTAAAAAATTTAAATGGGTTTTTGGCAATTATTATCTTATTCAATTTCAAATATATAAAAATAATTGAGAAGTGAGAATTGATAATAGAAAATAAGATTATTTCAATAATATTTAGGAATTGAGAGTTTCCTATTCACAGCTTTTTCAGAAGAAAAAGGATATTGATTTGATAACAAGAACTATGTTTCTTAACTTTAATAACCTTTTTTCTATTGAGAACGGACAGGTCGCGACCTATTAAGAACGGACAGGTCGCGACCTGTCCCTACTTCTAATATTCAATATCAATACGCCCTTTTGTCGCTTCCTTCGTAAAAATTAATGAAGGCATCATTTACCACGCGGTTTCCGCCGGGCGTTGGATAATCGCCAGTAAAATACCAGTCGCCCAAATGATTCGGACAGGCAATGTGTAAATTATCAACCGATTGGAAGATGATTTCAACTTTCGCATTGATCTCCGGTGTTTTTAACATTTCGGCAATTTTATCGGAAATTTGCTCATCTGTAAACTGGTCGTAAATAGCTTTTACCTCGTTTTTCAATTCCATATCTTCCAAGTGTTTTTGGCTAAGGCAATTTACATAAACCTCCTGAATGATATGTGCTTGGTTGGTTTCGTTTAATAATTCCAATGCCGCCCTAAAAGCGATAAAATCGCCCAATTTCGCCATGTCAATTCCGTAACAATCGGGATAGCGGATTTGTGGCGCCGAGGAAACCACAATAATTTTTTTAGGGTTTAAGCGGTCTAAAATTCTGATAATGCTTTTCTTTAAGGTTGTTCCTCGCACTATACTGTCGTCAATAATCACCAAATTGTCGGTTGGTTTAACAATGCCGTAAGTAACATCGTAAATATGCGCCACCAAATCGTCTCTGCTGGTGTCATCGGCAATAAAAGTCCGCAATTTTGCATCTTTAACAGCCAGTTTTTCAAATCGCGGGATTTCCGCTAATATTTCGGTTACCTTTTCGGCCGATAAACTGCGTTGCCCTTTTAAAATTGCGGCTGTTTTTTGCACATTTAAATAATCGACAGCAGCTTCACGCAAGCCGTAAAAAGAAGTTTCGGCAGTATTTGGAATGTACGAAAAAACCGTATTTTTTAAATCCCCTTTTATTTTCTCTAAAATTTGTGGAAAAACCAATTTTCCTAAATTTTTTCGCTCGGTATAAATACTGGCATCACTTCCCCTTGAGAAATAAATGCGCTCAAAAGAACAAGCCTTTTCTTGCAGCGGTTCCTTAATTTTGGGCATAGAGATTTTACCACTTCTCTTTATAATGAGGGCATGGCCTCTGTCTATTTCTTTAACGTCCTCAATGGCAACATTAAAAACAGTCTGAATGGCAGGTCGTTCCGAAGCAACTACCACAACCTCATCATCTATATAATAAAACGCAGGGCGAATTCCTGAGGGATCGCGCATCACAAAGGAATCGCCGTGGCCTAATAAACCTGCCATTGCATAGCCACCGTCCCAATTTTTTGCAGATCTTTTTAAGATTTTTTTGACGTTGATACGTTCTTCAATCATAGGAGAAGCTTCCTTTTTGGTAACGCCAAATTCCTTTTTTATTTTTTCGTATAATTTGGCAACTTCATCATCTATAAAATGACCTATCTTTTCCATCACGGTAACCGTATCAGTCATTTCTTTGGGGTGTTGCCCAATGTCAACCAGGTCTTTGAACAATCGCTTAGAATTGGTCATGTTGAAGTTTCCGGCAACGATTAAGCTTTTGTGCATCCAGTTGCTTTGGCGCAAAAAGGGATGAACGCTTTCAATACTGTTTTTGCCAAAAGTACCATAACGCACATGCCCCAAATACAAATTTCCTATGTATGGCGCATTGTTCAGCTGCCATTCTACATCATCAATTTTATCAGGAAATTCAAGATTTAAACTATTTAATCGGCCGTTAATTTGGTCGAAAATATCATGTATTGGCTGGTCATCATTAGAGCGAATACGGCTAATATATCTTGTTCCCGGTGCTACGTTAAATTTTATGCTTGCCAAACCCGCACCATCTTGTCCGCGATTGTGCTGCTTTTCCATCAACAGATACATTTTGTTTAAGCCATAAAAAGCTGTTCCGTATTTGTCTTTATAGTATTGCAGTGGTTTTAATAATCGCACCATTGCAATTCCACATTCGTGTTTAATAGCGTCGCTCATAGTAGTAGTATTATATTGTGAATTCCATAAAAAAATTCCGCACACAAGCGGAATTCATTTTAACTTAATTCAATATCAAATTGAGTTAGTTGTTTAAATTGCAATAATCTTTTTTGAATTTCTTCTTGTGTTAAATTTTCCATGCGTTCGGTTCCAAATTTCTCCACACAAAATGAAGCCAGGTTTGAGCCCGCAATTACGGCACGTTTCATGTTTTCGAAAGAAATATCTCCAGTTTTTGTAATGTGTCCAATAAATCCGCCGGCAAAAGTATCTCCTGCTCCGGTTGGGTCAAAAACTTCTTCCAAGGGCAATGCTGGTGCAAAAAACACATTATCACCATTAAACAACAAAGCGCCGTGTTCACCTTTTTTTATCACCACATATTTTGGTCCCATTTCTTGAATTTTTTGTGCGGCTTTTACCAAAGAATATTCTCCGGATAGCTGGCGCGCTTCTTCATCATTGATGGTAATTACATCTATTTTTGCAATCACTTCCATCAATTCGTTCCAGGTTTTGTCCATCCAAAAATTCATCGTGTCCAACACCACCAATTTTGGGCGAACGGGAATTTGCTTGATGACTGACATTTGAACGGATGGGTGTAAATTTCCCAAAATTAAATAATCGGTATCTATAAAATATTCAGGAATAACAGGCTTAAAATTTGCCAAAACATTTAAGTCGGTAATTAAGGTATCTCTCGAATTTAAATCGTTGTGGTACTTGCCGCTCCAAAAAAATGTTTTTTCATTCTCTATAATTTCAATACCATCAGTATTAATATTTCTGAGATTTAATTTCTCTAAATATTTCTTCGGAAAATCGCCTCCAACAACAGAAACAATTCCTGAATTGATACCAAATTGTGATGCTGAAAGTGAAATATAGGTCGCGGAACCTCCTAAAATTTTGTCAGTTTTTCCAAATGGCGTTTCAATAGCGTCAAAGGCAACAGTTCCAATAATTAGTAGTTTACTCATATTTTACGGTAGTTAACACAGGTCTGTACTGGATTAATTTGTCTAATATTTTTTTTAGAATAAAGATGTGTTTACTTTTGCAAAAATAAGTTTAAAAAATGACTATCAAAGAAATACAAGAAGAAATTATAGACGAGTTTTCCTTTTTAGAAGATTGGATGGAGCGTTATGAATATATTATAGAGCTGGGGAAATCGCTTCCAATGATTAAGGATGAATATAAAACGGACTCGAATTTAATTATGGGCTGTCAATCAAAAGTATGGCTGGCTTCTGAAATTGAAGGCGACAAAATTAAATTTACAGCCGATAGTGATGCAATTTTAACCAAAGGAATTGTAGCGCTTTTGTTGCGCGCATTCAACAACCAAAAACCTAAAGACATATTAGATGCCGATTTGTATTTTGTGGATAAAATTGGCCTGAAGGAACATTTATCGCCAACGCGCGCTAACGGCTTGGTTTCTATGATTAAACAAATAAAATTATACGCGCTGGCTTTTCAGTCGAAAATGGGTTAGGCGGAAGTTGGAAGTTGGAAGTCGGAAGACGGAAGACCGAAGTCCGAAGTCGGAAGTCGAAAAACCCCAACGCCAGCGTGAGCGTCCCGCTCGTTACTACAACTAATTTTTCAGTAGGCCTTTTTCTGCAGATGACTTGTATTTGGTAAAAACAGATAAAAAAGTTTTTCTTGTTTGTGGGGTACGAGCGAGACGCTCGCACCAGCGAAGGGATTCTCAATTATCAGTTATTAATTTTTAATTGAATGTGCGTTAGGGATTGAAGTGAAAATCCTTTTTTGATTCGCCGATAGGCGAAGAAAAAAAGATTGTAACGAAAAGCCCGACCCGCAGGGGAACGCCCAAAAATTTCTATTTATAGGATGAGAAATTAGGCTTAAATAGTTACGCGAATAGGTAAATAATTGTATATTTGCCCTTATTTAGAATGAATATAAAGAAAGACTTTTAAAATGAACAGCACACACGCACAAGAGCTTGGCGATAAAATAGTTGCAAAACTAAAAACAATTTACGATCCTGAAATTCCTGTAGATATATTTGAATTGGGTTTAATTTATGACGTTTTTGTTAGTGAAAACAACGATGTTAAAATTTTAATGACCCTAACTTCGCCCAATTGCCCGGTTGCAGAAACCTTGCCTGTGGAAGTTGAGGAAAAAGTAAAAACAATTGAGGAAGTTAAAAATGCCGAGGTTGAAATTACTTTTGACCCAATGTGGACACAGAATATGATGAGCGAAGAAGCAAAATTAGAGCTAGGTTTCTTATAGATGGCCGATGAAATTGTAAATAGGGTCGCGAACAGCAAGTTGATAACAATTG
The DNA here is from genome assembly GCA_036568005.1 of Lutibacter sp. Taxonomy (GTDB): domain Bacteria; phylum Bacteroidota; class Bacteroidia; order Flavobacteriales; family Flavobacteriaceae; genus Lutibacter. Next base: position 31,065 of record DATCTJ010000075.1, on the reverse strand, counting down.
ACCTCGAAGATTTTTATCCGAAAGGCACTAGAAGTGTTATCGACATAAAAGACTGGCTGTTTCACGAACAAATTTTGAAAGAATCCGATTTTAGGGAACACCTAAAAAACCACGATTGGGGCCAATATAAAGACCATTACGTAGCGCTTGTATGTTCTACAGATGCCATTATTCCTTCCTGGGCCTATATGCTAATTTCTACTTACGTTTTACCCTTTGCAAAAAAAATTGTGGTCGGTAATTTGGCCACCTTGGAAACCTCTGTTTTTCAGGAAATTATCGCACATTTTGATATTGTAAATTTTGTAGGAAAACCAGTAATTATCAAGGGCTGCTCTAACAAACCAATTCCTGAAACCGCCTATATTCAACTGATTGAAAAATTGCAGCCAGTAGTAAAATCCATTATGTTTGGCGAAGCCTGCTCTACCGTACCGCTTTTTAAAAGCAACAATTAATTCTCCTTTTATTTTCTGGTAAGGTCATTATTTACTAACTTTAAGTAAATAAAAAATCAATTTAGATGAACCAAGCATAATAAATTTTAATACATATAGGAATGATTAATGGAGAATTTACCTGCCGATAGGCAAGGCCTGCCTGCGGCAGGCAGGTTTAGCCGCCGATAGGCAGCAGCTGTTACCGCTAAAAAATAAAATGTAAACAGATGAAAAAAGTAATCCTATTGGCGACAATTGCCTTAAGTTGTACTTTCGCTTTTTCACAAGAAAAAGAAGCACCAAAAGAAGGTTGGCACAAATCAGGAAACATCATATTATTGTTTAATCAATCTGCTTTTTCCAATTGGGTTACCGGTGGCGAAAACACCATGGCAGGAAATTTAGGCTCTAATTATAATTTCAATTATTTAAGAGGCGATATCACTTGGGACAATAAAATACAGGCTTCTTACGGAATTACAAAAAGCAAAAATAGCGAATTTGAGAAAAAAACCGACGACCGTTTTGAGTTTAATTCGCTGATTGGCAAAAAAGCAAAAGGCGATTGGTATTATTCGGCTTTCTTAAACTTTAAAACCCAGTTTACTAAAGGCTACGTTTACGCAAAAGATATCGCAGGAAAGGAAATAAGGACACAATACACCAATATTATGTCGCCTGCAAACCTCACATTTGGACCTGGAATACTTTGGAAAAAATCGGATGATTTAAAATTCAATTTTGCGCCCTTAACTTCAAAAATAATTTTTGTTGATAAAGATTTTACCTTGCCTAATGATGCATATTTTGGTGTTGAGGAAGGTGAAAGCACCAAATATGAATTGGGATTTTATGCCTCAGGCTATGCTAAATTGGGTTTAATGGAAAACGTTACGATGGAAAACATCCTGAATTTATACAGCAATTATTTGGAAGATCCGCAAAATGTGGATATAGATTATACCATGAATCTGGTGATGAAAATAAACAAATATCTATCAGCCAATCTAACGTTCCAAACCATTTATGACGACAATGCTTTTGAGGGGTTTCAAATGAGAGAAGTTTTTGGGCTAGGAATAAATTATGGTTTTTAGTTTTTTGACAAGCTAAAAAGGTTTGACAAGGCTGTAAATAACACACTTATTTTTAACCGCAAGGGTCGCTAGGTTTTTTCGCAAGGAACGCAAGGCGACTATTTTAAAATCTTGACACTTTGCGAACATTGCGTATTCTTTGCGAGCATTGCGGTTAAACCGATTTTTAGACTGCTTTTTAGTTTAGCATTGAGATTTTACCCACTAACTTTCCTCCTCATATTCTTCATACAACAAATCATTATATGGAAAACGCGTGATGTGAATTTTTTTTACTTCTTCAAAAACTTTTTCTTTAAAGGCTTCCATATTCTCTTTGTTCAATGCAGAAATAAACACGCAATTGTTGTTGAGCCTGTTCATCCAGGTTTTTTTCCATTCGTCTAAAGAAAAATGAATTTCAGTTTTTTCTGTTATTAAATCGCTCTCCTCAATAGTTTGGTGCGTAAATGCGTCAATTTTATTAAAAACGATAATAGCCGGTTTATCTGCACTTCCAATTTCGGCCAATGTTTTGTTTACGGAAGCCATATGATCCTCAAAATTTGGGTGCGAAATATCTACCACGTGAAGCAGTAAATCTGCTTCGCGAACCTCATCCAATGTAGATTTAAACGATTCTATCAATTGTGTAGGCAATTTTCTGATAAAGCCAACGGTGTCTGTTAATAAAAACGGCAGGTTTTTAATCACCACTTTTCTAACGGTAGTATCTAAGGTGGCGAATAATTTATTTTCGGCAAAAACATCGCTTTTACTCACCACATTCATCAAGGTTGATTTTCCTACGTTGGTATAACCCACCAAAGCGACCCGCACCAATTTACCGCGATTTTTACGCTGAACGGCCATTTGTTTGTCCACAATCTCCAGCTTTTTTTTCAGCAAGGAAATTTTGTCCCTAATAATTCGACGGTCGGTTTCAATTTCTGTTTCACCAGGACCACGCAATCCGATTCCTCCTTTTTGACGTTCCAGGTGCGTCCATAGTCGGGTTAGGCGTGGTAATAAATATTGACATTGTGCCAGTTCGACTTGTGTTCTCGCGTAACTGGTTTGAGCCCTTGATGCAAAAATATCGAGAATTAAATTGGTTCTGTCCAACACCTTAATATTTAGCACTTTTTCAATATTACGCAATTGTGACGACTTTAATTCATCATCAAAAATAACCGTCCCGATATTGTTGGCTTCAATATATTGGCGCACGTCCTCCAATTTACCTGTTCCTAAAAACGTTTTGGGATTGGGCACGTCTAACTTTTGGACAAATCTTTTTACAGCAATTCCGCCTGCAGTAAGTGTTAAAAATTCGAGTTCATCCAAATATTCATTGCATTTTTCCTCATTTTGATATTGTGTAATCAACCCTATCAAAACAACTTTTTCTACATTATCCTCTATAATTTCGGTCATAATTAAAATAGCTGTCAGCTATATTTATGTTAAAAAATTGAAACAGAACTAATTTCTGTCAATTTTATGTCTTTTTGTTTATAACGCAAAGATACAAATTACCAAGTTTAATTTTGATGTTGTGTTGTGTCCATTTATTTAATTTGATTGCTAGTTTCAACAAGTAAAAGTGCGTTTAAATCATAAAATTTAACCCGATTTCTCTGGCAATCGAAATTTATTGTAATTTGCGACCGGTTTTTATCCTATAAAATATATAAAGGCCAAAGAAACTTTATACTGAATAAAAACCATGAAAACATTTTCAATAACGGAAATTAACAAACTCTTAAAAGGCGCATTGGTAGGAGATACCAGTCACCAAATAAGTGGCCCAGAACAATTGGAAAAGGCTGAAAACAAGCATATTTCAATTATCGGAAGTCAAAAATATGTGCGTTTGTGGGAGACTTCCAACGCCTGCGCCGCTATTGTGAATGAAAATTTGAACTTTGAGCCTGGCGAAAACCGTGCCCTAATCAAAGTAAAAAATGCCGATTTGACGATGGCCAAATTACTTGAAGTTTTCAGTCCGGATTCTCCAGTATTTGAGGAAGAAATTCACCCATCTGCTGTTATTCATGCGACGGTAAGCATTGGAAAAAACTGCAAAATTGGCGCAAACTGTTATGTGGGAAAAAATGTGGTGTTGGGAGAGAACGTTGTTTTGTATCCTAATGTGAGTATTTTTGATGATACCAATATTGGAAACGGAACTGTTATTTGGTCGGGAACCGTGATTAGGGAACGAAGTGAAATTGGTAGTTATTGCATTTTTCACCCCAACGTAAGCATTGGGGGGGACGGATTTGGTTATAGTGCCAGCGAAGATGGCCGAGGCTTGGTGAAAATACCACATATTGGAAATGTGGTTATTGGAAATTACGTGGAAATAGGCTCAAATTCTTGCGTGGATCGTGGCAAGTTTAGCGCAACAAAAATTGGAGACGGCTGTAAAATTGACAATCTGGTACAAATTGGGCATAACAGCATCCTTGGACGCTATTGTATTATGGCTGGCCACAGCGGTTTGGCTGGTTCTGTTACACTTGGAGATGGCGTTGTTATTGGCGGAAGCGCTTCCATTAAAGACCATGTCACCATTCATTCTGGTGCCGTGATTGCAGGGGGTTCAGGTGTTATAAGTGATGTTGCTGCAGGGAAAACGGTCTTGGGCTATCCGGCACAAGATTCAAGAGAAATGCTGAAACAATGGGTTGCATTGAGGAAACTTGTGCAATAGGAAGTTAAAAACTGGTTTTCTATATAATAACTGCTTAAGAAGTGTAATTACTTTTTTCCAATAGCGCGGATTTGCAATCCGTGCCACGCAATCAACATCCAAAAAAACCCGATAGCGCGGATTTGTAATCCGTGCCACGCAATCAATATCAGAATAAATCTAACAGAATCACATCCAAATCATTATCTAAATCAGCGTAATTTCGTGCTGAACTAAAATAATAATCTTCTGCTAATGAAACAATTTTATCTTTCACGGGATTATTATGGATATAATTTAATTTTTGTTTTATGAACCAGTTTGTCTCTAGCAATTCTGCATGATATCCATTTTGCCATACTTTATATTTTTGTTCTCTTTTTAAATGTCCACAAGCCTTTTGAAAATAATTAAGCATCCATTCTTTTCTGCTTTCTGGTTCATATATTATGGTTTCAATTATTTTTTTCGAGGTGAATTTTTTGAAATCCCTCATAACATCAGACAAAATAAAACCATTGGTTGCTTTGCATAATATATGAATATGGCTACTCATAATGCAATAAGCGTAAATTTCTAAACCCTTATTTTCTTGGCAATAAGCAAGTGCATTTATAATATTATACTTTTGGTTTAATCTTGTAAAAACATCTACCCAGCCAACAGTTGTGACAGTAATAAAAAAGGCATCTTCAGTTGTTGTTGCTTTGTATTTTGTTGACATTTTATCTTCTTTTTTAATGAAAAACTACAATTTTAATGGTGTTAAATTTTATTGACTGTTTTGTTTCCTGTATTTGCGGGCACGGATTGCAAATCCGCGCTATCTTCATCGTTGCTATCGTCGTTACATTTTACCAAAAAATTACTGCATCACCGAACTCTCGGGTTAAGTTTTTTTCTATTGCCAACATTAAAAATTAACTATTTACCTAACTCTTGGATTAAAATTTTCAGGTGCATTTTGTGGCGTGCTCGGGTTTGTTATTAAATTATTTGAAGCAGCTGAATAAATGGTCCATTCGCTGATGGTAAATATTGGATTTGGTTCAGAAACGGCAGAATTTCGTGCTGCCCTGCCATCCAAATATTCCCAATTTGTGCCGGTTCCATCTTGACCTACAACACCAAAAACATCAACCCTAGCGCCAGTATTGTTTATCAATTCATAAACATCATCGCCGTTTCCAGAAATATAGCTTGTCTCAATATCTGGAGTATCATCAAACAATATTTTATAATCGGCACCGGCAATAATGGCAAATCCGCCTGCAGGAATTACAATTCCCGTTAATGCCAAGGGTGTACTGGATACAGTGGTGGCGCCATTTAAATATTTATTCAGTTTCCAGCCTGTTAAATTCACTTCCCCATTTCCAGCATTGTAAAGTTCTACAAATCGTGCCGAAACATTGTTTTTTGGATCTGCAACCTCGGTAATCATAATTTTTGGGACAAAAGCCAGACAAGTTTCATGCGCTTCCAAAAACTGCACGTCGGCAGCCTTTCTTAGTTCAAGAACATTGCTTAATACGCCTGTGATGCTTCCTTTTCCCTGTGGAAATAAATCGTTGGCGAAAGTGGCTTTTCCGTTGGTAAAAACCGTTAGTTTTGTGGATACATTGCAGGTTTCCAACGTTCGAAATCCGTTGTTGGTGCCGCTAAAATAGGTGAATGCCGAACCCAACTCATTTTGTACCAATTGTACATTTTTTACCATTACCAAAATGTTTTCAAAAACTGGATTTACAACATCATTAATTGAAATTTCTTTTGGAATTATGGTGAAATTTTCGCCGCTATTGTAAATGAAATCGACGATTTGCGTTTCTGCAATTTCGGTAATTGCGGTTCCTTTTGGAAAACCGATGGTTAAAACGCCGTCTTTTTTAGCCATATACAGTTTGTTCAGCTTCACAAAAACCTTATCACCAGGTTTGTATTGTTCAAAAATACCAGTTTTGCCTATTAAAATCTGAATACCAGCGGTTGCATTTTCAAAAGCATCCTGAATCACCAATTTTTTCTCAAAACTGCCCTGTTCATCGCTTGAAACCACATAGCCTTCCATTACATAATTGTTGCTTATCCCAAATTCAACCATACTTCCTTTATACATTTCCTTCACTGATTTCAAAGCAATATTCGGCTGAAAAGAATCAGACTCATCACAACGGATTTCAGTGAATTTCACATCATCGGTATCGCGCAAATACAACTGAAAATCATCATAATAATTGCTAAAAATAGCCACAACACTTCCTTTTCCCTCTGGCAATAGATTGTTTTTAAAACTGGCATAACCGCTGTTTCTAAGGATAATTTCATCCAAAAAGTTACAGGAATTGTCAACACCCTGCAGTACGCGATTTACCGTGGCAGTATTGTCAATATTCCCATAAGATTTCCCCAAATCGCTAGCTTTAAACTGCACGTTTTCAATTTCTATAAGCATTTCTAACATTTGCTTATTCAAATCTGAAATCGCTACTTTTTTGGGAATAATTTCTACAACTTCGCAGGAACGCACAATATATTTGTTGAGTTCTGAACCTAAAATACCTTGCAAACCATCTCCGGTTGCTACGCCAATTTGCACGCTTCCAAAACTGTATCCAACCGCCAGCCCTTTTAACCTTACATAAATTTTCCGCCCAATATTGTATTTGGTATAAATATTTGTTTGGTTGATGGAAATTTTAATGGCTGCTGTCGGATTCTCTGGCTTATCTTGTATGGAAATTGATTTATATATATTTCCGGATTTGTCGCTGGAAACTACATAACCTTCAATAATTACATCAGTTTCAATAATTTTTGCACCGCCAAATGTGTACATTTCTTTTACCTGCTGAATAGTGGTTGTTGCCGTAAGTTGCGGTTCTGTACAATCAACATTTGGTGTTTCAAAATCCCCATCCTTTACGCAGCTCATCAAGAAGAAAATTAAAATTAATAGGAGAAATTTTGTTGATTTTTGTGTTATTTTTTTCATAGCGATAATTTTTAAAATCTTAGATATAAATTAAGGTAATAGGAAGTTTTTCCGCCGTACCAATATTTTGGTCCAAAAATGGGTTTTTCCAGTTGTTTGTCGTGTTTTAGTTCGGGATAATTGGATTTCCGCGATTGCTCAAATCCGCCCGTTTTAAAAAGTTCACCCAAAATATTGTTGATTCCCATAAAAAACCCAAGATAATAGCCATTAATTTTCCAAGATTTTCCGCCAACGGCATTCAGCAAAAAAGTTGGGTCAAATTTTTCTTGTTTTAACAAGTGATCAACCTGTTCTTGGGTGACTTGCAGGCCGGTTTCATCATCCAAAAAAGGCACACCGTCAGAATCCAGATAAAAATTATTGGTTCTTAGTAAAGGAGAAATATCCAGATAATTGTTGGTCAAATAATTGGCGTTTATCTGGAAAAACCAAAAAACAGGATCGCGATACTCAAAGGTGAAGGAATAGGCACGTTGCGGCGTTCCGGATAAATGGTAATTTTTTAAATAAGCCGTTCCGAAATTGCTGTTTAAGTCTGAAAAACTCTCAGAAATCAAATACAACTGCGGATTGTTGCTATAGGTAAATTGTCCAACCGAACCAGCCGCCATCAATTTTACGGTGGGTAAAACTTGATATTCAAAACTTAATTCGGCACCCATATTCTTTTTATCGACGCCGGTAATAATTTCATTCACAAAATCGGCCTGGTCGCCCAACAAGCCTTCCGCAAAAAAGAAGGAAGTTTCAATGGCGTCACTAAATCTTGTGTAATAAGCCGTTAATCGCGACTGGATTTTTGGCGCCCGAAAAACATAACTCATATCACCCGTTACAATTTTCTCGCTCGTTAAATCGGGAGTGATGCTGTTATTGACCCTCGAATTGGAAAATGCGGTTTTAATGGTGGGTGCATTTGTAGTGTAAGCACCGTTTAAAGTTAGCAAATGTCGCCCCGTAATTTTATAGGTGGTGCCCCCTTTTATGCCGAAATCCATAAAATTTTGTTTTTCTCCTTTTCCGAAGGAATTTTCAAAATAAGTACCATTTTTATACAAGCCTTCCCGCTGATAATTGGTGCTTTTTGCATTTATTCCCAAAAAATAATCGAAATTTCTTTGTGTGCCTTGTACTTGCCCAAAAGCGCTCGCTGTAAAAGCATTGACATTATAATTATATTGAAATGTATCTCCTGCAACAACGGTTCGGTTCGGATTATTTAAATCATTTTGTTTTGCATCGCCAAGCGCATATTGGTCCAAATCCACAAACCCATTTCCACCCAACAAATCCAGCATATTCGCATAATTTTTAGACTTTAAATTTTTGAAGGAGACCCCAGCGCTGAAGTTTAAATTCTCCGTAAATTTTGTATTTATCAATGAATTTGCTGAAAATTGTGTGTCATCAACCCTGTCTTCATACAAATAATACAGAGAATTTCCGTTATCAACATTTACCTGATACAATTCATTCCATTTTATTTGCCCGTTTTTTAAAAATTCCTGTTCGGTTAAATATGCATTCGCATAATCGGGACTGTCGGGAAACCTCAAAAAATTGCTCGGTAAATTTTTCCAATAAGTTGGGTCTGGATTCGGTGCGTTAAAATAACCCAATCGGCTGTTGCCTATATGACCAAACTGATAAGCCAAAGTTGATGTTATCTTGGTGTTTTCACGCTCATAGAAATGGCTTAGCATCAACACAGGTTCAAAAACTTCCTTAATTCTTGAGTTTCTTTTGTCGCCTTCCTGATTTCCCCAATAGGCATTGTACTGATAGCCTTTTAAATCATAAACTTCTTGGGTGTTTGGCGACGATTTTCCGCGTTTGTTAGGCGTTGCGAAAGCGGTGAAATTTAAACTGTGGTTTTTGTTAAACCTTTTTTCCGCAGCCAAAAAACCCGACCAGGCATTGTATGAAGTTCCATCAACATAACCTTCCTGTGCCGTTCTGCGAGATGCTGAAACCACAAAAGCCCAGTCGTTTTTGTTCCACCCCGAAGCATAAGTGGCCATTGCGCGGCCTGTATAACTTTTATTGGTTGAAGAAACCGAAATTTTTTTCACCTTCTGATAATCCGAAGCCCTTGTGCTGAAATTTGTGGCGCCCAAAATGCCGCCAAATGTGTGGTCGGAAGCCGAAATGCCGTTGGAAAATTCCTGATTTCGAAAAGCATCGTTCAAGCCGCCCCAATCGCTCCATTGTGGACGGCCATCGTACAATTTATTCATTTCAATGCCATTGATGGCAATGGTTCCGTAGCTGGAATCGTAGCCGCGAACTTTAAACCAGGCTTGGCTGAAATTGAATGCCGCTGCCTGCAAATAAGCGTCTTTGGATGATTGGAACAATCCGGCAATATAATCGGAGGTTTTCCCTTCTTCATCGAACAAATCCTCATCTGTTAAAACAATAAGGCTCGTTTCATATTTTTCAATAATGACTTTTTGTAGAAATACGGTTCCTAAATCATATGGTTTGTTTTCAAGAATATTAATAGGCAAATCTTGCCCTTCAAAATCTTCAAACTGGAGCTGAAGCGTATAATTTCCAACAGGAATATTTTCAAGGATAAATTCTCCTTTTAAATTCGTTTCTGCCAAAATATTAAGAGCCGAAATTTTTAGGGAAACACCTGTTAAAGGATCTTCTGAAGTGGTTTCAACAACTTTTCCGCGGATAGAAGCATGCGTTTGTGCAACTGAATTTTGAACATACAAAACACACACAATAGTGGCGACAACAATTATTTTCATAGACAATTTTTTATGAAAGTAATAAATTTTTGAATATCATCAATAAAATAAAAAAAAATAATTGCGCCATCTTGTTGAAAAATAGCATCCTGCCAAGTAAATCGATCGTGATTTGTGTTTATCTTAGTCGCTTAAAAAAATGCTATGAAACGAGCATAACAAATTTTGATACACAGCAGAATGATTAATGGCGAACAGCAGCTGTACCAACAAAAAAATAAAAATTAAACAGATGAAACAACTTTCACTTCTTGTACTGTTTATTTTGACTGTAGTTCAGCCAATTTTCAGCCAAAAAACATACGACATCAAAACCATCGCTTTTTACAATTTGGAAAACCTTTTTGATATTGTTGACGACACCCTAAAACTTGACGAATCCAGTCCGATTATGGCCATTAAAGAAAACAGGGCAGCCATTTATCAGCAGAAACTGAACAATATGGCAAAAGTACTTTCAGAAATCGGTACAGATGAAGCCAAAAACAGTCCGGTAATTATTGGCGTTGCCGAAATTGAAAATTATGGCGTGTTGGAAGATTTGGTAAACACTTCCTTTTTAAAGGACAAACAATATGGCATTATTCATTACGATTCTCCCGATATCAGAGGGATTGACGTGGGTTTTTTATATCAAACAAACCATTTTAAACCCATTTATCATGAAGCTTTTGAACTGCGTTTATGGGACAATGAAGGTTATAGAATTTACACCAGAGACCAATTGTTGGTTTCGGGCTATTTGGGCGATGAGCTCATCCATATTATTCTAAATCATTGGCCATCAAGAAGAGGAGGTGAAGAAAAAAGTCGTCCCAACAGAGAAAAAGCAGCGTTTTTAAACACCCAAATCATCGCTAAAATAAAAGAAACCGACCCAAATCCGAAAATCATTATTATGGGCGATTTAAATGACGACCCCAACAACAGCAGCTTAAAAAATATCTTAAAAACCAAAGGCAAAAAATCTGACATAGTAGATGGCGACATTTACAATCCGATGGAAGAAATGTTTAAACGCGGCCAAAACACCTTGGCTTACAGAGACAACATCAACCTGTTCGACCAAATTATGTTTACCTCGCCCTTGCTAACCACCACCAAAGATTATTCTACCTATAAAATGTATAAAACGGCCATTTTTAAACCGCAATATTTGACCACACAAACTGGAAAATACAAGGGGTATCCGTTCAGAAGTTTTGGAAACGGCGGTTTTACCGGCGGATACAGCGACCATTATCCGGTTTATTTGTATTTGATAAAGGAAGTCTTTTAAGTATTTAATCTAAAGTATTACATTGAAAATTAAATAGTTAAACAGTTTTATTCTTAATTTTTAATTAAAACTTGGTCGCGCCATTCGCTAAATTTTTTTCCATTTCATTTCAAAAAAGGATAAGTTTATCCTGAGCGGAACCGAAGGGCTGCTAACGCTAATAGGATTACTATTTATAATCGTTATTTCTTTTCATAAATAGCGAATAATTATAAATTCACGCACAGAAATGACAATTAAAATCGATAAATTTGTCGATTAAGTTCATAAAACCCAAATAATAGAAATTATGTATAAAATAGCACTATCTTTTTTATTTTCATTTACAATTTTTGTGATGTCGTCCCAAGAGGTGATGACTCCCGAAAAGCTGCTGCAAATCAACAAAGTATCAGGAAAAGGTTTGACCAAAGATGGTAACAATCTTATTTACAGCATTTCAAAGTATTCGCTCGAAAAAAACAGCACTGCAACAATATTGTATCAAATGCCAATTGCTGGCGGAGAAGCCCAAATAATCACCGACTATAAAACGCTAATAGCCGATAAAAGCATTTCGCCCGATGGAAAATACAAAATATCAACTGCTGACGTAAAACTAAAAAACATTACCGGAAAAGATTTTTATCCAGAAGTTTCCAGTTCAAATGTGCAAATTTATGATGAACTCAATTATCGCCATTGGGATACTTGGGAAGATGGCGCTTACAGCCATATTATGTATAAACCTGTTGCAGAAAATGACGATGAACCAATCGACATTATGGCTGGAGAACCTTTCGACAGTCCGCAAAAACCATTTGGCGGGACTGAAGATTATTTATGGAGTCCAGATAGTAAAAACATATTATACGTGGCTAAAAAATTAAGTGGCGCCGCTTATGCGTCCAGCACCAATACTGATATTTACCAATACAATCTGGAATCAAAAACCACCACAAATTTAACTTCAGAAAACAAAGGTTACGATACAGACCCAGCTTTTTCATCAAAAGGTCAATTGGCCTGGTTACAAATGAAAAGAGACGGTTATGAGTCTGATAAAAAAGACATTATTGTCAATATAAATGGATTAGCTATTAATATAACTGCCAACTGGGATGGTACGGTTGATAGTTTTATATGGAAAGATACTGGTGATAAAATTTATTTTGTTGCCCCAGTTTTGGGAACGGTACAATTATTTGAAATCGGAATTCCTACATCTGGAAAAAAAACCAGTCCGCTAAAACAAATTACAAACGGACAATTTGATGTTCACGCTATGGTAGGACAATCAAAACAAACGATTGTGGTGAGCCGAAGAGATATGAATCATGCTCCCGAGTTATATGCCGTAAATTTAAAAGACGGAAAAATGACCCAATTAACCCATTCCAACGATGATTTTTACAAGACCATTTCGTTGAGTAAGGTTGAAAAAAGAATGGTTAAAACTACCGACGGTAAAGATATGCTGACCTGGGTTATTTATCCGCCAAACTTTGATGCTTCAAAAAAATATCCAACAATTTTATATTGTCAAGGCGGACCACAAGGCGCTTTAAGCCAATTTTATTCACTGAGATGGAACTTTCAGCTAATGGCTGCAAACGGTTATATTATTGTTGCGCCAAACAGAAGGGGTATGCCAGGTTACGGGGTGGAATGGAATGAGCAAATCAGCAAGGATTACGGCGGACAAAATATGCAGGATTATTTATCTGCCATTGATGAATTGGCCAAAGAACCTTTTGTCGATGAAACTCGTTTGGGTGCTATTGGTGCCAGTTATGGCGGGTATTCTGTGTTTTATTTAGCTGGAATTCATGAAGGAAGATTCAAAAGTTTTATTTCTCACGACGGTATTTTCAACTGGAAAAGTATGTATGGAACCACTGAGGAGTTGTTTTTTGTGAATTGGGATTTGGGTGGCCCTTATTGGGATAAAAACAATGTTGACGCACAAAAAGCCTATAACGAATTCAACCCGGTTGAAAAAGTTGACCAATGGGATACACCAATTATGATTATTCAAGGCGGAAAAGATTTCAGGGTGCCAATCGGGCAAGGTTTGGAAGCTTTTCAGGCAGCACAGTTGCAAGGAGTCAAAAGTAAATTATTGTATTTTCCAGAAGAAAATCACTGGATTTTAGACAATCAAAACAGCTTGGTTTGGCAACGGGAATTTTTCAAATGGTTGAAAGAAACCTTGTAAATCAAAAATTAAATTATAAAAAAACAGGTAGTGAATTTTTTCATTACCTGTTTTTTTTATTTTTAAATTGTGTAATCGTTTAATTTTATTTATCGTTATAAATCTAATTTTTAAAACTTTAACGCCCTCGCGCCAGCTGGCACATTCATTAAAAATGTTCACAGAACATTTTTAAACTTTCTGTCCTCCCTTCGGGGGCTAGGGGGCTTCCACATCAATATCTTTTAACAAAAGCTGTAAGGTTTTATAGCCATTCCATTCATTTTCATCGATACAAAAAGCAGCTTTAAAAGCATTTTTATTTTGTGTCATTTCATGTTTATCACCCATTCCAAAACCGATGGCGTTGTAAGTTGTTTGGTTGGTGCCTTCAAAAATATTCAGTTTTAAATGTGTTTCATCAGCACCTACTTTTTTGCCGTATCCGTTGTCGCGCAAACCACCACACATAAAAATGGGTTTCATATTTTGAGGTCCAAAAGGCGACAATTGATTTATGATTCTGTAGAATTTTGGTGTAATTTCCGAAAGGCTTATTTCTGCATCAATGGCAATTTCTGGCGTTCGTAATTCCTCCGGCAAAGTTGCCGCGACAACCTCCTCAAACTTATTCTTGAAATTTTGATAGTTTTCTTCTTTTAAGGTAAGTCCGGCCGCATATTTATGTCCGCCAAACTGCTCAATAAATTCAGAACATTGCTCCAGCGCTTCATACACGTCAAATCCTTTAACCGAACGCGCCGATGCCGCTAGCTTATCACCGCTTTTTGTAAAAACCAGGGTTGGTTTGTAATAAGTTTCTATGAGTCTAGAAGCCACAATTCCAATAACGCCTTTGTGCCAATTTTCGGCATAAACCACTGTCGAATAATTATCCTGTTCCTTATTTTCTTCGATTTGGAGCAAAGCTTCATTGGTGATTAATTTATCCAAATCTTTCCTGTCGTTGTTGTTTTGTTCTATTTCCAAAGCAAATTTAACCGCCGAATCAAAATCGAGCTCTGTTAACAATTCAACAGCGTAATTTCCATGTTTAATTCTTCCAGCGGCATTAATTCTTGGCGCAATAATAAACACCACATCGGTAATGTTTAATTCTTTCTTTTTTAGTTGGTGAATCATCGCTTTTATGCCATTCCTCGGATTGGAATTAATCACCTTCAACCCAAAATAGGCCAATATTCTGTTTTCTCCGGTGATGGGAACAATATCTGCGGCAATGGCTGTAGCCACCAAATCGAGGTAAGGAACCAAGTCGTCAATAGTTTGGTTTCTTGTGCTTGCCAATGCCTGAATTAGTTTGAATCCAACACCGCAACCGCACAATTCTTTATAGGGATATTCGCAATCAACACGTTTTGGATCTAAAACGGCAACCGCATCCGGAATTTCATTTCCCGGACGGTGGTGGTCGCAAATGATGAAATCGATGCCTTTTTCTTTGGCATAATTTACCTTATCAATGGCTTTTATACCACAATCCAAGGCAATAATTAAAGAGAAATTATTGTCGTGCGCAAAATCGATTCCAAGATAAGAAACGCCATAACCTTCAACATATCTATCCGGAATATATGTAGCTATATTTGGATAAAATGTTTTTAGATAAGAGGAAAGCATGGAAACAGAGGTGGTGCCATCCACATCATAGTCGCCATAAATTAAAATATTTTCATTCTTAGCAATAGCCTCCTCAATGCGAGCAACCGCTGTATCCATATCCTTCATCAAAAAAGGATTGTGGAGGTCTTTTAAGTTGGGGCGAAAAAAGGCTTTTGCCTGGTCATAAGTTTCTATATTTCGTTGAACCAGCAGTTTTGCCAAGGTATATTCTATTCCTAAATCCTTGGCTAATTTTGAAGTGATTTCCTTATTTGTTTCAGACTTTAATTTCCATCGCATAGCATTGCTTTTTCTTCAAAAGTAAACAAATTTTAGATTGTTGCTATTTTAATGTTTTGGTTTCCTTTAATTAATAATCCAGATAGGCAGAATCTGCTCCTACTTTGGCTTTTCAATAATAATTCCCCCTTGGGGGTTAGGGGGATTTATTGTTCTATATATTGAATTTCTGTAGTTACTTCAGCGAATTGCCTAAACATATGCATCACTCCGCAGTAGCGTTCAACAGAAAGATTTACCGATTTTTCGATTTTGTCTTTTTGAAAGCTCTTGTCATAAAATTTGTAGATAACTTTTACCTTATCATAGTATTTAGGATTTTCATCAGTTAGATTTGCTTCAACTTCAATTTTAAAATCGGCTACTTCAGCACGCATTTTTTTCAATAATGAAGCTACGTCCATTGCTGTACAACCAGCCAAGGAAGTTAGCATCATCGCTTTTGGGCGCAATCCTTTCCCTTGTCCGCCAACATCTTCAGCGGCATCAATCATTACATTGCCTTCTGGAGCTATCGATTCAAAAAGCATTTCACCTTTCCAATTTACTTCAATTTTGTTAATCATAATTACGTTTTATTTATTTACAAATTTACATGAAAAAAAGACTTTTATAAGTAACTCGCTTTACAATATATTTTAAAGATTTGTTAATACGTGCTAAAAACTTAAAAGGTTTAGTTAATAAAAAGTATTGGGCAACAAACCATTAACGAAATTTTATTCTTTTTATAAATTTGATGCAAAAGAACCCTAAAAAATTTTAAAACACATTTAAAAAAATTATGTACTTTTGCGCCATTCAGTTTAAAATATTGCTTTTGCATATTTTAATTTGAAGTTTCAGACCGAAAGCCACCGGATGAAACATTAAAAAAATGGGGATGTAGCTCAGTTGGCTAGAGCGCTTGGCTGGCAGCCAAGAGGTCGTCGGTTCGAGCCCGATCTTCTCCACATAATTGTATATCGAATTTTAGTGGGGCGAGAAGTTTATCCCGAGCAATTGGATAGAGATTAAGAAGCAGGACGAGGGAAGCCCGATCTTCTCCACATAATTGTATATCGAATTTTAGTGGGGCGAGAAGTTTATCCCGAGCCATTTGATAGAGATTAAGAAGCAGGACTAGGAAGCCCGATCTTCTCCATAAAAATATATTTTTACTCGATATTTGGCGCGATATATTTATCCTTAATAAATTTGCTTTTTTCTACAGCAAAACAATTTAAAAAGCCCAAAATAAATATCGATATATTGAAATTAATTATCTTACACCTTTAAATAGACCCCTAAAAAATTAAATATTTTAAACAATATTGGCAATTGATTTATTTTTTAACCAAGGGTCAAAAATCCAACATTCGAATATGAAAAAAATAGAAAATATAGAAAATATTGAGTTGCTGTTTTTAAAACCTGAAGATTATCCAGCTTTTAAAGCGGCCATGACCGCCGCTTATGTGACTATGCCAGACTCCATTTGGGAAAAAGAGCAAATTGAAAAACTCATCAAGATTTTTCCTGAAGGCCAGGTGGTTATAAAAATTAATAATGAGTTTGTGGGTTGCGCACTTTCCATTATTGTTGATTATGCTGATTTTGACCACCATAGTACTTACTCAGAATTAACTGGGAATTTTACATTTAGCACACATTCCGAGGATGGAGATGTTCTTTATGGAATTGATGTTTTTTTAAGACCCGAATATCGTGGATTGCGTTTGGGAAGAAGGTTATATGATTACAGAAAAGAACTTTGTGAACGGCTAAACCTTAGGGGCATTGCATTTGGGGGAAGAATTCCCAACTACTTTAAATATTCCGATCAATTAACGCCAAAAGAATACATTGAAAAAGTAAAGATAAAAGAAATTCATGACCCTGTTTTAAATTTTCAAATCTCCAATGATTTTCACCCAACCAAGGTTATAAAAGGATATTTGAAAGGCGACAAATCTTCAAATGAGTTTGCTGTACTTATGGAATGGGATAATATCTATTACCAAAAACCAACTAAAAAAGCACTTGTAAAGAAAGCTATTGTAAGGTTAGGCCTGGTGCAATGGCAAATGCGTCCTTATAATGATTTTGATGAAATGATGAACCAAGTTGAATTTTTTGTGGAATCCCTTTCTGGATATCGATCAGATTTCGCTTTGTTCCCAGAGTATTTTAACGCGCCCTTGATGGCTGAAAGCAACCACCTGTCGGAACCAGAAGCCATTAGAGAACTTGCCAAATATACGGCTCCAATTATTGAAAAACTTTCTCAATTGGCTATATCATATAATATCAACATCATTTCGGGAAGTATGCCCGAAGTAGTTGACGGACATCTTTATAATGCGGGTTATTTATGTAGAAGAGATGGCTCTACAGAGCGCTACGAAAAACTTCATATAACCCCAAATGAGGTGAAGGTTTGGGGATTACAAGGCGGAAGTCAACTTAAAGCTTTTGATACCGACTGCGGTAAAATTGGAATTTTAATTTGTTATGATTCTGAATTCCCAGAATTGAGCAGAATTTTAGCTGATGAAGGCATGAATATCTTATTTGTTCCCTTTTTAACAGATACACAAAACGGATATTCTCGAGTTAGAAATTGCTGTATGGCAAGAGCTATTGAAAACGAATGTTATGTTGCAATAGCCGGAAGTGTAGGTAACTTACCAAAGGTTCAAAACATGGATATTCAATATGCGCAATCCATGGTTTTTACCCCTTGTGATTTTGCGTTTCCATCAAATGGAGTGAAAGCCGAAGCGACGCCAAATACCGAAATGATTCTAATTGCCGATGTAGATATTAATATGCTTCGTGAACTTAATCAGTTTGGAAGTGTACGTAATTTGAAAGACAGACGCAATGATTTATATGAGTTAACTAAAAAAACGGTTGCCCCAAAATAATTTTTTTAACATATAAGAAAAGCCTTTAAATTAAAATCACTAATTTTAAATGCTTTCTTTTTTTGAAAGCCTAATAAATTTCGACTTATAGTTAAGTGAATGATATCTCTGTAGGTTTATCAGATATTCGCTTAATAGTAAAACTGTTATACCAATTGTGTTTTAAAAAGCTCTTAGGATATTTTTAAATTTACAATGGTTAATGCCGATATACTTTAAAAGGAGCAGCTTGAACAAAGAGAAAATATGCGAAATTTTTAAAGATATTTCGTGTTATTTTCAAAAGAGCAATACTAAAATCTCATACTATGGCAAGATATCTAAAATCAAAAAAAGAGCATATAGGATTGTCTCCACATGTAATTCAATTTAGGGGAGAGCAGAAAAGTGATGTTGTTTTATTGGAAGTGATTGATTACGATTCTGAAAATATTGATGAATTTATGGCAAAAGACGTAAGTGAGGTGGTGAAATTTAATCAAACTACAACAACTACCTGGCTTAATATTTATGGTTTGCATGATGTGAAAATAATGGATGAGATTGCAACACAGTTTGAGTTGGATTCCTTGATTCTAGCTGATGTTATGAATACCCATGCACGCCCAAAAATTCAGGAATATGACAATTGTATATATATTTCTTTTAAAATGTTGCAGTTTGATGAAAAACGAAATTATATATCTTCAGAAAATATCGTAATTATTATTAAAGAGCATATTCTACTTTTATTTCAAGAAAAAATAGGTGACGTTTTTGATCCGGTTAGAGAACGAATGCGAAAAAACAAAAGAAGAATTCGTAGTTCCCAAACCGATTATTTGGCTTTTGCGCTTATGGATATTGTTTTTGATAATTACAATTATATCATCAGTCAAATTGGTGAAAAAATTGAATCTTTAGAGATGCATTTACTGAATAATACACACGAAAATATCTTGGAGGAGATCAATAATTTTAAAAAGGAAATTATTTATTTGCACAAATCCATTAAACCATGTCGGGAAATTGTCATGGAATTATTAAAATTGGATTCAGATCTATTTGAAGATAAAGTGTCTGTTCATTTTGAAGATTTAAAAAATAACCTCAATCAAGCACTTGAATCGTTGGAAAGTTATCGTGAAATTTTATCCGATCAGCTTATGATTTACCACACAACCATCAGTAGTAAATTAAATGATATTATTAAATTTTTAACTGTTTTCTCCGTAATTTTTATTCCGCTAACATTTATTGTAGGCGTTTATGGAACCAATTTTGACTATCTACCTGAGCTTCATTTTAAATATGGCTACTTTATCATGCTAGGCGTAATGCTGGTTTTAGCCATTTCAATGGTTTTCTATTTTAAAAAGAAAAAGTGGCTATAGCAAAAAGGTGATATGTAAAAGGCGATTTATCAACTTTAATATAGAATATCCTAAAAACTTGAAGCCCCCGAATCTAATTGATTTTTAAAATGTAATAAGCAACCCACAGCCTAATCTGTTAATTGATGAAAAGGAAAATGAAGCAAAGTGGAGATTTATATAAATCACCCGTTCCATTTTACATAAAAAACGGTTTTAGTATAAAGCCTGAAGTCCGCGTGGAATTAGCGCATCTTTCAAGGGTAAAAATAAGATGGAAAAAATTATAAATTAAGACTTCTACACCACTGAAATTTAATAATTTATTAAAAATTAATTCAATCTTTTAAATCTAAATACACCTTCTCAATAAAACATTTGTTTATTTTTGTGTTTTAATAAAGAAGCCCCATCCTGAATGTATTTCAAAAAGTACCCCATCTTATTTTTTTCTTTGTTGATGTTATTGCTAACGAATCACCTCTGGTCACAAAATATTGCTCCAACTATTACAGCAACTGGAGATCAAGTTTATTGTCCGTTAAGCCAAATAAAAGTGGTTACTTCTTTTGACATTACAGATCCCGATGATACCACTGTTGATGCTTTCTACATTCAGATATCTGAAGGGTATAAAAACGGTGAAGACAAACTAATCCTTCCGTCGGGAATACATCCAAATATTACAACATCTTGGAGTGCTTCTGAAGGAAAATTAACCCTAAAAAATTCAGGTTCTGGACCCACAACTTATGTTGATATTATTTCAGCCGTTAAGGATGTTGTTTTTGAAAGCAGTTCTTTGTTGGTGTCTGGAGAAAAATCTTTTTCCTTTACTATTGGAGATGCCAATTACTTGCCGTCAACAGGTCATTTTTACGAATATGTTGCAGCAACAGGAATTACCTGGAAAAGCGCAAAGACCGCAGCCGAAGCAAGAACTTATTTTGGATTAAAAGGCTATTTGGCAACCATCACCACTTCCGATGAAGCTAAACTTTCCGGCGAACAGGCTCAAGGTGCCGGGTGGATTGGCGGTAGCGATGCAGAAACTGAAGGTGTTTGGAAATGGGTAACCGGACCTGAAAATGGCACTGTTTTTTGGAATGGTTTGGCTAATGGCTCAACATCTAATTTTGCCTTTTGGAATATTGGTGAACCGAATAATTTTGGTGATGAAGATTATGCGCATTTAACTGCTCCTGGCGTTGGGGTTTTAGGCTCATGGAATGACTTGAGCAATACTGGAGAATCATCTGGCGATTATCAACCAAAAGGTTATGTTGTTGAATATGGTGGAATGCTTGGAGACCCTGTTTTAAATCTTTCTGCAAGCACAAAAATTTCTGTAGCTGAAATTAGCACTACAGTAAGTGATTCAAGATGTGGCAACGGAACCCTTAACTTGTCGGCAACTGCAACCATGGGTGCAACAGTTTTGTGGTTTGACTCCTCAACCAGCACAACACCAATATATTCAGGGTCTAATTATACAACACCGGTGCTTTCAACAACCACAACCTATTATATTTTGGCAACGGTCAATGGGTGTTTATCGGGAAAAAGAACATCCATAGCCGCAACTGTTTATGCCGTTCCATCCATAATTTCAGCACCAGATGTTACCATTTGTGAAGGGAATTCAGGAACATTAAATGCAACGGCATCATCAACAACAGCAACAATTAATTGGTACGCCACCCAAAGCGGAGGAATTCCTTTTAAAACAGGAAGTTCATTCACTATAACACCAACAACCAACATAACAACATACTATGTTAACGCCACGGAAAATGGCTGCTCATCACCAACCAGAAAGGAGGTGAGATTGGAAGTTTTGGGAAATACTCTGTCTGCAATTTCCCCAATAAATTTGAATGACATTAGCATTGTAGATGATTCTGACAACAACACGATAACAATCAACGATGTTCCAGTAATTGTCAATTATGAATTTAGTCTTGGTAGTTTTGAGGAATTTGGGGATGAAACTTATTTTGAACACTTAGAGCCAGGAATACATTCATTGTATTTACGCCACAAAACTAACTGCGACATTTCTAAATTAGATATTGCCATATTGGGCTTTCCTAAATTCTTTACGCCTAATGGCGATGGACATAACGACACATGGAAAATTCTTGGAAACGATTTTATTAATGTTCAAATATCAGCTATCTACATTTTTGATCGTTTTGGTAAATTGCTTGCTGATGTTGATTTAACAGGTGATGGTTGGGATGGGCTTTATAATAACAAAAGGTTGCCCTCATCGGATTACTGGTACTTGGTGAAGTTTACAGACCAACATGGAAATTATAGTGAAAAACGAGGTCATTTTAGCTTGATAAGTAGATAATTTGAAATTGTTTTAAGATAAATTAACCAAAATTTTTTTAAGTTTTTTAAATTCTAATATCATAAATCAATTAGTATTAGGGGTTACTCCTTATTTTAGAGTTCCATTGTTTGAGGTGGAAATCTCGGATTTGTGAGCTTGTTTCTTATTGTGTTGAGCAGTAATCGACACTAGGCTTGCAAAGACGGATTGAAACGAAATGCCCGACCGTTTTTACAGTGATAACACTCGCCAAAAAGGCTGGAAGGTCCAAAAACAACACGGTTTTAAGAATTTGTTAGTGCCGTTTTCTATTGTATATTGGAATCAACAAAAAGGAGAGTCCGCCAAAAATAATTACCATTAATGTTTGGGCTGTCCACATAATCCAACCGAAAGCACGAGCAGGATTGTCGTCAATATGATATAAAATAAGGGCACTTGCAACAAAAACGGGGTAAGTTCCCAAGCCGCCATTTGTGAGCGCCATGCTAAAACCGCCAACCACAAAAGCCACAATAATGGCTGCAAAAGGAAGGTTTGTTGTTTCGGGCAGTGCAAAAGTTACCGTATAAAACATAAGCACGTACATAAACCATATAAAAACAGTGTGAAAAATAAACGCCCATTTCTTTTTCATGGTAATAATGCTTTTTACACCATCAATTAAGCCTTTAATGAACTTAAATATTTTTTGTATGAATGGATTTCTGGACTTTTTGAGGAAATAATAAGTCACAATTCCTAAAAGTGGGAACAGCACCAAAAACGTAATTTTAAGATAAATACTACTTTCCTCGTTTTCATTAAAGAGGTAGCTTCCCAACAACTCGGTTTGCAAAAAAAAAGCGATTCCGGTTATTGAAAGCAGCATAATTACATCTGCAACGCGCTCTGCAACTATGGTTCCTATGGCAGTTTCAAACGGAATTTTTTCGTACTTTTTAATGCTAACGGCACGTGCAATTTCTCCTGAACGCGGAATGAACAGATTGAGCAAATAAGCAATTAAAACAGTCATAACGCTATTTGCAAACCTTGGTTTATAACCCAAAGGCTCCAATAAAAATTGCCAGCGATAGGCGCGTGACAAGTGACTTAAAACTCCGAAAAATAAAGACAAAACCACCCACCAATAATTGGCTGTTGCAAACGATGTTTTAATTGATTGGATGTCGGATGGGGTAAATTTTGAAACGGAATACCAAATTAAAAAAACTCCCAAGGCTATTGGGAGTGTTATAAAACTTATCTTTTTTATTTTTTTTATCAATTTAGGTTAACGTATTGTCATTTTCGTTAGGGAAAATTAAGGTCGGTTTAAACAGTTTTGCTTTTTCAAAATCCATAATGCCATACGAAATAATGATAATAATATCTCCTTTGGCAACTTTTCTGGCTGCAGGACCGTTTAAGGTAATTTCTCCACTTTTTCTTAGACCAGGGATTACATAAGTTTCAAGTCGTTCGCCATTATTAATATTAACAATATGAACTTTTTCTCCTTGAATAATGTTTGCTGCATCCATTAAATCTTCATCAATAGTAATGCTGCCAATATAATTTAAATCGGCGCCGGTTACTTTAACCCTGTGAATTTTCGATTTTACGACTTGTATTTGCATAATACAAAATTAATGATTTTGTGTTAATCTGTTATGTTTATAAACTTATATTATCTATCAGCCTAACATTTCCAGCAAAAACGGCTATAAAAGCGCGATATTTTTTAGCTGGATTTTTGGTTTCAACTGGCAATAATGTATCTTCATCTGCAATTTCGATATACTCTAGGTTTAATAATGGATGATTTTTAAATTCATTTTCAACCCATTTTACCACTTCTGACGCATTTTTTGTGCCAAATTGAATTTTGGCCTTTTTTAATGTTTCATAAATAAATGGTGCAGCAGCCCTATGCTCTTTTGTAAGCCTTATATTTCTTGAACTCATGGCCAAACCATCTTTTTCCCTATAAATGGGGCAGGAAATAATTTTTACGGGAAGATTTCTTTTTTCAGCCATTTTGCGAACGATTTGGAATTGCTGATAGTCTTTTTCACCAAAATAAGCTTTATAAGGTTTTACAATGTGAAACAATCGCTCAACAATGGTGCCTACACCGTTAAAATGGCCAGCCCTGAATTTTCCTTCCATCTGAAATTCCAGTCCGTCAAAATCGAAGGATTCCGACTTGATATCATCAGCATAAATTTCTTCGGGAGTTGGAGTGAAAACAATATCACAATTAAAAGATTTCAAAAGCGATAAATCTTTTTCAATCGTTTTTGGGTAATTTAATAAATCATCGGTATTATCGAACTGTGTTGGGTTCACAAAAATGCTTACGACCACAATATCATTCTCTTTTTTCGCCTTTTTTACGAGCGATAAATGCCCCTCATGAAGTGCCCCCATAGTGGGCACAAAGCCAATAGTAGTGCCGTATTTGAGCGACTTTATTTTTTGTTGTAGCGATTTTATTTTAGTAAAAATCAACATAACGTATTTGTTAATTAACGTTAAAAGCGTGCAAACTTACATTTTTCAAGCTAAATTCTACATAAATTTTCGTAATTTTGCATATATTTTAAAAATAAGAGCTGGTTTTATGAAAGATAAGAGAGTATTGATTGTTTCTTCAGAAGTTGTTCCCTATTTACCTGAGAATGAATTGTCAACAACCTCGTTCGAAACAGCAAAAATGATCCATAGCAACGGAGGGCAAACAAGAATTTTTATGCCTCGTTACGGATTGATAAATGAAAGAAGACATCAACTCCATGAAGTGATTCGTTTATCGGGTATGAACCTGGTAATCAATGATATGGATATGCCTTTAATTATTAAAGTCGCTTCTATTCCTAAGGAAAGAATGCAAGTTTACTTTATTGACAATGATGAGTATTTTAAAAGAAAAGCATTATTTTCTGATGAAGACAATAACTTATTTGAGGACAATGATGAACGCGCAATATTTTTTGCAAAGGGCGTAGTGGAAACTGTAAAAAAATTAAATTGGTCTCCTGATATTATTCATGTTAATGGCTGGATGGCTTCACTTTTGCCATTATACATTAAAGAATATTATAAAGACGACCCCTTATTTTCAAACAGTAAAATAGTGACTTCTTTGTACAATACGGGATTTGAAGGCACGTTAAATGAGAAATTTTTTGATAAAATCAATTTTGATAATATTAACGAATCTAAATTTAAATCGATTTCCAATCCAACCTATACAAATCTTTTAATCAATGCCATCGAAAATTCTGATGCGGTTATTAAAGCGAGCGAGCAACTTCCAAGTGACTTACTCGACTATTTAAAAACTTGCGATAAACCAGTGTTGGATTATATTCCAATCAGTGAATTTGACAGTGTCTACACCAGTTTTTACTTAAACAAAGTTTTATTATAAAAAAATCCAACATTTATATATGGCAATTAAAGTTGTAAATGCTTTAAAATATTTAGGGCTATTCTCAATCGTGTTTTTTACTACAATATCGTGCGAAAAAGAAATTGAAAGTATTGGCATTAACTTAGTTAACAATAATAATTTCACTATTGATAAAAAAACAACAGAAGTTATTTCTACTAATGAAAATATCCTAAAAGTGCCTGCAAATGGTGTTGCGCAATATTTATTAGGAGTTTATTCCGATAATGAATTTGGCACAATAAAGGCATCAATTGTGTCGCAATTAAATCTTCCTGTTTCAGGAAATGACTACAATTACGGAACAAATTACGGGATAGATTCTGTTTTGATGTTTATTCCATACCAATTTACCAAATCCGCTGAAAAATATAGCAACGGGAAACCAAAATTCATAATAGATTCCGTCTTTGGAGATGCGAATGTTGAATTTAAATTGGGAATATACGAACTGAAAACGTATTTAAACACCTTAGACCCAAACGATCCTTCAAAAACAGCTATTTATTATTCAGACAAGGAGTTTCAAAAAGGAGATACGCCATTTTATTCAGGGAATTTTAAGGTAAATCCAAATGATACAGTGTCTTACATAAAAAGATATATGCCCAATGGAGTTTCAGTATATAAGATTGACACAATTAAATCAACTACTTTAAGTCCAAGCATTAGAATACCTTTAAATAAAAACTTAGCGAAGCAATTTTTTGTAAACAATGCGGCCGGAAATGAGTTCCAATCACTTGAAAATTTTTATCGTTATTTTAGAGGTTTTTATATTGAAGCAGAAGCATTAACATCCAGTAAATCTCATTTAGTTTCATTGGCAATGGTTGATGCTAAAATGGTTATTTATTACTCAAAAGATGAAAATGAAGGAGCAACAGTGGATTTAAACGGAAATAATATTAATGGTGAACAAGGAGTTAGAACTAAGCACAACTTTGAATTTGTTTTTGGATCCATAAAATCAAATGTGCTTAAAAGAGATTCGGCACCGCACCAAAGCGGTGAAAACAGGCTATATGTTCAGGGTGCAGCAGGCTCAATGGCAATTATTGATTTGTTTAAAAATGAAAATATAGTTGACTTGAGAGAAAATAATTGGCTGATTAATGATGCTAGCTTAATTTTTTATGTTGATCAAAATGCGGCAAGTAACATCGTTCCCGAACAATTGTTTATTTATAATTTTACAGACAATTTACAGCTGACCGATGTAATGACCGAAGGATTGCCTGCTGTTGGCGGATTATTGGAAAGAGATGCCAATGGCAAACCTTATCGTTATGTGTTTAAAATTACTGATTATATTTCGAGATTATTAAAAACAGATGAACCGCTAGATTTGGTTAAAATTGGATTAAAAGTTTATAATCCTTCAGATACTCCTCTCTCAATTGGCGATGTAAAAAACAAAGATTATAGCTGGACCCCAAAAGGTGTTGTTTTGTTTGGTGATGATCCAAGTTTTGGCGACAAAAGAGTAAAACTTGAAATATCTTATACAAAATTAAATAATTAAAAAAGAAAATTGCGATGTGTGGAATTGCTGGTTATTTAGGATTTAGAAAAGCGTACCCAATTGTTATTAATGGCTTACAGCGATTAGAATATAGAGGTTATGACAGCGCAGGAGTTGTATTGGTTGATGGCAATGAAATGAGCCTACATAAAACAAAAGGAAAAGTTTCTGATTTAAAAAAAATCATGAAACAGAAAAATGTTGAGGGCAATTTGGCTTTAGGCCATACGCGTTGGGCAACACATGGTATCCCAAATGATGAAAATTCGCATCCACATCTATCAAATTCGGGAAATTTGGTGATAGTTCATAACGGAATTATAGAAAACTATGATACCATAAAAAAGGAACTTATCACCCGAGGATATACTTTTAACAGTGATACTGATACAGAAGTTTTAATCAATTTAATAGAAGAAGTTAAAATCAAAAACAATTGCAAATTGGGCTATGCCGTACAGATGGCATTAACCAATGTGATTGGTGCGTATGCTATTGCTGTATTTGATGTTTCAAAACCCGACGAAATTATTGTTGCTAAATTGGGAAGCCCAATCGCTATAGGAATTGGAGAGAATAATACAGAGTTTTTTGTCGCCTCAGATGCTTCTCCTTTTATAGAATATACCAGAAATGCTATCTATTTAGAGGATGAAGAATTGGCAATTATTAAATTGGGAAGGGAGATTAGAATTCGTAAAATTAATGACAATACAGAGGTTGTGCCTGAAATTCAGCAATTAAAGCTTAATTTAGAACAAATTGAAAAAGGTGGTTACGATCATTTTATGCTAAAAGAAATACATGAACAGCCTCAATCTATTGTAGATGCCTACAGAGGCCGACTGTTAGCTTCCAAAGGCATGATAAAAATGGGGAGTGTTGACAATAATATTTCGAAATTTCTAAATGCAAATCGTATTGTAATTGTTGCTTGTGGAACCTCATGGCATGCGGGGTTGGTGGCTGAATACTTGTTTGAAGACTTGGCGCGTATTCCTGTTGAAGTAGAGTATGCTTCAGAGTTTAGGTATCGGAATCCAATCATTAATAAAGACGATATTGTTATTGCAATTTCACAATCAGGAGAAACAGCAGATACGCTGGCGGCTGTAAAATTGGCAAAATCCAAAGGTGCTTTTGTTTTTGGTGTTTGTAACGTGGTAGGATCTTCCATTGCAAGAGAAACAGATACGGGAGCTTATACACATGCCGGACCTGAAATAGGGGTAGCATCAACAAAAGCATTTACCACACAAATTACCGTACTAGCCTTAATTGCACTAAAACTTGGCAATTTGAAAGGAGAACTTTCAAACTCAAGGTACAACCATTATATCCAGGAAATGAGTTTAATTCCGGCTAAAGTGGAAGAGGTTTTGAAAATGGATACAGAAATTGAAAAAATTGCCGCAATTTATAAAGATGCGCCAAATTGTTTGTATTTGGGCAGAGGCTTTAATTTTCCTGTAGCATTAGAAGGTGCTTTAAAGTTAAAAGAAATTTCTTATATTCATGCTGAAGGTTATCCTGCTGCAGAAATGAAACATGGCCCAATTGCTTTAATTGATGATCGAATGCCTGTTATTATTATTGCGCCAAAAAATGGACACTACGAAAAAGTTGTTAGTAATATCCAAGAAATTAAAGCGCGCAAAGGCAAAATTATTGCCATTGTAACCAAAGGCGACACCATAGTAAAAGAAATGGCAGACCATGTAATTGAAATCCCAGAAACCGAAGAAGCATTTACACCGCTTTTAACAACAATACCATTGCAATTGCTATCTTATTATATTGCTGTAATGCGTGGTTGTAATGTAGATCAACCAAGAAATTTAGCAAAATCAGTTACGGTGGAGTAATCCAAACATGTTTTTTAAAAGAAATTTAGTTAAGCGAAATTTAATCATTATTTTTATTAAATTATCAGTTCGCGACAAATCTTAAAAACTCAGTTGACTTTAATCAACAATTAGAATCTGAAATTTACTATGTAAATGGGGATATTGACGGTTTGTGGAGACAATGGGATAAAAACGGAGCTCTGATTTTTGGAATTTATTAGAAGAAAAAGAAAACTTTTTTTAAAGAATTTTTACCCCCAATATTCTTACCTTATAGAATCATGCACCATTGTATGTTTTCCGTCATTCCACAAGGTTAATATATCAGTTGCAACCTGGGCGCCGCTGCCTGCTGCAATCGCAAACTGACTTCTCCATCCTGCTAAAACGCCTGCCACATATATGCCATCTGTAACCAAATGATTGCTGTTTTTTAACATTACACGCTCTTTTTGCGGAGGCAAACTGTGGTGTGGAATTACATATTGCAGAAGGCCTTCAATATTAAAAAGATTTGATGAACCTACAGCCACGACAATAGATTTTGCAGGATAAGAATTTTTATTGGTGAATACCGTAAAATTCGGAAACGCTCCTTCAATTTTAGTAACCTTTTCATTGTCGATCTGAGTGACCTGCGGATACAAACCAGAAAGCTGAGCGAGTCCATCTGCCAAAACCTGATTGCCTCTCGTTCCTTTTTTTAATCCCAAGACATTATTCAACAAGGCATCGTTTAAGGCCGAACTCTTTTGGTGGGTAACAATGCCAATTTTTTTATTACTAGCAAAAGGTTTGTCAACTGCCGAGCCTAAAATTAAGGCACAAGAAAGTCCGGCTGCGCTTCCCCCAATTATTAATACGTCAAATGCGTCCATATTTAAAAATTTAATTTTGAAATAATCCCTGAATGTTCGAAGTAAATAACTTAACGGCTATTGCCAAAAGCACCACGCCAAATACTTTTCTAATAATATTGATTCCGTTTTTTCCTATTAATTTTTCAATTTTTACGGAAGTTTTAAGCACTACATACAAGAAAATTGTATTGATAATAATGGCAATTACAATATTTATGGTTGAAAATTCAGCCCTCAATGAAAGCAATGTGGTTAAACTTCCAGGCCCGGCCAATAATGGAAATGCCAAGGGAAATATCGAAACAGTCTTGGCATTCGTCTCTTCTTCTTTATAAAGAGAAATTCCCAAAATCATTTCCAATGCTAAAAAAAACAGGATAAATGATCCGGCAACCGCAAAAGAGTTGACATCAATGCCAATTAAGTTTAAAATACTTTTTCCCAAAAACAGGAAAGCAATCATAATAACACTGGCAACTAATGAAGCTTTTCCTGAGTGAAGGTGACCAAATTTTACGCGTAAATCAATAATAATCGGAATGCTTCCAATTATGTCTATTACCGCAAACAAAACCATGGTTGCGGTGACTATTTCCTTAAAATTTATTTCCATCATTTACCTATTTTTAAAGATTGGCAAAAGTATTCAATCAAAAATTGATTTAAAACAAAAGTAATGTAAAAAAATAGTTATTTTTGCCGAATGTTTCAATTAGGAAAAACCATAGTTTCAGAAGAGATTATAGAGAAAGATTTTGTCTGTAATCTATCAGCCTGTAAAGGAAAATGTTGTGTTGACGGAGAAGCCGGCGCTCCGTTGGATGAAGATGAATTGAAAATTCTTATGGATATTTACCCAAAGGTGAAGCCCTTTTTAAGACCGGAAGGAATAGAAGCCATTGAAGCCCAAGGCCTTTTCACCATGGATGAAGGAGAATATGAAACCACCTTAATCGACGGAAAAGATTGTGCCTATGCTATATATGATGCAAATAATATCGTTAAATGCGGTATTGAAGAAGCATACAACCAAGGTGCAATAGATTGGAAAAAACCTATTTCC
Organism: Lutibacter sp.; assembly: GCA_036568005.1. GTDB lineage: Bacteria > Bacteroidota > Bacteroidia > Flavobacteriales > Flavobacteriaceae > Lutibacter. The sequence continues at coordinate 377 of DATCTJ010000075.1, read as the reverse complement.
TGTCATTTATACCCAATTCGCATTACAGACTATAGAGAATTTTCGGCAGTAAATTACCACAAATGGCCAATTTGTGATGACGCCTGTACTTTAGGCAAAGAACTGCAAGTGCCAGTTTACAAATTTGTGAAAGATGCTTTAATCAGAAAATTTGGAAAGGAATGGTATTCTGGTCTTGAAAAAGTTGCTAAAAACCACAAATAAATCACTTATTTAACCAAAGTCTAAATTATTTTTCATTGTTGTCCGATAAAAAAGAAGCCAACTTAATGGCTTCTTAAAAGTTATCGTAATTTTGTGTTGCAAAACCTAAAATACGATGAGTAAAAGTAATTATTTTTCTGGTAAATCTGTTTTCGGACAGCTGATTTCTTTAA
>DATCTJ010000074.1:0-2438 GCA_036568005.1 Lutibacter sp. | reverse complement strand
ACTCAAAACCACGTTATACAACACCGTATAAAATTTATGCTTAAATTTGAACTAATACAAACTTAAAAACATTCAATAATAATATTGCTCGGCGGAAAAATCTCCAATTTTTACGTCGCACAAATCTTATACAAAATCGTTGGGCATAATTAAAAAAATGAAAAATACGATACAAATAACATTAATGATTTTATTTACGATAAATTCATATAGTCAGACTATTAAAGAAATTGATTCTGATGCTACTAAATTTTGTGAATACATAAAATCGACTGAAAACATTAAAAATGATTCTATTAGAATTAACGAATTTTATCAAACACAGTTTGACCCTTTTCTAAGTAATTTTGAGGTTGAAAAGGTTGATAAAATCGCCCGACAACTTTTTTATAGACTTCAAAGAAACTGTTTAGATTTCAGTCTTTTATTAGATAGGTTATATCCGCCAAAAGAAAATGTAATCAGAATAACTGAAAAACCTAAGACTAAATTAACCGATAAAGAGATAAAAGAATTTTGGAATCGAAAAACCTTCAAATACTTTGAAAATAATGGTAACGAAACTATTGTTCAATTGAATATCAATCAATGGATAGATGTTTTTACCGATTCAACTTATTCAAAACTAAGATATAAAGTTATCAATAATTATGAGTTTGAATTAGAGTTTATAGAAAGTAACAACGAAAGTAGGGCGAATTATAATGTAGTTGGAGATAAATTTGTGTATGGAATAATCGAGAAAAAGGATAGTTATTATTTAATGAGTTCTAAAATTGACAGCCAGAATCATTATGAGATATTTAAATTATATTTTGACTAAAACTATGCCCAACACCGTATATAATTTATGCTCAAATCGGATTTGGTACAAACCGACAAACATTCAATAATAATATTGCTACGGCGGAAAAATCTCCGATTTTTAAGCCGCACAAATCATAATACAAACACGTTGTAAATAATGGCTGAGCAGAATTTGATTTTCAGGGGAAAAGTTCTTTAAAATAACAATTTACAAAACCGACAAATTCCAAATTGTCTTCCACTCTACCGAATTAAAAATTGAAAAAGTGCGATTTTGAGCAAAATAGCGGAATTGAAAATTGGAACGGAAATCTAAAAAAAGAAAAATTATAACAAACCAAGAAAGATTTTTGACTTTGAACAAAATGGCGAATTTTAGCAACGAAACGTAAAACCAAAACAGAAAAATTACAACAAACCGAGAAAGATTTTCGACTTTGAGCAAAATGCCGGATTTGAGCAACAAAACGGAAAACTAAAAAAGAAAATTAGAACAAACCGAGAAATATTTACTAGTTTTATAATCATTTCAGAGTTGAGCAAAAAGGCGGAAATGCTAAAAAAAGATAATTGAAACTAAAAAGACAAATTTCAAATTTTGACAAAATATAATAATTCTTACTCAAAACCACTATTTACAACACCGCATATAATTTATGCTTACATTTAAACTAAATATAAACCGACAAACATTCAATAAAAATATTACTACGGCGGAAAAATCTCCGATTTTTACGTCGCACAAATCATATTCAAACTCGTTGGGCTTCATACTGACAAAAAATCGAACTAAATCATATTTTTTGTACATTTGATTAAAAGAAATTTTTAAATGGATATTCAAACAACAAAACTTGAACTACTCAAAACAATTTTGGAGACTGAAAATACTGATTTCATCCAAAGAATAGCTGACTTTGTGAAAAAAGAAAAAGTAGATTTTTGGGACGAATTGTCTTTATCTGAACAATCTGAAATAAAACAAGGTATTGAGGAATTGGATAAAGGGAAAAGGGTTTCCTACGAGTCATTCCTAAAGAAAATTTCTTAATGAAAGTATTCTTATCCGAACTTGCCGAATCAAAACTTCTTAAGCTATCCGAATATTTATTGGATGAGTGGAACTTAAAAACTCGTGACAAGTTTATCTCAAAACTAAACGATAAAATTAAACAAATATCAAATCAACCTGATAGTTGTCCAAAATCATCGGAATTTAAAAATCTTTATAAATGTGTTGTAACAAAGCAAACGACATTTTTCTATAGAATAATAGCTGAACGAAAAGAAATAGAAATAATTACGATTTTTGACACACGACAAAATCCTGATAAGTTAAAAAAAGACATAGATTAAAAAGTACGAAAGCCCAACACCGTATATAATTTATTGCTAGTTCTAGCCTACTTACGAAAATCCTCGCGGATTTTCTATTCGGTTTTTATTTGCTAAATTACGTGCTAAACCACGCAACAAACCATATACAAACACGTTGCCTGTAATACGATTGAAAATCGTAAAATTAAATAATGTTTCCATATATTGAAACTTTTTACTAACTTTGTCGTCTAAATAGTAAGAAAGAGAAATGAAACCTAAATTTGAAGTTATATTTTTAGAACAAGCTATTG
>DATCTJ010000073.1:0-5131 GCA_036568005.1 Lutibacter sp. | reverse complement strand
TAAAGAAATCAGCTGTCCGAAAACAGATTTACCAGAAAAATAATTACTTTTACTCATCGTATTTTAGGTTTTGCAACACAAAATTACGATAACTTTTAAGAAGCCATTAAGTTGGCTTCTTTTTTATCGGACAACAATGATATTTTTTAATTAAACACGAAATGATTTATAAAGCTTTCCATCCTAACAGTTTAATTAATGCTTTCCGGTTGATTAAATAATAATCAAGTTCCTTAACTTCATCGACTCTTGCTTTAATTTCTAAAAGTTCCTCGAGGTATGCTTTCTTCCCATAATAAGATGACAATGCAATTCCTTTTATCATACCAGGTTGGCTATTTATTTCAATGAACTTTATTTTATCTGTGCAATCCATAAATGAATCAATTAACTGATCAATAGTTGCTGTATTAACATCTGTTCGAATTTTCTCAAATTGATTTTTTAAATCCTTTAATTTAAGCAGATTATTTTCTTCCGCTTTAATAAAAAACCAGGATTGCTGTTCCGGATTGTTTAATTTTTTCATAAGGCTTCCATATTCAAGAATTATTGTCTCAAGCTGGGAATGTGGTGCCTCATTTAAATGCAGCACAGTTATTATTTTTTTTAAATTAATTGCCATTTGATTTGCGTTTTTTTAATTCAGAAATTAACTTATACTTTTCGTTTTCTCCCTTTTCCAATATGATTATATCACAATTATCAGGGTTTTCAAGGTTGTCAAATTCTTCTACAACCCAATGAAACCACTTCATTAAAAATAACCGAATGGTCATTCCGTGTGTTACCACAATACAGTTTTCGGGGAAATCAGTTTTCTCAAAATCGCGGTGCAGTGTTCCACAGAAATCACTTACCCGATCATACACATCAGCTGCCGATTCCCCATCAGGGATTCGGTAATAAAAAGGGCCGAAGTCATCTCGTTCTTTATCAATTCTTTCGCAATCTTCTTCAGACTTAAGATGTCCCCATTCCTGTTCTCTAATTCGAGGTTCTTCTAAGTTGTCTATTAAACTTTTATCGAATGATTTTACAATTCCCTGGTAGGTTTCCCGGGTTCTCCAAAGCGGTGATACATAAAAAATACATTTTTCGTTATTGGTGATTTTTTTAAGGTTTTTTCCGCAATTGTCTGCCTGTGTTTTTCCTTCTTCTGTTAAAGGTAATTTGTAATCGGGAAGTTTGGCATAAATGCGTTTATCAATATTCCCGAGTGATTGGCCGTGCCTGATTAGTATTATTCTTTTTGGTTTCATATATCTTATATATTTATTATTTAATTGTTTTCTTTTGTCATATTCATACTTTTTCATTTTTTAGATTTTGAATTGGTAAAATGAGTAAGAACTATGCTGATTAATCGATATTTTCCAGCAAATGCCTTACCGTAAAAGTCATTGCCCGAATATGATTGTCCATTTTGAACCATATTCTGCCTTTTCTTATCTCAACAATCGTCGGATTTAATTTTAGTTTATTGGGGTTTGTTTTTGAAAAATACTGAACCAGCTTCTCCTGAAACATTACCATCATTTTATCGTCGTACTCATTAGAACCCCATTTTACAAACGAAATATAGGAATCTAAAGGTTTTTCCCAAATGAAGTAACCTTCCTCTGTTATTTCACTTTCAAGCCAGTCAATTCCCCGGCATTCAGGAATTTCACAGTTCAGCAAGGAAGGACTTCTTTCCTCCACGCCATCAATCTGATTTCCAAAAAGAATGGTACAATCATTTTCATTACTAAATTCCATAGAACCCAGTTTGCCGTCAAATATATTTTTAAGCTTGCCCGGCTCATTTTTATTCTCAGTGATTATAAAGAGTTCCCTGTTTGTAATGCCTTCGAGCTCATAATGGTTTACAAAATCATCTAAAGTTCCAAATTTTTCATAAATGCTTTGAACCCGGAACACCAATGATAAATACGTAATCGGTAACTTTTTCTGTCTAAGAAAAGTAAGTTTTTGTGTGTTTTGCATAACGTAACAATTTTAAGTTTAACATTGTTACATCAAATGAGATACGTGTTGCTATTGTTCTTCACTTTTGGGCAATTGCCCCACATCCCAAACCACCGTGTCGTGAACCTGATCGGTTGGTATCCGTTGCCGGATTCTTGATGTAATTTCTTTTTCTTATTTGGATTTGGTGATATAAAACCAAAACCAACAAATATATGTTAATGGGTAAATAAACATTTTTTTCCTTTGTAAAGGCTCATTGCTTTAGCACCTTCGCTTGTTATTGCAGGTTGCTACCTCACTTAAGAGGTTCCTAATGAACAATTGTAAGTTACGAATTAATTTCCTAATATTCAAATTTTTAGGGCTATTTTTGAAAAGAAAATTCATTTTCATTTTTATAATTAAACCGCGTTTTTTATATACTCTTTGCAAGCTTGCTGTTATTTCCATAAACTTGCTAGCGTTGATGTTTAAGTAGAAGACACTCTCTTAAATATTGTCTAAACCATCCTACTTTTTGTTGACAAGGTTTTTAATTAAATCCATATTGCTAAAATTATAAGCAATCAACAAAGGTGTATTTTCCTAATTTTGAAATATGTATACCATAACATCTACAAATGCGGTGATTTTACAATACTACTACCGCAATTTTGCGGTGATTACAACAAATAATCACCGCAAAAACTTGCTAATGCGGTTATTAAGTTTTATTTTTATCGCAAAAAAGCGGTGATTATGTATAACTATCAACAAAAAAATTGGCCAACATTTACTTGGGATGCTGATCTGATAACAAAAACACTCGGTTCGGTTCGCCATCAACAAGGTATGATTTTAGGTCAAATGCAAACACTTGGATTTCGTGTACAGGAAGAAACGATGCTCAAGGCACTGACTATGGATGTCATAAAATCAAGTGAAATAGAAGGAGAATTGCTAAACCCGGAACAAGTTCGTTCTTCAATAGCCCGACGCTTAGGCATTGAAATTGCAGGATCATTACCAGCTGAGCGCGATGTAGACGGCATTGTAGAAATGATGTTGGACGCAACACAACGCTATGATTACCCATTGACTGCAGAACGATTGTTTGATTGGCATGCAGCCTTATTTCCTACGGGACGCAGTGGAATGTATAAGATAAAAACTGCCGCATGGAGAGATGATATTATGCAGGTAACTTCGGGACCTATGGGAAAAGAAACGGTACATTTTGAAGCGCCCAGTGCCGCAAAAGTGCCAAACGAAATGACTATTTTTTTAGAATGGATTGAAAATGAACAAAACATAGACCCTGTTCTAAAAGCAGGGCTTGCTCACTTATGGTTTGTTACCATACATCCTTTTGAGGATGGCAACGGCCGTATAGCGCGTGCTATCACGGATATGTTACTTGCCCGAGCCGATAAAAGTACCCAGCGATTTTATTCAATGTCGGCACAGATACAAGCAGAACGCAATAAGTATTATGACATCTTAGAAAGTACTCAAAAAGGTGACCTTGATGTCACACAATGGCTCCTATGGTTTTTGGACTGTCTGATGCGCTCAATGGAGCAAACAAATGAAATTATCGCAAAAACGATTGCCCGCGCTCAATTTTGGGAAACTCAAAAAAATACCATTTTTAATGCGAGACAACAGAAAATACTACAGTTGCTGCTAGATGATTTCTACGGCAGCCTACATGTTTCTAAATATGCTAAAATAGCCAAAACCTCTACCGATACAGCCCTGCGTGATTTGCAAGACCTCGTCAAAAAAAATGTTCTGGAACAACAAGGCAACGGAAGGAGTACTTCATATAGACTTAAATAAAGGCCTAATTCTTTAAATTTGATAGCCGATTGAAAAACATAATTAAACTGAAAACAGTAAAATTTCATTAAAGATTAAATTTTATCAAATTATAATAAGATATTCAACTATTTACGTTTGTCGGTAGTGGAACTATCAAAACTTATCAAGTTAAACATTTACTCACCATTTTTTATTGGTTTTGGTGTTCGTGAATGTTTAACCTTACTTTCTCTTGTCAACAGAAGCTTTATCAAAACTTATAAGGTTAAACATTTACTCACCCATTTTTTATTTTTTAGAGGTGTTCGTGATGTGCTTTGCAGTTACTCATCCCTCTTTTATTGGTTTTTGTATTCGTGAATGATGAACTCACATTCTTTTGTCTATGGAATTTGAGTCATATGCTATTACATTCATCATTTCTCTCAATCTACTTCTAACGCGGCCACCATAGCGTGCTTCCAGTTCTTCGGCGTTGAGGTTGGTGGTGATGTGCGTTTTTGCGTTTTTTGTTTTGAAAAGGTCGTAACGTGAAAGTAAAATTTCTCCCATCACATTGCATTCTTTGGTGTAATGGCAACCGGTTGGTTCAACACCCAGATCATCGAAACAATAGTTTTTGGTGTCGTTGTATTTTTCCAATACTTCGAATCCGGCAGCATTGAAATTGAAAACAATGTTGCGTGTTGGAATGATTTCGTAGTTTGTTTTGTGTGGCGCCAAATAGGGCAGGAGTTTCATCAGGGATGTTTTACCGCAACCGACAGGGCCCGATAACAACAAGCCTTTGTTGGTGTCAATTCCCATTTTTGAACAGGCCCAGTGATCCTGGATGTAGTAACAGCATAATTTGAAAAGTAAAAGTTCATCTTCTTTGTAGAGTCTGAAATTTTTATCGAAAATCAGACAGCCTTTGATGTTGAGGTAGGCTATTATTTTATCAAAATCGTAGTGAACGATGTTGTTTTTTAGTTCTCCGATTTGAAAATTTGAGGTGCCTTCGGTTTTAATGTGTGGTGTTTTCATAGAATTTGGTTTTAAATTATAATTTGTTTTTTACAAAGGTTGGTTGTAGTTTTTGTTTCGATTGGTATGCAAGTTGTCCTTATTCTGGACTGGCGGTAAAAAAGTGGTTTTTTCCGTTTGAATTTCTTTGAATTTTAACATCCAGTTTTGGGCTGTTGCCTGCCAATCGACAATTTTTATTTTTCCGCCAATTTTCCAACCAATTCCCTGGTAGTGATTGAAGAATTTTTCTGCCTCAATTTGGGGCCAGTTTTCTTTTTTAAAAAAAGATAAAATTTCATTTTTTTTCTCGGCTTGCCCAAGTTTATAAAAGTTTATTATTTGTTTA
>DATCTJ010000072.1:0-9986 GCA_036568005.1 Lutibacter sp. | reverse complement strand
ATTTACTCGAACTTAAAATTTAAAACCGAACTTTAAGTTCAATCATTTTTTGCCACTCAAAGGCTAAAAAAATGGTTTAACTGGATAAATAAAAAACGAATTAACCATCAAAAAAGGTCAACCTATTTTAGTATAATACATGAAAAAATAAGCCTTGAAAGAATTACAAAATTTAAAAAAAAGCTAAATGAAAACATTATTAACGTCACTTTTATTTATAATTATTGGAATAACTGCTTATGGACAAAAGCAAGACAATAAAATTCATCTAGTAAAAAATGAAAAACCTATTTTAATTATAAATAATGAAATTATTGCAAGTGCTGATATACTATCCAAAATACCATCCGAAAATATTTTAAAATTAGATGTATTGAAAGAAAGTGAGTTGAGTTCTATAAAATTATTTTCTACCGAAAAACAGAATAGTGGAATTATCAAGGCTGAAATTGACTTTAAACTTAATGCTAAAACCCAGAAAGAATTTAATATGTTTTTCGGGTTAGATGAGTCAAATAATATCTATGTAAACAGATACCTGATAGAGGACAAAAAACAGAGTATATTAACTGAAAGTATAACAAAAATAGAATTAATCAAGGCCGATAATATTTTTTTAAAAAAAGCATCTCTAAATATTACAATTGAGTGAAAAGATAAAAAACATTGTACAACACCTCATAAAATTTATGCTTACTTTTAAACTAAACAACGAACCGACAAACATTCAACAAACGATTTGCTACGTCCGAAAAATCTCCGATTTTTAGTCGCACAAATCTTATAAAATCCCGTTGGGCTTCATACGGACAAAAATTTTTAGTTTTTAATTATAATCCGATTTTTTCGTAACTTTGAATTTAAGAAATAAATGATATGAATATTCAAACTTCTAAAATAGAACTGGTAAAAATGATTCTCAGCATTGAAAATGACAAATTCATTGAAAAAATCACGGAATTTATTCAAAAGGAAAAAGTTGATTTTTGGAATGAGTTAAGCTTGTCAGAACAAAAGGAAATCGAAAAAGGAATTAAAGAGTTAAATAAAGGAAAAAGAGTTGAGTTCAATGACTTTTTGAAAAAGATTTCTTAATGAAAGTATTTTTATCTGAATTAGCTGAAAAAAAGCTTTTAAAATTGAACGATTTTCTATTAGAAAATTGGAATTTAAAAGTTCGGAATGATTTTATCAAAAAACTAACATCTAAAATTGATCAGATTTCAAAACAGCCTGAGAGTTGTCCTCAATCCTCTGAGTTTAAAGGTCTTTTTAAATGTGTTGTAACAAAACAGACAACTTTCTTTTACAGAGTAAATCTTGACAGAAAAGAAATTGAGGTTATTACAGTTTTTGACACAAGACAAAATCCAAACAAATTAGAAAAAGATATAAAATAACATTATTGTCCGCCTTGTGGAGTCCCCTTTCCTTTTGGGTGAATTAATGTACCATTTTCAAGTTGGATAGGTGCTTCTAACCATCTCTTAATATACATTTGCACCCATGTTTCAGGAACATGAACTTGTAACGCTTTAAAGAGTAATTCGTGGTTCACATTCTCAAAAAATTCTTGAATATCTAAATCTATTACCCAACTGTATTTTCGTACGTTTTTCTGCACTTCTTTTACAGCTTGGTGCGCGCTCTTGTTTGGTCTATAACCATAAGAGTTCTCCATAAATTCAGCATCCAATCGTGGTTCGATATACGTTTTGATAACCTGCTGTGCGATGCGGTCGCTAACCGTTGGGATTCCTAATGGACGTGTTTTACCTCCGTCTTTTGGAATAATTACACGTTTAACATTTGATGCAAAGTAACTCCCTGAAGATAACAGATTCCAGATTTTATACAATTCTTTAGATCGAACTTTTTCAAATCCCGCCAAAGTCTGTAAATCCACTCCTGCACTTCCTTTGTTCCTTTTCACCAGTTTATACGCGTCCCACACCATCATCTTTGTAATGGGTATTGACTTTGTTTGTTCCTTAAAAATCATCCTTACTTTTTAAGTTGTTTTTAATTCTAAACTACATAATTGAATCCCTTTGCTCCACTTCCATTACAGAGGCTTCAACACTACTACGGATTCATCCGCCACCTAAACAAATATTGGTAATCGCCTTACAGGTACTTCCTGCTTGGTTTTTCCCTTTCATACTTTGTTTAGGTTTCCTGCGTTCCAAAATAAAGCCTAAATAAAAGTCATGCCTCCTTTATGACGGTTGCCGCATAGACAGTAATTAGGATTCCTCTATACTTATCCCCGATTTCTCGATATAAATCAGGTTTTGACAACAACTGGTCATTTCGTCACTTCATCGGAAGGTTCGCTTTCGCTCATCTCTTCTATCCGTACCTGACTATTTAAATAGCCTTTTCTTCTATCGCTTCACACACCGTTGTTACCGCAAGTGCATCATAGAAGTGGTTTGATGAGTTTTCCTAAAAAACCCTCATCGGAGGACCTACCTCCATCTTTATTATAGCTTACACAGCACACATCGAGTAGACGGCTGACTACCAAAAGGTAGCCAGTGCGCCTCTCACACCACCGTACGTACGGGTCTCGTATACGGCGGTTCACCAAATTGAAGTTTGCTGCTTATTTATGTAATCTATCATTGGTTTATAACCTTTTCTTTTAAGTATAGGATACTACCGCAAAAAACGAATTGAAATTAATGATGTTTTTGATTCTCGACAAAATCCGATAAAGATTGAACGAATTGAATAAAAGCCAGGTAGTATCCAAGGTTCTTGCACCCCGAGATTTTTTATGTTTACACAGTTTATTGGATACTACCGATTAAACCAGCTGCTAATCGAATAGACGGCTGACTACCAAAAGTAGCCAGTGCGCCTCTCACACCACCGTACCTAAGGTTCGTATACCTCGGTTTATAAATCATCACATTAGCTGCCCTTTTCACCAACTAAGACTATCTTCTACTTTATGAATAGGCTATACACCAAGGCGTATTCCTATTCTAATTTCAAAAAACAGAGAAGTATTGGTTCTGCAGCACAGCTTTCCTAACTAAACACATTGGAGTTCAATTTACCAATAAGCTCGGCTCCATTGTTACCTTTAAATTTATAATCTAAGTTTTCACTTTTCAATAATGCTCTAGCATAAAAGCTATTATCTTACACAATAGCCCTTTCTTGTTTAAAAATAAGGCAAATGTCGTATAGTTTTTACGAATCTTAAAAATTACTTTTAACTAAATAAAAAACTATTTGTCCATTTAAACAATCTAATTTTCTAATTAAAACCATTTTTATTATGAAATCACATCATTTTTTAACCATACTAAAAGGAATCATTTTTTCTTTTATATTGCTAACAATCGCTGTAGGTTGTTCCAAAGAAGACGAAGAAACCCCTGCAATTCCGACAGTTGAATTTTCATTTACCCCTGTCAGTCCTAAGTTAAATGAAGAAGTCACATTTAATAATACAAGTACAAATGCAACTTCCTATCAATGGTCGGCAGCAGGAACAAGTTTTAATTCAACAGCTCAGAATCCGAAATTCACCTTCACAACAGCAGGCGATTTTGATGTGAAACTAGTAGCCACAGGTGCAGGTGGAACAAATGAAATTACCAAAAAAGTTACGGTAACAGCTGCGCAAACAGCACCTATTGCAGCATTTAGTTTTTCCCCAGCTAGTCCAAAAACAGGAGAGGAAGTAACTTTTACAAATACAAGTACAAATGCAACTTCTTATCAATGGTCGGCAGCAGGAACAAGTTTTAGTTCAACCGCCCAAAATCCAAAATTTACCTTCACAACAGCAGGCGATTTTAATGTAAAATTAATAGCCACAGGAGCAGGTGGAACAAATGAAATTATTAAAAAAGTTACGGTAACAGCTGCGTCTGGAGGAGGAAATAACAATCCTTGTAATTTGCCAGATTGTTATGTAAAAACAACTTCTACTGTTTCTTCAGGCTTTACAACTACAATAACTTATGGTTATACTCTTGTGAATGGAACAAAAATGATTTCTTCAATCACTACTTCGACTGGTTATGGAAATTTAGTTACAAGCATTCAGTATGATACACAGGGAAGAAGAACCAAAGATGAAACTAAGCTTGGAGGTACATTGCAAAATTATATTGAATATCAATACAGCAATAATGATCGTACTGTAAGAGAAAATATGTACGATGCAGCAGGTACTTTAACGGGTTATACGATTGATGAATATAATTCAGAAATGCGTCTTACTCGCACTAACAGTTATACACCAGTAGGGGCATTGACAGGATATACCGTTTTCTCCAACTTCTTGAATATGGCTGGAAGTTTTCCTCAGCTTGTTCAGACCTACGATGCAAATAACACAAATACACAAACTGACGTGCATACCTATCAAGAATGTCAGCTTAAAAGTACGGTTTCGAAAGATGGAAGCGGAAAAGTTATAGGGGAGATCAACAATACGATTGATGCAAAAAGATTATTACGCACAAGTGTAGCAACTATTTTTGTACAAGGAATGACTATTACAAGTACTACACAATATGTTTACGATTGTGATTAATAGGATTTGAAAGTATATTAACTAAAAAAAATTCTAACCGATTTAATTATTGGTTAGAATTTTTTTATGAAAGTTGTTTTAAGAATTGATTAGTGAGATCTTCTTCCTGTACTAATTGAAGAAAGAATAACAAAAGATATCGTGTAATAAAAAGATAGACTGAACAAATCTTCTAATTCAAACAATGAAAATTGTTTCTGAAAAATACCTGAAACATTTGATAAATACTAATGGACTTTGAGAAATTAGAGTTTCCGCTGGAAATGGACAAATCTGAAAAATTAATAGCTGAGTGTAATAAAAACATCAATTCATTTGATTCGCATCTTGAGGAAAATTATGGCAAAACCGGAACTGAATCAAGAGATAAGTTTGAGGAGGAATTTGAGACCTTTAAAATTGGTATGCCAATCCAAGAGGTAAGAAAAAAAACAACATTTGACTCAGGAAGAACTAGCCGACAAAGTTGAGACTACTAAAAATTATATTTCTAGAATTGAAAATAATACCAGTGATATTAGACTTTCATCATTAATGAGAATAATAAAAGACGGACTTGGTGGTAAATTGACTATCAGTAGATTTATAGATTAAATTTACTACTGGCATAACTTCATAAAATTTATGCTTAAATTTGAACTAGTGCAAACTGATAAAAATTCAATAATAGATTTCATACGTCTGAAAAATCTCCGAATTTTAGTTGCATAAATATTAAAAACACCATTGGTAGTAATTTTAATAAAAAAACAAAATGATTAAAAACACCTTAACTTTTCTAATAGTATTTATCTCAATTTCATTTGTCTTTTCTCAAGATGTTTTAAAAACAAAAGATAGCCTCCAAAATGAACTTTCTGATGGTCCGTATGTTTTCATAGAAAAAAATAATCTTGTAGAAAAAATAATAATAAACGGTAAAGTCTCAGCAAGAATTTTAAGTAAAGGCACTTACGACACAATCTTTACGCCAGAAGCAGCTACTTTTAATAATATAAAAAATATCGCAGCATTAAGTGATATTCACGGACAATATGATCTCGCTATTGAAATATTAAAAAACAATAATATCATAGACAGAGAACTAAATTGGAGTTTCGGCAAAGGTCATTTGGTAATTGTTGGGGATGTTTTTGATAGAGGTGATAAAGTTAATGAAATGCTTTGGTTCATTTATAGACTAGAAACTCAAGCTAAAAACAAAGGTGGTCGTGTGCATTTTTTACTAGGAAATCACGAGTATATGGTTCTTCATCAAGATTTAAGATACATAAATGAAAAATATATGATGTCCTCTAAATTACTGAATTTGGCGTATGATGATTTATATAGTAATAAAACGGTTATTGGCAGATGGCTACGATCAAAATCAACTATTATGAAAATAAATAATAATGTTTTTGTTCATGGTGGTGTTTCCGAAGACTTTATTGCGCAAAGTGACTTTAATTTTGAAAAGATAAATAATATAATGAGAAAATCCATTGACAGAACTAAACTAGAAATGAAATCAACTAATTTTTACGATATTTATTATGGTAAAAAAAGCTTGATATGGTACAGAGGATATTTTAATGATAACTTAAAAGATACAGATATTTCAGAAATATTAAAACAGATAAATTCAGAACATATAGTAGTTGGTCATTGTTCAAATGAAGAAGTTGTTCAATTATTTAATAATAAAATTTTTGGGGTAGATTCCAGTATTCAAAAAGGGAAATATGGGGAAATCCTATTAATAAAAAATAATAGATACTATAGAGGAACCATAAATGGAATGAAAATAAAGTTTAAAACTCATACTTTAATTTGAACTAATAAAAACAGTAATCATTCAATGATAATTTAGTGACGGTGGAAAATTCTTAGATTTTCAGATTACACAAATCATGCTAAAAACTGTTTGAAATTAACAGCGGATTTAAGCCTGAGGCCTGAAATCTGAGTTATAAAAAATACTGAGATTATCGAAAAACAGGGCTTTTGGATTTGAGAATTAGACTTTAAAAACACTTATAATTATGCATAACAAAAGACTTAACATTATACTATTAACTTCAGTAATTATACTACTTCTACCATTAATAGCTATGCAGTTCACAGATGAGGTAAGCTGGACCCTTTTCGATTTTGTTATTGCTGGAGCGCTACTACTTGGAACTGGCCTAATGTGTGAGGTTGCAATAAGGAAAATAAATAAAAAAAGCTATCGAATTACTATCTGTGCGGCTCTTCTTATAGCTCTTCTCCTTATTTGGGCAGAATTGGCAGTAGGCATTTTTGGGTCACCTTTCAGCGGAAACTAAATCAGATAAATTATAACCAAACCTAAAATATCATCAACTTTTCTAACTTAAACGGATTCAAAAGTTGGAAAAACCGATTGTATTTAATAACAACTTAATAATTGGATTGAAAAGATGCTAAATTACAACAACCCTCATAAATAATTGTTTAGTTCAGTATAATAGAATGTTTATAAAACAAAATTATAGTAAATTTAAACATCGGAAAATTATGTTTTCTAATCCGAAACTTTTCTTAGGCTTAATAAAGCTGCCAATAAAACTAACATATACTTTTTCATCTGTTTAAATTATGATTTTTTGTTGGTACAGATGCGTTCGCCATTAATCATTCTGCTGTGTATCAAAATTTTTTATGGCTCGTTTCATCATTTTAAATTTTTGTTTAGACGTCTTTCAATGCTTTATATGAGTTTAATTTACTAACTCTATTCAAGCCTCCTGTTTCAATAAATTTTATCAATCTGTTTTGGTTGAATTTCTCTATTTTCTTATCGTATTTATACCAAAAACATTCCAAATGAGTATCTAAAAATTAACCGATATTATATTAATAGTATAGAGGAGGCCGATTTTTCGGCCCCCATCTATACACTTCAGTCAAAAAATTTACTAAATCAATTATGAAATTTTGATACTTCTAGCAGGTTTTTGCTTAGCCTCTTCTTTTTTTGGTAAAAGAACACTTAAAATGCCTTCGTTGTAATTCGCCTTAATTTCTTCATCATTTACACTTTCTGGCAAAGTAAAGGTTCTTTTGAATGAAGAGTATCCAAACTCTCTACGCGTATAATTTTCTTCTTTGCGTTCATTTTCTTCCTTTGTCTCTGTAGAAATTGATAATACTTGATTGTCAAGGTCTATATGGAAATCTGATTTTTTTAGACCCGGAACCGCCATTTCTACCATAAAAGCGTCGGCAGTTTCTTTAATATTTACTTTTGGTAAAGTAATTCCAGTATTAAAATTTGAAGTAAATACTGATGGCAGGTCTCTATTAAATATATCATCTAACCAGTTAGACCAGGTTGGGAAGTTTATGTTTGAATCTGTGTTTGCTAAACTTCCGTTTTTAGGAACATTTACTAAATTGCTCATAACTACAAAATTTTAAATTAAACATTATTTCAAATTTGAAATCTCAATTGATTTCGATATTCATTTTACAAATAAAATACCAAATCTAAAAAATCGTATTTTCTCATAAATATTTCTCTAAAATTATGGGCGTTTCTGTCAAAATTTCAGAATTATTGTCAAAATTTCAATGAAAAAATGCCAGGTTGACATTTTTTTTCTTTGAATTGATTTTTAAAATTATATCTAGTAAAGAAACAGAAAGCACCTCAATAAAAGCTTGAACAGGTACAGCGTAAAGCCATAGTAAATTATGTTCAAATTTGGACTAAGTAGCGAACCGGCAAACATTCAAACCGCGAATTGAAACAACCTAAAAATCCTCGATTTTTACATCGCACAAATTAACCTACAAGATTGTTGCCCATAATGTAAAAGGATTTAGACAAATTAAAGATTTTATATTTATCTAAATCCAATAATTAATTAAAAAGGAGCTTTACAAATATTTGAAAGCTCTTCATTTATTTCAAAAACCTTTCCTCTAACATCTGTATACCCAAATTTTCCCAATCTTTCTGAATGCATTTTTAAATACTTCTCTGCATTTTCTCTAGAATCAAACATATAAACGCCTCCTGCCATTTCTTCTTTTCTGGTTTCGGTCCAGAATTTCCATATAAAACCAGGTTCGTTTACAATACTTTCTGCAAGATCTTTCATTTGACTTGCCATTTCTTTTCCCCAAATTTCTCTATGTGGAAAATCTACATACATAATTACTGCCATAATATTTTATTTCTAAATTATAGTGCTAAGTTAAAAACAAGTGATTATTTTTGAGCTATTGGTTTCTTTTAAGAAACCACATTTTTAATGAAAATGTAAAATCAGAATAGATGAAACGAGTCATAACAAATTTTGATACACAGCAGAATGATTAATGGCGAATTTACCTACCTATCGGTAGGCCTGCCTGCCGCAGGCAGGTCGCATCTGTACCAACAAAAAAATAAAATTTAAACAGATGAAATTAGATGATAATTTGGTGTTGTCAGGCCAATGTGTACAACAGATATTAGCAATTAAAGATACCATGGAGCTTATATCGGGCAAATGGAAAATTTTAATAGTCGTTACATTATTACTTAACGGCACAATGAGATTTATGGAACTTAAAAAAGCGCTGAATGGAATTGCTGCTAAAAAGCTTTCTTATGATTTGCGAAACTTAGAAATCAATAAATTAATTGATAGAAAAGTTATCAAATCAAAACCTATAACAGTTGAATATTCAATAACAGCGCATGGAAGAACTTTAGATAATTTAATCTCCGAACTCATGGATTGGGGCTTAAATCATCGGAAGGAAATTATTAGGAATTAAAATACGAGAGGCGGCCTTAATAAAATTTATGCTTACTTTTAAACTAAATTTAAACCGACAAATACGCAACAAACAATTTGCTAAAAGCTTAAAATGTTGATTAAAGAAATTAAAAGAAAGAAATGACTGTCATTAATAATTCCAAAATACCTAAAATAGTTTTTATTTTAAGTGTGTTGACAGCTGCGTTTTGGTGTGTTGGCCAGCTTGTCAATATCTACTATTTCGCTGTGGTTGGAGTGATTTTTGAAATTATATGGCTCCCAATGATAGCTTTATTGATTGTTTTACCAATACTTTCTTTGATTTATTTGGCAAATGAGAAATTTAATCTAAAATCACTTTATTTATATTCCTTTTTAATTATCCTAGCTACTGTTTTATTTATGATTTTAAAAAATTAGTGTCAATATTTGAAAGGCTATATAAATGAAGATAATTAATACCAAATGAAAATTAAAAATTCCCCGAAGCTATATGTAAATTATGCTCAAATCGGATTTAGCACAAGCCTGCAAATTCCAGTGATATTGACCACCCAATTTCAATTTAAAGTGACCACCTAATTCCAATTCAAAGTGACCACCTAATTTCGGAGTAAATTGACCACCTCCATTTTTCATTTAAAAACTACTTTTTTTCATCTGTTAAT
>DATCTJ010000071.1:0-91345 GCA_036568005.1 Lutibacter sp. | reverse complement strand
GTTTCAGTCCCAGAGGGACGACCTATTTGTAGAAAAATAGATTTTTCCCAAAAACAAGCCCCAGCGGGGCGAACTGTTTATCAAGTCCCATTTTGATTGAGATAAATCATTTTTTATGAATTTTTATCGGACAACAATGATAATTTTTAATCGAGATGGAAAAAATTTTCGAAAAGTTTGCTAGGCGTTTTTTATTAATTTTTTCTGGCGTCTTTTGCGTATTTTCCTTGCGTTCTTTGCGGTTAAAAAAAATTTATGTTCAAGTTTGGTTTTAAAGTCAAAAGTACAAGGGCATAATTTTAAACAAACTCACTTTTTGTTAAAAATCAAAACTATAAATCTTATCAAAAACTTTGTAACTTTGAACTCGTAAAATAGGTTATAAAATATTAAATATTAGAAGATAAATATTAGAAGTTAAACTAAAAATCGTCACCCTGAGCATAGTCGAAGGGCAACAATCCAAAATACTAAAGAAATTGGAATCAAAATTATATTTAGTGCCAACACCCATCGGAAATTTAGAAGACATCACTTTAAGGGCCATCAGGATTTTAAAGGAAGTGGATTTAATTTTGGCCGAAGATACGCGCACCAGCGGAAAATTATTAAAGCATTATGAAATTTCAACCCACATGCACAGCCACCATATGCACAATGAGCATAAAACCGTGGACAATATAGTGCAGCGGATTAAAAATGGGGAGTCCGTTGCGTTGATTTCCGATGCCGGAACGCCTGCCATCTCCGATCCTGGTTTTCTGCTCACGCGCGCTTGTTTGGAAAATGGCGTAGAAATTGAATGTTTGCCAGGTGCCACAGCATTTGTGCCTGCTTTGGTGAATAGCGGTTTGCCAAATGACAAATTTGTTTTTGAAGGATTTTTACCTGTTAAAAAAGGCCGGCAAACGCGCTTGACTTTCTTGGCTGATGAAACAAGAACCATTATTTTCTATGAATCTCCTCATAAATTATTAAAAACACTTACCAATTTTGCTGAATATTTTGGTGCCGACAGGCAAATTTCCATTTCTCGTGAACTAACCAAATTGTACGAAGAAACTTTAAGAGGAACCGTTGCCGAAATGATTGAACATTTTACCAACAAACCGCCCAAAGGCGAATTTGTGGTGGTTGTTGGAGGAAAAAAGTAACGATTATTAAAACCCTAAAAACCTTTATATTTTTTAAAGATTTTTTTATGGCTTGGTTTTTTAACCATTTTTTTGACGGAAAAAGGTTTTTCTTTCTTTCCAAGTAAAAACACAGTGGAAACAATACAGACACTTCCTATCCAATCAATAGCTTCAAAGGGAATATTAAGCCATAAAATAGCCAGTACGGTAGCAGAAAGCGGTTCAGCAGAAGTTAACAAACTTGTTTTTTGACCGCCGATGAGCTTCACCGCTTTTAAATAAAAATAAAATGCCGCAAAAGTACCGAACAAAATAATGAAGGAAGTAAATGAATAGGTATAAATATCCCAATCGCCTTCAACGTTCCAGGGTGCTTTTACAAAAGAAAATACCACTCCGCCAACAAACAATCCCCAGCCTATAATTACAGTTGAACTGTATTTTTTTAGTAAAGAAATTGGCTGTAAGGTATAAATCGCTAAAGCAAATGCCGAAGCAATTCCGTAGAAGAAAGCAATTCCAGAAATTGATAAACTGTGAATATCGCCGTGGGTAACCAATAAAAAAGTTCCTAAAACCGCCAATAGGATTGCCACAAATTCTAAAATTTTTGGAAATTTTTGGTTTTTAAAGGCAAGATAAATGGCAATTAAAACTGGACCTGCATATTGTAAAACGGTTGCTGTGGCGGCGTTAGAGTGTTTTACTGCGGCAAAATAAGTGTATTGCACCGCCAATATCCCAGTAATGCTGAATAAGACTAATTGAAAGGCATCTTTTTTTATTTTCCAAATTTTCCATAGGTCCGGATTTTTATTAAAGCTGGCAATTAAAAGCAACATAAAACCAGAAATCAACATTCTTGCTGTAATTAACCATTCTACATTGATGCCTCTTTGCTGAAACAGAAATTGGGCAAAAGTCCCTGAGATTCCCCAAAGAACAGAAGCGATTAATGCTAATGAAAATCCTTTTAAATGATCAGATTCTTGCATAAAAAATGGGTGGTTTATCGTGCTGATTTTTGAGCTGCAAACATACTGATATCAGATTCTATATCAATATAAAAAAAGCATAAATTTTAATGAGATTATTTTTTAGCTGTTTCACAAGCTGGATGTTTGATAGAGGAGGATGATTTTTTTCAAAAAAATAAGTAACATGAATTTGATTCATGCTACTTATTTGATCTGTTTATATTTTATCTTTTATTGGTACAGATGCTGCCTGCCTATCGGCAGGTTCGCCATTAATCATTCTGCTGTGTATCAAAATTTGTTATGCTCGTTTTATCTATCTATAAATGTAAATTAAGCAATATTTTAATAAGCCATTTCCACAATTTTTTCCACATCACTTGGGCTTACGTTTTGGCGTTCTCCCAAACCTTTCCATCCGCGTTCTGTAAAACGTTTTGAAATAATTTGAGCAGTTCCTTTATAATCATCGGTGTATTCAGATAAGGAGGTTTTAATGCCCAAAGAGTTGAAAAAGGCTTTTGTTTTTTCGATTCCTGCTTTTGCTTTTTCTTCTAAAGTTCCTTCCGTTACGTTCCAAACACGCTCGGCATATTGCGCTAATTTTTCTTTTTTGTTTTCAAAATTGTAGGTGTAATGGCTTGGCAATATAATCGCTAAAGTTCTTGCGTGGTCTATTCCAAATAAAGCGGTTAATTCGTGGCCCATCATATGTGTAGCCCAATCAGATGGCACACCTTTTTGTATCAATCCGTTTAAAGCCATCGTACAACTCCACATAAAGTTTGCCGCTGCATTGTAATCGGCTGGATTTTTCATAATTTTTGGCGCCACTTCAATTATCGTCTGCAAGATACTTTCTGCAAACCTGTCTTGCAACATTGCTCCTATCGGATAGGTTAAATACTGCTCCATCACATGGGTAAAAGCATCTGCCAATCCGTTAGCAATTTGTTTTTCGGGAATCGACTGCACCACTTCTGGGTCTAAAATAGAAAATATTGGAAACAATCCCGGTCCGCCCATCACCAATTTTTCTTTGGTCTCCCTACGTGTCACCACTGCGCCTGAATTCATTTCCGAACCTGTTGCGGGTAATGTAAGCACAGTTCCAAAAGGCATTCCGCTAAAGCTTCTTTCGCTGTTTTTTAAAATATTCCAAGGATCTTCCCCTTCATAAACTGCAGCAGCCGATAAAAATTTAACACCGTCAATTACCGAACCTCCACCAACTGCTAATAAAAATGTGATATTTTCACTTTTAATAACTTTTAGTGCGTCCATTAAAACCGCATATTCTGGATTGGCTGGAATGCCGCCAAATTCCTGGACTTTAAAATCTGCAAGCGCGGCTTTCACTTGGTTGTAAACACCGTTCTTTTTTATGCTTCCACCTCCATAAACCAATAACACTTTTGCGTTTGTTGGAATTTCTTTTGAAAGTTTTTTTATTTGGTTTTTTCCGAAAAGTATTTTAGTCGGATTTTGAAAATCAAAATTGTTCATTTGTTTAAAGTTTATTTTGTTTAAATTTTTATTAGCATTTTACCACTGTTTTTACCTTCAAAAAGGTCTAAAAATGCTTGAGGAATTGTATCAAATCCTTCAATAATTGTTTCAGTATATGTTAGTTTTCCTTCTGCCAGCCATATTGATAATTGCGCAATTGCTTCAGCATATTTTTCAGCATAATTGAAAACTATAAACCCCTGCATTAAGGCGCTATTTTTTACTAAAAATGGTTGAACACTCATGCTTTTTGGCAATTCAGTACTGTTATATAAGGAGATGGCTCCACAAATAACAAATCGAGCAAATTGGTTGATGTTTAATAAAACAGCATCAGAAATTGGGCCGCCAACATTGTCAAAATAAATATCTACACCATTTGGAGCAGCTTCTTTAATGGCTGCAGCCATATTTTTGGTAGTGTTGTAGTTAATTGCCTCATCAAACCCAAATTTAGATTTTAATAAGGCTGTTTTTTCATCGCTACCAGCAATACCAATAACTCGGCAGCCTAATATTTTACCAATTTGTCCCACAATACTGCCAACTGCACCTGCGGCACCAGAAACCACAATTGTTTCTCCTTTTTTAGGTTTTCCAATTTCTGTTAAACCTAAATATGCCGTTAAACCAGTCATTCCTAAAACACCTAAATATGTTGAAAGAGGTGCTTTTGTAGCATCAACTTTTAACAAACCTTCGCCGTTTGATTTTTGAAATTCTTTCCAGGCCAGCATTCCAGAAACAAAATCACCCTTTGTAAATGCTGGATTTTTCGAGTCGATTACTTCAGCAATAATACCCGAGCTTATAGGTTTGTGAAGTTCAAAAGGCGGTATGTACGATTTTGTATCACTCATTCTCCCTCTTAAATATGGGTCAACGGATACGTAGGTTGTTTTTAATAATAGTTCTCCTGTTGAAATTTCGTCAATCTCACCTGAGACAAATTTAAAATCTGTTAACTGTGGTTTTCCAACAGGTCTTTTTTCTAATAAAATTGCTTTGTTCATTGTTTTAAAATGTTTTAAAGTCGAATATTTTCAATATAAATATTTCCTTTTATATTCATAATTTTTTCTTGAGACACCTTCATCATTCATTGTCTTTGAGGCGCATCTTCAATTTGACTTATCTATTAATACTATGTTTTTAGTTGGTAATTTATTTGATCATACCAATAGCGCCAATTCCTGAATCTTATCTGATTCAATAATTTGTAAATCAGGTTTATTATTTGCCAAGTACATCATTGCTTTAGCTATATTTTCGGCTTCTATAATTTGATATTTTTTTAATTTTCCAACCATCAAAGGTTGTAGTAATTTAAAGATTGCGATGCCAATTTTTTCCATCGTTCTGTTTTCATCTCTGTGTCCACCAATAATGGACGGACGTAAAATATAGGTGTGCGGTATTTTTTCCGACAAAACAGCCTGTTCCATTTCCCCCTTTGTTTTACTATAAAAAACGCTGCTTTTTGGGTTGGCACCCATCGCTGAAACCACTATAAAAGTTGAAATATGATTTTCTTTCGCCAGTTTTGCCGCTGCTGCCGGAATTCCTAAATCAATGTTTTTGTAAAGTGTTTTATCTGGTGTTTTTTTGGCGGTGGTGCCAATGCAACAAAATACTTCATCAGCGGTAAAACCTTCTTTAAAATTTTTCATGGATAACAAATCCCCAACTGTTTCAATCACTTTTAACGACTTGTTTTCAGTTTTCTTTCTTGAAAATAGTTTGATTTTGTCGTAATTTTCATCAGCAACCAACGCTGCTAAAAGATGTTTCCCCGTCAATCCAGAAGCGCCTAAAAGAATAGCTGTTTTTCCCATCATTTAAATTTTAATTGCGTTCCAGGCCGATTCAAATGCTTCGGTCAAATTGTCTTCACATAATTCAAAATCATTACGGTGTTGCATTTTCATTAAAAACGCTAGCGGATAAATAGCATAAGCATATAAGAGATAGGGTGAAATAGGTTTTATAATTCCTTCTTTTTGTCCGCGTTCCCATAAATCTAACAAAGGTTGCAGGTTTTTTAAGCCTTCTTGTCTGCTTTTTTCATCAACCATTGTTGATATATTATCACATTGCGATAAAAAATTTGCTTCTTCAACCTGATTTAATTTAAAGTATGCAATGTTCCGCCAAATTAGTTCGAAACCAGTTTTCACTGATAGACTCGTCAAATAATCCTTAAAAGCATATTTGCTAAATGAAGCCTTAGTTTCTAAATACAACTTGTTTATTAAGTCCTGTTTGTTTTCAAAATAAATATAAATGGTTGCGGGTGAAACATCGGCCATTTTTGCTATTTTAGACATTGGGGCATCGTGAAAACCGTTGTTGTTCACCAAATGAAGTGTTGCATTGAGCAAGGCAATTCGTTTTTCGATACATTTTGTACGTTTTGCCATTATAAAATTGAATACATATTTCTGTGGCAAAGATAAACAAAATATTTACAAAATGAACGTTCATTCGTTTTGTAAATATAAAATAATGTTAAAACTTAAAATATGGTACTTTTACAGAAATACCGGAATTATGGGAATCAAAAAAAAACAGAGCGAACTTCATCCGTGCAATAAGCATAATAAGGGTTATGATTTTAAGGAATTGTGTGAAGCATTTCCTCCTTTGAAAGCATTTGTGTTTGTGAATGCTTATGGCACTGAAACCATCGATTTTGCCAACCAGAAAGCAGTAAAAAAGCTAAATACAGCCTTATTATTTAAATACTATAAGCTAAAATTTTGGAAATTTCCTGCTGATAATTTATGTCCGCCCATTCCCGGTCGAGTAGATTATATTCATTATTTGGCCGATTTATTAAAGGAATCAGGCATTTCAGAAAACGCAAATGTATTGGACATTGGAACAGGAGCAAATTGTATTTATCCACTATTGGGAAATGCGGAATATGGTTGGAAGTTTATAGGAACCGATATTGATGCAAAATCATTGGAAGTCGCCAAGTTAATTATAAAAGAGAACGAACTTGAACAATCCATTACGTTACTGAAGCAAGCCCATTCAACCCAAGTTTTAAAGGGGATTTTAACCGATACGGATAAGTTTTCAGCAGCAATGTGCAATCCTCCATTTTATGGATCACAAGAAGAAGCCATGATGGCCAACACTAGAAAATTGACTGGTTTGGGAAATGAAAACGATTCCAACTTGCGAAATTTTGGCGGAAAACAACAGGAATTATGGTATAATGGTGGAGAAAAAGCATTTCTTCATACCTATTTATATGAAAGTTCTATGTTTAAAACACAGTGTTTTTGGTATAGCTCTTTGGTTTCAAAAAAGGAAAATGTATCAGGCATGTGCGATTCACTAAAAAAATTAAAGGCTATGGATATTAAAATAATTCCAATGCATCAAGGCAATAAAATTACCCGAATTGTAGCCTGGACTTTTTTGACTGAACAGGAACAAGAAGACTGGAATATTCAAGAAAATAAGATTGAGATTTCATAAAAATAAAAAAGAGGGACACCTTACGCGTCCCTCTTTTCACTTTTTCATTTCAATAGCAATTTCCCTTTTATTTGGAACCTAACAACAACATTTCATTTGCGATAATTTCGGTTACATATCTTTTAACACCATCCTTGTCATCATAACTTCTTGAAGTTAATTTGCCTTCAATGGCTACTTCTTTTCCTTTTTCCAAATATTTTTCGGCAATTTCAGCGATTTTTTCCCAAGCTACTACATTGTGCCATTGGGTATCTGTCACTTTTTCTCCTTTGGCATTTTTGTAGGTTTCGTTTGTAGCGATAGAAAATTTTGCCAATTTTTTTCCTGATTCTAAAGTGATAATTTCAGGGTTGTTTCCTAAGTTTCCAATTAACTGTACTTTGTTTCTTAACGTATTCATAAGATAAGGTATTAAATTTAGTCGAATATCATTAGTTCAATTCAACAGGACAAATGTAAGTTGGGTATTTTGTGTTATTCGGTTGGTATATAATTACTTTCGATTGTAAATGTTTGTAGTCGCTTGTAAACGGATAATTTGTAGTATATTTGGCTTTGTACTACTAAAAAACTCAAAATGATTATTAATTTTAGAAAAGAGATTTGGAGATCTTATAAGAATGAAAAGTGGAGTGAAGAAGATGATTACATGGTTTCAAACTATGGAAGAATCAAAAAGAAAAAAGTTTATGATGAGAATTGGAGACTCTCGCCAACTTCAATAGTAAGTGGGTATGAATCTTTTGGAGTCGTCAAAAAAGGTAAGCTGGGGTCAACTTCTTTTTTTGTGCATAGATTGGTTGCGATGTTATTTTTAGAAAAAAGAGATGACCAAAAATATGTAATTCATTTAGATTTTGATAAATTAAACAACCAGGTTTCTAATTTAAAATGGGTAAATAAAACAGAAATGTTTTTACACCATAAAAAAAATCCGAAAAAAATTGCCAGAATTGGTAAAGTTACCTATTCAAAATTAACTGAAGGTAGGGTGAGAATAATAAAAAAGAAAATGTTGGACCCAAACAGAAAAACCAGAGTCCGCTTAATCGCCAAACAATTTGGCGTTTCAGAAATGCAGTTGTACCGAATTAAGTCGGGCGAAAATTGGGGCCAT
Organism: Lutibacter sp.; assembly: GCA_036568005.1. Taxonomy (GTDB): domain Bacteria; phylum Bacteroidota; class Bacteroidia; order Flavobacteriales; family Flavobacteriaceae; genus Lutibacter. The sequence continues at coordinate 83,111 of DATCTJ010000071.1, read as the reverse complement.
ATAAAAATTGATTAAAAATGGAAATAAAAAAATGTTATGAAAAACAAATGCTTGGAATGCGAAGAACCTTTTAGCGGAAGGGTTGATAAAAAATTCTGCTCAGATTATTGCCGAAACAGCTACAATAATAAAATTGACAAAGACAGTAAAAATTTAGTAAGGAATATCAATAACCGACTTCGTAAAAATCATCGATTGCTTACGGACTTGAACGCCACCGGAAAAACTAAAGTCACCAGAAGAAAACTGCTGGATGGCAATTTTGATTTTAATTATTTTACATCAATTTATACCACGAAAACTGGAAATACTTATTTTTATATTTATGACCAAGGTTATCTAGCCTTGGAACATGACTATTATTTGTTGATTAAAAAGGAATAAATGTCGTTACCTTTAAAATGAGTTTTCCACTTCGGCAGCCTCAAGCATTAAATAATGTAAATCCGTATTTTTTATAAATGGTTTTAAAAGGTCGCTTCCAGGTCCAAACATCGCCAATTCTACATAATCTGCAGAATGGTCCATACTAATCCAGCCTACGGAATTATGTTGTTTTTGAATTTGGGCTAACGCTTCATATGGCAAATGCCTTGGGTTATACAAACCATCTTCAGTGACTTTTAAATCGCTGTAATAGCCTAAAATTAATTTAGCTTCTTCCTCTGTTGCTATAAAGTTATTGGCATATTCAATGCGTTCTTTTATTTGGGAAATAGAGGTTTCTTTTCCAAAGCCGTTTAAAATCCACTCATTGGTGTGTTTATAGTTTTGGATAGCATCAAAATTGTCGTTGGCATTTTTGCCATAGATAATTCCCGGATTTGCATTTCCGTGATCGGTAGTAATAATCACTAATGTTTCTTTGTTCTGTTCCGCAAAATCTATCGCTACTTTTATGGCTTCATCATGTGCCGCCTGATCATAAATTAAGCCTGCAATATCATTTCCATGTGCGGCCCAATCCACTTTTCCGGCTTCTACCTGAAGCACAAAACCATCAGGATGATTTTTCATGGCATCAATCGCTTTTTGGGTCATTTCGGCCAAGGTTGGAATGTTTTCGGTAAGTTCCTTATTGTTTTCGCGATCATTTGAATATGGGAACCCATCATCACAAAAAACACCTAAAATTGGTTCTCCTATATTGGCGGCAAGCATTTCATTTCTTGTTTTTATAACCTGATAACCTTCTGCGGCAAATTCCTGATACATATCTTTATTGTCCTTTCTGTGTTCAGCAGAAAAATATTTATTTCCGCCACCCATCATCACGTCAAACCTTTGCAATAAATACTCCTCAGCGATGAAATCTTGATCATTTCGTTTTTTACTGTTGATGCAAAATCCTGCCGGAGTTGCATGGGTAATTGGAACAGTGGTGACGCAGCCGGCCATTTTTCCTGCTTTTTTGAATTTTTGCCAAATAGGCAAATGCGTTTCTCCGTTTGCACTGATATTTAAGGAACCGTTGTTAATTCTAACACCGCCTCCCCAAGATGAACTTGCCGCTGCTGAATCGGTCACAATGGAATTGGCCGAAGCCATATCCATCAATGCGCGATTAACACGATTGTCTTTATACAATTGTAACCAATTACTTCCTTTTCCGGTTTTTCTGGAAAGATAAATATCGGTCATATTTAAGGCTCCGGTACTCATACCGTCGCTTACTATTATAATAATATTTTTGGCTTTTTTGTTACTTTTCTCATTATTAAAATCTAAAGAGGAAGCAGCAATGTCAAAAGGATTTAACAGGGAAGTTCCAAGAGCAAAAAGCGATCCGTTTCTAAAAAATTTTCTTCTGTCCATTAAGAGGTCTTATTGAAATAATTGTCAAATATAAAATTTAATAATTAATGGAGCTTATGGATATTTGAATAATTTGTTAATTGTTTTGATAAATTCTAACAGTTTGTTTTTTATATTTTGATAATCTAAAAAATACACTAAATTTAAAAAATTGAAATATTTAAATTATGATATCGAAAAAAAACCACCAAATTGTTTCTATATTCGTTATAGTCCTTTCAATTTTTTATAGTTTTTATTCCTTAATGCCCTCGGCAAAAATTGAAAAAAACAGTTCTTTAACTGAATTTTCTGGCACTAAAGCCTTGCTGCAATTAAAAGAAATTACCAAAAAACCGCATTTTACAGGTTCGTCGGAACATGAAGTTGTTAGAAATTACCTTGTTTCTGAGCTGGAAAAATTGGGATTGCAAGTTGAGGTTCAGGAACAAATGGCGATCAACCAGAAATGGAGAGCAGCAACTAACAATAAAAATATATTAGCGCGAATTAAGGGAAGCGAAAGCGGAAAAGCTTTGTTATTGCTTTCTCATTATGATTCCAATCCGCATTCTTCGCTAGGTGCGAGTGATGCAGGAAGCGGTGTGGTAGTTATTTTAGAAGGTGTTCGCGCATTTTTGGCTAAAAATGAAATTCCTAAAAACGACATAATTATTTGTATTTCTGATGCAGAAGAATTGGGCTTGTTGGGTGCAAACGCTTTTGTGAATCATCACCCTTGGGCAAAAGAGGTTGGATTGGTGTTGAATTTTGAAGCACGTGGAAGCGGAGGCCCAAGTTATATGTTACTGGAAACCAACGGTGGAAATAAAAAATTAATAGAAGCTTTTCAACAGGCAAATACGCCATATCCGGTAGGAAATTCACTAATGTACAGCATTTATAAAATGTTGCCGAATGATACCGATTTAACTATTTTTAGGGAAAACGCAGATATAGACGGCTATAATTTTGCTTTTATTGATGACCATTTCGACTACCATACCGTTCAGGATTCTTATGAAAGAATGGATATGAATACATTTAATCATCAAGCCTCTTATTTGATGGCTACCTTAAATTATTTTGCCAATACCGATTTAGAAAATTTAAAATCAGGGACAGATTATGTGTATTTTAATTATCCGATTTTTGGCCTGGTATATTATCCGTTTTCATGGGCAATTCCCATGTTTATTATTTGTGCTCTTCTGTTTTTAGGGATGCTTTTTATGGGTATTTTAAAAAGGAAAAATACTATGGAAGGAATTGTGAAAGGATTTTATCCATTTACCTTCTCATTATTAACTTCTGCAGCGGTGTCATTTTATGGCTGGAAATTACTGTTAAAAATCCACCCCCAATATCTGGATATACTGCATGGTTTTACCTATAATGGCCATTATTATATCGTCGCATTTGTTTCGTTTACACTTGCAATATGTTTTTGGATTTATAATAGTTATTTTATTAAAATAAGCAAACAGGATTTGATGGTTGCACCCTTATTTTTCTGGTTGATGATTAATGGATTTATTGCATTTTATTTGCCCGGTGCCGCATTTTTCATGCTTCCTGTGATTATTTTATTACCCATACTTTTTATGTCGCAATTTTCTGTTTCTAAAGTGAATACCTTGTTAATTTTCACAGTGTTAACTATTCCAGCACTCATTATATTCGCGCCATTGGTGATAATGTTGCCAATTGGGCTCGGACTTAAAATGTTGGTGGTTTCGGCAGTGCTTACCGTTTTGTTGTTCGGATTTCTTGTGCCAGTTTTTGAGCAGTATATTGACCATAAAAAGTTAATTTTTGTGTTTTTGTTTATTGGTTTGATGGCCTTGATTGCTGCTTCATTATATTCAGGATACAGTAACGACCGGAAAAAACCCAATAGTGTTTTATATGTTTTCGACAGCGATAAAAATGAAGCCTATTGGGCAAGTTACAATAAGGAAACAGATGATTTCACCATACAATTTTTAGGTGAAAATCCAAGCAAGGGAAGTTATGATGAAAACACAACAGCAAGCAAATACAAAACGGATATTCAGCTATTCACAAAAACAGCAATCAGAAATCTGGAAAAACCTGTAATTTCAATAGTCAAAGATACCATTATTGGTGCCGACAGGAAACTAGCCTTGCGTATTGAATCCCCTCGAAATGCCAATAAAATTGAACTTTTGACGAAAACACCCATTCAGTTTAAATCATTTTCGGTAAATGGTGAGTCTTTGGAAAGAGTTAAAAAGAGCAAGTATGTGTTTTCTTTGGAAAGAGGCACCATTCTGAGCTTTTATAGAACCAGCAAAGATGAAATTTTGGAAATTGAATTTAAAGTCGATGGAAACCAAGTTATTGACATTGATGTTTTGGAAGCTAAATACGATTTGTTCACTAATCCACAGTTCAACATAAGCCCACGAACCGAAGTGATGATGCCCATGCCATTTGTATTAAATGACGCAACCATTATTAAAACCAACATTAAATTATAAGTAATGAGAAATATAATTGTCTTAATTTTTTTGGTGAACGTGTTTTTCTCCTGCAAGGAAAAACAAAAAGAACAACCATCAATTATAATTGATGAAACGGTTTATTTAAAACCCGAACTAAATGAAAAAAGCGCCAATTATTTATACCATTTCGCCTTTGAATGTATCGACCAAGAATATCCAAATAACTTGGGTCAGGTTTTGGGTAATAAATCCTATTTGAAAGAACCTTCTGAATTGCATCCTTCATTTTATGGTTGTTTCGATTGGCATTCATCGGTTCACGGACATTGGACTTTACTTAATATTATGAAGGAATTGCCAAATTTTGTGCACAATGAAGCAATTTTAAAGAAACTTAAAACCACCATTACCAAAGAAAATATTTTACAGGAAATGGACTATTTTGATGATGAACACAATAAAAATTTTGAAAGAACTTATGGCTGGGCCTGGTTGTTAAAAATAGCCGAAACTTTGCAGGATTGGGACAATCCAGAGGCCAAATTGATGTACAATGATTTAAAGCCTTTGGTAGAACTCATTGAGAAAAAATATTTGGAGTTTTTACCGAAACTAAATTATCCAATTAGGGTTGGAGAACATCCAAATACCGCTTTCGGATTGTCGCTGGCATTGGATTATGCCAAAAAATATTCGCCTGAATTGGCGCTGATGATTACTGAAAAGGCAAAAACTTATTATATGAACGACAAAGGCTGTCCTGTTACCTGGGAACCTGGTGGATTTGATTTTTTATCACCTTGTTTACAAGAAGCTTCCTTGATGTTGAAAGTGTTGCCAAAAGAAGATTTTATTGTTTGGTTTGATGCTTTTTTACCCAATTTTAGAAACAATCCTGCCAAGTTTTTGGAAGTTGCAGAAGTTACGGATCGCTCCGATGGGAAATTAGCCCATTTAGATGGCCTTAATTTTAGCCGTGCCTGGTGTTTATATGAAATTGGAAAGGCATTAGAAAATGAAAAAATGCTCAATTTGGCAAACAAACATTTTCAGTTCAGTTATGAAAAAATGGACTCTGGCGAATATGCCGGAGCCCATTGGTTGGCTTCTTTTAGCTTATATGCAATACTAAAAAGCAAGTAGTTTTTATGGTTTTTTCAACTCTAAATACTTTCCGTTTGTTTGAATTGGGTAATGCGTAGCGTGTTTGCCATTCCCCTTTCCTTAACGGGCATTGAAGTAATGTTTATGGCGAAATCACCTTCACTCAAATAGCCTCTTTCGTGTGCCATATTATTGAGATCTTTAATGGTTTCATCGGTGCTTTCAAAACGGTCGTAATACACGCCTTTAACTCCCCATAATAAATTGAGCATCGCCAATATTCTTCTGTTTGAAGAAAACACCAAAATATTTGATTTTGGTCTCCAGGAAGAAATATGAAAAGCAGTATACCCTGTATCTGTTAAAGTTGTAATCACTTCTGCGGAAATAGTGTCTGCCAGTATAGCTGCCTGTTGACAAATTATTTTTGAGATAAATCGTTCATTAAGGCATTGAAAAGATTGATCTGGAACTTTAATTAATGGCGAATTTTCAACGCTTTCTATAATTCTGCGCATTTGTTTTGTGACTTCTAATGGAAATGCACCCACAGAAGTTTCTCCAGAAAGCATTACAGCATCGGCACCATCCATTATAGAATTGGCAACATCATTTACTTCTGCTCTTGTTGGAACCTGATTGGTAATCATTGTTTCCATCATTTGAGTCGCAATGATTACCGGTATATGGGCTTTTTTAGCTTTTAATACCAAACGTTTTTGAATTAAAGGAACCTGTTCCATAGGTACTTCAACGCCCAAATCACCGCGAGCAACCATTAATCCATCGCAATAGGGCATTAATTTATCGATGTTTGCAACCGCTTCAGGTTTTTCAATTTTAGCGATAATCGGAATTTTATGCGTTGAATTTGCCGCTATTAAATCGCTTAGCTTAATTAAATCTTCTGCAGTTCTTACAAAAGAAAGTGCAATCCAGTCGACTTCCATTTTAATAGCGAACAGCGCATCTTCAATATCTTTTTTTGTAAGTGCAGGCAAAGATATTTTTGTGTTGGGTAAGTTTACGCCTTTTTTAGAATTTAATTTTCCACCACGCAATACTTTTGTGGTTACTTGCGTATCTCTGTCGGTAGCGGTAACTTCAAATAACAATTTACCGTCATCAACCAAAATATGTTCACCAACCTGAACGTCTTTTGGGAATCTTTTATAGGTCATAAATGCCTTTTCCTGTGTTCCTTGACATTTTACGGTGGTAAAGGTAAAAGTATCGCCGATATTTAAAAAAACACCATCAGCCATAACGCCAACCCGCAATTTCGGACCTTGTAAATCGGCTAAAACCGCCACATTGAAACAACGGCGTACATTAATTTCTCTTATTATTTTAATTTTTTCTTCCACGTCTGCATAATCAGCGTGTGAAAAATTAACCCTGAATACATTTACGCCAGCTTCCATCATGTTTTCCATAATTTCTGCCGTGTTGCATGCGGGTCCTAATGTTGCAACAATTTTAGTGCGTTTTCTGTTTTTTGTCATAATTAAAATATGAGATTTTCTTTCGATTTTAAGCTTATTGTCTCTATCGAGTATGAGGTTATTATTTGACTTATTTTATTGAGTTCCAAAACTAAATCCTGAATAAAATCTTCTTTATTGCATCCTTCAATTTTCAAAAAAAAGTCGACTTTCTTTTTTTCAGTAATTAAATAAGAAGTTGTGCTGTAATTTCCTTCAAATAAACCTTCTTTATTTTGGTTGTCAACAAGCGCAATATGTTTGTTGTTAATTAAATAATAATTGATAAAATTTAATTCGTCTTTATATTCAAACAAAGGAAATTCAGCAGTTGAATTCTGAAAATCTAAAGATTCCTTATATCGCGTCAGTTTAAAATTTAAATGGCTGTTTAAAAGATAAGCCAACCGATAGTCTTCTTCAGTTGAATGAATGCCAATTAATAAATAATCATCTTCTAAATCAAACGATAATAGTTGCATAAAAGCAGGATAATTTAGTTTAGCAAAAATACCATTGTTTAATTTCAGAAACTAATAATATTACGAAATCGTATTCGTGAGTATAATTAGCCTGTAGTAATTTCGTTTTGAAAAGCGTAGTAGGCTCTTTTGGCTGCAACTTCTTCTGCTTTTTTCTTTGAAGTTGACCGTCCTTTGGCGACAAGTTCGCCATTTAAAAAAAGTTTTACGCTAAATTGTTTAACGGTATCATTTCCAGAATCTTCGTAAACCTCAAAAACCAATTCTTTCTTTTTCTTCTGGCACCATTCTATAAATAAACTCTTATAGCTGGTAATTTTTCCTTCAAGCTTCAAGATATCAACTACATAAGAAGATATTACTCTTTTATAAATAAATTTTTGACAGTAAGTGTACCCCCTGTCTAAATAAATGGCACCAATCAAAGCTTCAAAAATATTTCCGTGAACATTTTCCCCAAAGTTTGAAAGGATGACATTACTTCTGATAAAACGAAGTAAATCTAATTCTTTTCCAAGTTCGTTAAGATGCTCTCTGCTTACAATTTTTGAACGCATTTGGGTTAAATAACCTTCATCGCCTGAAGGAACAATCTGAAATAAGTGTGCGGCAATGATGGCACTAAGCATAGCATCGCCTAAAAATTCCAAACGTTCGTAATTTATAGGAAATCCAGTTCTTTTATCAAACTCTTTAGTGGAGCGATGTACAAAGGCCTTTTGGTAATGGGATATGTTTTTAGGTTTAAATCCTAATATTTTACTTAAATCGGCGTAAAAAACGTCCTCTTTTTTTTTAGGACGAGAAGTAATTATTTTTCGAATGAAACCCATTCAATATTGATGTTAATCAAGTTTTTTAAAGAGCACACAGGCATTGTGTCCTCCAAATCCAAAAGTATTGCTCATGGCAACTTTTACGTCGCGATTTTGCGCTTTGTTAAATGTAAAGTTTAATTTACTGTCAATTTGGTCATCATCTGTAAAATGATTTATGGTAGGTGGCACAATTCCGTATTTTATGGCTAAAATTGAAGCAATTGCTTCAACAGCACCAGCAGCACCCAACAAATGGCCAGTCATTGACTTGGTTGAATTAAGATTTAAACTATATGCGTGATTTCCAAAAACATCCAATATTGCTTTTGATTCTGCAATATCGCCAAGCGGTGTTGAAGTTCCATGCATATTTATGGCATCAACATCTTCTGGTTTTAGACCCGCATCTCTTAAACAGTTTAACATTACATTTTTTGCACCTAGGCCTTCCGGATGAGGTGCGGTAATATGATAGGCGTCGGCTGACAGTCCTCCGCCGGCAATTTCTGCGTAAATTTTTGCGCCTCTTGCTTTGGCATGTTCATATTCTTCCAAAATCAGAGCCCCAGCTCCTTCTCCCGAAACAAAACCCTCTCTGTCTTTATCAAATGGTCTTGATGCTGTTGATGGGTCGTCATTTCTTGTTGAAAGTGCTTGTAAAGCATTAAAACCGCCAATTCCAGCAATAGTTATGGTAGCTTCTGAGCCACCCGAAACTATAATGTCTGCATGACCCAATCGAATGTAATTTAAAGCGTCGATGATTGCGTTTGAGGATGATGCACAAGCAGATACCGTTGCAAAATTTGGACCTCTAAAGCCATATCTGATTGAAATTTGACCTGGCGCAATATCCGCAATCATTTTAGGAATAAAGAAAGGATTGAACCTAGGTGTGCCGTCACCTTCGGCATAACTTAAAACTTCATTTTGAAAAGTTTCCAGTCCGCCAATTCCTGCACCCCAAATAACACCAACTCTATCTTTATCTACTTTTTCTAAATCTAATTTTGAATCAACAATGGCTTCATCAGCAGCAACCATAGCGTACTGTGTGAATCTATCCATTTTACGCGCCTCTTTTCTGTCAAAAAACTGCGTAATGTCAAAATTTTTGAGTTCACAGGCAAAACGAGTTTTGAACTTGGTTGCATCGAAATAGGTTATTGGAGCAGCTCCGCTAACACCGTTAACAAGGCCATTCCAAAAATCTTCAATATTATTGCCAATTGGCGTTAACGCACCAAGTCCAGTTACAACAACTCGTTTAATCTCCATATGTTAAAACTACTTTTTTGCGGCTTCTATATAGCTAATTGCTTGACCTACAGTGCCAATGTTTTCGGCTTGATCGTCTGGGATTTGAATGTCAAATTCCTTTTCGAATTCCATGATTAACTCAACGGTATCAAGTGAGTCTGCTCCTAAATCGTTAGTAAAGCTAGCTTCTGTTGTTACTTCATTTTCGTCAACGCCTAATTTATCTACGATAATGGCCTTTACTCTTGATGCAATGTCTGACATAATTTTTTTATTTTAAATTTAATTACTCGGCAAAAATATAAAACTTTATTTAAATCAAAATCTTTTAACTCATAAAAGATAAAAACTAAGTTTTAAAGATAGTCAAAGTTTTTTTTATTTACTCCATAATAGTTGGGTTTAATTCATTTTATTTGTTGTTTCAATTAAGATTTTAATTTGCTCAAACGAAATGCCCATATCAAATTTTGAAACACAAGGAAATAGTAATGGTGAACTTGCTTACAGGCAATATCTGTTACAGCTATAAAATAAATTTAAATTGATGATACGTATTGTTATAATGGCCTCAGGATCTGGAACAAATACTGAAAATATTATAAAATATTTCGAGAACAGCAGTTCAATTTCAGTAGTGCAAGTGTTGTCCAATAAAAAAGACGCTAAAGTTTTAGAACGGGCCAGCCGATTAGAAATACCAAACAAAAGTTTTGATAAAAATGCCTTTGTTGATACAGATGAAGTGTTAAATTTCTTAAAGAAAAATGCCGATTATATTATTTTAGCAGGATTTTTATGGAAAATCCCTTCAAAAATTATTGAAGCTTTTCCAAATAAAATCATCAATATTCATCCTGCCCTGTTGCCAAAATATGGGGGCAGGGGTATGTACGGAATGCATGTGCACAATGCCGTTGTTGAAAACAAGGAAAAACAAACCGGAATTACCGTGCATTATGTGAATGAGAACTATGATGAAGGCGCCATTATTTTTCAGAAAAGTTTTGAGGTTTTGGAAAGTGATACATCAGAGGATGTAGCTGAAAAAATTCATAAATTGGAATATGAATATTTCCCGAAAGTGATTGAAAAAGTAATTTTAGAAAATGGCTGATAAACCTAAAGTACATATTTATACAGATGGCGCCTGCAGCGGAAATCCGGGACCAGGAGGCTACGGAATTGTGATGGAATGGGTTGGGAAACCGTATCGTAAAGAATTTTCTGAAGGCTATAAAAAAACCACCAACAATCGCATGGAATTGCTGGCGGTAATTGTTGCATTGGAGAATATGAAAACCACTGATGTGGAAATCACTATTTTTTCAGATTCAAAATATGTGGTGGATGCCGTTGAAAAAAAATGGTTGTTAGGCTGGCATAAAAAAAGATTTAAAGGGGTAAAAAACCCTGATTTATGGAAGCGATTTTTAGCCATTTACAATCCGAATAACACAAAATTTGAATGGGTTAAAGGGCATAATAACCACTTGCAAAATGAGCGATGTGACGTGCTGGCGGTTGAAGCTTCAAAAAATGTGAAACTACAGGAAGATCTTGGCTATATGAATCAGGAAAAACCACTTTTTTAATAAAATTATTTTAGATTTTTTCGGAATAATTTAATTTAAAACACCTTTCTGATACCTATAAATACGATTATCATGGCAGAATATCCGATGAAGAAGGGAATGATAAATTCCGCAAACCCCAATACCAACATTGCAGCAATAATGAGTAACTGAAATCCCAAACCAAAGGTGGAAACGGCGGTCATAAACCAATTATGAAATGGTTTCTCTTCAATCGCCTTTTTATCCAAAAAATAGATTGTTTTATCGAAAACGCCATAAAGCAACTTGTAAAGTGTAAAAAGGAAATTCACATTTCGCTGATTTTCCCCTTTTAAAGCGACGGGTGTTTTATCTTCAAAAACACGGCTTGTGGTGTCGCCGTTAAATCTGTTTCTCAGAATAACGTAGTAATAATTATACAAAGTTCCCTGTAATTGAATGCCTATAAAAGCAAGCAAGGCGTATATTAAGGGGGAATCTGTAATATGCCAAAGTACCAGAAAAATACAGAAATTTAATATGAAATCGGCAATTGAGTCAAAATATCGTCCTGTATAAGATGGCGACTTTTTTATACGTGCCAATTCGCCATCGGCGGCATCTAAAACAGATTTTAAAATCAGGAAAAAAGCGGCTGCCCAATAATAACCATAAAGCATGCAAACAAGGGCAATTAATCCTGAAATGATAAACCAAACGGTAATTTGAATTGGGGTAATTGAGGTTTCTTTAAGTAAATTCGCAATAATTCTGGCGGCAGGTCTTCCATAATCTGAAAGATCTATAAATTTATGATTTTTAGGTAATTTGGACATGTAGCTTTTTGCTCAGAGTGCTTTAATAATCTAGTTTTTAATATATTAACAAAGCGTTTCTTTAATGAACAGCAAAGGTACAATTTATTATTTTTAAGTTGAAAAGGTCAGGAGTTAGAGTTGAAGCTGATTAGAAAATATTACCTGAAGATTTATTCTTTAGGTTTATAAAAGCTTTGCAGTTTGTTTAGTAATTCCCGAATATTTTCTGGCGCATTGTTGTGGTCAAACTCAAAGGAATAAATTTCTTGGTTCAAGTTAAGCTCAAATTCGCCTTTAATTGCTTTGTCCACCGCAAGATCATCAATTGAAATATTGCTTTCGATGGTGTCGAAATCAATTTTTTTAATCATTTCAATAACCTCGTTGAATTGATTTTCAGCCAATTCAATTTGAACTGTTTCATTTTTTTTAGTAACTTCCAAAAAATTGTTTTCCAGTTTAATAGCTAATTGAAAACCTCTTGTTTGGGCTGTATAATTGAGTGAAATCGAATCTTTTTTATGCTGGCTTTGACAAGAAGAAGACGACACAAGCAGTAAAATTAAAATCATTTTAGAAAGTTTCATATTAAAGGATTTAATAATTAAAGGTATAAAAAAAGGTGCTGAAAAGCACCTTTTTTATTTTTTAACAAACAGATTACTGTACAAAACTTTCTCTAGCGCCTCCAGATGCAAAAATTGCTCTTATTCTGTCATTTTGGCCCAATGTGAACATATTCATGCAATCGTCATTAGTATAATCCATATAGTTCATGGTCATGTCGGTAGATTTACAATTAACCGTTGGGTAGGTTGGGCATCCGTAGTTTGGTCCGTCTGAACTTGGTGTGTCTAAAACAAAGTCATCTTGTTGACATCTGCCATCTCCCCAAATATGGCGTAAGTTTAACCAGTGGCCAACTTCATGGGTTGCGGTTCTTCCTTTGTCGTAAGGAGTGTAAAAATAACCAGAGGTCAAATCGCTTGAGCCAAAGAATTCAGGCCCAATTACAATACCATCTGTGGAGGCATTTCCTCCAGGAAATTGCGCATATCCTAAAATACCGCCACCGATATTGCACACCCAAAAATTTAAATAGCCCGGTACTGGGGGATATTTTATTTTCACATTATTGTTAGTTCCCCATGTAGCTGTAGCATCTGAGTATCGCACAATATTTGCGGAATTTAAGGTGAAATTAATATCAATATCAGCTCCTACACTTTGAAATTCTGCAGGTACATTGCTAAAGTTAGTGTCATTAAAATCGTTGTTTAAAACGGTTATTTGAGAATTTATTTGAGCTGCACTAATATTTTGAGCGGAATTGCTGTAAATAACATGAACATAAACGGGGATGTTTATAGTTCCTACATAAGCAGTTGGCGGAGGAGGTGTTGTTCCGCCACCTGGTTTTCCTTTTCCGGCAGAATTTCCTTTCGCGGCAATAAATTCTCTAGTGTGTTTTTCAATTTGAAACATGCGGTTTTCCAATCCGGGATTGTCTCTTAACTCTTGGTTTAGCACCTTCATAGTGGCACATTTGTCATTTTTAGCCTCAGCAGAAGATTTTGCTGATACGTCGCTATTAGAAGAGGTGTACACATAGAAGTCGCTCATGTCAACAGCCACTTCTTGATTTGGGATTGCTTCGTCAGAATTATTTTGACAGGCAACAACAACTAATGCCAATGCAGCGATTGATAGAATTAATTTTTTCATTGTTAGTTAGTTTAAGTTTGATAAAAGATTTATTGTAAATTGATAATTAAAGATATGCCAATTTATTAATAAATAGTCAAAAAACAAGAAAAAGTTAAAATATTTTGTTAAATAAATGAATAAGGTTTAAAATTTTGCAATGTATTCAGGTATTATTACATTTTGTTAAACGTCTATGAAAGCATCGTTTTCGCCTTTAATAACGCATTGTATAACACATCAGCTTCTTCAAAAGTGTTATAAAATGAGAAAGAGGCGCGAACTGTTCCCGGAATTTTGTAAAAATCCATAATAGGTTGTGCACAATGATGGCCAGTTCTAACCTCAACTCCTAATTTATCAATGATGGTGCCAATATCATAGGGGTGAATTTCATCAATATTGAATGAAATTACAGAAGTTTTATGTTTAGAAGTGCCGTAAATTTTTAATCCTTCAATTTGTAGTAGTTTTTTTTCGGCATATTGAAGCAATTCATTTTCATAAGCGGCAATATTGTCGAAACCAATATTGTTTAAATAATCGATGGCAGCTCCAAAAGCGATAACGCCTGCAATATTTGGTGTTCCTGCTTCAAACTTATAAGGCAAATCAGCATAAGAGGTTTTTTCAAAAGTAACTTCTTTTATCATTTCTCCTCCACCTTGATAAGGTGGTAATTTGTTGAGCCAGGCTTCTTTTCCGTATAAAATGCCAACGCCTGTTGGGCCACATAATTTATGGGCAGAAGCCACATAAAAATCAACGTCCAATGCTTGCACATCAGGTTTGATATGTGGGCAGGATTGTGCGCCGTCAATCAATACTGCAGCACCAACTTTGTGGGCTTTGTCAATAATTTCTTTTATTGGGTTTATAGTTCCCAAAGCATTGGAAACGTGGTTTACAAAAACCAATTTTGTTTTATTGGAAAGCAATTTATCGTATTCATTCATCAACAACTCTCCTTCTTCATTCATTGGGATTACCTTTAAAACGGCTCCGGTGCGCTCGCATAACATTTGCCAGGGAACAATATTTGAATGGTGCTCCATCGCTGAAACAATCAATTCATCGCCTTTTTGCAACAATGAAGTAAAACCGGTGGCAACTATGTTGATGCTGTGTGTTGTGCCGGCAGTAAAAATTATTTCGTGACTTTTTTTTGCATTGAAGTGTTGTTGCAGTTTTTCACGGGCTTGTTCAAAAGCGTCGGTTGCCAATTGGCTTAAGGTATGTACGCCTCTATGAATGTTTGCATTTATGGTCGAATAGTAATTTACAATACTGTCAATTACTATTTGAGGTTTTTGGCTTGTTGCGGCATTGTCTAAATAAACCAATGGTTTTCCGTTTACTTGTTGATTTAAAATGGGGAAATCAGCCCTTATTTTTTTGATGTCTAACATGTTCTTTTTTTAGTTCCGATAACTATCGGAAGTATCTAAATACAAAATTACAAAATAGCTTTTTGTTTTGACGGATTTAAAAATTAAAAAACTTGTTATTTACACAATCTTTTTAATGGCTCAGGTGTAACAGAAAAAATCAAGCACTTTTGTTTTCCTCTGATTTTAAACGCAAGGGACGCTAGGTTTTAGCGCAAGGAAGCAAAGTGCAGCTTTAAAAATTTAAAACTTTGCAAACTCTGCGTATTCTATGACTTAACCAAAAGATTTTTCATATTTTTTTCAAAATAATTTAAGCTGCTTTGCGAGTTTTGCGGTTAGGCCAACATTTCAGCAATTAAATATAAAAACGAATGTAAATTTTTTTATAGCAATTTAATCATATAACAGAAAGCATTTTTTTATGGAAATGCGCGTTAAGGGTTGAAATGAAAATCCCGACATTGCGAGTTTTTGAAGCAATATATTCAAAAGATTGTTTAGAGCCTCGCAATGGCGGATTGTAATGTAAAACCTGACCCGTAGGGGAACGCCCTCCAAAAGTCAGTCAGACCCAAAACAAAAATATTATAAAGGTTATAAATTACATAATTTATGCACTTCTGCTAAAACCAAGGCTTTTTGCTTTTCTGAAAGATTTAGATGATTAAGCGAATCGGGGTTTTTAGAGAGCTCTTTTACCAAGATAATATCTTTTTCAATAAGCTGCGTTTTTTCTCTTTTTGTTAAAGAGGTTAAGGTGGTTATGGGATATAAGCCATATTTATCGATATTATTTTTTATACCGCTATTTTTAGGATAATCCCAGCTTAAGAGTGTTAGGTCAACACACTTTGCATAGTCTATGGCGTCTTTTGAAAATCGGGTATTGGTAACCAGCCACCCTTGTTTTAAATGGGTTTTGTTACCGGAATTGTTCCATACTTTTTGAACATCTAGAAATCGTGAATTGATGTATAAGGGAATTCTCACATTGCTTACCGAGGAAGGATCTGAACGAAATTTGCATTCAACGGTATAAACATTACCATCTTTTTCGGCTAAAACATCTATTTCGTGGGTAATGCATTCGCCATTTAAAATTTGGCCTATTTTGGTTTTATAACCTTTTTGTTTTAATAAGGCACTAATTAATCTTTCAAAAGGAAAGCCCGTAGGTCCTAAGTCGAAAATCGCTCTTTTTAAACTGTATTTTGAAGCTGAGATTCGATTGTGTTTTTTCAATAGTTGAAAGGCTTTTTTATAGATTAAGTTCGAAGAAATTCCATCATAGAGTTCAGGTTGAATAGCCTTTATGATTCTTTCTACATCTTGACTTGTGGCACCACTATTTTTGAGAGATTTTGAAAGTTTTTGTATTGAAAAAGGTTCCAAATCGCCCGAAATTTTTTTAACAATAATTACTTTATTATCCATATTAATTATGATTAACCAATCAAATTTATGCAAATTTATTTAAGTTGGCCTTATTCAATATGTTTAATGGCTAAATATCTGGCGCAAAAGAATAGAAATATCTATGTTTTAAAAGAGATATTTGGTCGATTTTTAAAAAATCTTCTGTTTTTGAAACCAATTTCCCAGCATACTTAAGTTAACAGACAATCTATGATAATTCTCTTGTATTAATCCTCTAGCTGTAGTTCCTTCTTTACCGTAAGAATAATTTATATTTATAGTAGATGAAATTCTATTGTTTGACGTTGGAAGTCCTAAACCTATTGAAACGCTATAACTATCAATATTTTGATTGTAAATTTTTAAATAGCCAGAATCGTAATTTGCACCAGCTCTGTAGACTACTTTATTCCAATAACTGTTAAATTCAGACGATGTTTTGAACTCAAAACCGACTCCATAAATTGATTGGTCTCTATAGGTAGAGGCATTATTTGATTGATTTACATCGCTCCAATAATTTTTTCTGTAATCAAAATTTACCAAAAGATTTTTATTGATTTGTGAACTTACCCCTAACCCAAATTTTAGCGGCAGATCAAAGTCGTCTGCGTTTGGGTCGAACTCGCTAGAAATTATTGCGTTTGATTTAGAGCCAACAAAAGCCTCGGCACCGCGTAAGGTAGTTGGTAGGTTAACTGTTGCGCCAAGGGTTGTTTTAGTTCCCAATAAATTAGGGATAGAATATTGCATGCCGGCATTTGCGCCAAGGCTAAAGTAAACGTTTTTATCGTTTAAATAAGTTGTGCTTGATCCCAGTAAAACCCATTGTTCTTGGCTTATTGACCCAAATAAACCCACTAATTCAACACCTACTGAAAAATTATCTTTTAGTTTAAGTCCCTGGCCCCAGAATATTTCATTTATTCCCCCCGAACCCATAATTTTTGTAGTATAACTACTTGCGCTTCCTTCAATTGGTTGCAATACATCTATTTCGTAGCTCACTTTGGTGTAGGGTCTTACACCCATACTCATACCCCAATAATCATTAAGGGCAAAAGCCATAGCCAAATGGGTAAAATTAAAATCATTGTTTTGTTGGCTTTCATATTTATCTTTTTTGAATGAAGATGTATTGTTAAAACCAACTTCATATAAAAATGAACTTCTAGGAATGGAGGTTAAGGAAGCGGGGTTGGACTTATTAATTGTTATTGGTGACGACCTATAACCTATTCCGGTATTTCCCAATGCAGTAAAACCTCCAAAAAAGTTTAAATTTTCTTTGCCAATGCCGTATATAGAATAAGGGGAGCTAAAATCGCTTTGGGCATTCATAAATAAATTTACAAAGAAAAAAAGCAGAAATAAAATTGGTTTGATTTTCATAAGAAATTAGTATACTAAATAAGTTAATTCAATTTTCATCTTAATTTCTTTCTTTGATGCACTGTCATAAATTAAGACTTTATCAACCGTTTTATTATTGTTGGGCAATTGAAAAAGCAGTGAGTATTTTGACAAATAAGGGCTGGTTTGAGTTTCTGTGATAAATGAAGTTATATCTGCTGAATAGTAATAATCGAAATTCAGTTCAGTATCAAATGATTTTAAGGTTGCGTAAACAGGGTGTCCACTGGGACTATATAGCGGTTTTATAAATCTATTTTTGTTGTCAATCACTAATACAGCAAGAGAGTCAATTGCTGAGATATTTTCATTATGACTATCTCGAACGGGATACATTTTTAAGAGCGCATTTATTACAGTTCCGCCATTTTCACTCTCAAGGGAGGTTAAATCTCGAACATAGGGTATCTCTAATCTCGCATTTAGGCTGGTACCTGACTGTATATACATTTGATTATTGGTTTTACTGCTTGGAAGAATATACTCACCGTCAGTTATTGAATTAAGTAAAGTAGATGTTTTATCGCTTGTTATATTATTAAAATGCTCTCGAACATCAAAATCTGTGTACCGATCTTTGTCGGAATTAAGTCCACTATCCAAAGTATAATACATTCGAATCACAGTATTTTTAGTTCCGTTTAGTCTAAATCCCAAAACGGTATTGTCATTCTTGTCAGGAACTATGGTAATACCTTTAAATATTTTTTCTAAATCATCAACATTTTTAACTTTCTTTTTTTGAAAGTTATAGAATAAGTTTTCACCAAAACCACGTTTTAAAGTAATGTTAATGGAATCCTTTTTGTAAGGATAGGCTTTAAAGGACCGTTGACCTAAAATCTCCTGATTGTACTTTAAAGTTGAGGTGTTATAAAATTGAGTCTGGTCTTTGTCTTTTGGCTCAAACTTATCTGTAATTTCATGGACTCGATAGGTCTGTGGTTGAAGCGTATCACCATAATAATACCGATCGTAACGTATTATCAAAGCAATTGAGTCATAGGTTGCTTTTTCATCAATAAAAAAATCTTGAGGAACAAGCGTAAAATAACTTTGTGATTTTAAATTCCCAAATTTTTGGTCTTGCAAAGCGCCTATTAATAATCTATTGCTTCCTGAGGTTATTACAGAATCTAATTGTATGGTGGCTGTCCGCAATGTTAAGGTGTCAATTACTACAAGTCTTGAGTCTAAATTAATAAAGTCCCCTCCAACCAAATATGCTTTTGAATCGTCAGTGCATGAAGTCAGCACTGTAAAACTTAACAAAAGCCACATAAAACAGTTTCTCATTATTTTAATTTTCGGTAAATGTATTTTAACGCACCAGTTTATGTGTTATAAAATAGATGAAAGCTAGTATTTTATCGATTAACAAGTTAATGAAATGTTAAATAGTTAATAATCAATGTGTTTTACAATTTATAGATTATAAAATGACTTGTATAGATAAAAAAGACGGATTGGTCTATTTTATGATTTACAACCAAGTATTACCCCTTATTTTTGTAGTGCACATAAAATTTTGTAACTTTTTATAGTGTAGTTTAGATTTAAATATGGATTTAAGATTAGGGGTGTTTTTATTAATGACTGTTTCAACTGCGGGTAAAGCCCAAAATTTTGAGATTTTTAGTACCAGCATTAATTCAACGCTTAATAACTCCAACACTGTTGGATTAAGAAACGCCTCCATTAATATTAATTTACCCCTAATTCTTAATCCTAAAAAAGGAATGTTAACCAACAGTATATTTTTTTCCAAATATTATGTAGATTATAATACGGACGAAATTATGAATACTGCTGCAATTGAGAGTTTTAATACCATAAAATATACTTTAGGGTATTCCACTAAAATAAATGACACTTGGGGGTTTAAAACGAATATATCACCTACAATTTCATCAAATTTTGAATCTGATATAACTATGGATGATGTTTTCTTTAACGGTAGTTTGGCTTTTATAAAATCCAGTAAAAATGACCGTCTTCATTTAGGTTTAGTTTACAATACTGGTTTTGGAACTAATAAACCAATTCCAATTATAAGTTATTTCAGAAAAGTAAATAATGTTTTTTCGTATATGTTAGGGATGCCAATTACCAAAATTGAATACGCTATCAATACTACAAACCAGGCAAGCTTTTATCTAAAACCAAAAGGATTTTATTCGAATATCAGTGATAACTTAATTATTAATACAGCTGATAAAGCTGAAAAAATAAAATACAGAACCATACAATCAGGAATCAGTTATTCCCATGCAATAGATGAATATTGGAAATTATCATTGGATGCCGGATATCAGTTTTCCACAAAATATGAACTATTAAGCAATAATAACAGCGTTTATGAATTTGAAACAAAAGACAGCTTTTTTGTAGGCCTAAATTTGAAATTTGATTTATTAAAAAACAAGAAAAATTAAAATAAAATATTATGAATTTAAAAAAAATGTACTTAAAAAGTGCCGTCCTACTCTTATTGATAGCTCTTGTAAGTTGTTCGTCAGATGATGATGATGATATGGGGAACTGGGTTGAAAGTTCTTCTTTTGATGGATACTCTCGGGCTAATGCCGCGGCATTTGTAATTAATGACAAAGGTTATATAGTTGGAGGATATGATGGAGATGATTATATGTATGATCTTTGGGAATATGATAAAGATGGTGATTATTGGGTACAAAAAGCAGACTTCCCAGGGGTTCCAAGAACTGCAGGTGTTGGGTTTTCACTTAACGGCAAAGGTTATTTTGGCACAGGATATGACGGTGATGATGAAGTAGGAGATTTTTGGTGCTACGATCCTTCATCAAATATGTGGACGCGAAAAGCGGATTTTGCCGGTACAGCAAGAACCGGTGCCATTGGTTTTGCAGTATCTGGAAAAGGATATATTGGCACTGGTTATGACGGAAGCGAGTTGAAAGATTTTTGGAAATATAATGATGCTACAAATGAGTGGACACAGTTATATGGATTTGGCGGTAATAAGAGAAAAGATGCAACAGTTTTTGTTATAAATGATATTGCCTATGTAGGAACGGGGATACAAAATGGAAGGTATCAAAATGATTTTTATGCGTTTGATGGAATCGCTGAAACTTGGAAAAGATTAAGAGATTTAGATGATGAAGATGAAGATTATAAAATTCTATTGGCCAATGGTGTAGGCTTTTCATTAAATGGATTTGGCTATATAACTACAGGTGAAGCATCAGGTATTTCTACAAATTTATGGGAATATAACCCCTTAATTGATAAGTGGGATGATA
The DNA here is from genome assembly GCA_036568005.1 of Lutibacter sp. Classification (GTDB taxonomy): domain Bacteria; phylum Bacteroidota; class Bacteroidia; order Flavobacteriales; family Flavobacteriaceae; genus Lutibacter. The sequence continues at coordinate 62,119 of DATCTJ010000071.1, read as the reverse complement.
GGCCAGATTTTGAGGGAGCTGCCCGGCAAGATGCTAATTCTTTCAGTTTTTCCGATAAAGCTTTTGTTTTAATGGGTAGAAGTGGCGGTTATTATTTTGACGATAATTGGGAATATCGCCCAGATGAAGAAAGTGATGAAGATGACTAATGTCTTTTATTAGAGTAGATTAGTTTAAGTTAACATAAAAGCCAAACATTTTTGTTTGGCTTTTATAAATAAAGAGCTTTTAAGCAGCTAAATTTTTAATTAAGGGACTATATAAATTAATCGATAACTGCTAATGCAACGGATATTACAAATTTTGATACCTAAGGGAATGATGAATGAAAACCTATTTGCGGCAGGCAGGGTGGTTTACCTACCGATAGGCAGGTAGCATCTGCACCAATAAAAAATAAAATTTAAACAGATGAAACGAGCCATAACAAATTTTGATACACAGCAGAATGATTAATGGCGAATTTACCTACCTATCGGTAGGCCTGCCTGTGGCAGGCAGGTTTACCTACCGGCAGGCAGGTCGCATCTGTACCAATAGAAAATAAAATTTAAACAGATGAAAAAGGGGATATTTATTTTTTTTGTTATAACTATAACTTCAATACTTGTTATTAAACTGGGGAGTACTTCAACAAGTGATTATAAACTAGAAACATTTAAAGTCAATAATGGCTGGGGATACACAATTTTAAAAAAAGACAAGGTCATTATTAAACAAGACATCATTCCTGGAATCCAAGTAAATAAACCATTCGCCTCTAAAAAAGATGCAGAAATTGTTGGTAGACTAGTGATTGAAAAATTAAAAAACAAAAAAATACCTACCATTACTTACAAAGAACTTCAAACTAAGGGGGTAATTTTATAAGCAATAATCCATAGTTAAGGTTATTTTAATAAAATAATTGATTGAAAATTAACATGAAATATATATCCCCTATAATTTTACATATTTTTTGCTGGTTCATAGTTATTTTAATAGTTCAAGTCAATTTTTATCACAAGTTTGATTATTTTCTTGTAAATGAATTTTTTTATTCCAGATTGATTTTAAGTATCGCTGTTTTTTATTTAAATTATAGTTTTTTGGTTCCCAGATTATTATTAAATAAGAAAATTGGATTATATGCCGTAGTGTCCTTGACGCTTTTTATTTTTTTTATTTTTTTTTACCAAAACATATTACCTTCATTTTCCACAATTCCTGATTTCGGAAATCAATATGAATCTATAAATCTCGAAAATGGGCATAGTGCCATTGAATCAAGCAGGGCCTTTTTTGCCAGTTTCATTCAAGGAATACTTATTTTTTTATTATTTGCTATTGGGTTAGGCATTAAATTGTTAAAAGAAAGCTATGCTGAATTAAAAATTTCCAAGGAAAAAGCAGAAGAGAGCAACCGATTAAAATCTGCATTTTTAGCCAATATGAGCCACGAAATTCGAACCCCGATGAATGCTATTTTAGGCTTTTCTGATTTATTAAAACAACCAGAATTAACAGGCGAAAAGCAAAAAAAATATCTTGAAATCATCGAAAAAAATGGAGAAAGATTGCTTACTGTTATCAATGATATTGTTGATATTTCAAAAGTGGAGTCGGGACAAATGGAAGTTCTTATTACAGAGTTTAATATTTTAGATCAGCTAAACGAAGTTTATTACTTTTTCAGCCCTATAGCGCTAGGAAAAGGAATTTTACTAAACATAAAAAACTCATTCCCGTCAAGTGAAATCACAATTAAGTCAGATCACCATAAAATAAATGCAATACTTGTTAATTTGGTAAAAAATGCCATTAAGTATTGTGATAAAGGAATTATTGAGATTGGGGTTGAAAAGAAAAGACAATTTTTAGAGTTTTATGTAAAAGATACAGGTACTGGCATAGCTAAGGATAGACAAAATGCCATTTTTGACCGTTTTGTTCAAGCTGATATTGAGGATATAAAGGCATTACAGGGATCTGGTTTAGGCCTGTCTATTTCTAAAGCCTTTGTGGAGATGCTAGGAGGTAAAATTTGGGTTGAAAGCGATCTGGGAAAAGGCGCTACCTTTTATTTTACTATTCCTGGTGAAATTAAAATTGGAAAAGATGAGAATAAAGATACGGAGAATTGGATTGAATGTAATTCTTATGAAGGGTATATACAGGTAAACTCTGGAATCATTAAAAACATTTAATTTTTATAACTATTTATATAGGATATGGCATTTCTTAAACAATAAATAATTCGGGGAATTCCATCTAAAAAAACGGCTTGGCACTAAAAAGACCTTGTTATTGTTGATGAATTAATGATTAAAAAAATAAAAAAATAAAAAACACCTAATATTTCCTACAAAGAACTTCAAATTAATGGCGTAATTTTATAGGCAATATTTACTATTTTAAGATTATTTTTAATAATACAAATGAATTAAAATTAACATGAAAAACATACCTACTATAATTTTGCATATACTGTGCTGGTTCATTGTTGTCTTAATAATTCTAAGCACTTTTTATAGTAAGTTTAATTATCTTCCGGTAGATGGTTTCTTTTATTACAGATTGGTTTTAAATATTGCTATTTTTTATTTAAATTATAGTTTTTTGGTTCCTAAGCTATTGTTAAATAAAAAAATTGGGCTATACGCATTTGTGTCCTTGACACTTATCGTATTTTTTATTTTTGTGTATCAAAACATGTTACCTTCAATCCCTATTATGTCAGATTATAACAACCAACATCAATTGCTGGATCTTGTGAATGGGTACAATGAACTTGAAATAAAAAACTCCTTTTTTGCCAATTTTACCCAAGGAATCGTTATTTTTTTATTATTTGCAATTAGTTTAAGTTTTAGATTATCTATTGAATGGTATAAAAACGAAAAAATTAAAAATTTAATCAAAACACAAAAGATAAATGCCGAATTGTCATTCTTAAAATCACAGTTAAATCCACACTTTTTATTTAATACCTTAAACAGCATTTATTCATTAGCAAATAAAAAATCGGACGATACCACAGAAGCTATTATTACATTGTCGGAATTAATGCGATACATGATTTATGAAACCAACAAAGAGTTTGTAACGCTTCAGAATGAGATAGATTATATAAAAAACTTTATATCACTTCAAAACCTTAGATTAAAAGAGTCGAGCGGAGTTAGATTTAATGTTAGGGGAAAGCTGGATTATAATATTGAACCATTACTTTTAATTTCATTTATTGAAAATGCTTTTAAATTTGGGACTGATTATACTGGAAAAACGAATATTAATATAGAGATAAAGGTTGAAGATGATTTTTTGAGCTTAAAGGTCAGTAATTATATATCTTTAAAAGAAAAGAGTAATCTTGACTCTGGAATTGGAATAGAAAATATTAAAAGTAGGTTAAACATACTTTATCCAAATACCCATACTTTAAATATTGAGGAATCCGACAAAATGTTTAATGTTGATTTATTGCTAAAATTAAAAAAATGATGAAATGCATAATTATTGATGATGAGCCCTTAGCTTTAGAACTATTAGAAGATTTTGTGTCTAAAGTTCCTAATTTAAAACTAATTTCTTGCTGCTCGAATGCAATTGAAGCGGTAACAATTTTACAAAACAATAAAATAGACTTAATTTTTTTGGATATTGAAATGCCAGATTTTTCGGGTATTGAGTTTATAAAATCCTTAGAAGCTAAGCCATTATTTATTTTTACAACTGCCTATTCCCATTATGCCATTGAAGGGTTCAATTTAAATGCCGTGGATTATTTAGTAAAACCAATTCCTTTTCATCGGTTTTTAAAAGCAGTTAACAGGGCACAAGAGCTTTATTCGTTAAAAAAAGAAGAAAATTTGCTTTCCGCTAAAACTTTAAGCCCCCTAAATTTTATTTTTGTTAAATCGGATTATGAAAACATAAAATTAAATTTTGACGACATTAAATATTTTGAAGGCTTAAAAGATTATATAAAAATATTTTCCACCTCACATAAACCGATTTTGACCTTAAGCAATTTCAAAAAAATTGAAGAAAAATTGCCTGATGATTTATTTATAAGAGTCCATAGGTCATACATAGTTTCATTAAAGCACATAAATTCCGTTCAACGAAACAGAATACTTATTGATGGAGTTAGAATTCCAATCGGGCAAAATTATAAAGATGAATTTATTAAAAGAATTGGTGGGTAGTTATTTTTCGATAAGAATTGTTTTTTATAAAGTTTATAGGTCTATAGTTTGTAAAATATAAACAATTGTTGCAACTAGTCCAATCAAAAAAATAACAACTGAAAGGGTTAAAATTCTTTGTTTAATGCTGATGACTTTTCCTAAAAAATATAGATCACCAATCATTTCATCATAAATGTTTTGCCCTTTTGACATAATACGTTCAAATTCTTTTTTAAACTCCTCTAAAGACCCTCTTGAAAAATTTTCAGCATATAAGGCCCCTTTATAACCGCTTTTGTTAAAGGATTTGCCAAAGTAACGATGAGGCAACATACTAAACAAAGCAAAAACCATAGATAACATGCTGCTGATCACTAATATTCTGGTTCCTACGTTAATTGTAATCACTTTTGTTCCATAATTGAAAAAATGAATACCAAAAAATATGGAAGTAATAATAGAGTTTACCGTAAGTATAATTTTGGCCTTGTTGTCAACCATTTTTAAAAGTGTGTAATGATTTCTTGAAACATTCCTGAAAAGAGTCTGTATCCCGCGTAAATCAAGTTTTTGCAGTTTTTCTTTCTTTAGTTTTAATGTGTCGGTTTTATGATCTTGATTTTTCATAAGTATTGCTTTTTGTATAATATAATTTTTTAGCCTCCTCAATTACTTTAAGAGCATTATGATATGTAATGTTTAACTCTTTTAGGACATCAGGATTTGAGAAAATTTCTTTAACTAAGATAACATTATTTTTAATTAACTGTATTTTTTCTTGTTTTTTTAGGTTTGTTAAAACAGTAATTGGGTACAAACCAAACTCGTCAATATTTTTGCTAATTCCGTTATCCTTTGGATAATCCCAACTAAACAAAGTTAAGTCAACGCTCTTGGCATAGTTTATGGCGTCTTCAGTAAATCGTGTGTTAGTAACCAACCATCCTTGTTTTAAATAGGTCGTTTTCCCAGAACTGTTCCACTTTTTTTGAACATCAAGAAATCTTGAGTTAATATATAATGGAATTTTCACGTCGCATACCGTTTTAGGACTCGAATGAAATTTACATTCTATGGCATAGGAATTACCGTCTTTCTCGGCCAAAACATCAATTTCATGAGAAACACTTATGCCCGGTAATTTTACGCTGACCTCGGTGGTATACCCTTTTTGTTTTAATAAGGCTCCAATTAATTTTTCAAAAGGGTAGCCTGTGGGGCCTAAGTCAAAAATCGCTCTTTTTAAACTGTATTTTGAAGCAGAGACTTCATTGAGTTTTTTTAATAAAAAATAGGCCTTTCCATAAATTACATCGGATGATATTCCGTCGTAAATCATAGGGTGAATACTTTTTATAATAGTTTGGATTTCTTGGTTCGTAGCACCACTTCTTTTAAGAGATTTTTTAAGTTTTTGTATTTCGAATGGCTCTAACTCACCCGAATTCTTTTTTACTGTTATTATCTTTTTATCCATATCATTTTCGTTTATTAACTATATCATTATATTTTTTAGTACTATCTATTATAAATTCTGGTTAAGTACTATGAACTAGTTTTCCGTCAGCCAATTCTATAATTCTATTTGAGGCTTTTGCAAAATCATTATCGTGGGTTACAGCAATTATAGTTTGCCCAAATTCTTTTGATAATTGATGAAATGTATCAAGCACAATACTTGTGTTTTTACTGTCTAAATTACCTGTGGGCTCATCACACATAATAATTTTTGGCTGGTTTATTAAAGCCCTTGCAATAGCTACTCTTTGTTGTTGTCCTCCAGAAAGTTTAGATGCCGGTTTCAGCGCTTGATCTTTTATTCCTAAAAGATCTAATTTTTGATAGGCTTGCTCTTCTATTTCCTGAACAGATAATTTACCTAGCTTTAATGCAGGAATCATTACATTTTTTAAGCAAGAAAATTCAGGTAGGAGATAATGAAATTGAAAAACAAAACCAATATTTTTGTTTCTGATAGCTGCAAGGTAATTGGGTTTTTGCCCGGTTATTTTTTCGCCGCCAATAAATAATTCACCCTCATAATCTGTATCCATAGTGGAAAGAATATATAATAAAGTCGATTTTCCGCTGCCAGATTTTCCAATCATGGTGATAAATTCGCTATCAAACACTTTAAACGAAACATCATCCAAAGCTTTAAACTTTACTGGTTGGTAAAAGTATTTACCTATTTTTTTTGTTTGAAGAATAACTTTTTTTTCCATTATTTTCTAAATATTTCTATAGGATCTATTTTTGCAGCCCCAATTGCAGGAATATATCCAGCCCCTAAAGTGATTAAAACACCAAGAATGGCGCCAATAAAAAATATTGGAGTCTCGTAGCCGATAGGGAAATATTCTCTATCACCACCAATATAAATGCCGCTCACAATTTTAATTAAGCCAGTAGCCATCAATAGTCCAAATGATGTTCCTATAATTCCCATAATCAACGATTCTTTTAAAAAGATATTGATCACATCTTTCCCCGAAAATCCTGTTGCTTTAAGAATGGCAATATCATTTAGTTTTTCTTTGATAGTCATATTGATGATATTATAAATACCAAATGCTGCAACCAATAAAATGGCCAATGAAATTGAACCGAACATAACCTGCCTTGTTTTTTTGTTAGACATGGATTGTTCATTTGCCGCTTGCCAATCTTCCACTTTATAAATTGTTGAATTTTGGAGTTTTTTTGAAAATTCAGGAGCCTCGTTTGGATCATTAATGTTTACCAAAATATCGGTTAAATAACTTGAGCTTTTTTTCATCAACTGTTGAGACATGGCTAAATTTATATATGATTTAGTTAAATCGATATTCGAATTGCTGGTTTTAAAAATACCTTCAACCTTCATCATTTTTACCACACCAATAGATGAAGTAATATTAATATTGTCATGTAATTGAATGTTTAACTTTTCGGCAATTCCAACACCAATTAGTATTCCATTAGATGTTGACAGGAGATTTCTTACGTCCCCTGCCAACATGGTAGATTCTATATTAAACATAGCGTTGGCATCCATAATATCTACGCCAGAAGCAACACCATTTATTTGGGATATTCCATTGTTATAAAAAAGATTGACAGAAACCTGAGGCGTTACAGTAACAACCCCTTCCTGTTTTTTTAAATCGGCTATAATTTTTTCAGGATTAATAAGTGTATTGGATAAGTTGGCAATTTTGGGATTAATTATTACAGTAGTGTAGTTTGGTTTTATTTGCTTAATTAAAGGCCTGCTTAAAGTATCATCTTGATATATTCTTAAATGAGGCTCAGCTTTAAACAGCGCTTCGTCTGAATAACGATTAAATCCCACAACTAATGAAATCATAAAAATAAATATTCCAATCCCTACGGTTACACCCATAGCGGCAATCATTGTTTGCCTTTTGCGTGTAAGTAAGTGCGTTAAAGCGATCTCTGAATTTACATTTAGTTTCATCTGTTTAAATGTTATTTTTTAGCGGTAACAGATGCTGCCTGCCATTAATTATTCCTTTTTGTGTCAAAATTTGTGTTGCTCGGTTCATCTGTTTAAATGTTATTTTTTAGCGGTAACAGCTGCTGCCTGCCTATCGGCAGGTAAATTCGCCATTAATTATTCCTTTTTGTGTCAAAATTTGTGTTGCTCGGTTCATCTGTTATTTTTTATTGTTTTTTGTTTGTCAAATGGAACGCTTAGCATTTTTCTTTTTTCTGTTAGATAATTTTGTTGTAGGCGTTTCATTTTATTTTATCGGCTATAATTATGGTATTTTCATCTAATCCGCTAAGTATTTCGGCCCAATCATTAGAAATAAAACCTGTTTCAACAATAATTTCATCGCCACCTTTCAATTTAACTTTATTGCCATAACCAAGGTAATTTCGCGGAATCACTAAAGCATTATTTTTATTTTCTATAACAATATTTCCTTGGAGTTGGGTTCCGGAAATATTAAAGTCTAATTTACTTTCAAATGCTACTTTGCAATAAAACGATTGTGTTTGTTCATCGAATGCCGGATATATTTCGGTCACAATTCCATTGTACGTTTTTTGCAATTGTGTGTTTAGTTGAATGATTACTGCTTGTCCAAGTTTTACTTTGGAAATATTGCTTTCATCAACACTTAATAAAGCATACAGTTTTTCCTGACTTCCTATCACTGCGATAATGTCCCCTTTTTTAATATAATCGCCTAATTCTTTTCTCAACTCATATACCTTTCCGCCAACAACGGCTTTTATTTCGTTGTATTTTTTGGAAACGCTATTTGCATCTTTTTGAGATTTTTGTATAATTAATTGTTGGTCGGCTTGTTGTTTTAGGAGTTTGTAATTTTCCTGAAGCGACAGAAAATTAGTTTTAGAATTGTCTAGATTCAGTGCCATGTTTTCGTATTCCAATTTTGAAACACTGTTCAATTCATATAATTTTCTATAGCGGGTTTCTTGCTTTTCGTCCTGAATAAGTTTTTGTTTGGCGAGTTCAAGATTAATTTCCGCTTGTTTAAGGGCAGGAGCGTTTGGGTTTGTGTTGGCAGCTGCGATAGTTAACAATTCATCAGAACTTTGGGCATTAATAATACTTTGTTCATTGTCTACAATGGCCAATAATTGATCTATTGTTACAATATCTCCTTCATCAATATTCAAACTTTTGATATAGCCATCAGATAAGGAAGTCAAATTATATTGATTCTCCGGTACAAGAACTCCCGAAGCAAAGACGGTTTCTGTAACATCTTTACGAATTGGTTTGGTTTCGGTTATTTTTTTTCCGCAAGAACTCATTAAAATCAGGCCTGTAAAAAAGAAGATGGTTTTTATTGAATCTTTCATTGTATAGAATTGTTAATTTCAATTTTTGATTTTGTATATAATAAATTTGCCAAAGCGGCACTATAATTTAATTGGCTGACCAACATATCGTCAAACGCGATTAGAAGTTTATCAGAAGAAAGAATAGCCGCCTTGAATTGATTTGAAGCCATTTGATAATTTTCTTCTTTTAGCAAAAAGATTTGGTTGGCTGTTTTAAATTGAGAATAGGCTTTTTCATAGTCTAAAACCAATTGAATATTGGCAATGTCATTTTCATGTTTTGCATGTTCGGCTTCTAATTCTGAAATTGTTTTGCTGATTTTAGCACTTTTTGTAAGTGTAAATTTGTTTATATCGGGAAAAGGCATGCTGAGCCTTAATCCCACATATTGAGAATTTACCCAGTTGCTATTTGAATCAAAAAATTCGTTTTTACTGTTCTGTTGCCAACCGTCATAAGCAACAATTGAAACTGTTGGGTATTGGGCCAGCCTGTTTGCCCTCAAATCCTCTTTAGCCAAATCGGCTCTTAAGAGTGACGATTTATGTTCCAATTGATTGTTGGTTTGCAAGCCAATGTTAAATGGCTGGTTGTAATTAGCCTTTTCAGTGATGGAAAGTTCCTCGTTTTGTGGAATATCGCAAAGCACCTTAAGTGCGTAATACTGTTGGTTGAGCGAAATTTCTAATTGAGTCAACTTATCTGCTAAAGAGAGTTTGTTTATAATGGCATCATTTAAATCCTGTTGGCGCACAATGCCTTCGGCATATTTATTTTGCATAATGGTTTGTAAAGTATCGGCCGTAAACAGATTTTTTTGAGAGATTTCAATTTGTTCTTTTAAGGAAACGATATTGTAATAGCCTGCCGATATAGATTCAAAAAGTGCTTTTTTTACAATCAAATTGTTTATATCGGTAAGTTCGGTATTAATTTTTGCGCTTTTTAGCTTTGCCCAACTTACAGGATTAATGATGTCTATTTGTGGCGCAAAATTAATATTTCCCATATATTGCTGTCCGGTAGTTACTTCTTTAAAAGTGCCTGGTTCGCCGCCAAATGCTTCTGCCGGAAAATAAGTAACGGGCAACTTAACATTGTCCGTTAAAGAAAAAGAGGTTTGTATTTTAAAATTTACCAAGCCTGCTTGTGCCGAAATTTTTTGCCATTTCGCCAAAAGAACATGTTGTTCTCCTGTTTTTATGGAAAAACTATGGTTTTCGGCATATTTAAAAAGAGAATCAACCGAGTTAAACTCCAATTTATTTTGAGCGTTTGAAAACTGGTTAACCAATAGAAAACCAAAAAGCATTAAAAGTTGTTTCATAAATATATTTATCCTTAATGATTACTTCCTTTTTTAAGGAGCTCCGTTTTTTATACTTGTTATAAATGCAGTAAAATTCATGGTGATTTTCATAAATTTTCATTAAACTTCAATATGGGCATCAGCGTTCTTTTTTTATCTTGAATCTTTTGCATTTTGCACAGTATTTTATCTAACATTTTAACAGTTTGTTCTATATAAGGTCCTTTATTTAACATTACACATTCTGCTCGTTGTGCCATCGCTGCATCAGTAATTTCTGCCCTTGTGGGCATTCCTTTTTTTGTTAAATTTTCTAGAATTTGCGTGGCCCAAACAACCGGCAAATGTGCGGCATCACACAACTGTATTATTTCCTCTTGAATTGTGGCGAAATTTTCCCATCCTGTTTCAATGGCTAAATCGCCACGGGCAATCATTACACCAACAGGGTAGTTTTCCATAGCTTTTAATAATATACTCGGCAAATTCCTATACCCTTCAGCAGTTTCAATTTTCAAAATAATACCATTGTTGGCATTTATTTTTTTCATTTCTTTTAATAAGTCTTCAACATCATGTTTATTGTTTACAAATGAAAAACTAACTACATCGGCATTTTCCGCAATAAACTTTAAGTCTTTTTTGTCTTTAACAGTTAAACCCACAAAATTCGTTTTGTTGGATGGCAGATTTATCCCTTTGTCTGTCTTTAATTTTCCACCGTTCTTTTTAGTACTTGTAATTTCAATAATTAAATATTCAGATTGATTTTCCATAACAATGCCGGCAATTTTACCATCATCAAAAAAAATGGGTTCACCTGCTTTTACAGTATCCAAATATTTTGGTAAAGTACAAGAGATATGCGCTATTTCTACAACCTCTCCATTATCATCGCGAACAGTTGGGCCACCTAAAATGGGTTTTTTATCGAGTCTCAATAAATCACCTTTTGATAGAAAAATAATCTCTTCCAGTGGTGTTAAATCATAGATAGTATGGATTTCTGAAGGGGATTCTTTTTCAAAAAACACATTCAACATCGTTCCAATATTTATATAGACAGACTTATTACATAAACCCCAGCAGCCATTACTTTCTTTTTCTTCAATAAATATTTTACGTTTTTTGCCTCGTGAGTCCTTAAAAATAATAACGGAATCTTTATCACTTTTTTTAAGCCATTTTTTATTAACTGTTATAATGGCATCTGCCTGTTTGTCTTTTGGAGGTTTTGCGCCATAAGGAGCCAGCCAAACTCTTGCAGGGGCGACTACTTGGCCTAATATATTTTTTTTAGGTTTTATGTGTATTGCTTTAAGACCGGGTTTTATTTTACCTGTCCTTATTTTTGGACCGGCAAGATCCATCGTAATTTTACAATCTTTTTCAAGCTCTTTAATATTATTTATTATTTGTTTCCAAATAACTTTATTATCATAAGCGCAATTAATTCTAACACAGTCCATACCAAGTTTTAACAGTGATTTTACAAATTGTTTATCGGTAGCTGCTTCGGTTGGTTGTGTAATCATTATAGCCGTTTTCCTTTTATTTTTTAATTTTCCGAAAATTGCTATGGAATTTTGATTTTGGATTATTTTTGCTTCTTTGTTGTTAAGATCTGGTTTTTCATCGTAGGGTAAATCAATATCTAACAAACTATTAATGATGGTTTTAACATTTAATATTCTGTGTAAAATACTGTTTTTAGATTCGGGAGATATAGGCAAACCTATTTCGTCTAATTTTTCTTGTAAAATATTAACGTCAAATGTACGCAAGGCTAAATAGTGAACTAAATTTTTAGCACTTTTGGCATAATTAGGATGTACTTTGCTTAATTGAGGTTGGTACTTTTGCTCAAAATTAGAAATTTTATCAATAACCAAATCAATTGCAATCGATATCTCCTGTAATTTATTTTTTTGGAAACGCATAATTAAAAAAGTTTAAAGTTTCTGTCATTTATCCTAGCATAAATATATAAAGGTACTTTTACATTGCTTGCACTTTTTAAATGAGGTTTTGAGGCTGAGATATAATTGATTTTTTTTAACAGGAAAAATACTTTGCCTAATATTGTATCCGAAGAAATTCCACCATAAATTACAAGGTAAATACTTTTTAAGATTGTTTGGATTTTATTCGTCATAACATCGCTTTTTTTAAAGGATTTTTCAAATTTATTTATGTGAATGGTTCTATATCACTATTTATTTTTATAACTGCTGTTTTGTATTTAATCACTTATTTTTTTACTAAATAAAATTTTATTTATTTTTTTAATCACCCGCATTTAAAACCTTAAAATTTCAGTCATCAAACCAAAACGAATGGTATCAATTTGATGATTAAAGTAAATATTGTAATAATCCATGCCATGGTAAAATTGGACAAACAATCCTATATCTTCCAAAAATTTTGGATGGTAGTAAAATGTTAGGCGGGCATTTAACCGTTTTATATCAAAGGTGTCTTGATTATTTATATTATCTAACATCAAGCTAGTTTCTGCTTTTAATGAGAAGTTTGCCTTTCGACTTTTACTAGAATCATCATCTAAAGGAAGTTTATAGGCCATAAAAGTATTGTGCCAACGCAATCCGCTGTATTTTCCCTGCATTTCATCAAGCATCCAGCTTTTTGGGTGCATTTCAATAGAACTTTTAAAAAATTTGAATGCATTTAAACGCTTGCTAAAAGACGATTTGATTAGGCCAAATTCTACAAAATTAGTGGCAAAGTTTCCAGTCAACAAATTTATCTCTCCATCTTCTTCGTTATAGAAAGTTCCATCTTGGCCATTTGAATGGTGTGCAAATCGACCGAACAAAGTCAGTTTTTTTGAGGCCTGTTTGTTTCCTGTTAAAAAATAAAGTGTTATTTGTGGTATATAGCTGGGCGTTCTCACAGGATATGAAGTTTCATCATACATCCTAATAATAATTTGGCTTGTAAGAACCCCCATTAATCTGGAATCCTCACGTTCTCTAATTTTAAAACTTGGACTTACATTTGCCTCAAACATAAGGGGTTCTATATTCCCAAAATCAAAAGGAAATGTTACATAGCTATCACCTTGATTAATCTGTGCCATTTTATCAAGATCAAGGATTGATGTTGTGGCCACATTTGATTGTGCAAAAGCAAGGTTGGCAATAAAACCAATTAAAAAAGTAAGCCTACTATACATTTTCATCTGTTTAAATTTTATTTTTTGACGGTAACAGCTACTAGCTTGTCTGGCTTCTGCATATTGGCAGGCTTGCCATTAATCATTTATTTGTATCAATATTTGTTATACTCGTTTCATTAAAGATAAATTATTTTCACATCTTTTTTCATATTCGATTTCACCAAAAAACTTGCTTTAGAAAAGTTAGGGCGATTAGACAATCCGATGGATTCATAATTTGAAAACCCAACACCTTCATTTGGTATTGGCAGTAAAAATTTCTTATCTATTTTACCATTTTTATTTTCATCATGTAGAATATTTACAGCATAATTTCCTTCAGGTAAATTTGTAAAGGTAAAAGTGGCCGTACCATCTTTATTAATTTGCGAAACCCCCTTTTTAAAATAGTTCTCATATTTTTCATCGGGAATGGAACCATCTTTGTTGTATAATGCGAATAAGACTTCACCTTTAGTATTTCGAAATCCTTCTGATTTTACTGTTAGGGAGTAGGTTTCTACAATGTTTATTTCACCAAAGGATAACATTATAAAAGATAGTAATAACAGGACTGTTTTATTAAATATTTTTTTCATTTTTTAAATTTTAGGTATGCATATACAGTAAAAATTAGCGTCACGGTGATTCTAAACAACATGGCGCCGATGGTCTTTGTTTCATAGAGCTCTCCGGCAAAGATTTCGACATATAAACCGATGAATCCTATCGTTAAGATTACGACCGAGGTACTTAAAAGTTCGAATGTCCAAGGTTTTAATTTGATGAATCCATAAGCAGCAAACAAATAGAGAATACTGCTTATAAAATTTGCCCAAACCACCAAAAAAACATAATTGCCTTCTTTTGCACGCATGCCAAACAAATCAAATATTATTGAACTGCTCAGGAACAGTGTAAGCAAGGCAAAAGCAATTAAAACAATTGCCGAAATATTGGTAAACAAGTTATTTTTAATCATTTTGTTTTATTTTTGGAGTTGCTATTTTGCTTTCGCTAAACCACCAATTTGGTTTATATTGTTTTCTGACTAAACCAAATTTCTTGATGGAATAAGTTTCAATATGTGCCAATAAATCTTCAACGGAATCTGTCACAAACAGTAATTTCATATCTTCTTCATTGATGCTTTCATTCTCTGCCATTTTTTGGATATGGTGACATAACTCTTTATGATATTCCGAATCAAAAATTACGATAGGAAAGTCTTTAATTACTTTGGTTTGTATTAAGGTGAGCGCTTCAAATAACTCATCTAAAGTTCCCATACCTCCAGGCATAACCACAAATGCGTAAGAATATTTAATTAATATAACTTTTCGCACAAAAAAATAAGGAATATCAATCCATTTATGGAGATAAGGGTTCGGTTTTTGTTCAAAAGGAAGAATAATATTACAGCCTACGGAATATCCCCCAGCTTCAAAAGCTCCCTTGTTTGCGGCCTCCATAATTCCTGGCCCGCCGCCTGTCATTACAGTAAAACCGAGTTTTGACAAAGCGGCACCTATCTTTTCCGCATTTTTATAATGCGTTGAATCTTCAGTAAAACGCGCCGAACCAAAAACAGTAACACAAGGCCCAACAAAGTGCATTTTACGAAAAACCCGTATAAAATTGTATTGGACTTTAAATGAAAACAGCAATTCTCTGAATCTAGACAAAGGGCCTCTAACAAATAAGGATTCATCTTTAGATAGTACATATTTTTTTTTGGTTTCCATAACGCACACTTATTTAAATATTAATTGGTTTTCTTATAACTCCAAACCGCCAATCCATTCATGATAACGGCATAAACAACTGTTTTTATAAGGAGGGGTATAATATCTACAAACCCAGATCCTTTAAGCATCACCATTCTCATGATTTCCACAAAGTATTTTATGGGATTAAACTCGGTTAATATTTGCGCCCAATATGGCATACTTTCAATAGGCGTAAAAAGCCCGCTCATCAAAATAAAAATTACGACAAAAAACCAGGCAATAAACATAGCTTGTTGTTGCGTGTCGGTAAAATTTGAGATATACAATCCCATACCTAAAATAACCAGAAGATAAATGGCCGTATAAAAATAAATCAACCAAAGACTTCCTATCATAGGTGTGTTAAAAACTACTTTTGCAATAATAAGCCCAATGGTTAATAAAATGAATCCTATAATCCAAAATGGGAATAATTTACCAATGATAAACTGGTATTTTTTTATGGGTGTTACATTCATTTGCTCTAAAGTGCCAATTTCTTTTTCACGAACAATATTCATCCCAGACAAAAACAGTGTAATCATAGTAACCAGCAAAACCAATATGCCAGGAACCATAAATGTTTTATAATCTAATGTTATATTAAACCAAGATGAAGGAATAGACTCAATAGTTTTAGGCGTGTTTATGGCGTCTGATGGGGGCAATAAGGATATTTTGGCGTTTTTGTCAAAGGCCTGCACAATTTGATTGATATATACACTTTGCACTCCAGCTGCTGCACCATCAATTGCATTAATGGTTACGGAAAGGTCTGTGTCCTTTTGGTTTGATAAATCACGTTCAAAATAGCGTGGAATTTCTAGAATAACATCTACCTCACCTTTAGCCATTGCGGCATTAGCCTCCTTAATTGAATGAAAATCAGTAATTACATGGAAATAAGTGGAGGCGTCAAATTTTTCTATTAATGCCCTTGATAAGGAAGTTTGATCTTTATCTATATAAGAGAATGTTATATTTTTGATTTCAAATGTTGCCGCATTGGATAAAATCAATAACTGCAACAAAGGCAAAATAAAAATAATGGGAAGCATTCCTTTATTTCTAAAAATTTGCCTGAATTCTTTTTGAATGATGTATAGAATTGTGTTCATTTTTTATTCTTTAGTATTTGGTGTCTTGAATATGGCATCTGGCATCAGGTATCAAGAAACGCTATATTTTAATTTTCTTTGAAAAACTATAAATTTTAACCATCTGGTTTAAAATATTTTATCATTAATTTTATTTTTTAGTATTTTCTTATTCTAGAACCTTGGATTTTAAAACCCCAACGCGCCACCTGGCTCTATCGCTAAAAATGTTCACTGAACATTTTAGCTCACTACACTTATTATTTTATAAATAGGTGCTCGTGAATCTTCGATTTTTTAACGCTCAGCCCCCCCCCCTTTTGGGGGTTAGAGGGCTTATTCCAGCCTAATTTTATACTTTTTAATACTTACAATTATAAAAAACAGTGTCATCCCAACTAGAATTAATGTTTCTTTCCAAATAAAACTTAATCCAACTCCTTTAAGCATAATTGCTTTTATAATAATGATAAACCATTTTGCGGGTATGGCATGGCTAATTACTTGTAAAGGTGAAGCCATACTGGCAATAGGAAAAATGAATCCCGACAATAATATAACCGGTAGCATTAAGCCCATTAAAGATATCATCATGGCGGTTTGTTGTGTAGAGGACACGGTAGAAATTAAAATCCCTAAGGATAATGCATTTATAATGAATAGCACACTTTCAAATCCAAGTAAAAACAAACTTCCCTCAACTGGCATTTTAAATATGAAAATACTCAGTAAAACAATAACCACTGCATTTATTATTGACAGGAATATGTAAGGAAATACTTTTCCTAGTATTACCTGAAATGGTTTTAAGGGTGATACCAGCAATATTTCCATAGTGCCCAATTCTTTTTCACGCGTTATGGAAATGGATGTCATCATTGCTGAAACCAACATTAAAATTACAGTCATAACACCAGGAACAAATGTAAAAACACTTTTCAATTCAGGATTGTACACTAATCGTGTTTCAGGATTTATTTGAAATGGAATCTTTATATTCTTATTAATTTCCAGTTGGTAATTTTGCAAAATTGAACCAAGATAATTATTAATGGTGTTTGCTGTATTAGGGTCGGTTGCATCTGTAATTATTTGAACGGATGTCTTGTTTTCCTTTGTTAGTTTCTCACTAAAATCCCTATCAAAAACCAATACGGCTTTTATGTTTCCTTTTTGAAAAACCGATTCAATTTCGGCATCATTTGAAATCATTTGCTTATTGGTAAAATATTTTGAGGCTGAAATTTTATTGATGATTTCTTGCGTGGTGGCATCCTTGGACTTGTCGAAAAAGGCAATATCGACATTGTTTATTTCATTGGTAATGGCAAATCCAAAGAGCATTACTTGCGCTATGGGCATCCCAAAAAGGATGAACAATGAGCGCGTATCCCTAAAGATATGGTAAAATTCTTTTTTTATAAATCCTGCAAATCGTTTCATATAGTTATATTGTTATCAAGTGGAGTGAAATGGAGGGCGATCTCACTTTTTATATATGGGCTTGCCATACTTCACTATGTTACTTTCTCAATGACATTTCAATTATTATTTTATCTTTATTTTTACTCAATATTTCGTGCCAATTTTAAAAACACGTCATTCATAGAATTTACTTTAAACTGTTCCTTTAGTTTTTTTGGGGTGTCTAAGGCTTCAATTCTTCCCTCTACCATAATTGAAACACGATCACAATATTCAGCTTCATCCATATAATGTGTGGTCACAAAAACAGTTGTTCCGTTGTTGGATGCTTTATAAATCATTTCCCAAAACTGTCGTCTGGTTATAGGGTCAACACCTCCTGTTGGCTCATCTAAAAACACAATTTTAGGTTCGTGCAATAAAGCCACAGAAAATGATATTTTCTGTTTCCAACCCAAGGGCAAGGAGCCAACCAGTTCATTTACTATGCTTTGTAAGCCTAATTCTTCTACTAGTAATTGTCTTTTTTCTTCAATTTTCTTGCGCGACAACCCATAAATTCCTCCAAAAAATGTGATATTTTCTTTCACAGTTAAATCGTCATATAAAGCAAATTTCTGGCTCATATAACCAATGTTTTTCTTAATGTCCTCAGAATTCGTATAAACATCAAAGTTGGCTACTTTTGCATTTCCAGAAGTAGGCTTTGAAATACCGATAAGCATTTTCATTGCAGTAGTTTTACCTGCACCATTCGCACCGAGAAAACCAAATATTTCACCTTTTTTCACTTCAAAAGTAATGGCGTTTACAGCTATGAAATCGCCAAATTTTTTAGTTAAATTCTCAACTTGTATTACATTAGTGTCTATCATCGTTTTAATTTATGCCAAACAGATTTTGAAACTTGTTTGGAGATTATATTTATTTTGCCAACTCCATAAAGGTGTCTTCAATGGTAGTTTCTGTTGGCTGAATAATTATGTTATTTAACCCTTTGTCTTTTAGAAATTGGGTAAGTTCTTTAATGTCAATAGCATCTCTTTTGTCGGTATAATGCACAAATTCACCAAAAGGATAAACGCTATAATTATGTTTATACTCCTTTAAAGCCAACAGCAGTTGATAAATATTGTCTGCTTTTATATCATAGATTGTTTTTGGAAAATGTTTTATAATTTCTTTAGGGTCATCTATTTGTAATATTTTACCATCCTGAATTAAAGCTATTCGGTCGCATAATGCGGCTTCATCCATATAGGGTGTAGACACTAATATGGTAATGCCTTTTTTTTGCAGGCGTTTGAGCATTTCCCAGAATTCTTTTCTTGAAACCGGATCAACACCTGTGGTTGGCTCATCTAAAAACAACACTACGGGTTTGTGGATTAAGGCACAGGATAAAGCCAATTTTTGTTTCATCCCTCCTGATAATTGTCCGGCCCTACGGTTTTTAAAAGGCTCAATTTGAACGTAAATATCTTTGATCAAATCGTAGTTTTCTTCGATGGTTGTTCCAAAAATAGTCGCGAAAAAGGTTAAATTCTCTTCAACTGTTAAATCTTGGTATAAGGAAAAGCGACCAGGCATATAACCTACATTATTTCTTATTTCTTTATAGTCTTCTATCACATCAAAGCCAGCAACTGTTGCTGTTCCTTTGTCGGCAAACAATAAAGTGGTAAGTATTCTAAAAATTGTAGTTTTACCGGCACCATCTGGGCCAATTAAGCCAAACAATTCTCCATCATTTACTTCAAAAGAAACATCATTTACCGCATTAACTTCTTTGAATGATTTGCTAATATTTTTTAAGGAAATACTCATTTTTAGGATTTTATTTAAAATAGGCTGAATATTCAGACAAATGTTTTTTTAGGGTTTCCAAAGCAGATTTCCGCTTGGCTAATTCGTCTCCTGCCAAATTTTTAAATAAGGGTTTCATAGGCAAAAGATAATTGTGTAATTGGTCGTGTGCTTCTCCGGTCATACTGCATTTGGATATAATGGTTCCAAATTCTGCTTCCAAATTTGCTTTAAGCACAGGGTAGGCGTCCATACTCTCATACTCTGTAAAATCGGCGATTAATTGCGTCATTTGTTGAATACCTTCTGTAGTTTCAATATTTGCCATCCACAAATCCCCATTATTTAATTTTAGTACACCTTCATTGTTATGCGTTTCTTCTTCAGTTTGAGCAGGTTTGGAGATTTCCTGTTTTTTGTTTTTATCATTGTTGCATGAAATAACTAAAACGGTAGCCAAAATGGCCATAATTAAAATATTTACTTTTTTCATTTTGTTTAATTTAAATGTTTATTTAATTTTTTATGGGTTAACAATAAAACTAAAGTCCAAATACTTACTCTGAAACCCATCGCTTTTATACTTTCAGAGGCAACTTCTTGGCTAAAAAAGTATAAATAAACCAAAACGAGGAGGTGTAAAATTAAAATGACCGGCATTAATATTCTGGCGGATTTAGTGTTTTTCCATATTAAGATGGACACAACTATGGAGAGTCCCCCTAAAATGACATTGTAAATGACCAGCCAATTCAACACGAAGTAGTCTGGAATTTTATAATTTAAAAGCACTAAGGATCCGGAAATAACTGACATTATACCAATTAATAATGCGAGTAATGCGGCAATTCCCATCCTATATCCTACCCGAGGGAAAGGACTTTTTTCGTTTTTGTTATAGTCTAAGTTAGTCATAGCTTTCAATTTAGTTTGGTCTCCTTTTTATTCGGAAGTCTTGTCTGATGCAAATGGGGTTAGATACATTTCTGCTGGCATTCCTATTTTTAGGCTTCCGTCGTTTACCACATCAATTTTTACAGCATATACCAAATTGACACGCTCTTCCTTAGTTTGAATAATTTTAGGTGTAAATTCTGCGACAGATGCTATCCAGGTTATCCTTCCTTTATAGGATTTCATATCTTTTTTGTCATCAACTTTTACCGTAACATCTTGGCCTATTTTAATACTTGCCAGTTGTGATTCACTAACATAAACTCTTAATTGCATGGTATTTAAATCGGCAATTTTATATAGGGGTTTCCCAAAAGATGTGATTTCGTTAGGCTCTGCATACTCTGTTAAAACAGTGCCATTTATCGGGTTTATAATATAGCTTTTCTGAATTAAATCCTCTACTTGTTTCAACTGTACATCAAGGCTTTTAAGTTCATCAATAATTGGTGAATTTTGACTTTCAACGCTTTTAATTTGCTTTTGGATTACGTTAATTTCTCCATTAATGTCATCCAATTGTTTTTGGGTTCCCGCATTTTCCTTGATTAAATTTTCAGTTCTGGTTTTGTTGATTGTTGCAGTCTTTAATTGGGCATTAAGTACATTTATTTGAGATAGCACACTGTTAGATTTGGAATAAATAATCGTCTTTGAAGCCATCAACTGATCTCTTTTTAAGCTTAGCGGAATTGTGTCTATAAATCCTACATTAGCGCCTTTTTCTAAATTCTGTCCTTCTTCAACAGTGAAGTGAATTAATTTTCCGCTGTTTTCTGCAGAAATTGTTATTTCTGTTGCTTCAAAGTTTCCGTAACCATCAGCCTTTTCATCGTTTTTACAGCCTACAAGAATACTTCCAATTAGAAATAATCCGAATATGTTTTTAGTAATTTTCATAAATGTTAATTTTTAGTTCCTTTAGTGGTGTTATAATTTGCTTTAGCGTATAATAGTTGTGTATTATGAGTTTTTAGGTTATTTTCTGCTTCATAAAGATTGGTTAATTCCGTAACATAAGCCGAGGCGGTGATAACACCGTTTTTTAATTGCGAACTTGAAGTTTCCAAAATCTTCTGTCTCAGGTTTATAATATCCTTGTCTGAGGCTATTATTTCTGAAATTTTGCTTATTTCCGATTGGTGTTTTGTTAATTCAATAGCTGTGTTAAGCTCGAAAACCTCTTGCTCATTGTCTATAATTTCTTTATTGATCTGCAATGATTTTCGTTGTTTTTTGGTTGAATTCCAATCGAACACCTTCCAATTTAGTTTTAAGCCAGCCATATAATAAGTTTGAAAAGAATTGTCGAGCATGTTCAATCCAGGATTGCCATATCCACCAGTTGCAAAACCTGAAAGTTTTGGGCTATTTTTTTTCGCTATCAACTGTTCTGAGGCTTCAATTTGATTTTTTTGCAATTGAAACAAATCCAATTCGGGACGACTGATTTCAGTTTCCAAACTAATAGAAATTTCAGGATTGTCCAGAACAATATTTGTTGAAATATTCTCTCCTGTTAACTGGGAAAGTGATTTAATATCGCTAATTCTGTCTTTATCCAGTTCAATAAATTGCTGTTCTATTTTAAGTAATTCTGCCTCTAAAACGCTATCAGAATTAGGAAGCAATGTCCCATATTTTACGCCAGCTTTCACCTCTTTTAATGTGGTTTCTAATTCTTTTTTCTTCGCAACCAACAATGCACTTTTTTCCTGCAACAACAAGATTGAAAAATATAACTGGTTTACTTGTTCTTTTAGAGAATACAAATTTACTTCAACTTGTTTTTGCCCTGCTTTTAAAGAAGCTGATTTTTCTTTAAGGGCTGCATTTGTAGATCCACCATCATATATTAATTGATTTACGTTAACAGTTGTTTGATATTGGTCATTATTAGGCGGCGAGATTGTTTCTCCAGTCGAACCATTAGGCAATTCTATAACGTCAGATTGATAGGTGGCCTGTGATGCAAAATCAATTTGTGGTAATTTATTGGTTTTGATAACTTCTATATCAAAAGCATTTTGTTTTTCCAACAAACTATTTTGTTTTGCCAAAGGGTAGTTTTTTTCTACTAATGAGTAGCATTCTTCTAAACTTAGTTTTTCTTGTGCAAAAAAGTTGAGTGTTAGAAATAATACTATAAGGGTGGTTATTTTTTTCATCTACTTAATTTTTATTGAATTTATGATAAAATCTGCTATTTCTGTTTTTCTGTCTTCCATTAACTGTTTATAGGTATCGTCATTAACATTTATAAATCCTTTTAATAAAGGAGCGCCAATAAAAGGGAATATATTTAAGGATATAATATTAATAAAAAGTTGCTCAGCTTTTATTGGCTTGATAACGCCTTCTTCAACTTTTTCATTTACCTGTTGTCTGAATTTTGAGATGTTTGGGAATTTTTTTTCCGCAATTAATTTTTTTACAAAATCTGGGTTTCTGTTTAATTCCTGAATGATAAAGTTTGGGAGGTAAGGATGTTTCAACACAAACGCAACATAATTACTGCTGAAGTTTCTAATTTTTTCGAAAATAGAAGTATCAGCATTGATAATCTCATTTAACTGGGGCGCTAACATGGAAAATGCGCTTTTAAAAACAGCCTCAAACAGCAATTGTTTGCTTCTGTAATAATAATGTAGCATAGATTTATTGATGCCAGCTTCATCAGCGATTTCCTGCATTCTTGCAGCTGCCATTCCTTTCTTTTCAAATATTGCTTTTGCAGAATTTAAAATTGCGGATTCCGTGGTGCCTTGTTCTTTTGTTTCCATAAACTGACTATTTAGTTTAACCAAATGGTTGACAAACTTAATAAGTTATTTTTGAATTCACAAAATTAATCTTACTTTTAAGCAAATTTTAACATAATTAACATGAAAAAATTATTGAAATTCAGCTTGTTAATAATTGTTTTAGCAATTGTTTATGCTGTTTACTCCAATTATCCCCGCTTGGATATCATTACTGGTTTTTCGGCAAAAAGCGTTTGTTCCTGCACTTTTGAAGCAGAAAGGGACTTAAAATCCATTGAAGAAGGAGATAATGATATTGATCTGGTTAATTACGCCACAAACAACATTAACTTCGAAGAAAAGTCGGTTACCTCAACATTTTTTGGCCTAAAAAAAAGAATGGCAGTTTATAAAGATGGCATTGGTTGCGTGTTGTTACCAGAAGCATCGCCTAATGAAACTCCAAACTTTCACAAACCAATCAGAAAAATTTCAACTAGCACCTTGCCTTATCCATATGGGAATTTTCCTCAAAAAGACACTATTTTTAACAATGTAAATTATAAATTATTGGATTTGGCTGTTGAAAACGCTTTTGATTGCGAAGGTTATGAGCAAAAAAACCGAACCAGGGCAGTGCTTGTGCTCTATAAAGATCAGCCGATTGCTGAAAAATATGCGCCAGGATTTTCAAGCGAAACCAAATTGTTGGGCTGGTCTATGACCAAAAGCATCACGAGCGCAGTTCTAGGCGTGCTTGAAAAACAAGGAAAAATTTCGCTAGACCAAAACAAGTTATTTCCTGAATGGGAAAATGACGATCGCTCAAAAATAACCTTGAACAATTTATTGCAAATGAACAGCGGTTTGGAATGGATTGAAGATTATAACACCATTTCTGATGTCACTAAAATGTTGTTTTCGGAGCCCGATATGACTAAAGTGCAATTAAACAAACCGCTAATAGGAAAACCAAATGAAAGTTGGAACTATTCTTCAGGAACTACAAATCTACTCTCAGGATTTATCAGAAATCAGTTTAAAACACATCAGGAATATTTGGATTTTTGGTATGCAGAACTTGTAGATAAAATTGGCATGAATTCTATGGTTATTGAAACCGATTTAGCCGGAAACTATGTTGGCTCCTCATATAGTTGGGCAACTGCACGTGATTGGGCGAAATTTGGTTTGCTGTATTTACACAAAGGAAACTGGAATGGCGAGCAACTATTGAATGAATCTTGGGTTACATACGCAGCCACCCCAACAAACGGTTCAAATGGTGAATACGGAGGGCATTTTTGGTTAAATGCCGGCGGTAAATATCCAAATGCGCCAAAAGACCTATATTCGTGTAATGGATATCAGGGTCAACATGTATTCATCATTCCTTCAAAAGATCTTGTAATTGTAAGGTTTGGATTGGTAGAAAATCCTGATTTTGATGTTGATACTTTTTTGAAAGAAGTATTAAGCGCTATTAAATAATAATTTATAGTGTTTTATATTGAATTATAGGTTTTTAAGATATGGTTTTAAAAATTGGCCTGTTAAACTTTAAAGCCGAATTTTAAGGTAAATTTAAAAATTGACATAAACTATAAATACATTCACTTGTAAAATTACGATTTGCTTTATTCATTTTTTTTTCTAATTTTGGATAATGCAGTTAAGTTTTAAAAAATCTTTATGCGGTTATTGCCAATTTTGCTTCTGTTATTTAAAAATTCTTTTTTAATAAAATTGAACACAAAAATATTTCTAAATCTGCGATTGTAAAATTCAGGTTATGTCGCCTGTTAATATCGCTTTCTCTAATATAAAAAATTATATTAGAAGTGTTTACCGTAAACAAAAGCTATGAATGAAATCTGAATGAAATAAAAGAAATAACAATAAATTCAACTAAAAAAAACAGTATGCTTTTTGACAGAAATGCCCCAAACAACAAAATGAAAGAGCGCTTGAAAAATTTATTTTCATTTAACATAGCAAAGAGAATTGCATTACCCTTTTTTATCATTCTTTTAATGATGATTGTAATGATTAGTCTGACAGCAAAGAGTTTTAATACCCAAATCAACAATTATTCATTTCAACGTGAAGAGGCATCAAAGCAGAGGGCTGTTGCCAACTTGAGGTTTAGCATTGCAACCCTTATTATGCATGTCCATGACTATATCATCACTGAGAATGTTGAAGACAGGCAAAAGTTTAAGCTACAACGTATTCAAGTTGAAGATTATCATAAGAAACTGAGGACCTTTGAACTATCAGAAGAAGACCTTGGTATTCTCAATACCATTGTTGCTGATTTAGATTCCGTTTACTTATATTCCAATAGGATTTTTGCAATCCAACATCCAGGTTCTTCTGCCGAAGTCACAAAACTAGTGGAAATTATAGATGCTAATTTTGAGGCCCCATTATATCAAAATATAACAAAATTATTTAACATTAGCGCTTATAATATAGAAAAACTGACTTCGCAAAACACACAAATTGTAAAAAAGATGAGGAACAGCAGGTATATAATATTTACACTAAGCTTGCTACTATGTTTAGTGATTATATACATAGCTATACAGAAAATTTCTAGGCCAATTAGGGCGCTCACAAAAGCAGCGGAGGCAATTACAAAAGGCAATTACACCTTACGGCCTGAAGTTATGTCGCGTGATGAGATTGGCATACTGGCAAATTCATTTTCACAGATGGCACAAACAGTGCAAGAAACGCTCAATAAACTTAAAGAAAGCAAAGAACAATATAAGTATCTTTTTGAAACCACCAGTGATCTTATACAAACGATGACTCCTGATGGAAAAATAACGTTTGTAAATAGGGCCTGGAGCGAAAAACTTGGTTACTCAATAGAGGATTTAACCAATTTAAAAATTGGAGATATTATACAACAAGATCTTTTTTCAAAATGTGATGTGGCCTTTCAAAAGGCACTTGAGGGCGAACGAACGGATAATATTGAGTTTAAACTTATTAAACAAAATGGTGAGGTTATTGATGTAGAGGGAAATATCTTTTGTAATTTTAAAGAAGGAATGCCTTCAACAGTAGCCTGCTTTCTGCGTGATGTAACTGAACAAAAAAGGGCTGAAAACCAATTAAAGTTTCATGCAAATTTATTAAATGAGATAGATGAAGCAGTAATAGCAACAAACCATAATGATAATATTACCTATTGGAACAAGGCTGCGGAAAAATTGTATGGTTGGAATGAAGCTGAAGTAATGGGGCAAAATATTCTTGATTTAATAAAACCTTCAGTAAGCAAAGAAGAGATTGCATTAATAGTTGCTTCATTGGATAATGGAGAAAGTTCATCGGGAGAATTTATTTGTGAGCGTAAAAATGGAAGTACATTTCCTGCAATTGTTTATTATTCCCCCATTTTGGATGCCCATAATGAATTAACTGGCATTATCACTATATCATCGGATATTACCAAGCGCAGACAGTCGGAAGAAATGGTTTTAAAATTATCAAGTACCGTTGAACAAAGTCCGATAAGCATTTTTATAAGCGATTTAAATGGTGTAATTGAATATGTAAATCCATACATCCCGAAACTTACAGGCTATACCTATGAAGAACTTATAGGTAGTAATCCAAATATTTTTAGTTCAGGTGTTCAGAGTAAAGCATTTTATAAAGAGCTATGGAATACCATATTGGCAGGAAAAAAATGGGAAGGCGAAATATGTAATAAAAAGAAAAATGGAAAATTATTTTGGGAGTATGTAATTATTTCACCTTTAAAAAACGAAAAAGGAGAAATCATAAATTTTATAAATATATCTGAAGATATTACGGAAAGAAAAAGAAACATGGCAGAGCTCGTTCGCGCTAAAGAAAAAGCTGAAGAAAGTGACAAGTTGAAAACTGCCTTTATCAATAATATTTCCCATGAAATTAGAACACCACTTAACGGTATTCTTGGTTTTGGGCAGTTTTGGGCTGATGCCAAGCTTTCAGAGAGTGAAAGAAAGAAGTATTTTTCTGTGGTAAAACAATCAAGTAACCGCCTCATGCAAACTGTTAGCGATTATATGGATATTGCAATGATAGTTTCGGGTACTTTGGAAGTGCATAAAAAAGAATTTCAAATAAAGCCACTACTTGTTGAAATAGTGGAATACGCAAAATTACTTTGCGAAACAAAACCGATTGATATAGAAGTGGAAATTCCATCCAACTCCGAATTGCAGAGGTTAGAATCCGACAGAGAACTCATAATAAAGATTATAAAAAATCTAATTGACAATGCTGTAAAATTCACAGAAGAAGGCAAAATAACAATTGGTTATCATCTTCTGGAAGGTGATTTAGAGTTTTTTATCCAGGATACAGGAAGGGGAATAAAACAGGATAAATTACAGACCGTTTTTGAGGCTTTTACACAGGAAGATACTGCTATGACCCGTGGGTATGAGGGGAGTGGTCTTGGGCTGGCAATAGCAAAAGGCTTTGTTACCTCACTTAATGGAGATATTTGGGTAACCTCCAAAGAAGGGAAAGGTTCAATATTTTATTTTACGATACCTTATAACAGCAATGTTTTAAAGGCAGTAAATGAAAAGATATTCCCCCCTGCTATAAATAAACCTAAAGGCGACAATAAACCTTTAGTTTTGGTTGCAGAGGACGATGAGATTAACTTTTTATTTATTGAAGCACTTTTAGAATTGGCAGACTGCGATTACTTGCATGCCATAAATGGCAAGGAAGCCGTTGAAATATGCAAACAAGATATAGATATCAGCTTTGTTTTGATGGACATTAAGATGCCAATAATGAATGGCTTGGAAGCTACAAAGATTATCAAGGGGTTTCGTCCCAATTTGCCAATTATTGCGACAACAGCTTATTCTTTAACGGGCGATGAAGAGAAGTTTTTGGAAGCTGGTTTTGATGGATATTATGCAAAACCAATTAAAAAAGAGATTTTAGATAAATTAATAGAAAAATACATTTCAGGATAATAAATGAAAATAGACGGCAAATAAGAATAACACCAAATATCTTTAAAATTGTCGCATATATTCTCTTTGTTCAATCTGCTCCTTTTAAAGTATATAGGCAATAACCAATGTAAATTTAAAAATTGCATAAGGCATTTTAAAATACAATTTGCATAAGGAGAGAAGCTTGTTCATTACTAAAACAAATATAATGCAAAAGACCTAGTAATCTTTAGGCTTGGCAAGCAGAAAACCCGACTTTCGAAGAGGAAAAATTATTAAAAACCGGTCAATACTAATTAGGGAAGTTCACTTTTTTCTTTTATATTTTACAATTTGGACTTTCAACTTTCAACTTCCAATTTCCGACTTCGGTCTTTCGGCTTTTTTAATATTAAAAGGGACAGGTTTCAACCTGTCCCTTCTTTCGGTTTAAATTCCCCTTCTGGGGCTTAGTGGGCTTACAGTTCAAATCCCAATTGCACGTTTAATTTTTTGGCAATTATTTTTGTGATTAAGGTTTTTAACTGTGGAATTTTAATTTTTTCAACCACATCATTGGCAAATGCATAAAGCAATAAGGCTTTGGCTTCTTTTTTAGGAATTCCTCTCGATTGCATATAAAACAAGGCACTTTCATCCAATTGTCCAATTGTGCAACCGTGGGAACATTTTACATCATCAGCAAAAATTTCCAGTTGTGGTTTTGAATTTACAGTAGCACCGTCATCAATTAAAATAGAATTGTTTTGTTGAAAGGCATTCGTTTTTTGGGCTGCTTGACGCACAATTACTTTTCCGTTGAAAACGCCTACAGATTTATCGGCATAAATGCCTTTGTATAATTCGTGACTTTCGCAATTTGGCGATTTATGATCAACAAGCGTGTGGTTATCAACGTGTTGTTTTTCATTTAAAACAGAAATTCCGTTGAGGTTGGAGGTGATGTTTTCTCCTTCGTGAAAGAATTCTAAATTGTTTCTGGTAATTTTCCCGCCAAATGAAAAGGTATTTACCGATGCCACACTTTGTTGTTTTTGTGTAATAAATGTGCTATCGATTAATGATGATTCGTTGGTGTCATTTTGAATTTTATAATAATCAACAATCGCTCTTTTATGAACAAATATTTCCGTAACAGAATTTGTCAAAGTAGTGTTTTTTGATAAATTTTGATGACGCTCAATAATTTGCACGTGTGAATTTTCACCAACCACAACTAAATTTCTTGGCTGCAGCAATACTTCTTTTTCACTTCCAGTTGAAAAATTAATGATTTGTATCGGTTTATGAACAATCATGTTTTTTGGAATATTGATAAAAGCGCCCTCTTTGACAAAAGCGGTATTCAATTCCGACAAACTATTGTTTTTGTTGGAAATGGTATTTAAATAATTATCGATGACCATTTTATATTTTGGTCTTGCCAACGCAGAAGACAATACGCAAATATCACAGTCTTCATGCGTAGTTTCCGATAAAAACGAATTGAATTCCCCGTCAACAAAAATCAAGTTGTAAGAATCAATATCATTGATTAAATAATCTTTTATATTTTTAAAACCAACCGTTTTTTCAGCATTTGGAAAAAGGCTAAAATCTTCTTTAAGTATTGGTTTTAAGTTTGTATATTTCCATTCTTCATCTTTTTTTGTGGGGAAACCCTCTTTTTCAAAATTATGAATGGCTTTTAACCGAATGGCGTGCACCGTTGAATCAAGGTCTATATTTCCTTTGTTTTCAAAAGCCAAAAATGAAGAAACTAATTTTTCTTTTAATTCCATTTTTTTAATGTTAATTGTTTCAGGTTTAAAGTTTTAGGTTTCAGGTTTCAGGTTTCATGTTTTATTCTTGAGTCCATTCTGATAACTCCAATATTTAATTTTCAACAACTTTTTACCCCTACCCTAAAGGGAGAAGTTGCTGAAAATCAGGCTCCCTTTAGGGATGGGGAAAACTGATTTTTAGCATTAGCAGCTGTTCGGAGTGGACTCATTCTTTAAACTTGAAACTATTTATAATTTTATTTTAACCAGTCGTAACCTTTTTCTTCAAGTTCGTGAGCCAGCTCCTTTCCGCCTGATTTTACTATTTTTCCGTTATACAATACATGAACATAATCTGGAACGATATAGTCTAACAAACGTTGATAATGTGTAATTAACAATACGGCGTTTTTTTTACTTTTTAGCTTGTTTACGCCATTTGCAACAACTTTTAGGGCATCAATGTCCAAACCGGAATCGGTTTCATCTAAGATGGCCAGTTGTGGATCCAACATCGCCATTTGGAATATTT
Organism: Lutibacter sp.; assembly: GCA_036568005.1. Classification (GTDB taxonomy): domain Bacteria; phylum Bacteroidota; class Bacteroidia; order Flavobacteriales; family Flavobacteriaceae; genus Lutibacter. The sequence goes on along the minus strand of DATCTJ010000071.1, from coordinate 31,560 downwards.
CATTTCGTTTTTTCTCTCCTCCCGAAAATCCTTCATTTAAAGAACGCGACAAGAATTTACGGTCTATTTCCAATAAATCTGCCTTTTCACGAATCAATTGCAACATTTCTTTTGCAGGCAATTCAGCCAAGCCCTGAGCTTTACGCGTTTCGTTAATGGCTGTTTTGATGAAGTTTGTAACAGTTACACCTGGAATTTCAATAGGATATTGAAATGACATAAAGACACCTTTATGCGCTCTCACTTCAGGAGCTAAATCGGATAAATCTTCATCATTTAAAAGAACAGATCCTTCCGTAACTTCAAAATCTTCTTTTCCTGCAATAACAGAGGCAAGCGTGCTTTTTCCTGAACCATTTGGCCCCATAATTGCATGAACTTCACCTGCTTTTATTTCGAGATCTATTCCTTTTAGAATCTCTTTGCCATTGATATTGGCGTGTAAATTATTTATTTTTAACATTTTTTATTCGTTTAACTTTATATATGCTATAAATCTAATAAGATTTCAACTTTTAACTTTTTAAGGCCAACGCGCCGGCTGGTATCTGAGCTCCACCTCGCCCGTAGCTTTCTCTATGTGTACTAAAAATTATACTATACATTATTTTTTTAACGCTCCATCCCCCCTTTGGGGCTAGGGGTCTTATCCTACAGATCCTTCCAAACTAATTTCCAGTAATTTTTGAGCTTCCACGGCAAATTCCATCGGTAACTTATTAAGCACATCTTTACCAAAACCATTTACGATTAAAGCGATGGCTTTTTCGGTATTGATGCCTCTTTGGTTGCAATAAAATAATTGGTCTTCCCCAATTTTACTTGTGGTGGCCTCGTGCTCTATTTGCGCCGATTTGTTTTTTACTTCAATATAAGGAAACGTATGCGCGCCACATTTGTCGCCCATCAATAAAGAGTCACATTGAGAAAAATTTCTGGCGTTATTTGCTCTTGAACCAATTTGTACCAAACCCCTGTATGAATTATGTGATTGTCCTGCAGAAATTCCTTTTGAAATAATGGTGCTTTTTGTGTTATTTCCCAAATGGATCATTTTTGTGCCTGTATCTGCTTGCTGAAAATTATTGGTCACAGCAATTGAGTAAAATTCACCCACAGAGTTATCGCCTTTTAAGATGCAACTTGGATATTTCCAGGTAATTGCACTTCCAGTTTCCACTTGTGTCCACGAAATTTTAGCGTTTTTTTCGCACAATCCACGTTTGGTCACAAAATTATAGACACCGCCTTTTCCTTCTTTATCTCCAGGAAACCAGTTTTGTACCGTTGAATATTTTATTTCGGCATCGTCTAAAGCAATTAATTCAACAACAGCGGCGTGCAATTGATTCTCATCACGTGCAGGTGCGGTGCAACCTTCTAAATAACTCACATAACTGCCTTCATCGGCAATTAGCAAAGTGCGTTCAAATTGTCCCGTTCCCCCTTCATTGATTCTGAAGTAGGTCGATAATTCCATCGGACAAGTAACACCTTTAGGAATATAACAAAAAGAACCATCGGAAAAAACTGCCGAGTTTAAAGCCGCATAGAAATTATCAGTTTTAGGAACAATACTTCCTAAATATTTTCTAACCAATTCAGGATGATTTTGAATGGCTTCAGAAATCGGGCAGAAAATAATGCCTTTTTCGTTTAATGTTTTTTTGAAAGTGGTTGCTACAGAAACAGAGTCCATCACTATATCAACTGCCACATTGGAAAGTCGTTTTTGCTCACCTATTGAAATGCCCAATTTTTCGAAAGTTTTCAATAATTCAGGGTCAACTTCATCCAAGCTATTCAATTTTGGCTTTTGTATTGGCGCGGAATAGTAGCTGATGTCTTGAAATGAAGGTTTTTCATAACGTATATTTGCCCATTCAGGCTCTGTCATTTCTTTCCAAATGCGAAAAGCATCCAAGCGCCATTCGGTCATCCAGGCAGGCTCATTTTTCTTTTTGGAAATGGCAATAACAACGTCTTCATTTAAACCTACAGGAAACTTATCGGATTTAATATCTGTATAAAAACCGTATTCGTACTCTTTGGTTTCGAGTTCTTTTTTTAAATCGTCTTCAGTAAATTTGCTCATTTTTTTAATTTTTTATTAAAAGATGAATACTTTTATTTATTCATTTTTCAAACTTTCAATTTTTGAATTTTTAAAGTGAAAAAGATTCACCACATCCGCAAGTTCTTTGGGCATTCGGATTTTTAAAAACAAATCCGGTTCCTTTTAAACCGCCAGAATACTCCAAAGTTGTCCCTATAAGATACAAAAAGCTTTTTTTATCAACAATAATTTTTACGCCATTGTCTTCAAAAACCTTGTCACCTTCAATTTGTTCTTTGTCAAATTTTAAGTCATAAGAAAGTCCGGAACAGCCGCCACTTTTTACCCCAACCCTAACGTAGTCATTTTCAGGGTTAAAGCCATCGTCATTCATAAGCTCAACAACTTTCTTTTTTGCTATGTCTGAAACTTTTATCATATTGCTTAAATAGATTAATTCTAAATAAGTGCAAATATAAGTACAAATTATGGTTTTTAAAACCTTTTTGGTGTGAATAAATTTAATACTGTTATAGTTGTTACCTATAAACATTTATCTTTGCCAAATGATTGAAGATAAAAACGAAACACGAACGAGCTTGTCTGAACTTGGAGAATTCGGATTGATAAACCACCTCACGCAAGTATTTGATATTGAGCATAAAAGTACTATAAAAGGAGTAGGTGATGATGCGGCAGTTTTGGAAATAAAGGACAAAAATATTTTGGTGACAACCGATTTGCTGCTCGAAGGCGTACATTTCGATTTAAGTTATATGCCTTTAAAACATTTGGGATATAAAGCAGTTGTTGTAAACGTATCCGATATTTATGCCATGAACGGAATTGCGACCCAAATTACGGTTTCAATCGCTGTTTCAAACCGATTTCCCTTGGAAGCTGTTGAAGAATTGTATGCCGGAATTCATTTGGCATGTAAAACCTATGGGGTCGATTTGATTGGTGGTGATACCACTTCATCAACCAAAGGATTGCTGATTAGCATTACCGCCATCGGCGAAGCAAAAAATGAAGACATTGTATATAGAAATACCGCAAAACCAAATGACTTGTTGGTGGTAACAGGTGATTTAGGTGCGGCATATTTAGGATTACAAGTGTTGGAACGTGAAAAAAGAGTTTTTGAAGTTGATCCAAATTCGCAACCCGATTTAACCAATTATACCTATTTAATAGAAAAACAATTAAAGCCCGAAGCCAGAAAAGATGTTATTGAGTTGCTAGTGGCATTAGATGTAAAACCAACCGCAATGATTGATATTTCCGACGGACTTTCTTCTGAAATATTACATATTTGCACGCAATCGAAAGTAGGATGCGATTTGTATGAGGAAAAAATTCCGTTAGATCCACAGGTAATTTCAACCTGTGAAGAATTCGATTTAAACAGCACCACCATCGCTTTAAGCGGCGGCGAAGATTACGAATTGTTGTTTACCATTTCTCAAAGCGATTTTCCTAAAATTAAAGGGAATCCGCATTTAACCATTATAGGCCATATTACCGATGAAAGTAAGGGCGTAAATTTAGTGACTCGTGCCGGACAACAAATAAAATTGACTGCTCAAGGCTGGAATGCCCTGCTGAAGAAGTAGTTTGCTATATTATTGCAAGGAAAATCGGTCTTGACACCTAAACTTTAGGTTTTAAATTCTATTTTAAATAAGGTTTTTCAGCGCCTATTGCCTTTTCCAAATAAATAAAAAACGCCTTTTGAAAGGCGCTTTTTATTTAATATAATTTCACGAAATCTAGTCACTCATTTTAGTCCAGCTATCTCTTAGCGACACAGTTCTGTTAAAAACCAAATGCGTATTGGTGGTATCTTTATCAACACAAAAATAACCCAAGCGCTGAAACTGGAATCGGTCCGAAATGTTTGCTTCTTTTAAACTTGGCTCCACAAAAGCCTCTATAATCGTTAATGAATCAGGGTTTAAAAAGTCTTTAAAGTTTTTATCTTTTTGACTGTCTGGCGCTTCTTCGGTAAACAATCGGTCGTAAAGCCTCACTTCCGCTTTTACGGCGTGTTTAATGGAAACCCAATGCAAGGTTCCTTTCACTTTGCGTTGACTTGCTTCTGTGCCGCTTCCGCTCAAACTGTCGGTATCATAAGTGCAGTGAATTTCGTTAATTTCCCCGTTTTCGTCTTTCACCACCGATTCACCTTTAATAATATAGGCGTTTTTTAAACGCACTTCTTTTCCTATGGAAAGTCTGAAGAATTTTTTATTGGCTTCTTCCTTAAAATCTTCTTTTTCAATATAAATTTCACGGCTGAAAGGTACTTTTCTAGAACCGGCACTTTCATCTTCCTGATTGTTTTCTGCCGTCAACCATTCTTCTTTATCTTCGGGATAATTGGTAATCACCAATTTAATTGGATTTAAAACTGCCATAACACGTGGTGCGATTTTGTTTAAATCGTCTTTAATGCAATATTCCAATAAAGCCACATCCGTTACGTTATCGCGTTTTGAAATCCCTGCCGTTTCACTAAAAGTTCTGATAGATTCTGGTGTATAACCCCTTCTTCTCAAACCAGAAATGGTTGGCATTCGAGGATCATCCCAACCAGTGACAATACCCTCTTCAACCAATTGCAGCAATTTGCGTTTGCTCATCACCGTATAACTTAAATTTCTTCGCGCAAATTCACGTTGTTTTGGGCGCAACTTTGTTGGATCATAAACTTGGTCAATATACCAGTCGTACAAATCTCGGTGACTTTTAAATTCCAGCGTACAAATAGAATGGGAAATTTGCTCCAAATAATCGCTTTCTCCGTGTGTCCAGTCGTACATCGGGTAAATGCACCAATCATTTCCTGTTCTGTGGTGGTGTCTTTTTAAAATCCTGTACATAATTGGGTCGCGCATATGCATATTCACGTGTTTCATGTCAATTTTTGCACGCAAAACATGAGAGCCTTCCTCTAAATCGCCATTTTTCATTTTTAAAAACAGCGCTAAATTTTCTTCAATAGTTCTGTTTCGGTTCGGACTGTCGGTTCCTGGTTCGGTCGGTGTTCCTTTTTGCAAAGCCATTTGTTCCGATGATTGGTCATCAACATAGGCTTTATTGTCTTTTATCATTTGAACCCCCCAATCGTACAATTGCTGAAAATAGTCTGATGAATACAATTCTTTATCCCATTTAAAACCCAACCATTGCACATCATATTTTATGGAATCAACATATTCCTGTTCTTCCTTTGCCGGATTTGTATCGTCAAAACGCAGATTCACCGGCGCATTGTATCGCAAGCCCAAACCAAAATTCAAACAAATGGAAGCCGCGTGGCCAATGTGTAAATAACCGTTAGGCTCCGGCGGAAATCTAAAACGTAATTTATCTTTAGGCAAACCATTTGCCAAATCATCTTCAATAATTTGCTCAATAAAATTCAGCGATTTTTTTTCTTCACTCATAATAGCATCAAACTTATAAGCTACAAAATTATTGATTTTTTTTGGCAATGCAACTACAAAATGATACCGCATATTGAACAAAGGATGAAAGGCAGTCTTTTTTGTTGGGCCTGCCCGCCTTTTTGGAGGGCGTTCCCCTCCGCCAACTGGCGGGGGGTCGGGCTTTCCACTGCAAGTCCTCGCGCGCCCAAAAGCGCGACTGTGGGCTTTACGTTTTAATCCCTAACGCAGCCTAAATTCCTGAATTAATAATTAAGTTTTTATTACATTTAAATTTTTAAATTCCCCCTTTGGGGGTTAGGGGGCTTTTTCAGCTTATCTTTGCCTAAAGATTTTTGAAATGGGAATAATAAAATTAAAAAACATAAGAGTTTACGCTTATCACGGCTGTTTGTTGGAAGAAGGAAAAATTGGTTCCGATTATCGCGTGGACGTTTCTGTAAAAGCCAATCTAAGCTTGTCGGCAGAAAGCGATAACCTTACTGATACGGTAGATTATGTTCATTTAAACAAAATTGTGAAACAGGAAATGGCCATTCGTTCCAAATTGCTGGAAACGGTTGTAAAGCGTATTTTAGACAGAATTTTTCTGGAAATTCCCTTGGTTGAAAAAGCCGATGTTGCAGTTTCAAAAATAAATCCGCCCATTGGGGGAAATGTAGCGATGGTAACCGTTGAAATGTCGAAAATTCGGTCGTAGAGACAAGCCATAATCTGCTCGAACTTATGAATTGAAAATCTGAAATCAATGCGTTAGGGACTGAAGTGGAAAACCTTTTTGCGCTTTTTCAGCGAAAAAAGTTTGGAACAAAAAGCCCGACCCGCAGGGAAACGCCCAAAACTACAGCGTCTAAAGATTTAAGAATCAAAGTTTTATCAAGAGATTGCACAATTAAACAATGCAACAAATACACGATTTAACAATTAACAATTAAACGTTTAAACAATTAAAAAAATTTCTTAAATTTGCAATCCGATAATGGCGTTTTGGCCGAGTGGCTAGGCAGAGGTCTGCAAAACCTCGTACAGCGGTTCGAATCCGCTAGACGCCTCTTCAAAAACCCGAGCAACTTGCTTGGGTTTTTTGTTTTCTTTAACACCCTGTTGAAAATAAATTCTTGTATCTTTGTGCTAAATTTTTATTTATGAAGATTTACCCAATTGAAACAGGGAACTTTAAGTTAGACGGTGGCGCCATGTTTGGCGTAGTTCCAAAAGTAATTTGGCAGCGTACAAACCCCGCAGACGAAAACAATATGATTGATATGGCCTTGCGCTGTTTGCTAATTGAAGAGGGGAACAGACTTATTTTAATCGACAACGGCACCGGAAATAAACAATCTGACAAGTTTTTTAGCTATTATTATTTTTTTGGAGATTTTACCTTGGATGCCTCTTTGGCAAAACACGGTTTTCACAGGGATGATATTACCGACGTTTTTTTAAGCCATTTGCATTTCGACCATTGCGGCGGAAGCATTCAGTGGAATAAAGACCGCACCGGTTATGAACCCGCTTTTAAAAACGCAAAATATTGGAGCAATAAAAATCATTGGAAATGGGCGGTTGAACCCAATTCAAGAGAAAAAGCCTCATTTTTAACTGAAAACATCAATCCGATTCAAGAGAGCGGACAATTGAACTTCGTGGATTTACCAACAGGGGACTTTGCCAAAAATACGCCGCTCGGTTTCGATATTCTTTTTGCAAACGGACATACCGATAAACTGATGATTCCCCACATTCAATACAAAGAAAAAACCCTGGTTTTTGTGTCGGATTTATTGCCAACCGTTGGGCATATTCCTTTGCCTTATGTGATGGGCTATGACACGCGACCGCTGCTGACCATGGAAGAAAAAGATAAATTTTTAAATAAGGCTGCTGAGAATAATTATTTTTTATTTTTTGAGCATGATGCAAGCAATGAACTTTGTACCGTAAAACATACCGAAAAGGGCGTGCGATTAAACCAAATCTATACATTTAACGAAGTATTTAATTAACATAAAACAAAAGAATGAGAATATTTAAATCTATGTACGTTGCCGCGCTGGCAACTATCACATTAGCAAGTTGCGGTTCTGTAAAATCTATCACAGATAAGCCAGTTCCAACTATGGAAACCACTGTTTCTATATCACAAAAAAAAGGAGCCATAGGCGAAGAAGCTTTTAACCATTGGGCACATGCCGATTTGGTGGCAGATACCATTCCGGGAATAAGTTTGGACAAAGCCTATAAATTTTTAGAAGGAAAAATAGGCGTTTCGGTAATTGTTGGCGTTATTGATTCTGGAATTGACATTGAACATGAAGATTTAAAAGATGTACTTTGGACTAATACCAAAGAAATTCCGGGCAATGGAATTGATGATGATAACAATGGTTATGTGGATGATATTTATGGCTGGAACTTTTTGGGAGGAAATGGTGATGCAGCCCCTGAACAATTAGAAATTACCCGCATTGTTGCCAAATTAAATCCTCGTTTTGAAGGAAAAACAATGGCTGATATTAGCGAAGCAGACAAAGCCGACTTTAATAAATATTTGGAATATGTGGAAGCTTATAAAGCTTCATCTTCCAGACATTTTCAAACTTTGGCGCGCATGGAACAAATAGGTGCAAATATTACCTCGGTAAAAGAATTCTTGGGTAAAGAAAGCCTTACATTGGAAGATCTAAAAGGAATTAATACGGAAGATGAAACACTAAAAACCCAAGTTGGTGATTTAATTGTTTTGTTTGGTAGAGGACTTGATGAGGCTGCGTATTTAGACTACTACGAAACACAAAAGAAAAATAAAAACTACGATTTCAATTTTGACGGTCGCGCCATTGTTGGCGACAACCCGGAAGATATAAATGACACAAAATACGGAAACGGATTTGTGATTGGTGATAAAGAAAGTGAATCTCACGGAACACATGTTGCCGGAATTATTTTGGCTTCACGCAACAATAACAAGGGAATGCAAGGTGTTGCGAACAATGCAAAATTAATGTCTGTTCGAGCGGTGCCAGATGGCGATGAGCGAGATAAAGATGTTGCCTTGGCTATTAGATATGCCGTAGATAATGGCGCTAAAGTAATCAATATGAGTTTCGGAAAAAGCTATTCCCCTAATAAAGAATGGGTTTTTGACGCTATTAAATACGCCGCGGAAAAGGATGTATTGTTGGTGCACGCTGCAGGAAACGATAGTAAAAATATTGACGTAAAAGAAAATTTCCCAAATGATTCTGAAGATAAAGTAGCCGAAATTTCCGACAATGTGATTACCGTTGGCGCATTGAGCGCTAATTTTGATGAAAATATGCCAGCTACATTTTCTAATTATGGCAAAATAAATGTTGATGTATTTGCTCCTGGTGTACAAATTTATTCAACGGTTCCCAAAGATGAATATGCAAAATACAGTGGCACCTCTATGGCTTCCCCTGAAGTTGCAGGTATTGCAACATTAATTCGTTCTTATTATCCGCAACTGTCTGCAAGCCAGGTTAAACAAATTATTATGAATTCAGGAGTTAAAGTTAACTTACAAGTGCTTGTTCCTGGAGAAAAAGGCAAAAAAGCCCCATTTTCGAGCTTATCAAAATCAGGAAATTTTGCAAACGCTTACAATGCCTTATTGCTAGCTGATAAAATGGTTAATTAAACGAAAAAATATATAATTTTAGTTAAAAAGCACACTCAAAAGGGGTGTGCTTTTTTGTTTAACAGGATATGTTTATATTGCGAGCCCAAAATAAAACTTCATGAAAAAATTATTAAGTCTACTGTTTATAATAGCAACAATAGTTGCATCAGCACAAAATAGCAATACATATTATTGGCAACAACACGCAGATTACAAAATGGATGTGGATATTGATGCCGAAAATTATCAATATAAAGGAACTCAGGAATTGGCATACACCAATAATTCTCCAGATGTTTTAAATTTCGTTTTTTATCATTTGTTTTTCAATGCATTTCAGCCAAATAGCGAAATGGATAATCGCCTGCAGGCTGTTATTGACCCAGATAGTAGAATGGTAAACAATGTTGGGACTAAAACAAACCCAGTTTTTGAAAGCAGAATAGCCAAATTGAAACCTAATGAAATAGGGTATTTAAACGTATTGTCGCTAAATCAAAATGGGAAACCTGTTGAATATAACACAGAAGGAACTATTTTAAAAGTGATGCTAAATGAAGGAATTCAACCTGGCGAAACTGTTAAGTTTGAAATGACTTTTGAAGGACAAGTACCTGTTCATATTCGTAGAGCAGGACGAAATAGCGAAGATGGCGTAGCGCTTTCCATGGCGCAATGGTACCCAAAAATAGCTGAATATGATTTTGAAGGCTGGCATGCGGATTCCTATATTGCAAGGGAATTTCATGGTGTTTGGGCGAATTTTGATGTTACCCTTCATATTGATAAAAACTATACTGTTGGCGGAACAGGTTATCTTCAAAATTCGCAAGAAGTTGGTCATGGTTATGAAGACAAATCGAAACCATTAAATATCCCTAAAGGAAAAAAATTGAAATGGCATTTTTTAGCGCCAAATGTTATAGATTTTACCTGGGCTGCCGACCCAAATTATGTACATGATATTTTAAAAACCTCCAAAGGAACCGAACTACATTTCTTCTATAAAAAAGACAAAAAATATGCGAAAGCTTGGAAAGAAATTCAGCCAATAACAGAGAAGGCACTTAACTATTTTAATGAAAATATTGGGGAATATCCTTGGAAACAATATTCTGTAATTCAAGGTGGCGATGGTGGTATGGAGTACGCTATGTGTACTTTAATTTCTGGAGGCGAAACTTTAAATGATATTGCGGGAACTGTTTTTCATGAATTGGCTCACACTTGGTTTCAACATATTTTGGCATCTAATGAAAGCAAACACTCATGGATGGATGAAGGTTTTACATCCTATATTTCAAATATGGCTGCTAGCTTAATCTTGGAAGGAGGCGACGGCAAACCTAATGTAAAAAGTTACAGAGGTTATTTTTATGCTGTAAAAAACGGCATTGAAGAACCATTAACAACGCATGCTGACCGTTTTAATACCAACGTCGCTTTTAGCATTGGAAGTTACACCAAAGGCAGTATGTTTTTATCGCAATTGAATTATATCATCGGAGAAGAAAATGTAAAAAAAACACTTAAAAAATTTTTCGAGGATTTTAAATTTAAACATCCAACACCTAACGACATCAAACGAACTGCCGAAAAAGTTTCTGGAATTCAACTAGATTGGTTTTTGAATGAATGGACACAAACCCTGCATACTATAGATTATGCCGTAGCCAAGGTTGATGGAAATACAGTTACATTGGCAAGAATAGGCCAAATGCCAATGCCTATTGATGTTACAATCACTTATGTGGATGATAGTACAGAGAATTTTTACATTCCCTTAAGTATGATGCGTGGTGCAAAAACTACCGATGCAACACTTATTAAAAATTGGCCTTGGACAAATCCATCTTATACTTTTGATACTTCGAAAGAAATTAAAAAGGTTGAAATAGATCCTTCTCAATTTATGGCTGATATTGACCGCGAAAATAATGTGTTTGAAAGAAAAGAGGTTAAAGACATTAAATTCTGATTTTAAATTTTTTTAATAAGCAGATTATTATAAAACGACTGGATATCGATTCGAATTTAAGGTTGATACTTTTTAATTTCAACAATGGTTGATGGAAGGTAAAATCCGTTTTTCAATAGGTTTTGAACAACTTTATCTATAACAGCTGACCTAATATTATTGTGATAGGTTTTTGAGGTACTTTTAAAAGTATCAATCCAAAATAGAACTTTTAAGTTTACAGTACTGGCTGTCAATTCGTCAATAAGCACAGTCGTTTTTTTATTTTTAGTATTCAACACCTCCTTAATCTCTGAAACGGAATCTGAAATAATTTTAATGCCTTCAACAAGGTTGCTATTATAATCAAGGCCGATAAAAAATTCATAGCGTAAAAAGCCGTCAATGGTATAATTGATTAGCGGATTTTTCAGAATTTGTCCGTTGGGAATAAAAACATCTTTGCCGTCGGGCGTTTTTACCCGTGTTTCCCTCAAATTCAACTCCTGAACGTATCCTATAATATTTCCTGATTCGATAAGGTCTTTCAACCTAAATGGACTTTTAAAAGCAAGGATTATACCTGCCAAAAAATTTTCTCCAATATCTTTAAAAGCAAAACCTAACACAAAAGTAAGAATTCCGGCTCCTGCCAATATTTGAGTGGTAAAGGTTTTAAATCCCAATAGGTTTAGCACAATTAAAATGACAATAATTCTGATTATAATGCTCGTCATTTGCGCAATAAAATCGGCTGATAAGGTGTTGGTTAATCGGGGTTTAATTTTCTTAAGAATAAAATTTTTTAAACCGGCAGCAATTAAAAACCCCACTATTAAAATAACGAGTGTAATAAAAATAGTTGGAAGTTGATTTATTAAACTTTGGTAAAGACCCAAAAAATAGTCGGTAAATTTATTCATAACTGTTTTGTTCTTAATTTATCAACAATCATTAATTGGACTGGATTACTTATAAAGATACTAATAATCCGTTAATAAAATAAATGAAAGACAGTTTAATGGCTTCTATAATTAAGAAATAGGCTGTTTTAATCAACAATTAATCTGGGTAAGTTTTCCGGCAATCTTGTGAGCAGTTCATAATTTACCTGCTCGCTAAATTCGCTGAAAGACGAAACACTAATTTCCAAATCGCCTTGTTTTCCAATCAAAACCACTTCATCTCCTTTTTCTACTGAATTTACTTGGGAAACATCAACCGTAATCATATTCATATTTACGGTACCAACCACGCTCACCCGTTGCCCGTTGATCAATACAATACCTTGATTGCTCAGATTTCGACTAAAACCGTGGGCGTAACCCACAGGAATGATGGCTATTTTTATATCGGAATTGGCAAGATATGAAGTTCCATAACCAACAAATTCTCCAGTTTTTACTTTTTTAACATCCATCACATGGCTTTTCCATGAGATGAGACGACGTAACGGATTTTGGGTTACTTTTTTATGGGTTAAATATTCAATTAAAGTTTCTTTGTTGGGGAAAAAACCATACTGAATAATTCCCAGCCTAACCATATCCATTTGGAATTTTGGATAACGCAAAGCCGCAGCTGAACAAGCCGTATGTTTTTGCTCAGGGCTTAAACCAGCCTCAGCCACTTTTTTCATCACTTTCTTAAAAACCTGTTGCTGTTTGTGAATTCGGTAATAATTGGTAATGCTTTCTGCTCCTGCAAAATGTGTGCATAGTCCTTTAAAATTTAGATGGGCGGGATTGTTTTTTAGTAATTTTAGTACTGCAGGAAGTTGGTTTGGTGCAAATCCGGTTCTGTTCATACCAGTTTCCACTTCTATGTGAACTTTGGCAATTTTTCCAATTTTTTTAGCCGATTCTAATGCTTTTTCCAATCGGTCATGTTCAAATACATAAAACTCTATATTGTTTTCAATAGCAGCTTCAAGTTGTTCATTGTTGATTAAGCCCATAATCATAATGTTACTTTTCTCTGTTTTTACTTTATATACGCGCAAAGCTTCATCTGCGCTAAACACCGAAAAATGATTGATGCCACAATTTTCTGCTAGTGGAACAAATACTTCAAGTCCGTGACCATAAGCATTTCCTTTAACTACGGAAGATATTTGTACATCGTTGCCAATATAATTTTTCAAGAACTGGAGGTTGTGTTCCAGTGCCGATTTGCTGATTTCTAAATAGGAGGTGTGAAGGGATTTCATAATAAAATGCGTAAACTTATTTGATGAAACAATTGAATGGCGTTGGGTAAAATTTCATCCGGAAAATCGTAATCGGGATTGTGCAGTGACGGACTGTCTTCACCTGATCCAATACCGAACATTGCGCCTTTAAAATGTTGTGTAAACAGACCAAAATCTTCTCCCCACTTAAAAGGAAATTTCCGTTCAAAAACATTTAATGACAAACTATTTGCAGCTTCTTTAATAAATGAAACAACGGTATCATTATTTTGGTTTGCATAAAATTCCTGCGTCCATAAATAGGTGATTGGCATTTGATGATTTTTAGCAGATTTATCAATGCACTTTATTAAATCAGCAGTTAATTTTTCCATCGTTTTCTCATTCCAGGTGCGAATAGTGAGTCGTATTTCTCCATAACCCGCCGAAATTCCATAAGCAATTTCGCCCATTTCAATATGAATTGGGGTGATTAGCGTAAAATCGTTTCGGTCTGTGTCGTTGTTGGAAAGCTTTGCCGATTCCTGTAAAATTTCTGCAATGGCCAATGCTGGATTTAAGCCGTTTTCCGGCTCGGCGGCGTGTGCGGTTTTACCATTAATTTTAATAATTATGCTTTTTACGGCGGCAGTAAATGAATTATTTTTTAAAACAATTTGGTTTAAAGGATATCCGGGAAGGTTGTGAAAAGCAAAAATATAATCGGGTTTCAATCCTTCAAATCTTGGGTCGGTGAATACTGCTTTTGCGCCTTCACCTTCTTCTTCCGCAGGTTGAAACAGTAAAAGAACTTTTCCGGTTTTTGGTTTTTGTTCAGATAAAATCCTGGCCAAGCCCAATAAAACTGTTGTGTGTCCATCATGTCCGCATTTGTGAGAAACACCTTCAATGGTTGAACAATGCGCAAAAGTATTGATTTCCTGTATGGGCAATGCGTCCAACTCGGCTCTAAACATGATGGTCTTTCCTGATTTTCCGCTGTCGAAAATAGCCACTATGCCCGTTCCGCCAATGTTTTCGATGACTTTAGTTGATGTACAGGTTTTTAAGAATTTAGAAACACTTTTTGCTGTTTTATATTCTTTTCCGGATACTTCGGGATTGGCATGAAGCATTTTACGAAATGTGACAAGTTCTTCCAATAATTCATTATTTATTGCTGTTTCCATTTATGTTTTTTTAGAAAACGTATTCCATTTATTAAGAGGTGTAAAACTTACCAAAAAAATTGAGAACTAAAAATAAAAAGTTATATAGAAATCAAAATTCTAAAAAGGAAGATTTAACATATTATAGCAAAGGTAACCCATTTTTTACAGTTTTCTGGCTTGTACTGTTAATGATTTCCTATTATTGTATGCGGTATTTCATATGATTTTAACTTAAATCGCTGTATAAATGTGGGTAGAAATATAGGAGCAAGACTACGATATTAAAAAGGAGCATAATTCTTTTGAAATTATTTATCTTAGCGTTGCTCTAATAAAGTTTAAATGTCTGAAGCCAATAAACAATTTTTAAATCCTGAGAAATGGGTCAGCTTGTACGCCGATTATCTTTTCAATTATACCATTAGCCGGCTTAATGATAAGGATTTGGCCAAAGACTTGGTACAGGACACATTTTTTTCAGCTTTAAAAGCAAAGGAAAATTTTAAAGGAGAATCAAGCGAACGTACCTGGCTTATTGCCATTCTTAAGCGAAAAATTGTTGATTATTACCGCAAAATAAATTCGACAAAAGGCAAAGCTGAAGTGCGCATGAATTTTTATGCAGATGGAGAACGGGAAGGAGAATGGCTGGAAGAAAGTGTTCCAACAGACTGGAGTGGTGAAATTGATAAAAAGATAGAAAATCAAGAATTAGCCTTAGTTTTAGAAAAATGTATTTCGGACTTACCCGAAAAATACGCTATGGTTTTTAGAATGAAAACCATTCAACAAATAGAAACAGAAGATATTTGTAAAGAACTTGATATTAGCACGTCAAACTTATGGGTTATTATTCACAGAGCCCGAACCCAGCTTAGAAAATGCATGGAAGAAAAATGGTTTAAGAATTAAAAATTTTAATATATGAAATTAACCTGTGATGAAGCGACTGCAATTTGCGATAAAAACCAGTATAACGAGGCAAGTCTATGGGAAAAAATTAAACTGGGAATTCACTTGATTTTATGTAAAAGATGCGGACTTTATTCTAAGCAAAATAAAGTGATGAGTACCTGCTTCCAAAAATTAAAAGATGAAGAATGCCGCAAAGCACCTCTTTTAAATCATGAGGAAAAGGAATCCATGGCCCAAGAATTGAAAACAAAAATAAAGTAATAAGCGATAAAAAATTGAGTAAAGGACTGCCAAAAATGTTGGTAGTGTTTTTTTTTATAATTATTAAATAAAAAGATGAGTTTCTTACCTGAAAAAATAGACGATTACGTTGTAAACCATTCCCAAAGGGAACCTGAACTATTACAGCAATTAAATAAGGAAACTTGGCAAAAAGTGTTGAACCCACGGATGTTGAGCGGTGGCTATCAAGGAAGAATATTGGCGATGATTTCAAAGTTAAAACAGCCGAAAACCATTTTGGAAATAGGAACCTATACCGGTTATTCCGCACTATGTTTGGCAGAAGGGCTTCACAAAAACGGAACACTTTTCACCATTGATAAAAATGAAGAACTCGAAGATTTTGCCAAAAAATATTTTGAGCAATCGACTTATACACCGCAAATAAAACAACTGGTTGGGAATGCGCTGACTATTATTCCTACGCTAAATGAAAAATTTGACTTGGTTTTTATTGATGCAGATAAGGAAAATTACTGTAATTATTTTAAGATGATCATCGACAAAATGAATTCGGGCGGTGTTATTTTATCAGACAATGTCCTGTGGAGCGGAAAGGTTGTTGAAAAAATCGAATCGAGCGATAAAGACACCAAAGCTTTGATTGAATACAATGAATTGTTAAATTCTGATAATCGAATTGAAACAATTTTATTACCAATTCGCGACGGGTTGTCTATTAGCAGAGTGAAATAAGCAAAAATTTTTGATGCGGTAATTTGAAAATTATTTTTCTCTTTTAACCGATCCGTTTGCTTCTTCTTTGGGATCTTTAACTTCTTTAACTGGTTCTGGAGAATTCTCCTTAACACTTTTAACCTCTGAGGCTGGGCTTGCAGAATTTTCAGGAATATCTTCAGTTTTTATTGCTGTGGTTGAGGAATCGGCAGTGATATCAGCCGAAATGTCTGTAATATTATTTTTGCTGTCTTTAGATCTGCTAAAATAACTCACTAAATTTCCGTCGGCATCTTTCAACGGATTTATGGATTTCTCTATGTCGTTTTTAACTTTTTTCATAGGGTTAGAGAAATCATCAAAATTATCTTTAATCCTATTTACCTCATTTCTCACTTTTGCAGCAACATCAATATCGAGATCATTTTTTGAGGCAGTATTGTGAATTTCCCTTTTAATATCGTTGGTTGCATTTTTAATTTGACGCATTCCTTTTCCCAATTCACGGGCAATCTCTGGAAGTTTATCTGCACCAAATACCATCACCACTACCAAAAGAATAACAAATATTTCGCCCCCGCTAATAAATAAAAACATATTAAATATTTTTTAGATGACAAAGGTAATTAAAAAAAGATTCAAAGAATAAATCTTAACAGTTGCCTTAAAATAATTAACATATTAGAAACAAAAATAAAAATAATTACTTTTTTGTAAGCATTCGTTTTATTTCATTCAATTTCATCAAAGCTTCAATAGGGGTGAGCGTATCAATATTGGTGGAGAGAATTTCTTCTTTGATGTTTTCGAGCAAAGGGTCATCCAACTTAAAAAAGCTCAATTGCATGTCGTTTTCTGAAGCCGTTTTTAAGGTTTCTTTTACGTTCGCGTTTGTATGGTTTTTTTCAAGCTGCTTTAGCATTTTTGTCGCTCTGTGAATAACTGAAGAAGGCATTCCTGCTAATTTTGCCACGTAAATTCCAAAACTGTGCTCACTGCCTCCGGGAACTAATTTTCGTAGAAAAACCACTTTGTCTTTCAATTCTTTTACGGAAACATTGAAGTTTTTTACACGTTCAAACGTATTGGTCATATCGTTTAATTCATGGTAATGCGTAGCGAACAATGTTTTTGCTTTTGAAGGATGTTCATGTAGGTATTCAGCAATGGCCCAAGCAATTGAAATTCCGTCGTAAGTGCTTGTTCCCCGGCCAATTTCATCCAACAACACCAAACTTCTTTCTGAAATATTGTTCAAAATACTGGCGGTTTCATTCATTTCAACCATAAAAGTTGATTCGCCCATAGAAATATTGTCGCTTGCTCCAACACGGGTAAATATTTTATCTACCACGCCAATTCGTACATTTTGCGCAGGTACGTAACTGCCCATTTGTGCCAACAATACAATTAATGCCGTTTGGCGTAATATGGCCGATTTACCGCTCATATTGGGGCCGGTAATCATAATAATTTGTTGAAGGTTTCTGTTTAAAACAACATCATTGGCAATATATTCCTCGCCTATTGGCAATTGCTTTTCAATCACCGGATGGCGACCGTTTTTAATTTCTAAATCGGTGCTCTCATCCAATAGCGGACGTACATAATTGTTTTGCTTGGCCACTTCGGCAAAAGAACTTAAACAGTCGATTTGACCTATTAATTGGGCATTTAGCTGAATGGGTTGTATAGCATCCATCAGCGAACTAATTAATTCTGAAAAAAGTTCCTGTTCCAGTTTTCCTATTTTTTCTTCGGCACCTAAAATTTTGGTTTCGTATTCTTTTAATTCTTCGGTGATATACCGCTCGGCGCTTACCAAAGTCTGTTTTCTAATCCAGTTTTCAGGCACTTTATCCTTGTGCGTATTTCGCACTTCAATATAATAGCCAAAAACATTGTTGAAGGAAATTTTTAAGGAAGAAATTCCAGTGCGTTCAATTTCCCGCGCCTGCATACTGTCCAAATAGCCTTTTCCCAAGGTTGAAATAGCGCGTAGTTCATCCAGTTCTGCAGAAACACCGCTTGCAATGACATTTCCTTTTATGATATTTACGGGAGCGTCTTCATTTAAGGTATTGGTTATTTTTTGTCGAATGGTGGTACAGCTTTGCAGTTGCTCGCCAATTATTTTTAGAGATTCATTGTCGCTTTTTTCTGCAGCTTCTTTGATGGGGATTATAGCATTTAAGGAGTTTTTAAGTGCCACAACTTCTCGTGGATTCACTTTTCCTGCCGATACTTTTGAGATTAATCGTTCAATATCGCTGATTTGCTTTATTTGATAAGTGGTCAGTTCAAAAAAATCATCATTGTCGATAAAATATTTTACAATGTCGTGACGTTTTTTTATGCGGTTTAGGTCTTTTAAAGGAAGTGCCAGCCAGCGTTTAAGCAACCTGCCGCCCATTGGCGAAATGGTTTTGTCGATTACATCCAAAAGCGTAACGGCGTTCGGTGAATTTGAATGGTACAATTCCAGATTTCGAATGGTAAATCGGTCCATCCAGACATAATTTTCTTCGGAAATCCGATTGATGACCGCAATATGGTCTAATTTGTTGTGTTGCGTTTCGGAAAGATAATACAGCACTACGGCCGATGCGATTATGCCCTCTTCCAACTCCTCAATCCCAAAACCTTTGAGGGTTTTTACTTTAAAGTGGTTGGTTAAGGCTTCGTTGGCGTATTCCAACTTGAAAATCCAGTCTTCTAAATAAAATGTATAAAAGCGGTCGCCAAAAAATTCGTTAAATTTGGTTTTGTGCTGTTTTTGGACCAATACTTCGCTCGGACTAAAATTTTGCAGTAGTTTGTCGATGTATTCAACATTTCCTTGGGCAGTTAAAAACTCTCCGGTGGAAACATCTAAAAAAGAAATACCCAAAAATCGTTTTCCAAAATGAACCGCTGCTAAAAAATTATTGGATTTCGATTGTAAAACCTCATCGTTTAAGGAAACTCCGGGCGTAATCAATTCGGTAACGCCACGTTTTACAATGGTTTTTGTTAGTTTTGGATCTTCCAGCTGGTCGCAAATTGCCACGCGCATTCCTGCTTTTACCAATTTTGGAAGATAGGTGTTTAAGGAGTGATGCGGAAATCCGGCCAAAGCGGTTTCAGATTCGCTGCCAGCTCCGCGTTTGGTTAAGACGATTCCTAAAACTTGTGATGCTTTTTTGGCATCTTCACCAAAGGTCTCGTAAAAATCACCTACCCTAAATAACAACATGGCATCAGGATATTTTGTTTTGATGGCATTATACTGTTTCATTAAGGGAGATACTTTCTCGATTTTCGCCGCCAATTTTTTAAGAATTTACATTAGTTTTGCGAAGTTACATTTTAATTGAAAGATTGAAAACAATTTTTCAATTAAAGAAAATGAATCGAGAGAAGGGACTGAAACAAATACACAATAAACAATGAGAAAATTAAAAAACAGTGAATTGGAACGATTGGATGTTGAGGCGTTTAAGGAAATTGAAAAAATCCCGTTAATTGTTATTCTTGACAATATCAGAAGTTTGAATAATATCGGTTCGGTTTTTAGGACAAGCGACGCTTTTTTGATTGAGAAAATTTATTTGTGCGGCATCACGGCAAAACCGCCGCATAAGGACATTCATAAAACAGCCCTGGGCGCCACAGAATCTGTTGATTGGGAATATGCTGAAGACGCGCTTGCGCTGATTGAAAAATTAAAGGATTCAAAAATTAAAATATTGGCGATTGAACAAGCTGAAAACAGTACGATGCTGCAAGACTTTGTGATAGAACCCAACCATAAATATGCTGTAATTTTTGGAAATGAAGTGAAAGGCGTTCAGCAAAAAGTAGTTTCCGCATCGGATTATTGTATTGAAATTCCGCAATTTGGCACCAAACATTCGCTGAACATTTCTGTAAGTGTGGGGGTTGTGCTTTGGGATTTGTTCAAGAAATTTAGGTTTTAACGGAATCCGTTATTTTTGATTTGGGTAAATAATTTAAAAACTTAGCCGCAAAACGCGCAATGTTGTTTTTGCTTGATTAAAATATTTTTAAAATAGTAACTTGATTTGCATTAAGGATTGCCCTTCGACGCCGCTCTGGGTAAACTGATTGTTTGAGCTCTTTTAATTGTTGGAAACAATTAAAAAGCGAGCGCGAAAAGCCCTACCCGCCAGCTGGCAGGGAATGCCCTCCAAAAAATTAGGGAACTTAAAATTAGAATCCTAAAATCATTTTTGCAATCAGAAAATAAATTAAAATTCCAAAGATATCGTTGCTTGTGGTGATAAAAGGGCCTGTGGCTAATGCAGGATCTATGCCTCTTTTGTCTAAAATAATGGGTACAAAAGTGCCGATTATTGAGGCGATTATGATTACCGAAACCAAGGAAATGGCGACGGTAAGCCCAACTTTAACATCAAATCCTAAGAAGAACATGCCGGCTGTCATTAAAAGGCCCGCGAGCACCAAGCCGTTTAGTAAGCTTAACGAAACTTCTTTTAACAATCTTTTCCACAAAGAGCCTCTTAAACTGTCGTTTGCCAAACCCTGAAGGATAATTGCCGAAGATTGTACACCAACATTTCCTGCCATCGCTGCAATTAATGGAGTAAAAAAGAATAATTCTTTATATTTTACCATGGCAGTTGAAAACCCGCCCAAAACGGAAACACTCACAAATCCGCCGAAAAGCGCTAGAATTAGCCATGGCAGGCGCGCTTTTGTCAATTCCCAAATGGTATCATCAGCTTCAACATCCTGAGAAATCCCCGCCGCCATTTGGTAATCCCTTTCGGCTTGGTCTTTAATTACGTCTATAATATCGTCAATGGTAATTCTTCCAACCAAACGACCTGCTTTATCAACAACAGGAATGGCTTCTAAATCGTATTTTTGCATAATTCTTGCCACATCTTCGGCTTTATCATCAACGTGTACAAAATCTACTTTTTTGATAAAAACGTCTTTAATGGCAGTTCTTGTTGAGGTAGTCAATAAATCTTTTAAAGACAATCGTCCTTTTAATACGTTATGGTCATCAACTACATAAATGGAATGTACGCGGGACACTTCTTCTGCCTGGGCGCGCATTTCCTTAACACATGTAAGCACATTCCAGTTTTCGTTGACTTTTACCAATTCCTTTGCCATTAAACCCCCTGCAGAATTTTCGTCATAACGCAAAAGGTCCCGAATGTCTTTGGCGTGCTCTTCATCTTCAATATGGGAAATTACTTCTTCCTGTTGCCTGTCGGTAAGTTCAGCAATAATATCGGCAGCATCATCGGTGTCTAATTCAGAAATTTCTTCCGCAATTTCTTTGGATGAAAGTCTGCTCAATATTTTTTCACGCGTATCCTCATCTAATTCGGTAATAATATCAGAGGTTACGTCGGTATCCAGTAATTTTATTAAATAGATTCCTTCATCAATAGTTAGGTATTCAATAATCTCCGCAATGTCGGCATAATGTACTTCATCAAGTTGCTTTAAAATGGCATCATTTTTTCCCTCAGCGATTAATTCCTGAATATCTTCGATGTATTCTTTTGTTATATCAAATGCCATCATTTTCTATTTTAGCAGTAAGACTTATAAATTCTTGCACAGATAATTGTTCCGGACGTTTTGCAAAGATAGGGTCTTCTCTTAAATTATCAGATAAATTGAGCGTTTTTAAACTATTGCGCATGGTTTTTCTACGTTGGTTAAATGCGGTTTTAACCACGGTATAGAATAATTTCTCGTTAACGGGCAAGTTAAAATTTTCTTTTCTGGTAAGTCGGATTACACCAGATTCTACTTTTGGTGGCGGGTTAAAAACTGTTGGCGGAACCGTAAATAAATACTCAACATCGTAAAAAGCTTGGGTTAAAACAGATAAAATTCCGTACACTTTGCTGCCTTCTTTTTCTGCGATTCGTTGGGCTACTTCTTTTTGAAACATGCCAGAAAATTCAGGGATTTGATGACGGTTTTCTAATGTTTTGAATACAATTTGCGTGGAAATATTATAGGGAAAATTGCCTATAATCGCCACTTGTTCCTCTCCAAAATAATCTGAAAGGTTGATTTTTAAAAAGTCTCTTGAGATAATTCTGTCGGATAAATTTAAAAAATTGGTTTTTAAATATTCCACCGATTCTGTGTCAATTTCAATTACGTGCAGGACCAGATTTTTTTTAAGGATATGTTTGGTCAAAACACCCATTCCCGGACCAATTTCTAAAACGTTTTTATAGCCTTTTTCCGTTAGGCTGTCGGCAATTTGTTGCGCGATTTGTTCGTCTTTCAAGAAATGTTGTCCAAGGTGTTTTTTTGCTCTGACACTCATATATAATTAGTTTTTGACGCTCATACTAAATTGTTCGATAATCACTTTTAATTCGGTTCTAAAAGCAACAAATTTACCACTAAAAAGCTTCAAAGCTTCATTGCGCAATCTGTCTGCATCTTCTTTGTAATAATCCTGTAAAGTTTCCATACTGTCTGTGGAATATTGAACAGAATATGTAATTCCTCCCATTTCTTCCTCAATAATCACCTGGCTCATTTTGGCGTAGACGAATTTTCCGGTCGAAAGCATATCGGGGATGTGTTTTTCTTTCATCCATTGTAGCCATTCGTCGTGAACTGATTCTTCTATATTTGTGGTGACGTTGTAGATGTACATTTTTAGTTAAAAGTTAAATGATTGATATATTAAAAGTTAAATATTGGATATTAAAAGTTTTTTGCAAATATTATCATAATTTAAAATCAAACTCCCTTTCCTTCGGAAAGGGCTGGGGATAGGATTTTATTTTCCCTAATTCACCGCATCGCCTCGGAGTTTTCTGAATTTTTTACGCGCATCTACTACATAAATGCTCGATGGATAGTCAAATATAATTTTTTGATAGTATTCTTTTGCTTTTTCTGGACTATTTAATTTGTTGAAATACAATTCCGCCAAATAATAATGGGAATCATCGGCCAAAATATCGGTCCTATTTAGGCTGATAATTTGTAAATAATTGTTTTCGGCTTTATCAAATTGATTTATTTTTTCAAACAGTTGTGCTTGTTTAAACAGCGCTTCATCTTCAATTGGATGTCCTTTGTATTGATTTAAAACAATTTGTAAAGTATCAATGGCTTGTTGATTTTTATTTTGAAAAGACAGCAAATCGGCAACCGCGTATTTTTTTAAGGCTATTTTTAAACTGTCTTTTACGGCATTGTCCGTAATAAGTAAATTCAGGGCCAAAGCGTCGTTGGCGATGAGATGGGATGTCGAGTTTTTCAACACGCCTAGCTGTGATTGTGCCCATTTAAAATCGCCTTTGAAATAAGAGGTTTGTGCAATTTTAAACCGTGCTGTTTGTCCGATTACATGATTTTTTAAATCGTTTTGAACTTGTGTATAATAAATTAATGCACTGCTAAATTTATTCTCAAACACCAATATATCGGCTAATTTTGTTTTTATAGCGCCTTTTTGAAATTCATTTATGGGTAGTTTCAGGGCTTCTTTCAATACTGAAATTGCTTGTTCTGAATCATTTTTTTTAAAGGCCAAAAATTCCGCATAAATAGCCTGAATATTTAAAGTGGCCAAATTTTTTCCATACTGTTTAAACAGTTGCTGAAATTGGGCTTCAACGGTTTCAACAGGTGCTTCTGTTTTAATGTTTACTTCAAGTAAATATAATTTAGCAAGCAATTCGATTTCTAAATTTGCGGCGTTTTCCAACACATAATTGAAGCAGTTTTTTGTAGCTTCAAAATCGTTGTTTTCAAAAGTAATTTTCCCAAGGGTTAAAATACCGCTTAAATTGTCTGCATTTCTTTTATGAAGCGCTTTTTCCTGAATAAGCGCTTTTTCATAATCTTTTTGCTGAATAAAAAGCCAGCTCAATAGTTCATTCCAGCTGTTCTCAGGATTGTTTTGCGAGCGTTTTAAAAGGAGTTTCCGCAATAAAAGATTGGATTCACTCTCCGCATCATCGGTAATAAATTTTCCGATATAACTTTTTGTAATCGGTTTGTAATTTTCATTCTTTTCAATCAGGTCTAAATAGGTGTTGAACATATTTTCAATTTCCCCTTTTTCACTGTAGATTAAAGCGATTTGAAAGTTGTAATCGGCATTGGGATTTACAATCATAGCTTTTTTGTAAGCCAAAAGCGCATAATCCAGCAGGTAATTATCTTGAAATGTTTTTCCTATTAAGTAGCCTGTATTTGGTGATTTTTCAATGGTGAGTAAGGCTTTTTCATAATAAGAAACGGCTTTATCCAAACGGTTTTGCAATTGTTCGTTGTAGCCCAATTCCACATACAAATATTCCTGATTTGGATAACTTTTTAATTGTTTTACGACAACTTGATTTACTTCTTCAAATTTTTCCAGCTGTTGGTAGCAGTCAATCAAAGCGTTTAAATAAATACTGTTATATGGGTTTTTTTCCTGCAAAGTTTTGTAAATTGAAGCAGCCTTTTCATATTCGCCGTTTCTAAAATACTGTAACGCCAATTGTGGTTCCTGTGCATAAATTTGCAGGGAAAAATAACAGATAAATAAGAGCAAAGTGCGTCGCATGAAGTGCTTTTTACATTTTCAAAGGTAACTAAACAAGTGTTAAAGTTTTTATAATTAAGATAATTTTCTGAGTGATGATGTTACAAAATCGGGTGTGAAAAGTCTTTTTAGAAAGAACTATTTAATTTTTTGGTTATGAAAACATCCATAGAAAATTACGAAACAAAAAAAAATACTGCATTAAATTTCATGAAAAACGGACAATTAAGTGCTTATTTTGAGGCATTAATTGAAATGAACAATTACAAAAAACTACTGTTTGCCGTTTGTGCTAATTAATGTATTCAAATCCGCAATAGGGTATCAAAGCATCCGGAATTTTAATTCCTTCGGGTGTTTGGCAATTTTCCAGTAAACCTGCCAAAACGCGTGGTAATGCCAATGAACTTCCATTGAGGGTATGTGCCAATTCACTTTTTCCTTCGCTGTTCTTAAATCGAAGTTTCAATCGGTTTGCCTGAAATGTTTCAAAATTTGAAACTGAACTAATCTCCAACCAACGGTCTTGAGCTGTTGAAAACACTTCAAAATCATAGGTTAGGGCAGAAGTAAATCCCATATCTCCACCACACAAACGCAATATTCGGTAAGGCAATTTCATTTCCTGCAAAATTCCTTTAACATGATTTACCATTAATTCTAGCGCTGCATAAGAATTTGAAGGATGTTCAATCCGTACGATTTCTACTTTATCAAATTGATGCAGCCTGTTCAACCCTCGAACGTGGGCGCCATAAGAACCCGCTTCTCTTCTAAAACATGGTGTATAAGCGGTTTTGCAGATAGGAAACTCATCTTCTTTTAAAATAACGTCTCTGTAAATATTGGTAACAGGCACTTCGGCAGTGGGAATTAAATATAAATTATCTGTGGCATCATGGTACATTTGCCCTTCTTTATCGGGCAATTGTCCGGTTCCAAATCCCGATGCTTCATTCACCAAATGTGGCACTTGAACTTCATCGTAACCAGCTGCGGTATTTTTGTCCAAAAAATAATTGATTAGCGCGCGTTGCAATTTTGCGCCTTTTCCCTTATAAACAGGAAATCCGGCACCTGAAATTTTATTGCCCAGTTCAAAATCGATGATATCATATTTTTTTGCCAATTCCCAATGTGGCATGGCACCTTCGTGCAATTTCGGAATTTCGCCTTCCTGAAAAACGTTAAGATTGTCTTCTGCGGAAGTTCCTTCTGGTACAATTTCGTTGGGAATATTTGGAATTAAATATAATAATTCCAGCAATTCATTCGCTTTTTGCTGAAGGTTTTCGGTTAATTCTTTCGATTTATCCTTTAACTGAACTGTTTTTTGTTTTAAAATAGCGGCTTTTTGAGTTTCGCCCAATTTAAATAAATCTCCGATATCTTTAGATAGTTTATTGGATTCAGCTAAAACAGCGTCCAATTCCGTTTGAATCGCCCTTCTTTCTTCATCAGCTAAAATGGTTTTATCCACCATCTCAGCAGCATTTTTGAAATTTCTTTTTGCCAATCCCTTTAAAACAGTTTCCCTGTTTTCTCTAATAAACGCTACCTGCAACATGATTATTTTCCTTTAAATGAAAGGCAAATTTAAGAAATTGTAGTGAAAAGAAACTATTTAGGTTCATTTGATTTAACACCAACGCTTTCATTTATGGTTGAAATAATTTGGGGTACCTCATCAATCTTAAAATTAAAGTCTATTTTGAAGGAATTTTTAGTGGATTTAGAGATTTTAAATTCTCCTTTTTTTATGGGATAATAACCTGTTTCGCCTTTGCAAAAGCACAAACGCCCAAAATGTAATTTTATATTTTGAAGCGTTTCATCAGTCAATTTTTTTTCTGAGATAGTTGCATCTAATTCCGCAAAAACAATTTCAGAATAATTCCCATCTTGGGTATTTGGAATGGGTTTTCTGGTGTAGATATATTTAAAAATCGTTTTACTTCCTTCTGAGATTACGGGATATATATTGCCAAATTCGTCTTTTTCAAACTCCAATGATGTGTTTGGCAGCAATTCAATGGTGCAATCGCCGTTTTCTGGACAATTTATGGTATTCACCAAAATAGCTTCATTTACCACAAAATCGGCTTTCATGTTTTTTGTTGATTTGCACGAGACCATAATTAAAAACAGCAATGGAAGAAGATTTTTCATTTGTGTAATTTAGGGTTTTTAAAGTTCAAACAACGTGCCGTTTATAATTTTTAGCGATTTTTGTTTGTCTTTTTCCAATTGATTTTTCAGGTCTTCAACGGAATCAAATTTTTGTTCCTCACGTAAAAATTTCAACACATCAATTTGAATTTTTTTGCCGTATAAATCTTTGTTGAAGTTAAAAAAATGAATTTCAATGGTTTGAGTTTTTCCTTTTACTGTTGGGTTGTAACCGATATTCATCATGCCATAAATGGTTTCATTTTCCAATTCGGATTTAACGATGTAAGACCCCGTTTTAGGCAATAATTTATAAGTTTCTTCAATAAATAAATTGGCCGTTGGAAATCCGATTTTCTCCCCTAGATTTTTTCCTTTAACAATTTCTCCTGTCAGCATAAAATGATAACCCAAAAAGCGGTTTGCTTCTTCTATGTTTCCAAGTTCAATGGCTCTTCTTATTTTTGTTGAACTGATGGTGATATGATTAATTTCTTGTTGGGAAATTTTAGTCACTTCAAAACCAAAAATCTTTCCATACTCAGTTAATTGGTCAAAATTACCCTCCCTATTTTTACCAAAACGATGGTCGTAACCAATGATTAGGCTAGAGATTTTTAAGTGGTCAACCAATACCTTTTTTACAAAATCCAATGCTGATTTTTCGGCAAAATCTTCTGTAAATTCATGAATAACCAAGGTTTCCAATCCCGTTTTTTCCAACAATTTAATTCGTTCATCAATTGTGTTGATTAATTTAATATCAGTATCTTTCTGCAAAACCATTCTGGGATGGGGAAAAAAAGTCAGCAACACCGATGAAGCATTGTTTTTTTTAGCGCTACCGATAAGGTTTGACAACACTTTTTGATGGCCGATATGAACGCCGTCAAATGTGCCAATGGTAACAAGCGTTTTGTTTTTTGAAGTGTAGCCAGATAAATTGGTATAAATTTTCAATTTGAAAATAGGTTTGGTTATATGGATTACAAAAATACTTTAATTAATTAAAATGGGATCGATGCACGTGACTAATTTGGTATTAAAATTGCGCACAATAGAATATCATTCTATATTTGTGAATTTAGAACTTGTTTTCTTCAAAATAATAGAAAAATAAACATTAGGGAAGTTTGATTCAACTAACGAGAAACTTGACTGAAAGTAGGTTGGAATTGGCGGATTACAAAGTAACCTAAAAATAAATTATAGCGCTATATGCAACAAAGTTACAAAAATAAGTTTCTTTTAACATTATCCTTATGTCTTCTTTTTTTCAGTGTATCAGCGCAAAATTCAGATGAATTATGGATTAAACAAATTGGTTTTGAAAAAAGCACTTCAAAAAAACTAAGCAGAAAATCTCTTCCAAATAAATTTGAAAGCTACGAGTTGAATCTAAACCAACTCAAAAGTAAGTTAAGTAAGGCGTCAAGCAGAAATGAGGATTCGGATAAATCTACCACTATTTTAAGTTTTCCAAATGAAAAAGGGATTTTAGAAAGGTACCAAATAATTGAAGCTTCCATATTGGATGAAAATCTTCAAAAACAATATCCGAATATCAGGTCTTATGTAGGAAAAGGAATAGACAATCCTGGTTCAGTTATAAGATTTAGCATAACGCCATTAGGTTTGCATGCCATGGTTTTGGGAAATAAAGAAGGAAGCGTTTATATAGATCCAACTACTGAAAACAGTAATTCTTATATGGTTTATTCCAGCAAAAGTTTACCTTCCATTGAACCTTTTGAATGTAAATTTGATGAGGTAAATACTTCTCAAAAAACGAGTGCAACAACTGCTGCGGCGAAATCTGATAATGCCAACGACGGAAAGTTAAGAACCTTTAGGTTGGCTGTTGCCACAACAGGAGAATATTCAAAGTTTCATTTAGACAGGCAAAATATTAGTCTTTCCGCTACAGACGCCGAAAAAAAAGCAGCAGTTTTATCGGCAATTGTTACAACGATGACCAGAGTGAACGCAATATTTGAAAGAGATGTTGCACTTACTATGAAGTTGGTTTCCAATAATCCAGCAGTTATTTTTTTGGATGCTGCTACCGATGGGTTTACGAATAACGATTCTTATAAATTAATTGAGGAAAGCCAAACAATAATTAACTCGGTTATTGGATCGGCCAATTATGATATCGGACATACTTTTAGTACTGGCGGTGGAGGTTTGGCGACTCTAAACTCCCCTTGTAACTCGACTTACAAAGCCAAGGGAATTACAGGGTCTTCTAGTCCAATTGGTGATGCTTACGACATCGATTATGTTGCCCATGAAATGGGGCATCAATATGGTGCCCACCATACTTTTAATGGTGAGACAGGGAACTGTTCAGGTACCAACAAAAATACAGGAACGGCTGTAGAGCCAGGAAGTGGGTCAACCATAATGTCTTATGCTGGTCTCTGCTCTCCGCTAAATATTCAAAATGATGCCGATGCTTATTTTCATTTGGTGAGTATTCGAGAGATGTGGGCAAATATTTCATCAGGAAACAGCGCCTGCGCCACTGTAACAAACACTGGCAATAGTGTGCCAGTTATAAATGACTTGCCAAATTATACCATTCCAAAATCAACACCTTTTGCTTTAAATGCTAATGCATTAGATAGTAATGGAGATAATTTAACTTATACCTGGGAGCAGTTGGATACTGAAATCACCACTTATCCGTTGGTTTCAACGTCTACTGGTGGACCAGCTTTTAGATCCATTCCGCCTAGTAGTTCTTCAAGACGTTATTTTCCGAATCAAACCACGGTAAATACAGGAAATTTATCAAATACATGGGAAGTATTGCCATCTGTTGGCAGAACCATGAAATTTGGTGTAAACGTGAGAGACAATAATAGTGTTGGTGGACAAACAGCCAGCAAGGAAACAACCGTTACGGTTGCCGGAGGTTCAGGCCCATTTAAAGTTACCTCACAATTAACAGAGGTAACCTGGGGTGCAGGAACTTCGCAAACCATCACTTGGGATGTTGCCAACAGCAATTTAGCACCCGTAAATTGTGCATTTGTCAATATTCTTTTCTCTGAAGATGGCGGATTGACCTTTCCAATAACTTTAGTTTCAAATGTTCCAAATGATGGGTCTCAAGAAATAATTGTTCCAAATAATGCAACAACATCCGGAAGAATTAAAGTTGAAAGTGCAGGAAATATTTTTTATTCAGTAAATAGTAAAAATATTACCGTTCAAACTTCTGAATTTATAATGAATTTTTCGTCTTATGCCAAAAAAACCTGTATTCCAGACAATGAAGTTTATACATTTACCTACAATACTTATTTACAATTTAATGAATTGACAACATTTTCTGCTACGGGAAATCCTGCTGGTTCAACAGTTACCTTTAATCCGGCCACAGCATCAGTCAACAATACCAATGTTCAGGTTACAATTAGCGGAATTGCCATTACAGGAAATTATGACATTTCCATAAAGGGAACTTCAGCTTCCGTAACCAAAACAACAAATATAAATTTAGGTGCATACAGCGCAGCTATTGTGCCTCCAACTTTGGTTTCGCCAACCAATGATGCCATTGATGTATTAAAACCGTTTATTTTGGATTGGAATGATGATATAAATGCAACCAATTATCTTGTTCAAATTGCTGAAAATTCCAATTTTTCAAATATTATAGAATTTGCTAATGTAAATGTAAGTACTTATCTCCCACAAAGTTTACAGCCTAATACCACCTACTATTGGCGGGTTAAATCTATAAATAATTGCGGTGAGAGTGCTTTTTCTACCATATTTAAATTCACTACTGAAAATGAAGTATGTGATATAAACAACTCTTTAGATACCCCAAAAGGCATTCCAGATTACAACATCACAGGCATTACTTCAAGCATTGCGATTTCAGCCAATAAAATTATAAGAGATGTAAATGTAACCGTAAATATTACACATCCATGGATAGGTGATTTGGATTTAACCTTGACAAGTCCTAGCGGAAAATCGGTGCTTTTAGTGGCAAGCCGAGAAGATGATGGTGCCAATTACACAAATACAGTTTTTGACGATAGTGCTTTAAATACAATTAGCTCAGGAGCGGCTCCCTATACGGGTACTTTCAGTCCGGCAGGAACGCTGTCGAATTTTTATGATGAAGTATCTTTTGGGGTATGGACGCTAAAGGTTGTAGATTTAGGTCCTGGGGATATTGGAACAATCAATAGTTGGAGTCTTGAAATTTGCGGGGTTCCAATTATCAATGAAAATGACGATGACAATGATGGTGTTAAGAATGATATAGATAAATGCCCGAACACCACCCCGGGTTCATTGGTAGATGCGGCAGGTTGCTTTACCTTGCCAGAAAATAATTTTAAGGTTGAAGTAACCAGTGAAACCTGCCTGGGCAAAAACAACGGACAGATTAAAATTACGGCGCTTTCTGCCTTAAACTATACACTAACAATTAATGATTCCCCATATAATTTCACCACAGCAACAACTTATACCTCT
>DATCTJ010000070.1:0-27930 GCA_036568005.1 Lutibacter sp. | reverse complement strand
AATTAAAAAAAACGTGGCATTGTTGAAATGGAATAACTCTCCTAGGTCGAGTTATTTCCAGTTCAACAAGCTAAATATCAGCATTATTTTTCAAAAATAAATAATCACGTTAATAATTAAATAAAAAATCTCAAGGTTCTTCAACCCCGAGATTTTTTATGTTTACACAGTTTATTGGATACTACCGTTAAGCGGCTTTTTTTGCGTTTATAGATTTTACATCATCCCAGGCATTCCGCCGCCCATTGGAGGCATTCCGCCTGTTGACTCTTCTTTAATTTCTACCAATGTACAAGCAGTAGTTAAAATCATACCTGCAACAGAAGCTGCATTTTCCAATGCAATTCTTGTAACTTTAGTTGGATCAATAATACCGGCTTTAAACATTTTTGTATATTCATCTGTTTTAGCGTTATAACCAAAGTCACCTTTTCCTTCAATAACTTTTGCAACAACCACAGAACCTTCGCCACCTGCATTTTCTACAATTTGGCGCAATGGTTCTTCTATGGCTCTGTCTAAAATTCTAATTCCTGTTAATTCGTCTAAATTCTCAGTCGTTAATGATTTCAAAACTTCTTTGGTTCTAACCAAAGCAACGCCACCACCAGAAACAATACCTTCTTCAACCGCCGCACGAGTTGCGTGCAAAGCATCATCAACCCTATCTTTCTTTTCTTTCATTTCAATTTCACTGGCAGCACCAACATAAAGTACAGCTACACCACCAGCCAATTTAGCCAAACGTTCTTGTAATTTTTCTTTATCGTAATCGGATGTTGTGGTTTCAATCTGTGCTTTAATTTGGATTACTCTATCTTTTATATCATTTGCATTGCCAGCGCCATTTACAATAGTAGTATTGTCTTTGTCAATGGTAATTCTTTCCGCAGTTCCCAACAAATCAATGGTGGTGTTTTCTAAAGTCAGTCCTCTTTCTTCAGAAATTACGGTACCACCTGTTAAAATGGCAATATCTTCCAACATTGCTTTTCTCCTGTCTCCAAAACCAGGTGCTTTTACGGCAGCAATTTTTAATGCTCCACGTAACTTGTTCATCACTAAAGTTGCCAATGCTTCACCTTCCACATCTTCAGCAATAATTAATAACGGTTTTCCGCTTTGGGCAACCGGTTCTAATATTGGCAATAAATCTTTTAGGTTTGTTATTTTCTTTTCAAATAACAGAATGTAAGGATTTTCTAAATCAACTAACATTTTTTCTGCATTTGTAACAAAATAAGGAGATAGGTATCCTCTGTCAAATTGCATTCCTTCAACAATATCAACATAGGTTGAAGTACCTTTGGCTTCTTCCACAGTGATAACCCCTTCTTTACCTACTTTTTTAAAAGCTTGGGCTATTAACTCACCAATTACATCATCGTTATTTGCAGAAATTGAAGCTACTTGCTTAATTTTATCGGAGTTGTTGCCAACTTCTTGCGATTGTTTTTTTAAATCTTCAACAATTGCGCTAACAGCTTTGTCAATTCCGCGTTTTAAATCCAATGGATTTGCACCAGCAGCCACGTTTTTCAAGCCTTCTTTTACAATGGCTTGAGCCAAAACAGTTGCAGTTGTTGTTCCGTCACCGGCCAAATCGCTGGTTCTTGAAGCAACTTCTTTCACCATTTGCGCTCCCATATTCTCTAAAGGATCTTCTAGTTCAATTTCTTTTGCAACAGTAACACCATCTTTTGTAATAACAGGTCCACCAAATGATTTTCCGATTACAACATTTCGTCCTTTTGGACCTAAAGTTACTTTTACTGCATTTGCCAATGCGTCAACACCACGTTTTAATCCGTCGCGCGCTTCAATATCAAAAATTATATGTTTTGCCATTTTATTAGTTTTTAGTTTTAGGTTTTATGCAATACGTTTTATTTATAGCATAAATCTTTAAGAATTATTTTTTAAGATTTTATTTTAACTTTTTCTACAGACGGGTCGAGACCTGTCCCTGCTTTTAACTTTTAGCTATAAGCCAAAAGCTTCTTTATACAATTGCCAAAATATCGCTTTCTCTCATAATCAAATAATCAGTCCCATCAATAACAAGCTCGGTGCCTGCATATTTGCCGAATAATACAGTATCGTCAACTTTAACTGTCATTGGTTCATCTTTTAATCCGGTACCAATTGCCATCACAGTTCCTTTTTGTTGTTTTTCTTTGGCTGAATCTGGAATTATAAGTCCGGAAGCAGTTGTTTTTTCAGCTGGAAGAGGTTTTACTAAAACTCTATCTGCTAATGGTTTAATGTTAATTTTACTCATTTTTAATCGATTTTAAAAAAATTATTAATTCTTTGAATTAAGATTCCAAAATTGTGCCAATTCAATAAAACTGACAAATGTGTTATTAAAGGGTAAATATGAAAATAAAAATGCCAACGTGTCATTCACATTGGCATTTTTTAGGATTTATTTTTCAATAATTTCTATTGAGCTGTATCTTGTGTAAAAGGTGTTGAGGTTGCTGGCTGTGCTGGTGCATCCTGAACTTCACGATTTTGAAGGGTGTTTTCAATTTCTGAGCTAGTGTCAACAACATTTGCTCTAGGCGCAGCGAAGTTTGACAATAAAATTAAGGCAAGCAACACAATCGAAAGTGTCCAAGTGCTTTTATCTAAAAAGTTGGTTGTGTTTTGCACGCCTCCTAAAGCTTGTGTTCCACCACCTCCAAAAGAAGATGATAATCCTCCGCCTTTGGGATTTTGAACCATAATGATTAATATGAGCAAAAATGCTACGATCATAATTAGAATCAAAAATAATGTATATGTCATGACTTATTTTTTTGTAAATTTTTTATTGCATTAATTCGGTCTGCAAAGAAACCACTTTTTTCTGGATATTTCAAAATTAAAATGCGATAAGCTTTAATGGCATTTTCATATTTTTTTTGTTCGAGATAAACTTTCGCCAAGGTCTCAGTCATTAAACTGTCATTTTCTGTTGAACTTTCCATTATAAGGTCCATATTTATGGCGTTTTTGTCTATAGGTTTTATTTTAGGATTTAACTCAATAAACTTATCTATTAGATTATATTTTTCTTCAATTTTTCGAGTTGGATTTTCTTCTCGTTCAATAGGTTTTTGAGAAACCAATTGCATCCATTCATTAAAGGAGTGTGGCTCTGAACTTACAAATTGAAGCGGCTTTCCTATTTTAAGCACATCCTCATCTATTTCAACTACTTTATTTTGAACATCAGCAGCATCAATTTCTGCACTTTTATCGGAAAACGAATCAGTAATTTTTTTATGAAGCACTTTAACATCTTCTGTTTCAGTAACTTCAATTTTTTGTATAGAACCGTGTGCTGCCTCTGTTTTTGTAATAAATATTGGTGACGTGATAAAATCAAAAAGCACTTTTCTATCTATGGTATAAGTGGCTGTTTGTTTTAATGATTGGTTGTATTTAAAGCTATTTGTTTTATTGAGTCCTTTTAGTTGAATCGCCCTGGCCGACTGAAAATAAGGAAATTCAGCAATAACCTCATTCAATGCTTGCGTTTTTTTAGCATCAATATTTTCAGGATATTGTAATAAATAAGTGAATTCAGCGCTATTCATAATTTACCATTTTGCCACAGAAGCATTAAAAATATCTTGAGTGATACGCTCAAGAATTTCATTGAAAGCATCATCTAGTATACCGCCTGTTAATTGTGCGTTACCATCATAATCATAATAATGCGAAAAGGAGCGTTCAAAATTGTCATCTTCGAGCTTGTTATTGTAAAAACGAACATTTACCGTAATTGTTAGTCGGTTTTGTGCAGCCGTTTGCTCTGCAGTTGCAGTCATGGGGTTAATTTTGTATCCGGTAATTTCACCTTCAAACTGTAAATCCCCACCAGTTTTCACCAAATTTAAATTGGTTTGTTGTAAAAACAAATCCTGTAAACGAATAGTAAACTTCTGACTTAAAGAAGGTTCTACCAAAATGGCATTGTTTGGGAAATAGTCAATTTGAATCGTTTTTACGTCTGACTTTATATTAGTTCCAGTAAATGAATAAATTCCGCAACTTTGTGAAGTAAAAATAAGCAGCAATAATATAAGGTAACCAATTTTTTTCATTTTACTGTTTTAATATTGTTTAAGGCTTAAAAAAATAAGTTCAAAGTTACTTATTTTAATTATAGATTGTAATGTTTTATTTTTCGATACAATGTTCTTTCCGAAATTCCCAATTCTTTTGCCGCCAGTTTCCTTTTTCCTTTGTTGCGATCTAAAGATTTTTTGATTAATTCTATTTCTTTGTCTTGAATGGACAGGCTTTCATCCGCATCAATCGTTTCTTCATAATCGTAATCATCAGATTCTTTATAATTATTGTTAATCCTTACCACTTCCACCTGATTCTCCATTTCAGCATCTGAAACATCTTCTTTGTATATCTTCTGAATTAAGTTTTTGTTTTCTTCTTTAACTTTTTCAACACTGCCACTTTGCATCAAATCGAGGGTTAATTTTTTCAAATCGTTAATGTCATTTCGCATGTCGAATAAAATCTTGTACATAATTTCCCGTTCTGAGGAAAACTCACTGCTAGATTTTTTATTTTCGATTATCGAAGGTAAATTAGTGCCTTTGGCAGGTAAATATTGTAACAATCGTTCGGAGGAAATCAACCTATTTTCTTCAACGATGGAAATTTCTTCGGCAATATTGCGCAACTGTCTTATATTTCCTGGGAATCCATAATTTTCTAACATCTTTATGGCATTATCTGAAAGTTTAACAGATGGCATTTTATATTTTTGGGCAAAATCCGAAGCAAATTTTCTAAATAACAAATGAATATCGCCAACACGTTCACGCAAAGGCGGTAAATTTATTTCAATAGTGCTTAAGCGATAATATAAATCTTCCCTAAATTTTCCTTTACTAATGGCTTCATGCATATTTACATTGGTAGCGGCAACAATGCGCACGTTGGTTTTTTGTGCTTGTGAAGACCCCACTTTTATAAACTCGCCATTTTCCAAAACACGCAATAATCTAACCTGTGTGGTTAAAGGCAACTCACCAACTTCATCTAAAAAAATAGTACCGCCATCCGCAACCTCAAAATAACCGCTGCGAGAACCGATGGCTCCAGTAAATGAGCCTTTTTCATGACCGAATAATTCACTGTCAATGGTTCCTTCCGGAATAGCACCACAGTTAACGGCGATGTATTTGGCGTGTTTTCTGTGTGATAAATGATGAATTATTTTTGGAATACTTTCTTTACCAACACCGCTTTCTCCTGTAACCAACACTGAAATATCGGTTGGTGCAACGCGAATTGCTTTTTCAAGGGTTCTGTTTAGATGTGGGTCGTTTCCAATAATTTCGAACCTTTGTTTGATGGCTTGTAATGATTCCATAGACTAAATTCTTTTTCCTATTAGTGTTGCAGAAGTGCAATCTTCAATATAAACATTTACAAAATCACCCAATTTTTCATCTCCTTTTGGAAAAACAATCACCGCATTTTGTGAATTTCTGCCCTTCCAGTGGGAATCTGATTTTTTTGAAACACCTTCAATCAAAACTTCAACAGTTTGCCCAACAAATTTATTGGTATGATACAAACTATGTTTTTGTTGTAATAAAATAATTTCAGCAAGTCGTCTTTTTTTGACTTCAAATGGAACGTCATCATCCATTTTTTTCTCTGCCAATGTTCCCGGACGTTCAGAATAAGCGAACATAAATCCGAAATCATATTTTACATATTCCAATAAACTTAAAGTTTCTTGATGTTCTTCTTCTGTTTCACCACAAAAACCAGTCATTATATCTTGTGACAAACCACAATCAGGAATAATTTTTCTGATATTATCAATTAATGCAATATATTCTTCGCGTGTATGTTGGCGATTCATTCTTCTTAATACTGAAGTGCTTCCTGATTGAACAGGTAAATGAATATAATTGCAAATATTTTCGTGTTTTGCCATCGTATAAATGACATCCAAGCTCATATCTTGCGGATTTGAAGTGGAAAAACGAATCCTCATCATAGGAAATGCCGTTGCCACCATATCTAATAATTGTGAAAAGTCCACAGCAGTTGCCTGGGCGATTTCTGAAGCGTTTTTGAAATCTTTTTTCAAACCGCCGCCGTACCAAAGGTAACTATCCACATTTTGGCCTAAAAGCGTAATTTCTTTGTAGTTTTTTTCGCTTAAATCCTTTATTTCTTGTAAAATGCTTTTGGGTTCGCGGCTTCTTTCACGTCCGCGGGTAAATGGCACCACACAAAACGTACACATATTGTCGCAGCCTCTAGTGATAGAAACAAAAGCGGAAACACCGTTGCTGTTTAAGCGAACGGGAGAAACATCACCGTAGGTTTCTTCTTTTGATAAAATAACGTTTACAGCATCACGACCTGCATTTATTTCTTCCAATAAATTTGGTAAATCTCTATATGCATCAGGCCCAACAACCAAATCAACAATCTTTTCTTCTTCTAAAAGTTTTGCTTTTAAGCGTTCGGCCATGCAACCCAAAACACCTACTTTCATAGAAGGATTTATTTTTTTTACGGCATTGTATTTTTCCAGTCGTTTGCGAACAGTTTGCTCTGCTTTTTCTCTAATAGAGCAGGTATTCACCAAAACCAAATCGGCTTCTTCTAATAAATGTGTAGTATTATAACCTTGTTTTGAAAGAATGGATGCTACAATTTCACTGTCGTTTAAGTTCATGGAACAGCCATAACTTTCTATATATAATTTTTTGGAATTTCCTTTAATTTGATCAGTTAAAAGAGGTTGTCCTTGATTTTTTTCTATGATAATTTTCTCGTTCTCCATGATTTTTTATTGGACGGCAAAGATATAACCATTTTTTTAAAAATGTGACAGATTGGCAGAATTTTAACAAGGGATTATAGCTCAAAAAGTAGAGTTTTTTAAGGTTATTATTCAGATTAAAAAAATTCTATATACTTTTGCAATCCAAAACCCGAATTATAAAAGGTGTTTTTATTGAAGCAGAAAATGAATTTAGGAAGGGTTTAAAATTATAATTAAAAAATATGGCAAAAAATTTAGTAATCGTTGAGTCACCTGCAAAAGCAAAAACTATTGAAAAATTTTTAGGAAATGATTTTCAGGTTGAATCTAGTTTTGGACACATTGCCGATTTGCCCTCTAAAGAGATAGGTATTGATGTTGAAGGAAATTTTAATCCAAAATATGTTGTTCCTACCGATAAAAAAGCACTGGTGAAAAGATTGAAAGATTTGGCCAAAAATGCAGATATGGTTTGGTTGGCTTCGGATGAGGATAGAGAAGGTGAAGCCATTGCCTGGCATTTATACGAGCAGTTAAAATTAAAGGAAGCAACTACAAAACGCATTGTTTTTCACGAAATTACCAAAAAAGCCATCCTTAAAGCAGTAGAAAATCCAAGAAGTATTGATTATAACTTGGTAAATGCACAACAAGCACGTCGCGTTTTGGATCGATTGGTTGGCTATGAATTATCACCGGTTCTTTGGCGAAAAGTTAAAGGAGGTTTGTCGGCAGGGAGAGTTCAATCTGTAGCTGTCCGTTTAATTGTTGACAAGGAACGCGAAATAAAAAGTTTTGTTCCACAGGCTTCCTATAAAGTTATAGCCCAGTTTTTTACGGAAGAAGAAAAGAAATTTAAGGCCTCTTTGCCAAAAAATTTCGACTCAAAAGAACAGGCTGCATCGTTTTTAAATTCTTGCATAAACGCTAAATTTAAAGTTGACGATTTACAGATTAAACCGGCAACTAAATCTCCAGCAGCACCATTCACAACATCAACATTACAGCAAGAAGCATCCAGAAAATTGTATTTTCCGGTTGCTAAAACAATGATGATTGCACAACGTTTATATGAAGCCGGATTGATTACTTATATGAGAACGGACAGTCTGAATTTATCGGAAGATGCAAAAATTGAGGCACAAGAAGAAATTATTTCCTCTTTTGGAAAAGAATACAGCAAACCAAGAAGTTTTCATACCAAAGATAAAGGTGCACAGGAAGCTCACGAGGCCATAAGGCCAACAAGTATGAGCCTTCAATCTGTATCTATTGATTATGATCAAGACAGGTTGTACGATTTAATATGGAAAAGAACCATTGCTTCACAAATGAGTGATGCGCAATTGGAACGTACCAATGTGAGAATTACAAACACCAATAACAAAGAAACTTTTACAGCAAATGGTGAAGTAATTAAATTTGAAGGATTTCTAAAAGTTTATTTAGAAGGCACAGACAATGAAGATGAAGAGCAAGAAGGAATGTTGCCTAAACTATCGAAAGGTGAAGGTTTAGTCAATAAATATATTACAGCAACTGAGCGTTACACAAGAGCGCCATACCGTTACACGGAAGCTGCGCTAGTGAAAAGATTGGAAGAATTGGGAATAGGCCGTCCATCTACCTATGCACCAACAATTTCAACCATTCAAAAAAGAGAATATGTAGAGAAAGGTACTATTGAAGGTGAAGACAGAAGTTATACCGAATTGAAATTAAAAGGCGGAGAAATAATTACCAAAACCTTGACCGAAAAAGTTGGTTCAGATAAAGGGAAGTTGGTCCCTACCGATATTGGAAATATAGTGAACGACTTTTTGGTGGAGAATTTCTCAAATATTTTAGATTATGGTTTTACGGCAAAAGTAGAATCAGAATTTGATGATATTGCAGAAGGAAAAGAAGATTGGATTAAAATGATTAAAGATTTTTACAAATCATTTCATCCAATGGTTGAAGATGTCGCCGAAAATGCAGACAGGGCTAAAGGTGAACGTTTATTAGGTGTTGATCCCGAAAGTGGCAAAAATGTATATGCACGTTTGGGACGATTTGGTGTTATGGTTCAAATTGGCGAAGCAACAGATGAAGAAAAGCCGAAGTTTGCAAGTTTACTGGGCGATCAAACATTGAATTCCATCACTTTTGAAGAAGCGATGGATTTGTTTAAACTCCCAAAAATAATTGGAAGTCACAAAGGGAAAGAAGTTGTTGTAGCAGTTGGCCGTTTTGGCCCATATATTAAATATGATGAAATGTTTGTGTCTATTCCAAAAATTGAAAACCCGATGGAGGTTGATATTAATAGAGCCATTGAACTAATCCTTGAAAAACAAAAAGCCGATGCACCAATTTGTGATTATGAAAATACTCCGGTTCAAAAAGGTGTTGGGAGATTTGGCCCATTTTTGAAATGGAACGGTATTTATATCAACGTAAATAAAAAATATGATTTCGATAATTTAACCGAAAAAGATGTTGTTGAATTGATTGAAGAAAAGAAACGAAAAGATATAGAGAAAGTCATTCATCATTGGCCTGAGGAGGGGATTTCAGTAGAAAAGGCACGCTGGGGAAGATCAAATATTTTAAAGGGAAAAATGAAGATAGAATTATCAAAATCGGTGGATCCAAGTAAATTAACATTGCAGGATGTTAAAGAAATTATTGAGAAAAACGCACCCAAAAAGAAAACTAAAAAAGGAAAAACGACAAAAAAATAATTTTTTCATTATATTGCCGTCTCAAATGAAATATTATAACCCCTAAAAAATGAATTTCGATTACCTTAAACCTATTGATGATGATTTATTGGTGCAGGCAAAATTGCAATCCAATCAATCGTTTGGCAACTGTATCGAAATTTATTCCGCACAAAACGGATTCCCCAATCTTGCTAATAAAAAAATAGCCATTGTTGGTGTTGAAGAAGGCCGCGCAGCAATTGGAAATCTAGAAACGGGTTCCAATTTAAATGAGATCAGAAAAGAGCTTTATAAACTATTTCCAGGGAATTGGCCAATTAGTGTTGCAGACATTGGGAATATTCCACAGGGAAATACTATAGAAGATACTTATTTTGCATTGGGGGAATTATTGACATACCTCATAAAAAATAAAATTATCCCTATAATTATTGGTGGTGGTCAGGATTTAACATACGCAAATTACAGAGCTTATGACAAATTGGAGCAAACCGTAAATCTTGTTTCGGTCGACAATAAATTTGATCTAGGTGATATTGAAGACGATTTAACATCGCAATCCTATTTGAGCAAGATTGTTATGAATCCGCCAAATAACTTATTTAATTATAGCAATATTGGTTATCAAACCTATTTCAACGCCCAAAATGAAATCGACTTATTGGATGGTTTGTTTTTTGAAGCATACAGACTTGGCGAGGTTTCAAGCGCAATTCAATTGGTGGAGCCTGTGTTAAGAGATGCGGATATTGTGAGCATCGATTTGTCCTCGGTAAAAAATGCAGAAGCTCCAGCAAACTACAATGCAACGCCTAATGGTTTTACAGGTGCTGAAATCTGTGCTATTTCAAGGTATGCCGGTATTAGTGATAAAGTGACTTCTTTTGGTATTTATGAATACAACCCAAAATTTGACGTTAAAAACCAAACCGCTCAGCTAATTTCACAGATGATTTGGTATTTTATTGAAGGAGTTAATTATAGAGCAAATGATTATCCTTTTGGATTAAAAGACAATTATCAAAAATATATAGTCCCTATTGAAAATGAAGTGTTGAATTTTTATAAAAGCAACAAAAGTGGCCGATGGTGGATGGAAATTAATCTAAATGAAAGTAATAAATTTAAAAGACACGCGTTAATACCTTGTGCATACCAAGATTATATTAGTGCGACCAGTCAGGAAATTCCTGATAGATGGATTAAGACGCTAAAAAAATTGGTGTAAAAAAAGTTGCGCTATATACTAAAACACATTTATTTTTGTTTAAACAGATAAATTAAATATTGTTTTTTATGATTATTAATAATACGTTTGCCTTAAAGGATTAAGAAAAAAAATATGAAGAAAATATCGTTGTATATTTTACTAGTCTTAGTTACATATAGTTGTGGATCTAGCGATCAAGGGGAGTTAGTTGGCGTGCGATCAAGTGGTAAATGGCATTCGCAAAAACCTTTAGGTATGACTTTAATACCTGGGGGGTCATTTACAATGGGTAAACAATCCGAAGATATTGCTGGAGCCTTAAACTCACCCACAAGAACCGTAACGGTACGTCCATATTATATGGATGAAACTGAAATTACCAATAGCGAATATAAAGAATTTGTATTTTGGGTTAGAGATTCTATTGTACGAACTGAATTGGCCCTATTTTCAGAATTGATGTCTTCTGATGGAAATATTATTTTGGAAGATTATCAGTTTATGGATATAGACTCTTCTAGAATGTCGCCTTACCAAAAATACATGATGAAAACCTATGGTAGCCTAGGTGATATTAATTCACCAACACAAGGTAAAATGTTGAATTGGAAAGAAAAACTTATTTGGAATGTCAATGAATTTCCAAGTGAGGAATATGCAGAAGTGATGATTGATTCAATTTTAATGCCTATTGAAGATAGTTTTGAAGGCAGAAGAATGGTAAATCCAGCTAAATTAAAGTTTAAATATTCTTGGTTAGATCAAGAAGCTGCAGGTAGAAATAAAGGAAATAGAAGAGATTTTATTAAAACAGAAGTGGTATCAGTATATCCTGATACAACAGTTTGGATTAAAGACTACAATTACTCTTATAATGATCCTATGCACCAAGATTATTTTTATCATCAAGCCTATAATGATTATCCAGTAGTTGGTGTTTCCTGGATGCAGGCCAAAGCATTTTGTCGATGGAGAACCAAAAAGAAAAATGATTTTTTAAGCACTAAGAAAAATCCAACCCAAATACCACAATTTAGATTACCTACAGAAGCCGAATGGGAATATGCTGCCCGAGGTGGTCTTGAAAACGCCACTTATCCTTGGGGAGGGCCATATACTACCAATGACAGAGGTTGCTTTTTAGCAAATTTCAAACCTGTTAGGGGGAATTATGCAGTTGATGGCGCTTTATATACTATGGAGGCAAAATCGTATTTCCCAAATGATTTTGGATTGTATAATATGGCGGGAAATGTTTCTGAATGGACAAATACCGCTTATAGCGAAGCATCTTACTATATAGGTTCTACAATGAATCCGAATGTTGAGATTGATAAAAACAAAAGAAAAGTAATACGTGGAGGCTCATGGAAAGATGTGGCCTATTTTTTAGAGGTAAGCACTCGGGATTATGAATATGCCGACTCTGCCAGAAGCTATATTGGTTTTAGGACAGTACAAGATTTCCTTGGCACCAATATAAACGGAAAATAAAAATCAATCAAGAATACTAACAAACTAAAAATCTTTATTATGGCACAATCAAAAAACAGAAAAAAATTATTTAATTACGCTTATGGTATTGGAGCATCAATCGTAATTTTAGGGGCTTTGTTTAAAATTCAACACTGGACAGGCGGTAGTGAGATGTTAACAATCGGTATGGTTGTGGAAGCCTTTGTGTTTTTCATTTCAGCGTTTGATTCTGTCGAAGAAGATTTAGATTGGACATTAATTTATCCTGAATTGGCCGGTGGAGACAAGCGCGAGAAAGATGCCGTACAGGCAAAAGAAGCTCAGGGTTTACTTTCACAAAAATTAGATGATATGCTTAGAGATGCAAAACTCGATTCTGGTTTAATGCAAAGTTTAAGCGAAAGTATTCAAAATTTTAAAGGAGCTGCAGAAAATATTGCCCCGGCAGTAAATTCTATTGCTGCAACAAATAAATATAGTGAGCAAATGTTTTTGGCCGCTGCACAAATGGAATCCTTAAATAGCTTGTATAAAGTTCAGGTGGAAAGCACCAGTAAACAAGCCGAAATTAATGTAGAGGTTACTGAAAATGCAACCAGGTTAAAAGAACAGATGGAGTCTTTGGCAACAAACCTATCTTCACTTAATGGCGTATATGGCGG
Source organism: Lutibacter sp. (assembly GCA_036568005.1). GTDB lineage: Bacteria > Bacteroidota > Bacteroidia > Flavobacteriales > Flavobacteriaceae > Lutibacter. The sequence continues at coordinate 15,063 of DATCTJ010000070.1, read as the reverse complement.
AATGTTATCAGCAATGTCAGTTAAAAGCTAATTAGTTGAAAAAAATGATTATTAACTAAAAAACTAATTGGTATGGCTTCAGGTAAATTATCACCCAGGCAGAAAATGATTAACGTTATGTACTTAGTTTTCATCTCAATGATTGCGATGCAAATGTCTAAGGAAGTACTTTCTGCATTCGGATATATGAATGAAAAACTTACAGAAAATAATGTAACCGCCACATTAAAAAATAAGGCGATTCTTGAAAATTTAGCAACAAAGGCTGCAGAGCAGCCTGATAAATATAGCAATCTTCATGCAAATGCAATAGCAGTAAATAAGCTGTCTTCAGAATTTAATGATTATTTGGAAGAAAAAAAGCAATTTTTTCTGAAAGATAATGAAAACAAGACAGATTATGAGACCATGGATCAATCCAGTATTGTAGATGAACACTTTTTTAAAGGTGATAAATTTACAACAGAAGGTCAGGAATTTCTAGACCATGTTAATGGCTATAGAGATGCAATAATTAAAATTGTTGGAGAAAACAGCTCCTTAGCTGCCACCATTAAAAACAGGTTTGACACCTCTCCTCAAGAGACTAAAAAAAGTGGCAAACAACTTTGGTTAAAAAACAGGTATGAAGGATTTCCTTTGATTTCTACCATTACCAATTTAACTTCTATGCAAACCGATATCAGAACAACACAATCTGAGATTTTTGGAACCCTTTTGGGCGGACAATTAGAAAGCGATGTTTCTATGTCTAATTATAAAACAATTTTAATTCCTGAAAAATCCGCTTTTTTTCAAGGTGAAAACTTTAAAGGCAAAATTGTGTTAGGTCGGTATGATGCATCTTTAAAACCATCTGAAGTGGTGGTCAACGGAAATAAAATTACAACTATTGTAGATGGAGGAGCTGTATTAGATTTTCCTGCCGGTGCAGTTGGGGAACGTGAAATAAAGGGGAAATTCGTTTTTATTGAAAATGGAGAGCCTGTTGAAATAGAAATTAGCAGTTCTTATGCTGTTATTCCAAAACCAAATAGCGCTGTGATTTCAGCCGATAAAATGAATGTTGTTTATAGGGGAGTGCCAAACCCGATGACAATTTCAATCCCTGGAATCCCTGATAATTTGGTAAATGCATCTGGGGCAGGACTTTCCAAAGCTGGTGGTATAGGTAAATATATTATGACTCCTGGAACGGGAAGAGAGGTTAAAATAAATGTTACAGGAAAATTACCTAACGGACAATCGGTAAGCTCCTCACAAGATTTTAGGATTAAGGATATTCCATCGCCAAGTGGGGCCATAAGAAAACAATCTGGCTATGTTAAAATGCCTTCATCAAGTTTGGAAAACGCTACCGTTAGTGCAGAATTACCAGATTTTGATTTTGACTTGGTATTAAATACCTCTGGATTTACGATTAAAGTGCCAGGACAATCTGCCGTAGTTGTCAGCGGAAATAGAATGAATGATGCAGCTCAAAAAGCAATTTCAAAAGCTAAAAGAGGTGATGTGGTTACAATATTCGACATAAAATCGTCGTTATCAGGTAACAGTTCTTATAAAATAAAAGATGCCTCAGCTGTAAGTATAGAAATACAATAAAATAAAATTAAATGATGGATAAGAAAAATATTGGAATTTTTATTTTGGCATTTGTGCTGTTTAATACCATGTATGCGCAGTCAAATTTGTTGAACGCCAAGAAACCTTCTGATATTGGAAAAAAAACCGCAGCACAGGAAGCAGTAGATAATGATAAGCCATTGGCATACGGTTATGTTGACGATAGAGATATTCTTTGGTCAAAAGTTGTTTGGGAATATATTGATTTGAATGAGCGAATTAATATGCCTTTTTATTATCCTGTTGATACAATGAATGTATCATTAGATCGCCGATCGCTTTTTGACACCTTGCTAAAAGGAATTAAAAATGGTGATATCACAGAAATTTATGATGATTCCTATTTTACCTCTAAAATGACCAAGGCTGAGATTAACAATAAGCTTTTTAGGATTGATACTACAGATGCCGGCTTTGACGAAATGAATGCCGGAAATCAAAATATTGATGAATATATTGATAAAATTAATCTGACTTCCCAAGATATTGAAGGTTTTAAAATTAAAGGGCTTTGGTATTTCGACAAGAGACAGGGGGAATTAAAATATCGCTTAATTGCCTTGGCACCAATAGCGCCAGATGTGCAAACTATGGGGCGACAGGATATAAATATTTCTGAACAATTGGCATTGTTTTGGGTCTATTTTCCCGATGCACGCACTGTGCTTCATAAAGCAAAGGTTTTCAATCAAAAGAATTCAGCCTATCCAATTTCTTTTGACCATTTGTTGAATGCCAGAAGATTTAGTTCGATTATCTATAGAGAAGAAAATATTTATGGAGATAGGGATGTGAATCAATACGTCAAAGGAAATGCCCTGTTCCAGGTACTGGAGTCTGATAAAATTAAAGATGATATCAGAAATAAGGAACTTAATATGTGGAATTACTAAAAAAATAATATAAAAATTTAAAAACTCCTGCAACATGCGGGAGTTTTTGTTTATAATTAACTTTACATCATGCAAGTAGATTATATTATTGTTGGTATGGGATTGGCGGGATTGGCCTTTACCAAAGAATTAGAAAATCATAAAAAATCATTCTTGGTTTTTGAGGATAATTCGCAAAATTCCTCCCTGGTCGCAGGTGGCGTTTACAATCCGGTAGTTTTAAAACGCTTTACGCCCGTTTGGAATGCAGATGATCAACTTAAAATAGCATTGCCTTTTTATAAAGAATTGGAAATTCAATTCAATAAAAAATACGATATTCCTTTAACCATTTATCGCTTATTTAAATCGGTGGAGGAGCAAAATAATTGGTTTACCGCTTGTGATAATCCTATGCTTTCCAATTATATGGACACCAAACTAATTCATGAAAAACATCATGGTGTTTTGGCCGATTTTGGTTATGGGAAATTACTGAATACTGGAAGAATAGACACCAAATCGTTATTGGAAGATTATCGAAATTACTTATCGCAAAGAAAATTAGTCAGGGACGAAAGTTTTCAATATGAAGCCGTAAAAATTAATGACAATACTGTTGAATATAAAGATGTAATTGCTTCAAAAATTGTCTTTTGTGAAGGTTTCGGCTTAAAAAACAACCCATTTTTTAATGAGTTGCCCATGCAAGAGGCAAAAGGTGAGTTAATTACCATCCACGCACCCAAATTAAATATTGATTTTTTTATTAAGTCAGCGGTATTTGTGCTTCCGTTAGGAAATAATTTTTATAAAATTGGCGCCACTTTTAATTGGAAAGACAAAACACAGCTTCCAACTGAAGAAGGCAAAAACGAATTAATAACCAAATTGGAAACATTTATAACAGTGCCCTATCAAATTGTGGAACAGGTAGCTGGAATAAGGCCAACAGTTAAAGACAGGAGACCTTTGGCAGGAAAACATCCAAAGTATCAAAATTTGGCGGTTTTAAACGGACTTGGAACACGCGGGGTGATGATTGCGCCAACCCTTTCAAAAGCGCTGTACATTAATTTAGAAAATGGAATTGCGCTGGATAAAGAAATTTCTATTGACCGTTTTCTTTAGATTTAATTGCCCCTGCATCGTATTTTACAAAAATATTAATCCATCCTATTCTTGAAAACCGAATGGTCACGGGTGCCGATAAAACCAAAGCAATAACAATTGGGATAAAACTTTCCACCAAACTAAAGTTAAAAAATAGGGTGACAATAACAAAGGTTGCAATTGAAATTCCAACCGTAAGCGCATAATTTACATACATGGCACCATAATAAAAAGAAGGTTCCATCATGTATTTTAAGCCACATTTTGAGCAATATTCATGCATCTTAAAAGCCCTGTTCAATTTAAACATGTTTTTTTCTTTCATGAAATCACCTTCGTGGCATTGCGGACATTTATTGAATAAAATGCTGTAAAGCTTACTTCCTTTTTTAAACATTTTTTAATTTTAGTTGCTTTAAACTCAGTATATTAAAAAATTAGATCTTTAATTGAGTCCCAAATTTATTTGTAGTACTTTTGTACGATTTTTAAAACGCATACAAATTTACATTAAATTATAAACTATTAATGCTTAACGTACACAATTTATCGGTTTCTTTTGCCGGTTCCGATTTGTTTTCAGGAGTTACTTTTAAACTAAATAAAGGTGACAGGATTGGATTAATCGGCAAAAATGGCGCAGGAAAATCTACTTTATTAAAAGTGCTTTCTAAAGATATAGAAAATTCTGGCGGAACCATGGCTTTTGATAAAGAGGTGAAAATTGGATTTTTGCGTCAGGATATTGATTTTGAGGAAGGAAGAACAATTTTGGAGGAAGCCTATCAGGCTTTCAAAGAAATTAAGCAACTGGAAGGAAAATTGGAAATTATCAACCATGAATTGGTGGAAAGAACCGATTATGAAAGTGAATACTATCACGATTTAATGGTAAATCTAAATGAGTTTTCTCATCGATACGAATTGTTGGGCGGCTATAATTACCAAGGAAATACCGAAAAAATATTGCAAGGTTTGGGCTTTCAAAGGGAAGATTTCGACAAACTGACAAATACTTTTTCCGGAGGCTGGAGAATGCGGATTGAATTGGCGAAACTATTATTGCAAGAGAATGACATTCTATTGCTGGATGAGCCAACAAACCATTTGGATATAGAATCTATTATTTGGCTTGAAAATTTCTTAAAAGTCTATTCGGGCGCCATCGTTTTGGTTTCGCATGATAAAATGTTTTTAGACAATGTCACTAACCGAACCATAGAAATATCTTTAGGCAAGATTTACGATTACAAAAAACCATATTCACAGTTTTTGTTATTGCGCGGTGAAATAAAAGAAAAACAATTACAAGCACAAAAAAATCAGGATAAAGAAATTAAGGCAACACAGGTTTTAATTGATAAATTTAGGGCAAAAGCCAACAAGGCGACCATGGCGCAATCTTTAATCAAAAAATTAGATAAAGTGGAGCGCATAGAAGTTGATGACGATGACAATGCGGTGATGAACGTGAAGTTCCAAATTTCTAAAGAACCAGGCAAAGTTGTCATAGAAGCTGAAAATTTATCAAAAAGTTACGGCAAAAAGCATGTATTGGAAGATGTTAATTTGCTTATTGAAAGAAACAGTAAAATAGCTTTTGTTGGTCAAAACGGACAAGGGAAATCAACGTTGGCAAAAATAATAGTGGGAGAAATTCCGCACGGCGGCCATTTAAAATTGGGCCATAATGTTGAAATAGGCTATTTCGCCCAAAACCAATCCGAATATTTGGATGCGGAAAAAACGGTCTTGGAAATTATGGAAGATGCCGCAACAGACTCAAACAGAGCACGCGTTAGAGATATGTTGGGCTCGTTTTTGTTTAGTGGCGACACTGTTGATAAAAAAGCAAAAATGTTGTCGGGTGGCGAAAGAAACAGGCTTGCATTGTGCAAGTTACTATTATCTCCATTTAACGTTTTGATAATGGATGAGCCAACAAACCACTTGGATATCGCTTCAAAAAATGTATTAAAACTGGCACTCAAAAAATTTGACGGAACCTTAATTTTGGTTTCACACGATAGGGATTTTCTACAAGGATTAGCTACAACAGTTTATGGCTTTAAAGACAAAGTGATTAAAGAATATTTGGGCGATATCGACTTTTTCTTGGAACAGCATCAGCTAGAAAATTTGCGTGAGGCAGAAAAAAGAACCGTTGTTGTAAAAAAAGCTGATACTTCCAAAAAAGAGGTTTCTAATTTGTCGAGAGAAGAAGACAAAGAATTAAAAAAATTGAAAAATCAATTGTTTAAAATTGAGACCCAAATAGATAATCTGGAAAAGGAAATTATAGAAATGGACGAAGCTTTAGTGAAGGATTATGAGGCAACTTCAGCCAAACCCAATTTTTTTGAAAACTATAAAGCGAAAAAAAACAAAGTGGAAAAGTTAATGGACGAATGGGCTGAAATTGAAGAAAAAACAGAAAATTGTTCCTAGAAAGTAAAAACAGTCGCATTCAACAAATCCACTTTTCTGAAATTGAAGATAGGGACGTTTCTCTTTTTATAAAACGCGAAGACGAATTGCACCCATTTATTTCTGGGAATAAATACCGAAAATTAAAATACAATTTAGAGGAAGCTTCCAAACAACAAAAAAGCACTTTGCTTACTTTTGGCGGCGCCTATTCCAACCACATTGCCGCAACTGCCGCGGCCGGATTTGCATATAATCTTAAAACCATCGGAATTATTAGAGGAGATGAATTGGCCAATAATTTTACCAAAACAATTCAAAATAACCCAACTTTAAAATTTGCTTCGGATCATAATATGCAATTTGAATTTGTTTCCAGAGCAGCTTACAGAGATAAAACCTCACCTGAATTTATTGCGAAACTACAAGAAAAATTTGGCAATTTTTATTTGGTTCCGGAAGGCGGCACAAATAATTTTGCTCTAAAAGGCTGCGAAGAAATAATGACTGAGGATGACGCCAAATACACTATTATTTGCTGTGCTGTAGGAACGGGAGGAACAATTTCAGGAATTATAAATTCGTTGAACAATCAACAAAAGGCAATCGGTTTCCCAGCGTTAAAGGGTGATTTTTTACAACATGAAATCAAAAAATACATACTAAAATCGGATAATTGGAGTTTAAATACCAACTATCATTTTGGTGGTTATGCAAAAGTTTCAGAAGAATTAATTATATTTATCAACAAATTCAAAAGTGAAACAAAAATCCCTTTAGATCCTGTTTATACTGGAAAAATGATGTTTGGGATTGTGGATTTGATCAAAAATGATTATTTTGAAAAAGGAACCAAAATTTTGGCAATTCATACTGGCGGTTTACAAGGAATTGAAGGAATGAATTTGTTATTAAAAAATAAAAATTTAGCGCAAATAGTATAAATATGAAGTTAAATATTGTTTTAGTTTGTTTGTTAACCATAGGCTTTTTATCAAGCTGCAACAGTAAAAAGAAGACTGTTCACACAAAACACAAAGTTTATCCAACGGAAAAAAAAGTGGTAGTTTCAGTCGAAAAAAATGAGCCATCAGAAAAAGCAATTGAGCCAAAACAATCCATTGCAACGTCAACCATTGAGTATATCAATACCTATAAAGATGTAGCGATGACAGAGATGCGGGAATTTAAAATCCCCGCCAGCATTACTTTGGCCCAAGGAATTTTAGAATCCACAAGCGGCAACAGCGACCTTACCAGAAGATCGAATAACCACTTCGGCATAAAATGCCATAAAGGCTGGGAAGGCGAGCACACTTTGCACGACGATGATGAAAAGGGTGAATGTTTTAGAGTGTATAAAGATCCACTAATTTCTTATAGGGACCACTCCCTGTTTTTAACTACCAGAAGTCGTTATGCCAATTTATTTACGCTAAAAGATGGCGATTATGTTGGTTGGGCGCAAGGGTTAAGTGAAGCCGGTTACGCAACCGACAGGCGTTATCCCGCAAAATTAATCGGGCTAATTGAAAAATATGATTTGCATAAATATGATGCGGAAGTTATGGGGATTCCCTTCAAAAAAGCGGAAAATATGGGTTTGGCCCAACATATTGTTGTAAAAGGCGACACTTTGTACAACATCTCAAAAAGATATGGCTTAACGGTTGAAGAGCTTAAAAGAATCAATGCTTTGGCTACCAATGAGATAAGTATCGGGCAAGAGTTGAATATCACAAAATAAACAGTTCACATTTTTTAAATAATATTTTGGGCGCTCCCCCGCCGAAAAGGCGGGGGTCGGGCTTTTCATTCCAAGCTTTTTAACGGTAAAAACCGCCAAAAAGGCTTTTCATTTCAATCCCTTGCGCAGCTTCAGTTAAATATGAAAATTTTTATATAGATTATTGTTTTAATAAGTAACGAAATCCCTAATTATTCATTTACAAAAAGTTAGATAAAATAAAAAAAATCGAATTATTAATTTTAGCGTATTTTTGCAAAATATGATGAACAAACTTTCAGATTGGTTGCCTACCACTAACAAAGAGGTGAAACTTAGAGGTTGGGAAGAACTTGATGTAATATTATTTACAGGCGATGCCTATGTAGATCATCCTGCCTTTGGCGCAGCCGTAATTGGCCGGCTTTTAGAAAGTTACGGATTGAGAGTCGCTATTGTGCCTCAACCGAGCGTGCACGACAATTTGCAGGATTTCACCAAACTAGGCACGCCAAAATTATTTTTTGCTGTTACAGGTGGATGTATGGATCCTATGGTGAGCAACTATACCGCCAGCAAAAGAAAACGCGACAATGATGCTTATACGCCCAACGGCGATAAAGGTTTCAGGCCCGATTATGCCACCACCATTTATTCAACGATATTAAAGGAGAAATTTCCCGATGTTCCGGTTTTAATTGGCGGAATTGAAGCCTCACTTAGAAGAGTTACGCATTTTGATTATTGGAGCGATACCTTAAAACCTACTATTTTAATCGATTCAAAAGCCGATTTGCTGGTTTATGGAATGGGCGAACAACCCTTGCATGAAATTGTAAATTTGCTAAAGAAAGGCGTGCCTTTTTCCAGTATCAAAACAGTGAAGCAAACTGCTTTTTTAGTTGATAAAAACCAAGATCTTCCTAAAAATAAAAATTGGAAAGATGTAAGCATCAATTCGCATGAACTTTGTTTAAATGACAAAAAATCCTATGCTTCAAATTTTAAAGTGATTGAACAAGAATCCAATAAACTATATGCAAACAGGATTTTGCAAGAGGTTAATAATTACACCTTGGTCATTAACCCACCTTATGAAACGATGACGGAAGCTGAAATTGATGCTTCTTTCGATTTGCCTTACACGCGCTTGCCGCATCCAAAATACAACTTACGCGGACCAATTCCCGCGTTTGAAATGATTAAATTTTCCATAAATATTCATCGCGGATGTTTTGGTGGTTGCAGTTTTTGCACCATTTCAGCACACCAGGGAAAATTTATTGCCAGCAGAAGCCAGGAATCTATTTTGAAAGAAGTAGATAAAGTAGCGAACATGCCCGATTTTAAAGGGTATTTGTCGGATATTGGCGGGCCATCGGCAAATATGTACAAAATGAAAGGAAAAGTACAGGAAATTTGCGACAGATGTGTTTCGCCTTCTTGTATTTCACCGGTGATATGTCATAATTTAGATACCTCACACAAACCTTTAACAGAACTTTATAAAGCAGTTGACAAACATCCAAAAATAAAAAAATCATTTATCGGCAGCGGAATTCGCCACGATTTATTGGTACCCGAATTCAACAAATTGGCCGATCCAAAAGAGTTGGATGCTTACACGGAAGAAGTGATGACAAACCATGTTTCCGGCCGATTAAAAGTGGCGCCTGAACATACGTCGGATAATGTGTTGAAATTGATGCGTAAACCTTCTTTTAGCTATTTTCATAAGTTTAAAGAACGTTTTGACTCCATAAATATTCGTAAAAAATTAAATCTTCAACTGATTCCTTATTTTATTTCCAGCCATCCTGCAAGTGAATTGGAAGATATGGCTAATTTAGCAGCAGAAACCAAAGATTTGGGTTTTCAACTGGAACAGGTTCAGGGTTTTACGCCAACGCCTATGACAGTTGCCACGGTTATTTATTATAGCGGTTTTCATCCTTATACCTTAAAACCTACAAAAACGCCAAGAACCAAACAGGAAAGAGAAGACCAGCACCGATTTTTCTTCTGGTATAAAAAGGAAAACCAACAATGGATCAGAAATACCCTCACAAAAGTTGGCAGAACTGATTTGTTGCAAAAATTGCTTCCTGAGAATAACAGCTGGAGAAGTAATAAAAATGTACAGGCAAAAGACACCTTTAATGATACAATTCCTTTTAATAGAAAAAATAAAGGAAAATTTTTCAAAAAAAATAAAGCAAAGAATTAAATAATAATTTAGGGCTTTAAATTAAAACCTTAAATTTGTTTTAACTTTAAACAATTCAATTAATGAAAAAATTATTGCTGCTTTTTTTGTTGTTTTCAGCTTCTTTAATTGCCCAAAATAAGGTTAAAGTCGATTTAAGCAATCCAAACGCCACCATCCATACCCATTTATATTTTTTACAATCAGGTTCCTATAACCCTGAAAAAGCGGCAAGTGTAATTTATGGCTATGATAGTTTAGAAGCACAGGAAATAGCTATTAAATTACAGAAAATAATGGATGCTAAAGGGCTTAAAGTCGATTTTAGCGAAGTGCCAACCGATAAAATGTATTCCGATACCACAATTACCAAAAGTGGAAATCAATACCTATTATTTCCAAAAAAAATGCCTGAGATATATTTGGTAAAAATTGAAGATAATTGGTATTATTCCAAAGAAACTTCGAGTAAAGTTCTGGAGCTTTACAAAAGTATGTATCCTTGGTATACAGCTAAATTACAGCAAATAATCCCTGAATTTGGGCATATAGTATTTCTCAACATTGAACTTTGGCAATACCTTGGTTTGTTAATTCTATTAACAGTTTGTTTTGGGTTATTTTATGTACTTCGAAAAATAGTTTTTTTGATATTGAATAAATCTCAGCATTTAATCATAAACATATCAGATGAAGAAATTAAATCTTCTTTAAAAAAATTAACGCGTCCTGTTGTATTACTAATTTTAATGGCATTTGTCAAAAATAGATTGCCTTCATTGGTATTGCATATTGATGTATATAACTCCCTTATTTTAGCCATAAACATCATGGTGGTTGTTTTTTGGATTTATGTATTTATGAAATTAGTTTTGGTAATCATGAGTATTTATGCCAAATACGCCGAATCAACTGTGTCTAAATTAGATGATCAACTGGTACCTGTGTTGAGAAATTTTTTAATGGGACTCGTTATCTTTCTTGGAATACTTAAATTATTGACGCTTTTTGGCGTTGATCCAGTTACAGTAATTGCTGGTGCTTCCATAGGTGGTATTGCGGTAGCACTGGCTTCACAAGACACGGTTAAAAACTTTATTGGAACCATTATGATCTTTGTGGACAAGCCGTTTCACATTGGTGATTGGATTGAAGCGGGCGTAGTGATTGGGACTGTTGAAACGGTTGGCTTTAGATCCACCACAGTTAGGGCAGCTGATACAACAATCTTTCAAATCCCAAACAGTCAACTTGCAGAAATGGTGGTGAATAATAAGGGTTTGCGTTCTTTTCGTCGTTATACAACAAATTTGGGGATTCGATATGATACGCCACCAGAGCTTATTGAGGCTTTTGTATTAGGTATCAGAAGAATTATTGAATTGGAGCCTTCAACAAGAACAGAACAATTTAATGTTGAATTTGTTGGGTTTTCAGATTCTTCCTTATCCATTCTTTTAAATGTTTATTTTGTCAATTTGGATTGGAATAGTGAACAATCTTCCAAGCACGTTTTACATATGAAGATTTTAAAATTAGCCAGTAATTTAGGGGTTGGATTTGCTTTCCCTTCATCAACACTTATGATAGAACAGTTTCCTGACAAACCGCTATTCGACACCAATTATAATACCGACAAAAATAGAATCCAAGATATATTGGATGCCATTAATAAACCTGTAGAATGAAAAAAGTTCTTATAATTCTTGTGACAATTATGATGTTTTCTTGCAAGGAAAGCAACAAGGCACGCAAACCCGTAAAACAAGTTACCGTTGAACAAAACTGGACCGAAATGCAAAAGAAACTTAGTAAATACGCCACTTTTAAATTGACAGCAGATTTAAATGTTTTAACTGAAAATGAACGAAAAATGTTGCCGATTTTGATAAAAGCAGCATCTATAATGAATAAATTGTTTTGGTTCGAAGCTTATGGCGATAGAAACCAACTTTTAGACAGTATTTCGAATGAAGACACCAAAAAATTTATAGAAATCAATTACGGTCCGTGGGATAGGCTCGATGGAAACAACCCGTTTATTGATGGCGTTGGAAATAAACCAGCCGGTGCAAATTTTTATCCCATCGATATGACAAAATTAGAATTCGATGCCTTTTTAGATAAAGACAAATTGAGTTTGTACACTTTTATCAGAAAAAATAAAGAAGGTAAATTGTTCACAATTCCATATCACATCCAGTTTAAGAATGAGGTGAGAGAAGTGGCCAATTTATTGATAGAAGCCTCAAAATTTGCTGATGATGAAGGACTTAAAAATTATTTAGAACTACGTGCGCAAGCATTTTTAGATGATAAATACCAAGCTAGTGATTTGGCCTGGATGGATATGAAAACCAATACACTTGATATTGTGATTGGCCCTATTGAAACTTATGAGGATCAGCTTTATGGCAATAAAGCTGCCCACGAAGCTTATGTACTGATAAAAGATCAGGTTTGGAGTGAAAAATTAGCGCGTTTTGCCAGTTTTTTGCCAGAATTGCAAACTGGACTTCCGGTTTCGGAAGCTTATAAAGCGGAAATTCCCGGTACCGATTCCGATTTAAATGCCTATGATATTGTTTATTATGCCGGAGATTGCAATGCTGGCAGCAAAACAATCGCCATTAATTTGCCTAATGATGAAAGAGTTCAACTGCAAAAAGGCACAAGAAGATTACAGTTAAAAAATGCCATGCGCGCCAAATTCGATATTATTTTAAAACCAATTTCTGAAGTTTTAATTGATTCAAGCCAACAAAAACACATCACATTCGATGCTTTTTTTGCCAATACCATGTTTCATGAAGTGGCGCACGGATTGGGCATAAAAAACACCATCAACAATAAAGGCACCGTTAGAAATGCATTAAAAGAACAAGCTTCCGCTTTGGAAGAAGGAAAAGCCGATATTTTGGGCTTGTATATGGTGCAGCAATTGCATAAAAAAGGGGAGTTAGATGGTGATATAAAAGATTATATGACCACTTTTATGGCAGGTATTTTTCGTTCTGTACGTTTTGGCGCTTCAAGCGCCCATGGAAAAGCCAATATGATTCGATTTAATTTTTTTAATGAAAAAGGAGCTTTTACCAAAAATGTAGATGGTACTTATAAAGTAGATTATGATAAAATGGACGAGGCAATTCGACTGTTATCTTATCTAATTTTGACCTTGCAGGGGAATGGTGATTATGATGGTGTGGTTAAATTGGTTGAGGAAAAAGGAATAATTTCTGCTGAATTGCAACGTGATTTGGATAAGTTGAGCAGATCCAATATTCCTGTCGATGTTGTTTTTGAGCAGGGTATAGAAGTTTTAGGATTGTAATTGTAAAGTATTTATGATAAAAAAAGGAAGCCGTCTCACAACTAGAGACGGTTTTTTTTGTACATTTATTTGGAAGTTTTATTAGTTTTTTGTATATTTAGTCATTGATTTACAGACAATTAACTATGAATTTCAAACATTACAACCAACAGCAAACGATACTTTTACCTTATTCGTTTGACGACTTAATTCCAGAGAAACATCCAGTTCGCGTAGTTGACCAAATAGTGGAGTCGCTTAACATTCAGCCGCTTTTAAAAGCTTACAGCAAAGAGGGCAATCCAGGTTATCATCCAAAGATGTTGCTCAAAGTAATGCTGTATGCTTATATGACCAATGTATATTCTTCCCGTAAAATAGAACTTGCACTTCGTGAAAACATCAACTTTATGTGGTTAACCTCTATGACTGTTGTTGATCACAATACCATCAATCGATTTAGAAGCAATAAATTAAAAGACAGTTTTAAAGAAATCTTTAAACAAGTGGTGTTGATGTTAGCCTCGGAAGGATTAATTACTTTGAAACAAATTTATACAGATGGCACAAAAATAGAAGCCCAAGCAGGTCGATATACTTTTGTTTGGGGCAACAGCATTAAAACCAACAAAGGAAAAATGCTGACCCAATTAGAAGAATTATGGAGGTATGCACAAAGTATAGACAATGATGATGAACCAAATCCAGAACCAACCGAGTTTAAGGAAATCAGTAAAGAAGTAATCGAGAAAACGGTAGCAAAAATAGATGCAAAACTCTCTGGCAACAAAAAAGCGAGCTCCAAAGCAAAAGCCAAACTTCGTTATATCAAGATTAATTTTGTTAAGAATTTGGAAAAATACCTAGAGCAAGAAGCTATTTTAGGGGAGAGAAACAGTTATAGCAAAACCGATACAGAGGCCACCTTTATGCGTATGAAGGAGGACCACATGAAGAACGGGCAACTCAAACCGGCTTACAACACCCAAATATCAACCGAAAATCAAATCATAGTTCATTATACCATCCACCAAAATCCAACTGACACCAAAACTTTAAAACCACATTTAGAAAACTTTGAACAAAGCTTTGGGGAAGAAGTGCTTAAAAAAATGGAAGAAATAACTGCAGATGCTGGTTATGGGAGTGAAGAAAACTACGATTATCTAGAACAGAAAGATCTCACGGCTTACGTGAAATACAATACTTTTGATAAAGAGCAAGACAAAAATTATCAGAAAAAACACAAGCCATTTAGCAAAGAAAATCTTTATTATAATCGAGAAGAGGATTTTTATGTATGTCCAATGGGACAAAGAATGCACAAAACACATCAAAGTCAAAAAACCACAGAAGCAGGATATACTCAAATATTATCACACTACCAAGCCAAAAACTGCGAGGGTTGCCCGCTGCGGGGACAATGTTTTAAAGCCAAAGGAAACAGAAGCATAGAACGCAATCACAACCTTGAAAGGCATAAACAAAGAACAAGAGAACTCCTCTTAAGCGAAACAGGAATACAAAAAAGGAAACAACGCACTGCCGATGTAGAACCTGTATTTGCGCAACTCAAACACAATAACAATTTTAGACGATTTTCTTTAAAAGGATTAGAAAAAGTTGAATTAGAGTTTGGTTTAATGGCTTTAGGACACAATTTAAGAAAGAAAATTGCTTCTTAATGGCAATTTTTTATTCTTTTTTTAAAAATAAAAGTAATACCCAAAATTGAATGGAAATAAAAAACCGCCTCAAAATTTAATATTGAGACGGCTTC
>DATCTJ010000069.1:0-100598 GCA_036568005.1 Lutibacter sp. | reverse complement strand
AAATAAAAAACGCTATTTCGCCAAACAAATATCTTAAACAATCAAGTCTTCGTTTTAGGTTTAGATGACAAAACCAAATAAGACTAAAAACCCTTAAAGAACTTTTATAAAAAATCGCAATCCACCAATATTTGCCAACGTGATTGTATAAGAATAGTGCGGTTTTGTGTGCGAGGATTTTCCGAAGGAAAATCAGAAGCTAGCAAAACTGCACTAACCTTTGATTAAGCACTAAACTAAGCATTATTTTTATACGGTGTTGGCAAATCGTTTTTTTTACCAATCATCTTTTTTAGTTGATTTCACTGTCTTTTCAATCGAAAGCATAGTTAATTTAATACTTTCAATTACTCCTTTATTCATTTCCTCAAAGGTTGGTCTAGTCATTTCTTTAAAGTTCTCTCTCTTTTTTTTACCTATCAACGCTTTTTTCCAAAGTTCCTCAATGTAATTATTGTAATTGTCAACTTTGTCTTGTTTTAGACCAGTAAAATCTATCATATCAAAAACCATATCATACTGATATTCTAAATTATATCCTGCTACTGATTCAGGCGTTATTATATCAGTCAAAGTATAAATTATCCTATACTTGTTATCCTTAACATTTATTTCTAAAGTGTGGTTAAACTTAACAGAATTATATTCCTGCATATATTTATTGTTAGGATATAATTCCTTCATAACATTTTTATATACTGCTTCATTAATTCCTTTAACTATTATATTTCCAGATTCCTTGTCATTTAATTGAACAACATTTTGAGCCGAATTATAATTTAATGCAATCCATTTATTAATCGAACCAAATATTTCCGTTTTTGATTTTCCTTCTATATCAAAAATCCCAATAATAGTTTTTTCCTTCATTTCATATTCTTGTGCATAAGAATTCAATGAAGTCATTAATACAAGGATAAATCCAAAAATAAAGTTCGTTTTTTTCATAGGTTTTCGTTTTTCGTAAATGTTTGCCAACTTGTTATATCCAAACAAATATAAATGTTTATAATTAATAATTATCGGATAACCGTATGTTTTTGTTATTTTTATCGGTTTCAGCCATGCTTTTTATAGCAAGGTCTAAAGGGCTCTCAATTTTCATTAGATCTTTCTTGGTAACATGTGTATATATCATTGTAGTTTCTGGCTTCGCGTGACCAAGAAGTTCCTGAATATAGCGCAAATCAATCCCATTTTCCAGCAAATGCGTTGCATAACTATGCCTTAAAGTATGCGGCGTTACCCTTTTGCCAATCTTGGCAATTTTGCTCGCTCGGTGCAAAAACGCCCTAATACTTTCCGCGCTGTATGGTTGAAAAGGTTTCCCTTCAACAAAATACCTGTCAGGCCTGTAACTCATCAAATAATTATTCATTAACGGAATAATGCTTTCAGCCAAAATTACATTCCGGTCCTTACGGCCCTTGCTGTTTTTCACCAAAATCTGTCTTCGGTCAACATCAATATGCGCCAATTGCAAACTCAATAACTCACTTATGCGCAAGCCAGCCGAATAAATCATCGCCAAAATCGCCCGATGTTTTAAATTTTTAGTGTAACGCAACAAGTCAATAACCTCTTCTTTAGACAAAACCGTGGGCAAAATCATGCTCTTTTTTGGGCGTTTCAGCTGCAATTCCTCAATCTTACATTCCGGATAAAACGCCTTCAGCAATTTTATCGCGCTAACAAACTGCCTGTGCGTGCTAATACTGTATTTTCTCGGTATAAAAACATCCTCAATAAATTTCTCAACATCCCGGTTAGTCACCGTGTTTAAAGGCGTGTCTTTCAAATAAGTAAAAAAATCGGAAACAAACGACGTGTAAGTTTTAACAGTGCTTTCACTGTAGCATTTCCCTTTTAAATAGTTCGAATATGATTGAAGAACAACACCAATTTCTGCCGATACCAATTTTTCTGGGCGCAAAACAACATCTTTTAATTGATTGTCGTAAACAGAATTGTCCAATTTAAAAGCAACATCATTTTTAAGCGTTTGCTTAATAAAGTTCACATTTTCATCAGTAAAATCAGTATACCAGCCGCGCAAAGTTTTACTCCAAAGGTAACCATCAATTTTTTTGATTTCTGAAATAATAAAGTCGTTATACGCAAACACCAACAACAACCGAACTTTATTTCGATGCTTAACTTTCTTTAATAAAACAGTAATTATTTTTTCCGATTCGTTTCCCATAGCACATCAAATATACACTTTTTTTCGAAAAACAATAATATTTTTTACATTGTATTATTAGTGGGATTGCCTGCTATTTTGGTGGGCGTTCCCTTTCAGGTCGCGCTATTCGCTAAATCTTTTTTTCCATTTCATTTCAAAAAAGGATACCGCTGCTAACGCTAACGCAGTTCATCTTTAAAAACAAAAACTCGATTAGAGAAAAAGTAATTTTCTATTATTTCGCAACCCCACATCAGTCAAAAGTTAAAATCTATGCAACAAACACCATTAAAATCCAAATCAAAAACAAATCCCGAATCTAATTTTTTTTTCTAAAATCGTAAATCAGCTATCGTAATTCAAGTTGCGTTAGGGATTAAACGGTCTGTTTGAGCTCTTTTTTAGTTGTTTTTCACAACTAAAAAAAGCGAGTAGTGAAAGCCCGACCCGCAGGGTAACGCCATAAAAAGGAAAGTTAATTTGGAAAATGGCCATGGAACGAGAGGGAAATTAATAATTAAATGAAAAAATATTTAAACAAAACCAACACCCAACAACTAACAACAAATTTGTATATTGCAAGCGCTTTAAAAACAAATTCTTTTGAATAATTCGTTCGATAAATATCAAAAAAGAAGATTGCGTTCTTCTTACCTTTCGGTCATCGTAAGCATTGCTTTGGTGTTATTTTTAGTGGGGCTTTTGGGTCTTATTGTGCTAAAAACCAACAGCATAACAAAACACTTTAAAGAAAAAGTGGCCATCACCGTATTTTTAATCGACAATGCCAAAGACAAAGATGTGGAAATCTTGCAAGCCGAATTAAAAAAGAAAGATTACGCAAAAAAAATCACTTATATTTCAAAAGGGGAAGCCGCAAAAATATACAGCGAAGACATTGGCGAGAACTTTTTGGAGTTTTTAGGTGCAAATCCGCTAAAAAATGCCATCGATATTTCGTTAAAATCGGAATTTGTGACACCAGAAATTATGGCAGACATAGAAAAGGAATTGGTGATTAGAAGTATTGTTTCGGAAGTGACGTACGACAAGCCGCTGATTGAGTTGCTCTCTAAAAACATCAACCGATTGAGTTTTTGGATGCTTATTTTTAGCGCATTGTTTACCTTAATCGCCGTGGTTTTAATCAATAGTTCTATCCGACTTTCCGTATATTCAAAGCGATTTACCATAAAAACAATGCAAATGGTGGGCGCCACAAAAAGGTTTATTCGGATACCTTTTATATTGCAAAGCGTAAAATTAGGTATTATTGGCGCATTGGTTTCCATTGTTGGACTGGTGGCGTTTATTTCCTATCTAAATAAAAATATTCCTGAGTTGGAACTGTTCTCCGATATAAATTTGTTGGCATTGGTGTTTGTTGGAATTATAGGCTTGGGAATTTTAATTACCTGGCTAAGCACATTTTTCGCCACCCAACGATTTTTGAACCTAAGAAGCGACGAACTTTATTATTGATAAAATAGAAGTCCTGCTATTGCTGTAAAATTTATGTGAGCCAACCAAACTATTAAAAAAATGATTTTTGAAAATTGTTGAACAAAAAATAATTTAATGATGAACCAAAAAAATAAAGAAATAAAAAGCGATTTCCTTTTTGGGAAAAAGAATTATGCAATTATGTTAATTGGTCTTGCGTTTATTGGCCTTGGCTTTATTTTGATGGCGGGAGGCGGAAGCGACGATCCCGAAATTTTTAACCCCGAAATGTATAATTTCAGAAGAATTCGTTTGGCGCCATCATTGGTGATTATCGGTTTGGGTATAGAAATTTATGCCATTATGATCAAACCTAAAAAATAAGAATGAATTATTTTGAAGTGATTGTTTTAGCCATCATTGAAGGCATTACCGAATATTTACCCGTTTCATCAACCGGACATTTAATTATTGCATCGTCGTTTTATGGCATTGCCGAAGACGATTTTACCAAATTATTTACTATCGTTATTCAGTTGGGCGGTATTTTAGCTGTGATGGCACTATATTGGAAACGCTTTTTTCAAAGTGTCGATTTTTATTTAAAACTCTTGGTGGCATTTTTACCTGCAGTTTTCTTCGGATTGCTTCTTAACAATTATATAGATGGTTGGCTGGAAAGTCCCATTATTGTGGCCATTACTTTAATTTTGGGCGGATTTATTTTAATAAAAGTCGATGACTGGTTTAAATCCAATGAAATTATAGATCCAAATCAACCTTATATTCATACCGAAATTGGTTATGCTACCGCGCTTAAAATCGGATTCTTCCAATGCCTAGCCATGATTCCGGGAACTTCAAGAAGCGGCGCATCAATAATAGGCGGGATGACCCAAAAACTTAACAGAAGGACTGCAGCCGAATTTTCTTTTTTCTTGGCCGTGCCAACCATGTTTGGCGCAACGTCAAAAAAACTGTACGATTATTTCAATGCCGGTTTTACCTTAAGCCAAGACCAGATTAATTATTTGTTGCTGGGCAACGTAATTTCTTTTGTTGTGGCCTTGCTTGCCATCAAATTTTTTATCGATTATTTAAGCAAAAACGGATTCAAATTGTTCGGTTATTACCGAATTGTGTTGGGGGCCGCTTTATTGCTGATTCATTATTTTGTGATGCCTTTAACCGTTATATGATGCGTACAGGGGAAGATTTTAAAAGTGGACAGGTATTGTTAATCAACAAACCGTTAAAATGGACATCTTTTCAGGTGGTCAATAAATTGCGTTGGAACATTCGCCATAAATTTAACCTCGGAAAAATAAAAGTGGGTCACGCCGGTACTTTAGACCCGTTGGCAACTGGCTTGTTAATTATTTGCACAGGAAACTTCACCAAGAAAATTGATGAATATCAGGCGCAAATCAAAGAATATACCGGTGAAATTACCTTGGGAGCCACCACGCCAAGCTACGATTTGGAAACCAAAGTTGATGAAACATTTCCCATTGATCATATTACCGATGATTTAATCCACAAAACCGTACAACAATTTGTGGGTGAAATTGAACAAATTCCGCCTATGTTTTCTGCCATAAAAATGGCGGGAGTGCGTTTATACGATTTGGCGCGCCAAGGAAAAACGCGCGACATTCAATCGCGGAAAATAACCATCGAAACTTTTGAAATTACCAACATCACCATGCCTAAAGTGCAATTCAGAATTGTGTGCAGCAAAGGAACCTATATTCGCTCTTTGGCCTATGATTTTGGGAAAGCCTTAAATTCTGGCGGATATTTATCGGCCTTGCGTCGCACAAAAATTGGAGACTTTAACGTGAATGATGCAGTGGAAATTGAAGATTTCATAGCCAATTTATAAGCATTTTTTCGAAGCAAAAGACATTTTTTCATTTCAAGACTTAATTAATCCTAGCGAACCTTGCGTAAAACTTTGCGAAACTTGCGGTTAAATATTTCAGCCAATGATTGATTGTGCCCTAAAACTTTGTGTGTCTTTGCTTTTTCTTTGTGAATCTTTGTGAAATAATTTTTTAATTGCACGAAGTTTCACAGAGCGCCACGAAGTTGCACAAAGAAATATTTCAGCCAACCAGCGAACCTTGCGTAAAACTTTGCGAACCTTGCGGTTAAATATTTCAGCCAATGATTGAATGTGCCCTAAAACTTTGTGAATCTTTGTTTTTTCTTTGTGTGTGATGCAAAAAAGAAAATGCCAACAACAACTCAATTAAAAATACTACTTTTATAACAGTATGGAATTTATTCATTGAAACTATTTTAAGTTAAATAATGGCATAAAGCCTGTAATTTTATAGCAGATTTATAAACTATCATCTGATGCGAAAGGTATTTTTTATTTCGATGCTGCTTATTTCTATGGCAACTTACGCCCAAAATAAGATCCATTATAATTTTATTATAAATACCACATTCATGGTAAATGAAAATTTTGGAAATTATGATGAGTATGAAGAAGACAGTGATTGGGATATTATTGTGCCACGCGCATTATTGCTACGGAATGGATTTAATGTAACCTTAAATAATTTTATGACTATCGGATTAAATTTGGGACTGGATTGGCATGAGGATTTGCAAGTGCTGGCCATTCCATATTATATCAATTCAAAATTTACCTTACTAAAAGGCGACAATTACAAGCTTTATTTTGGCGGAGGAATTGGGAAATTAGTTAAACTTGGCAAAGCATTTGAACGTGGCAAGTATTATACGGTTGGTATTGGCTCCCAAATCGCCATGGACAAAACACATGATTTTATTTTTAATATAGATTTTCACCAAAAGAAAATTGAGGGTTTTGAAAACGGAAGATTAAACAGCCTATCTCTTGGTGTGGGTATAAGTTTCCTATAAAAATCGTCCCAGCCAGCTATCCATAATATTGATTTCAAATCCAAATTCCAATTCTTCTTTAAGATTAATCATGGAATTAAACACCATGGTATTTTGGGAAACGCCTTTGTCCTTAATCATTTTTTTAAACTCAGGAAGCGTTTTGTACTGTACAAATTCACCTTGTTTATAACACACATTAATCCTGTCCATTAAAATAATTTCATAGTTATTTTCTAAGGATTGTATAAAGGTGGCCAATTGATCTTGGGCTTCCAAACTCAGATTTTGCTCTGTGTCGTTTGCGGTAACAATAATAAAACGGTCGTATTTTATAATGTATGCCGATGAAATTGGCTGATTTTCATTTTCCCATTCCGTTAAAAATTGTTCAATTTTCGCGGTTATTTCAGGAAGTTCTTGTGCATAAAATTTTCTGCTAGCCGGGAATACCCAAATTTTTGAGGTTTCGGGAATGCTGTTAAAATCTGTAATCATTGGTTTTCTTTAGGCTGTAAAGGTATTCAAAATAAATTGGAAACAATGGAGAAGCAACCAACAAACCTTACTGCTGGCGTATGTGTCATATATTGTTGGCGCGAGGGCAATGTCATTACGTTAAGACTTCATTGCCTTTATTTTGTCTTTCCGAGGTACGAGGAATCTCATCATGTTAAGCTATAAGCTATTTAATGCGATTCCTCCTTTGTCGGATACGAGCGATAGCGAACTGGCGAAGCAATGACAAATATTCCCTTAAATAATGACATTGAGGCCAGGGGTGTGTAAAAAACATGAAAAAAGGATAAAAAATATATAAAAATCAGTCAACACCAATTGGGGAATAGCAATTTAAAAAATGTTAAATCACAAATCATCAATCGAAATTCATAAATCCGTCACCCTGAGCGGAGTCGAAGGGGGTAAATCAATTTGCGTTAGCGACTGAAGAGGAAAACCTTTTTTGCGGTTTTTACCGAAAAAAAGTTTGGAACAAAAGGCGCGACCCTTGTGGTAACGCCCATCAAAAAGACGTGCAGATCCAAAACATTTTTAATTTAATTGGCGTGCAACAAACTGAGCAGTTCATTTTGCGTGTTGTTACCCTTGTCTTTATTGTACCATATTTGTAGGTTCTTTTTAAATTCTTCGTCCAAACTTCCGTTTTGGGCCTTATAATCCATAACCATTTTTGAGGCAACAGTTGGCCTCGGGCCCCAGGAATTCAAAACGTTATTTTCCTGATCCAAGATAAGAACTTTAGGGATGGATTTGCTTCCGTTGGTTAAATATTGGTTCATCAAATCCTCATTTTCATCGCGCAATACAATTTTGAAATCAATTTTATCTGAGGCTTCCGCCACTTTATTGATAATGGGCAATATTTGGGCCGCATCGCCACACCAGCCTTCGGCAATCACCAATAAAGTAAACTCTTTGTTCAAATTGCCTAAAGCATTTTGTGTTGACGCGCTGATGTCTAATGTTTTATCCAATCGATCCATTCTTTTGTCATTTAAAACACTGAAAGTCAGACGATCTTCCGTTTGTTCCATTCCTGTTGATTTTCCATCTGCAAGTAACTTTTTTATTAATTTTCTATATGCAGTATACGAAATTGTTTTATTTAAACTATTTTTTATGAGGGAGTTGTTCATTTTTTTAGTAAATTTATGACCGTTTAGACGCATTTGAGATAATTTTCTTACAGCAATTAAGCATTTTTAATGCTCTGGTGCAAATTTATAAATAGATTTTGGATTATAAGTGTAATATTGATTACGTTAAATAAGATAATATTGTCTTTTGTTTACCAAAAAGTGATATAAGTCATATTTTAGCTTATTTTTGCAGATTATATTTGCTGGGTATTTATTAACAACAAACTATAGAATTATGAAAAAAATCAATTTAACCATCTCATTTCTTGCAATATTGGCCCTTTTCATGGTGTCTTGCAACGGAGGAGAAAAAAAATCAGAAGTTACTGAAACCCAAACAGAAACTGCACCTGCAGCCCAAGGTCAATCAGCGGTTACAGATGATGTTTCAGCAGCAAATGCCTTACAAGTTGCAAAATCATTAGACGATTTTAAAACCTTAGTAGTGGCGATTGAAGCTGCTGGTGTTGAGGATGCTATTGTAAATGTAGGACCTTTAACCGTTTTTGCACCAGTTAATGGCGCATTCGACAAACTTCCTGCAGGAACTGTGGAAGACTTATTGAAACCTGAAAATAAATCCAAATTGGCTTTTATTTTAAAAAACCACGTGGCTCCTGCAAATTATCCTGATTCACAACTTAAAAAGGAAGCTCAAAAAGGTCGAAAATTGTATATGGCTTCAGGAAAGTACTTGACTGTTGAGGAGAAAGAAGACGGAATATATGTTGGCGGGACCAAGATTTTAAAAACAGTGCAAGTAAGCAATGGCTGGATTCACGTAATAGACAACGTGTTGGTGCCTGCTGAATAATTTTAAAGCAAAATCAATAATATAAAATAACAAATATTTAAAAGTGCTATCTAAAAGAAAACTAATTAAAATAAATTAAAAACAAATTAAATTAAACAGATGAAATTAAGAGTTTTAGTATTTGCAATTGCAGCAGTAATAATCACTAGTTGTGGAGGTGAAAACAAAAAGGAGGAAAAAGCAGCAACTCCTGTAGAAGAACAAAAAGGACCAGTTGAAATCGACCCAATGGAAGATAAAGGTGTTGGCCCTATTACCAGTATAACCCTTGGTGAAATCGACCAAAAAATGGCCGATGAAGGAAAAGAGATATTCATGGCAAAATGTTCAGCCTGTCATAAAATTAGCAAAAGAGTCGTTGGTCCAGCATTGGCTGGCGTTACAGAAAAACGCACACCAGAATGGATTATGAATATGATTTTAAATCCAGAAGTCATGGTTGTTGAAAATGCTGCTGCTAAAAAGTTACTGGAAGAATATTTGGCGCCTATGGCAAACCAAAATTTAACAGAAGAAGAAGCAAGACTTATATTGGAATACTTTAGAACAAAAACATCCTCATCGGATGATTAGTTAAATTCAATGAACAATCAACAAACAAATAAATATAGAGTATGAAAACAATTTTTAAATCTTTACTTGTAATTACAGTGCTTTCAATGGTACTGGGCAGTTGTGGAAAAGGCGACTCAAAGAAAAACGGAGCCTTATCTGGCAATGCTGCGGAAAGAGTGTATGTGGCACCAGGTGAGTACGATGAATTCTATGCTTTTGTATCAGGAGGATTCAGTGGTCAATTGGCTGTTTACGGACTTCCTTCCGGAAGATTATTCAAAGTAATCCCAGTTTTTTCGGTTGATGCTGAAAAAGCATACGGATTTAATGAAGAAACAAAACCAATGTTAAATACGTCTCACGGATTTATTCCTTGGGATGATTCACACCACCCTGATATTTCTCAAACTGCAGGTGAATTGGATGGTAGATATGTGTTTATAAATGGAAACAATACACCTCGTATTGCGAAAATTGACTTAACAACTTTTGAAACTACAGAAATTATTGAGATTCCTAACTCAGCAGGTAATCACAGTTCTTCTTTTGTGACTGAAAATACCGAATATGTAGTGGCAGGAACTCGTTTTTCGATTCCTTATCCTCAAAAAGATATGCCAATTAATGAGTACAAAGGAAACTTTAAGGGAGCATTAAC
This sequence comes from Lutibacter sp., assembly GCA_036568005.1. Classification (GTDB taxonomy): domain Bacteria; phylum Bacteroidota; class Bacteroidia; order Flavobacteriales; family Flavobacteriaceae; genus Lutibacter. Next base: position 90,402 of record DATCTJ010000069.1, on the reverse strand, counting down.
TTTTATTTCTGTTGACCCAAAAGATGGCGGAATGTCTATTAAGTTTCAATTGATGATGCCTGGGTTTAATTATGATTTATCACATCCTGGAAGAGGTACTTCCCATGGCTGGTTTTTCTTTACAACCTACAATACTGAGGAAGCAAATTCATTGTTAGAAGTAAACGCTTCTCAAAATGATAAAGATTATATTGCTGCCATCAACTGGAAAAAAATTGAAGAATATGTAAATAATGGAGGCGGTAAAAAAACAGCAACCAAATATGCACATAATGTTTATAGTGATGAAACACATTCAGCTACTTCTACAATGAAGGATGAAGTGTTAATTATCAATCCTAGTGATGTTCCTGGAGCAATTTATTTTATGCCAACTCCAAAATCTCCTCACGGTTGCGATGTTGACCCTTCAGGTGAATACATAGTTGGAAGTGGAAAATTAGCGGCTGAATTAACAATTCATTCTTTCAGCAAAATGATTAAAGCCATTGATGAGAAAAAATTTGACGGTGATGCTTATGGTATTCCAATTTTACAATATGAAGCTACTTTGGCTGGTGCTGTAAAACAACCAGGATTAGGACCACTACATACCGAGTTTGACGGAAAAGGAAATGCCTATACAACTTTCTTTATTTCTTCTGAGGTGGTTAAATGGAAACTGGGAACTTGGGAAGTTATCGATAGAAAACCAGTATTTTATTCGGTTGGTCACTTAATGATTCCTGGAGGAAACTCAAGAAAGCCTTTCGGAAAATACTTGGTAGCGATGAACAAAATTACCAAAGACCGTTATTTACCAACAGGTCCAGAAGTAACACAATCTGCCCAATTATTTGATATTACGGGAGAAAAAATGGAGATGTTGTTAGATTTTCCAACGATTGGAGAGCCACATTATGCCGCAGGAATTCCAGCAAGCATGATAATGCCTAAATCTAAAAAGATATTCAAATTAGAAGAAAATAAACATCCGTATGTCACTAAATCTGAAGCTGCAGCAAAAGTAGTAAGAAAAGGAAATGAAGTGCATATTTATATGACCATGATTCGTTCTCACTTTGCACCAGATAATATTGAAGGTATCCAAGTGGGTGATAAAGTTTATTTCCACATTACAAATCTTGAACAAGATTATGATGTGCCACACGGATTTGCAGTAATTGGCGCAAATACTTCTGAGTTGTTGATTATGCCAGGACAGACTGAGACTTCCATTTGGGAACCTAAGCAAGTTGGTGTATGGCCATTTTATTGCACAGATTTCTGTTCAGCATTGCACCAAGAAATGCAAGGATATATTAGAGTATCACCAAAAGGATCTAATGTTCCTATAACATTTACTTTGGATGGTGATGCAGTTGATGCTGAATAATTTTTAGTAAAAAGTATTTAAACAGATAAATAAACGGGCGAGAAAATAAACCAGCTCGCCCGTTTTTAATAAAATCATCATGAAAAAATTCATTTGCTGTTTGCACACATCTTCTCCCTAAGTAATTTAAATTTTTTGAAAAAGGGTTTCTCGTGTACAGTGTGTCATATTTTGGCACATTTAATAAAGCAATAAATTAAATCAAATGAAAAAATCTAAAATTTTAATGATAGTGGGCTCCCTGCTATTACTTGGGCTATTTGTATTTCCGTTGTGGAATATTACACTTGAAGCGCCACAATACCCAATTCCACTTGGAATGGACATTCACATAAATAAATTCGAGGACACAAATGAATTTGATATTAAAAATATCAATTTAATGAACCATTATGTTGGTATGCAACACATTCCAGAAACCATTCCCGAGTTTAAAATATTTCCTATAACTATAGGTATTATGGTAGTTTTAGGACTAATTATCGGTTTTTTTGGTAACCATAAATTATTTTTGACCTGGTTTATTTTGATGTGTATTTTAGGTGCAGCCGGCATGTACGATTTTTATATGTGGGAATACAATTACGGACATAATTTAGACCCAAAAGCAATTATGAATTTTAAAAACCCCGATGGATCTGCTATGGGATTTCAACCGCCGCTTTTCGGTTCAAAGGATATTCTTAATTTTAAGGCACATTCCTATCCAAGATTAGGAGCCTATTTTTTGTTCGTGGGAATGCTATTGACCTTTTTCGCATTTTTTGTCGGCAGAAAAGAAGCAAAAGCATAAGTATTTTATTGTTGTTTAATATTAAAACGAGCATATAAGCTATGCTCGTTTTATATTAAATTATTTATTAAAAAATAGCGTGTTATTTAAGCAGTGAATTTCTCAATATTCAATTCTTAATATATAGCTATTTTGCGTATATTTGAGAACTATTAAAATCAAAAATAATGAAGACTAAATTCCTCCACCTATTTATTGGGACTATCATTTTATTGTTTACACTTTCTTGTAAAGTGGAACCTGAAGCCATTGAATATGGCAAAGATCAATGCAGTTTTTGCAAGATGAATATTGTGGATAAAACGCATTCAGCCCAATTGGTTACCGCTAAAGGAAAACAATTTAAATTTGATGCCATAGAGTGCATGGTCAATTATACAGACCAAAACACAGAAGAAAAAATAGCGCTGCTATTGGTTGCCGATTACGAAAATCCAGGCCAAATGACTGATGCCGAAAAAGCCACTTACTTAATAACACCGGCAATTAAAAGTCCGATGGGAGCAAACCTTACTGGATTTTCAGCAAAAAATATTGCCGATGAATTACAGCAAAAACATTCAGGTGAAATTTATACTTGGGTAACCCTAAAACAAAAACTTTCCGGTAAATAATGAAGTATAAAATTCTGATTTTTTTCTTTTTTATTTCTTTAGCTGTATCCGCCAAACAAATTGTTGTTTGCGAAAGCTGCAGCGTTAAAACCATTAAAGAAGCCATTAAAATGGCGCAAGATGGTGATGAGATTCTTATTAAAAAAGGAGTGTACAAAGAAAAAGATATTGTTATTGACAAAGCCATTTCCTTAATTGGTGAAAAAGGTGCGGTAATAGATGGAAATAAAGAAGGCGGTATCTTGATTTTTCAGACAGATAATTTTAAAATTAAAGGTTTGAAAATTGTGAATGTAGGCCTGAGTTATACCATAGAATATGCCGCAATTAAAGTGATTAAAGCCAACAATTTTATTATAGAAGACTGTATTATGGAAAATGTTTTCTTTGGAATTTTAATTGAAAAATCGAAAAATGGCATCATCAGAAACAATAAAATCTCCAGTAATCGTAAAAACGAAGCCAGTTCCGGAAACGGCGTTCATATTTGGAGCGGGGAAGAAATAGAAATCTATAAAAATGAAATGTTCGGTCTGCGTGATGGCATTTATTTCGAGTTTGTTAAAAACAGCCTTGTTCACAACAATATAAGTCATAACAATATTCGTTATGGCTTGCACTTTATGTTTTCAAACAACAATGTGTACCATCATAATGAATTTAGAAATAACGGCGCCGGTGTTGCTGTGATGTTTTCTAAATTTACCGACATGCACAACAATAAATTTAGGCTAAATTGGGGCTCTGCTTCTTATGGTTTGCTGCTGAAAGAAATTTACGACGCCGAAATTTATGACAATTTGTTCGAGCAAAACACCATCGGCATCAATGCAGAAGGTTCAACCCGAATAAATTATACAAACAATACTTTTTTACGAAATGGCTGGGCCGTAAAAATTTCTGGTGCCTGCTACACAAATGTATTTGCTAAAAACGACTTTATGAGCAATTCGTTGGATTTAGCCTACAATTCCCACATCAATGATAATAAGTTCGATAACAATTTTTGGAGTGACTATACTGGCTACGATTTGGATAAAGATGGTATTGGCGATGTGCCATACAGGCCTGTAAAACTGTTTTCGTACATTGTGAACAAAACGCCAGAAGCCTTGGTGTTACTAAGAAGTTTGTTTGTTGACATCATCAATTTTTCAGAAAAAGTTTCACCGGTTTTTACTCCAGACGATTTATTGGACAACAACCCATTAATGAAAAGAGCAAATGATTGAATTTAAAAATTTACACAAACGATTCGGAAAATTAATCGTTTTAGACGGATTAGACCTTGAAATTAGCAAAGGTGGAATATTTGCCATCCTTGGACCAAATGGTTCGGGAAAAACAACCTTAATTAAATGTTTGTTAGGCATGGTAATTCCAAATAAAGGTGAAATTTTTTTTGAGAAAAAAAGTATACAGCGGCAGTGGGCATATCGTAATAATTTAAATTATTTACCTCAAATAGCCAACTTTCCACCAAACTTAACCGTTATTGAGCTCATCAATATGGTGAAAAACTTGCGCCCCAAAGCTTCCAATACAGAAGAACTTATAGAACTTTTTGGATTGAATCCTTTTTTAGATAAAAAGTTAGGCAATTTATCGGGCGGCACAAAGCAAAAAGTGAATATTCTGCTCACATTTATGTTCGACAGCGATTTGATTGTTTTGGATGAACCCACAAATGGCCTCGACCCAATTGCGCTTATCAACTTAAAAGCTGTTATTCAGAAAGAAAAAGAAAAAGGAAAAACCATCTTAATCACCACGCACATTATGAGTTTTGTGGATGAGGTAGCCGATGAAATTGTTTTTCTGCTCGACGGTAAAATTTATTTCAAAGGAACTATTGAAGCGCTTAAAAAGCAAACGAATAATGACAATTTAGAACATGCCATTGCCAATTTAATAGCCAAACAATATGCTTAAAATATTAAAATACAGTTTTTACGATTTAATGCGTAGCCGCTGGAGCTATGTGTACTTTCTGTTTTATTTACTTCTTGGTTTTGTACTGTTGTTTCTTAACAATGATGTGGATAAAGCAGTCATCACTTTAATGAATATCATTATCGTTTTAACGCCCTTAATTGGAACTATTTTTGGCGTTATGTATTATTACAATTCAAAGGAATTTACCGAATTGCTTTTGGCACAACCCATAAATAGAAGCAAAATTTTTATGGGACAGTATTTGGGGATCTCGATTTCCCTGACATTAAGTTTGGTTTTGGGCCTCGGAATACCATTTGTTTTGTATGGCTTGTTTAATTCTGCTGCAATTTTCAATTTTAGCTTGTTGTTGGTGGTAGGTGCCTTTCTTAATTTTATTTTTGTGGCATTGTCTTATAATATAGCCCTTTCTACCGAAAATAAAATTAAAGGTTTTGGTTACGCCATTTTAATGTGGCTGTTTTTGGCCGTTATTTACGATGGAATTTTTCTGATATCGCTGGTAGTCTTTAATTCCTATCCCTTAGATAAATTTTCATTGGCGGCAACAATGTTTAATCCAATCGATTTGTCGCGGATTTTAATTTTATTGAAGCTGGATATTTCTGCATTGCTGGGATACACCGGCGCCGTTTTCAGAAAGTTTTTCGGAACCAATTTCGGAATGTTAATTTCTATGGGTGTTTTGGTGTTGTGGGTACTTTTTCCAGTCCTACGTATGAATTTAAAGTTACGAAAAAAGGATTTTTAACAGCAGAGGTTCCCTTAGAACCGTCATAGAATACGAAGGGGCAACGAAATGAAATGGAGTAGCGACTGCGGCAATCTGTCTTTTATTATGGTCACTGACCTCAAATCATGATTTACTTATTAATTTACGCTATTTGCGTATTTTCCTTGCGTTCCCTGCGGTTAAATTCAAATTTCAATGTAATTAATTTTCTGCGCGGTTTTTATCATAGAATACGCAGATTTATTTACGATTTCGGAATTACGATTCAGGAATTTTGTCTGGTACAATCAAATGTTAACCAAAACAAAATTGCCATTTGCGGTTAAAATAGAGATTAGCCAATAATTGATTTATTGTGATATAAAACTTTGTGAACCTTTGTGTTTTTTCTTTGTGAATCTCCGTGTAATAGCTTTTAATTACGCGGAGTTTCTCGGAGGGCCACGAAGTTGCACAAAGAAGATTTTAGCCATCTAACGAACTTAGTGTAGAACTTTGCCCTTTGCGTATTTTCTTTGCGTTTATTTAAAGGTTAAATGCAAAATTGAATTGATTTTTATGATTTTTTATTTGGTTTTTATCAAAGTAACTAGAACTTAGCCTTAATTGCAGGAAATTTTCACCTGTTTTGTTCTTGAAAAACTCCTTTTATAACCATTCATTTTTAGTGATATGCGTATCTTTGTTATGGCCATAAAAATTAATAATCTGATATTTAATTTAGATAAAACTGATTAAAATATTTTGTTTTTAGATGGCTGTTTAAATAATGAAATGAGCAATTAAATAAATATGGATTACAAACCAAAAAGCAGGTTAAGGGCCAAAGAATATATTGATGGCGTTTTGAAAGGCGATCGTGTGTTGCTTTCAAGAGCAATTACCATCATAGAAAGCAATTTGGAAAGCGATAAACTCATTGCAAAAGAAATTGTGCAAGCCATATTGCCAAAATCCGGAAATTCATTCAGAATTGGAATAACCGGTGTTCCTGGTGTAGGAAAAAGTACTTTTATAGAAGTTTTTGGTCTGTATTTAATCAAACAAGGGCATAAAGTCGCCATTTTATCTATTGACCCAAGCAGCCAACGTTCAAAAGGCAGTATTTTGGGCGACAAAACACGAATGGAACAATTGGCAAATTCGGAAGAGGCTTATATTAGGCCTTCAGCTTCAGGTGATACGCTAGGCGGCGTTGCCAATAAAACTGGCGAAACGATGTTGCTTTGCGAAGCAGCTGGATATGATATTGTGTTAATAGAAACCGTGGGTGTAGGCCAGTCTGAAACTGCGGTTCACGGAATGACGGATTTTTTCTTGCTTTTAATGCTGGCCGGTGCAGGCGATGAATTGCAAGGCATTAAAAAGGGAATTATGGAAATGGCCGATATGGTGGTCATCAATAAAGCAGATGGGGATAATGTTCGAAAAAGCCAAATTGCAAAATCTCAATACCAAAATGCATTGCATATTTTTCCGCAATCGAAATCAGGGTGGAGTCCAGTGGTGAGCACAGCTTCAGCCGTTAAAAATATCGGAATTGATAATGTTTGGGAAGAAATTACCAACTACAAAAAGTTAGTTTTGGAAAATGGCTATTTTCATAAAAATAGAAATCTTCAGCAAGTTCAATGGATGTACAACAATATCAACGAAGAATTGAAGCAGTTATTTTATGGCTCAAAGGACATTGCAAATCAATTATCAATTTTGGAAAGGGATATTATATCCGCTAAAATCTCTCCGGTAAAAGCGTCGCAAAAAATTATTGATTTCTTTAAAACCTCATTTCAAAAGCCATAAAAAACCCTGCACAGTATAGTTGTGAAGGGTTTTTTGTTTTCAAATTATTATATTTTTATGTCTGTTCTAAATATTTCTTCATAATAGTGATGGCAGATTCAGAAATTACAGTGCCTGGTCCAAAAATAGCGGCTACTTTTCTCTCCAATAAAAAACCATAATCTTTTGATGGAATTACCCCGCCTGCAAATACCATAATATCTGGTCTTCCCAAACTGGCCAATGCCTCAATTAGCTGCGGAATCAATGTTTTATGTCCGGCCGCCAAACTTGAAGCACCCACAAAATGAACGTCATTTTCAACAGCTTGCTTGGCAACTTCTTCCGGTGTTTGGAACAAAGAACCCATATCTACATCAAAACCCAAATCGGCAAAACTTGAAGCAACTACTTTTGCGCCTCTGTCGTGGCCATCTTGTCCCATTTTCGCAATCATCACACGCGGACGTCGTCCTTCAATTTCTGTAAATCTATCGGCCAATTTTTGCGCTTTTGCAAAGGTACTGTCCTTGTCAATTTCTTTGCTATAAACACCGCTTATTAAATTGGTGGCAGCTTTATGACGGCCAAAATGAACTTCCAGCGCATCGGAAATCTCACCCAAAGTGGCGAAATTTTCAGCAGCTTCAACAGCCAATTTCAATAAATTTCCTTCGCCGGTTGCTGCGCATTTAGACAAAGCCGCAATGTTTGCATCAACCAAAGCCTTATTTCTGTTTGTTTTTAATTTTTTCAATCTTTCAAGTTGTGATTCTCTTACCGCGGAATTGTCGATATCTAAAATTTCGATATTCGATTTTTCTTTGGTTTGAAATTTATTCACGCCCACCAAAATATCCTGTCCCGAATCCAAGCGGGCTTGTTTTCTTGCTGAAGCTTCTTCAATGCGCATTTTAGGGACACCTGTTTCAATGGCTTTTGCCATACCGCCCAATTCTTCCACTTCTTCAATTAATTTCCAGGCTTTTTTGGCAATTTCTTGGGTAAGGTATTCCACATAATAAGAACCCGCCCAAGGATCAACCGCTTTGGTGATTTGTGTTTCTTCCTGTATAAAAATTTGCGTATTTCGCGCAATTCTTGCCGAAAAATCTGTTGGTAAGGCGATGGCTTCATCCAGGGCGTTTGTGTGCAGCGACTGCGTTCCGCCCAAACCTGCCGCCATGGCTTCAACACAAGTTCTGGCAACGTTGTTGAAAGGATCCTGCTCGCTTAAACTCCATCCCGATGTTTGGCTGTGCGTGCGCAATGCCATAGATTTAGGGTTTTGCGGATTGAATTGTTTGATGATTTTTGCCCAAAGCATTCGTGCAGCACGCATTTTTGCAATTTCCATAAAGTGGTTCATTCCCACGGCCCAGAAAAACGACAATCGCGGGGCAAATTCATCAATTTTTAAGCCCGATTTTAATCCGGTTCTGATGTATTCCATCCCGTCAGCCAGGGTATATGCCAGCTCAATATCAGCCGTCGCGCCTGCTTCTTGCATATGATAGCCGCTGATAGAAATTGAATTGAATTTTGGCATGTGGTGCGTGGTGTATTCAAAAATATCACCAATAATTCTCATCGAAGGCAGCGGCGGATAAATGTAGGTATTACGCACCATAAATTCCTTTAAAATATCATTTTGGATGGTACCGCTTAGCTGATTTAAAGCAACCCCCTGTTTTTTTGCGGCCGCTATGTAAAAGGCCATAATTGGAAGCACGGCGCCGTTCATGGTCATGGAAACCGACATTTTATCCAACGGAATTTGGTCAAACAAAATTTCCATATCCAAAATAGAATCAATAGCAACACCTGCTTTGCCAACATCGCCAGTTACACGTGGATGATCGGAATCATAGCCTCGGTGCGTGGCCAGATCAAAAGCTACGGACAGTCCTTTTTGGCCTGCCGCCAAATTTCTTCTGTAAAAAGCGTTCGATTCTTCGGCAGTTGAAAATCCGGCATATTGACGAATTGTCCAAGGTTGCATCACATACATGGTGCTGTATGGTCCTCTTGTGAATGGGGGCAATCCGGCTACAAAATTTAAATGTTCCGCATCTTTAATGTCTACTTCCGTAAAGTGTTTTTTTACTGGAATTCCTTCGGGAGTTTGCCAAATATCTTGATTCTCCGAGGAAACTGCTTTTTGTTTATCAGCAGTATTTAAAGTTAAATCTGAAAAATCTGGTCTCATGAGTCTAAGGATTTTAAGGTTTTCTGAATTTTACGCTGAACACTTGAAATAGTGTCGATTATGTCAGATTTAATATGGATAAATCCGTCCAAACCTGCATCTGTCAATTCCCCGATTAAATGGATTGGGTTTCCTGCCAATAAAAGCACTTTATCGCTATTTAATTTTCTGAACGCTTTTACAAAAGCCAAAGCACTTTCATCATAATCTTGGTCGGAACTGCAAATAACCACCGCTTGCGATGTAGATTTTGCGCTTTTTTTAGCAGCTTCTAAAGCACTTTCGTAACTTTTTTCGGGCCACATCTCAAATCCGCTTACGCCTAAAAAATCGTAGGCAAAGGCTGCTCTGGCTTTGCGCATGGTTAAATTTCCAAAACTTGAGAGTTCAACAATTGGGCGCTTGTAAAAGTTTTTCACAAGTATTTCTGTCGTTTTTCTTAAAGCTTCTATTTCTAAGGAAGCTCTTCTTGGTTTCAATAATTTCGGATTGGGATTCATTTCGCCATCAGAAAGAATTTCAGAAGAGATTTTTTCCATTAAATTTGGATACTTGTTAACGCCAACCATCGCCAACCTGCGCTGGCTTAACAATTTTATTTTTTCAAAACGGATTTTTGCAATTTGTTGCTGAATCAATTCGCTTTCAAATGAATCGAAAAACCCGCCTTTTGCTTCAATTTCTTTGAAAAGTTCTAGGGCTTTGTTGGCTATTTTTGAACTAATCTCTTCAATATAATAGCACCCGTCTACCGGATTGGCAACTTTGCCAAAATAGGATTCTTCTTTTAAAATGGTGTAAATATTTCCAGCAATTCTGCTTGAAAAATCTGATCCTTCATTAAATTCTTTGTCGTAAGGATCTATTAAAACACCATCAACATTTCCCAAGATTGCCGACATCGTTTCGGTGGTGGCACGCAATAAATTGGTGTGCGCATCGGTCACCGATTTGCTCCAGATTGAAGTTTTTCCGGTCACTGAATGCGAAAATTCTCCAAGGCCGTATTTTTTTGCAATTTCCTGAAGCAAGCTGTTGAAGGCCCTAAATTTCCCTATTTCGATAAAATATTCCGAACCAATCCCCAGTTGAAAATGTAGGTTGTTGAAAATTGTTTCTAAGGAAATTCCTCGGTCGAAATATCTTTCTACGAAGTAAACCAAGGAATTTAAGGTATATGCAACTTCCTGTATCTGGTTGGCTCCCGAATCTAAATAGGCAGTACCAGAAATGGTTATCGCTTTAAAATTTGGAAATTCTGATGCCATTTCTGCAATCGCTACGGCTTTATCGCATTGACCCGGATTCATTTTTCCTTTTGTGACATAATTGGGAATCAAGTCCATATCAAAATACCCCCTAAGATTTTTTTGATCAATTTTTTGTGCTGTCACAAAATTAAAGAAATCGATAGCAAAAGCAATTTCATGCGCTCTTAAAATGAAAGCCACCGCAATTTTATTCAGATTGATACCTGCAAGCAGTCTGGAAACATCTGTGCTATCTATAATATTGAAAAGTAAACCGTTGATGCCTTCTTCAATCGCCTTCAAAGCCAGTTTATTAGCGCCTTCTTCTGTTGAATCTTCGATACTTCTATAATTGATTAAAGATTGCGAATTTTCCCCAGTATTTTTTAAATAGTCTTTTTTGTCTTCTGAAGTAAAAAATGGAGGAATGTCAATATCGCTTAGGTTTTTCCAAACCAATTTTTTGTTGAAGTCTTCCCCTTTTAAATCAGTTTTCGCTTTTTCTATCCATTCTTGCTTTGAAACTGGATTAAAATTTGAAAAAAGCGACTTGTTTTTATTGTCCATTATATTTTGTATTAATTGTGAGCCAGGTAATTGCCGATTCTGAGATATTCTCGAAGTTTTGGTAATTATAAACTAAATGAATGCCACACCAACTCCTTTCAAATCTCTCAAAAATGATTTTGTTAAGATCTTCTCTGGGATCGACTTGTGCTATGTCTATAAGCGCTTGTGAACGCTGTTTAAGGGCCTTTCCAAATAGATTGATAGCGCCAAATTTGGTAACCAAAGCTTTTATTAAAGCTTGCGGCGTTGTAGAACCACCTTGAATACCAGATTTGATGAGTTTTCCAGCTTCCTCAGCCGTCATTTTGTTTGGTAAATTCATTTTATTAAATTTTAAATAAAAGTTAGTAATGTTTAGGTTCCTTAACCTGCTTTTTTTGATAACCTTAAGTACTTTAATCTTAAGGCACTTTTTACTTCTTATTTGTTTTTAATTTAACCCCCACAATTTACCCCAAAAAACTCAATATAATACCTGCAGCAATTGCCGAACCTATAACACCAGATACATTGGGTGCCATAGCGTGCATTAATAAATAATTGTTAGGGTCTGATTTTAAGGCTTCAGCGTGTACAACCCTTGCGCTGTCTGGCACTGCAGAAACGCCTGCAGCACCAATAAGCGGGTTGATTCTATCAGCATCTTTGAGAAATAAATTCATAAGTTTGGCAAATAGCAAACCGCCCATCGTGGCAATCACAAATGAAATGGCCCCAAGTCCAAAGATGAGCATGGAGTCTTTGGTAATAAAAATATCTGCTTGTGTTGATGCGCCCACTGTAACTCCCAAAAGAATCGTAACAATATCAATTAATTTGGTACGTGCGGTATCTGCCAGTCTTTCCGTTCTTCCAGATTCTTTTAATAAGTTTCCGAAGAAAAGCATTCCCAGTAAAGGCAAGGAGCTTGGAGAAATAAAGGTGGTTAATATCAGTGCCACTATAGGAAAAATCATTTTTTCTTTTTGAGAAACTGCTCTGGGCGGTTTCATTCTAATTTTTCTGTCTTCTTTGGAAATTAGCAATCTCATTAAAGGCGGTTGAATAACGGGTACCAATGCCATATAGGAATATGCTGCAATAGCAATTGGGCCAATTAGGTTTTTAACCACAGTACCGTCGGCCATAATATTAACGCCATTTGCCAATTTTGAGGAAAGGAAAATTGCGGTTGGTCCATCAGCACCACCAATAATACCAATTGCTCCAGCCTCGGGCAGGTTGAAGCCAAGGTAAAGCGCTCCTATAAATGTTGCAAAAACACCGATTTGTGCAGCAGCGCCCAACAACATTAATTTTGGGTTGGCAATGAGTGAAGAAAAATCGGTCATGGCACCAATTCCTAAAAATATCAGGGGAGGATAAATTCCTTTCACCACACCAAAATAAAGGTAATTTAACACCGATCCGGCTTCATAAATACCCGTCTGGTTTCCTGCCACAAATGGGATATTTCCAATAATAACTCCTGCGCCAATCGGAATTAATAGCAGCGGTTCATAATCAAATTTAATGCCCAGATAAATAAATATAATCCCAATTAAAATCATAATTAAATTTCCTGCAGAGGCATTTGCAAATCCGGTGTAATAATAAAATTGTTTGATACCACCAAGGGCCTCATCAATAAAAAGTTCACCGGTCACTTCTTCAGTTTGAACAATTGTTGTTGACTCAGTGGTTGTTTGGGCCGAATTTAAGCCGAGTGCAGGTCTTATGAAAATCAAAAGTGACAGCACGCCAAATATTATTAATATTTTTTTCATCTGTTTAAACTTTATTTTTTAGCGGTAACAGATGCTGTTCGCTATTAATCATTCCTTTGTGTTTCAAGATTTGTAATGCTCGTTTCATCTGTTTAAATTTTATTTTTTAGCGGTAACAGCTGCAGCCTGCCTATCGGTAGGTAAACCTGCCGGTAGGCAGGCCTACCGATAGGTAAGTAAATTCGCCATTAATCATTCGTTCGTGTATCAAAATTTGTTGTGCTCGTTTCATTTTTTCTTTTTTTACGAGTGTTGGCTCTTAAAATCTAATAAATTCATAACCAATAACTTTTAAATTTCTAGGCCAATTCTATCATCAATTCACTTTGCAACACTTGCTGTCCTACTTTTACGTTAACAGCGCTCACAACGCCCGATTTTTCTGAAGTGATGTTGTTTTCCATTTTCATAGCCTCAAGAACCAACAATCGGTCTCCTACTTTTATGTTGTCTCCAATCTTTATGTCGATAGATAAAATGATACCCGGTATGGGCGCTAAAATTTTTGTTTTTGCAGAAACGGGATTTACCTTAATTGGTTCAATCGGTTTTCTTGACTTAGCCAGCACCATGGTAGGTGTTTTGGTTTTCGCCATTTCCTCCTTCATTTTTACGGAATAAAAAGTTCCGTTCACCTCCAATTCTATGATGTCATCTTCTTGAGAAATAATTTTAACGATGTAATTATTTTCGTGTATTCTAAATTTAAAATTTTTCATGGTGCTTGTTGTTTTTCTTTGCAGGGATTATTATTAAAAAATTCTGGAAATATCTAATCCATAATCAGCTAAAGCCTGTTGTGTGTACCATATATTTTTGAACTCCATGGCGAGTATAATTTCCTTGCTTGCTTGATGGTCAATATGGCGTTTTCGTGATCGTGTTTTTCATAAAGATAAAGATTAATGGCTGTGGCGATGGCAGCGGCAATTTCGCCAGTAAACTTTTCATCGGCAGCCACCGAAATATCTTTAATTTTTCTGTCTCTTCCTTTGGTGATGATTTTATAGCCATAAAGCAAAATAGGAACCCCATATTTAAAAAATAAGGATAAGATTATCAACGAACCAAAAACAATGAGCAATCCGGTGATCAAAATAACGTAACCTTCGCTTAATTGATCGATGTATAATAGTTTAGGTGTCATTATAGTGGAATATTTGAGTGTTTTTTAGGCGGATTTACTTCTTTTTTGTTGGAAAGCAGCTCCAAGGCCCTGATTATTCTAAAACGCGTATTTCTAGGTTCGATCACATCATCAATAAAACCATATTTAGCTGCTACATAAGGATTGGCAAACTTAACGGTATATTCTTCTTCCTTTTTTTCGATGTATAGCTGTTTTTCATCTGCATCTTCTATTTTTTTAATGTTGGAACCTTCCAATACTTCTACAGCGCCTTTGGCACCCATTACGGCAATTTCAGCAGTTGGCCAGGCATAATTTAAGTCGCCACGTAATTGTTTGCAGCTCATCACATCGTGCGCACCACCGTAAGATTTTCGCAGTGTAATGGTCACTTTTGGAACGGTTGCTTCGCCGTAAGCAAACAATAATTTTGCGCCGTGAAGAATAATCCCGCCATATTCTTGTCCGGTTCCGGGTAAAAATCCAGGGACATCAACCAAGGTTACAATAGGAATATTAAAAGCATCGCAAAAACGAACGAATCGCGCCGCTTTTCTGGAAGATTCACAATCTAAAACTCCTGCGTAATACTTTGGCTGGTTTCCTACAATACCAACAGAACGACCATTGAATCTTGCAAATCCGACAACAATATTTCGGGCATAGTTCCTATGTACTTCAAAAAATTCGGCATTGTCTGTGATTGTCGTAATCACATCAAGGATATCATAAGGCTGGTTCGGATTTTCAGGGATAATTTCATTTAGCAGATCTTCCAATCTATCAATAGGGTCGTCGCATATAATACTAGGAGGATCTTCCAAATTGTTTGAAGGAAGGTAACTAATCAATTTTCTTATAAGCAATAGATTTTCTTCATCGTTTTTAGCAAGAAAATGTGAAACACCCGATTTTGTGGAATGAATTTGAGCACCTCCCAATTCTTCGGCACTTACAACTTCTCCTGTAACTGTCTGCACCACTTTTGGTCCGGTAACAAACATATAACTTGTTTTGTCGGTCATAACGGTAAAATCAGTCAATGCGGGAGAATATACGGCACCGCCGGCACAAGGTCCTAAAATGGAAGAAATTTGTGGAATAACGCCCGAAGCCATAATATTTCTTTGAAAAATCTCGGCATAACCGGCCAAGGATCTAACACCCTCTTGAATACGCGCACCGCCACTATCATTTAATCCAATTACGGGAACTCCAATTTTCATGGCCATATCCATAATTTTGCATATTTTTAAGGCATAAGTTTCAGATAGCGACCCACCAAAAACGGTAAAATCTTGCGAGAAAACATAAACGATTCTGCCGTCTATGGTACCGTGGCCTGTAATAACACCATCAGACAGGTAAATTTCTTTATCCAGTCCAAAGGATTTTGTTCTGTGGGTCACAAACATATCGAATTCTTCAAAACTATTTTCATCCAAAAGAATGTCTATTCGTTCGCGCGCGGTTAATTTTCCCTTTGCGTGCTGGGCATCAATGCGTTTTTCGCCGCCCCCCAATCGCGCTTCAACTCTTTTTGCGATGAGTTCGTTAATTTTATCTTGATTTGCCATTAGATTATAATTTTCTTATCTTTTATTATACTGATATATTTTTTATTGCTTCAATGCATGGCAGCTTGTTGCTATTTTTGTTTTGAACAAAGCTCTGTTAATACGCCGTGGCTTGATTTTGGATGTAAAAAACCAATATTCAATCCTTCAGCACCTTTGCGCGACTCCTTGTCTATAAGCACCGCACCTCGCTGTTCAGCCAACTTTAAGGCTTCTGTGGCGTTTTCAACAGCAAATGCAATATGATGAATGCCTTGCCCTTTTTTTGCAATAAATTTACCAATAGGACCTTCAGGCGAAGTGCTTTCCAGTAATTCGATTTTTGTGTTACCTACCAAAAAAAAGGCTGTTTTTACTTTTTGGTCAACAACCTCTTCTACAGCATAGCATTTTAATCCCAATACTTCTTCATAATATTTAATGGATTCTTCTAGGCTATCAACTGCTATTCCTATATGTTCTATTTGTGAAATATTCATAAATACAAGTATTTTAGATGTTGAATTTTAATTAATCCCAAAATAGGGCACTAGTTTTTATACATTCTTAAATTCTATAGTAAATTTAATTAATACCTAAAGTTAAAAAGATGACTGATGTCATAATAATTGATTATACTGCTAAAACCGTATCGTTTTTTAAGGATTTAAATATTAAGGTTTAATATTTTGAATGCTACTCTTTTGATTGCAATATTTTTTATCTCAATTTTTGCGAAGAAAACAAGGTTTTTTAGAAAAAAGAAAGCCCCGAAATTTATTTCGGGGCTTTCTTATAATAGGTTCGCTATTGCTTATAAGGCTTCGTATTTAATTTGCAAATTCTTTAGCATATTGTCTGAAATTTTTTCCAGATCAAATTGATGTTTCCATCCCCAGTCTTTTCTGGCTTGGGAATCATCAATACTGCTTGGCCAGCTATCGGCAATGCTTTGTCGGAAATCGGCATGGTAAGAAATGTCAAATTTCGGAATGAAATTTTTAATTTCATGGGCAATTTCTTTGGGCGTAAAACTGATGGCAGCCAAATTGTAGGAAGACCTTATTTTTATTTGTTCAACAGGCGCATTCATTATTTTCAGGGTTGCATCGATGGCATCGTCCATATACATCATGGGCAATTTGGTGTCTTTGTTCAAAAATGAATTGTAATTTCCTTCTTGCAGAGCTTTATGGTAAATCTCAATGGCATAATCTGTTGTTCCGCCGCCCGGACTTGTTTTCCAGCTGATAATTCCCGGATAACGAACGCTTCTTACGTCAACGCCAAATTTATTATAGTAATATTCACACCAGCGTTCTCCGGCAAGTTTGCTTATTCCGTAAACGGTGGTTGGCGCCATCACTGTTTCTTGTGGTGTATTTTCTTTTGGAGTTGTTGGTCCGAATACGGCGATAGAGCTTGGCCAAAACACTTTTTTAATTTTCCCTTCTTTGGCCAAATTCAGCACATTAAAAAGTGAGTTCATATTGAGTTCCCAAGCTTTTGCAGGAAATTTTTCACCGGTTGCAGAAAGCATGGCGGCCATTAAATACACTTCGTTAATGGCATATTTATCAATAACTGTTGCAATCTGATCATAATCCAGCGCATTGATGAACTCAAAAGGGCCCGAATGCATTAATTCTTCGCTTCCCTCGCTGATGTCAGAGGCAATTACGGCATTTTTACCAAGATTTTCGCGTAATTTTAATGTCAATTCGGTGCCAATTTGTCCGCATGCACCAATAATTAATATGCTTTTATCCATAGAGCCAAATATCCTTATTATTAAGGTAGCAAATATACTGAAAATTAAAATTTTAGTTTATTTCGAATTGTTTTTTATTGAATTATTATTTTTTATTTAAAATAGTGTAATAATTAGTATTTTTGACGTTAATAAGTTTTACAATGAAGTACATAATCCCTTTTTTATTAATTATTTTACTGATAGGCTTTTCCTGCAACAAAACCAAAGGTGCACAGGAAGTTTCTGAACAAGCAGATTCGTTAAAATTGGATGCAAATCGTATAGAAAATAAGATTGGTGAAATGTTAATTCCTGAAGCAAAAGTAGTTTTGGACAATTGGAAAGAATACCAACTTGTTGATGAATTGATTTTGAAATATTATAGTATCACAACGCTTGAAGCCCTTAGCAACGCCGATGAACTTTCCCGATTGGTGAAGATGATGAAAGATTCCTTAAAAATTGAACAATTAAAGAAACCAAATATTATTGCACGTATCAATGTATTGGAAAATGAAACCTTGCGTTTGGCTGATATGGCTACGATTCCTTCAATTACAAAAGAAGAAGTAAAAGAGGAGGTTGGTAACATTGTGGCACTTTATTCCGCATTTAATTCAAAAATTAACACCATTTATCAGTCGGAAAGTATTCAAAATATGCTGGAGGTTGATACGGAAGTTCCAATTAATATTGAAGAAACAACAAAACCTCCGCCGTACTTGTATTATGAGCCAACGAGGCCTTTAAATAATCTAAAAGAAAAACAATGATAAAAAAAATTCTCCTAATTATTTTCATTGTTGTGTTTTCAGCCTGTGAAAATAAGAAGTCCAATGCTGAAAATACCAATGAGGTTTCTGAAAAGGAAGCCATCAACACTATGTTAGATGCTTGGCATAAAAGCGCTTCAGAGGCAGCATATGATTCTTATTTTAAATCGATGGCCAAAGCAAGTATTTTTATTGGAACGGATGCTTCAGAAAATTGGAGTAAAAAGGACTTTAAAGTATTCAGTAAGCCATTTTTTGATCGTGGTGAAGCTTGGGATTTTAAATCCCTTGAACGCAATGTTTATATTTCTGCAGGAGGTAAGACAGCTTGGTTTGACGAACTTTTAGATACTTGGATGGGTGTTTGCAGAGGTTCAGGCGTTTTGGCCAAAACTGAAGAAGGATGGAAAATTGAACATTATGTGCTTTCTGTAACCATTCCGAATGAAGATATTGAGGCGGTTATTGCCCTAAAAAAAGAAAGGGATTCTGTGATTATAACCAAATTAAGAAATTAAAAAACGCCTTATTTTACCAAGTCATTCATCACTTTATAAATAATTTCAGTTTCATAGCCCTTTGAACTTAAATAACTGATAAGCTTGCTTCTTTTTTTGAATGCGTTCGGTTCTTTTATTAGGCTCCATTTTTTTTCTGCAACTTTTTTAATAGTCATTAAATAATCAGTCTCATCAATTTCATTTAAGGCCGTTTTAATATTGTATGATGAAATATTCCTAAATTTTAATTCATTCACAATACGAACTCTTCCCCAGTTTTTTAAAGAGAATTTTCCCCTTGCAAACGCTTTTGAAAAGCGTTCTTCATTCAAAAAATTATGCTGTAATAAATGAAGTATAATTTTATCTCTGGCTTCAGGAATCATATTTAAATTGTACAGTTTTTGGTCAACTTCCTTATGGCAGCGCTCCTGATAGGCGCAAAAATTTTCCATGAGCTTGGTCGCTTCAGCTACCGTATATGATTTTTCGTTTTTCATTCATTACAAATTAAATAAAAAAAAGCGATGCTGTTAGAATCGCTTTTAATTAAATTATTGTTTTCTGTTGAGTCTAAATTTTAAATTGTTCAGCAATGAATACATTACAGGAACTATTATCAAAGTTAAAAAAGTTGCAAAGGTTAATCCAAAAATAATGGTCCAGGACATTGGCCCCCAAAACGCTACATTTTCACCGCCAATATAAAATTGTGGGTCAAACTCCGTAAACAAGGTCATAAAATTAATATTTATACCAATGGCTAAAGGCAATAATCCCAAAATGGTTGTGATTGCGGTTAACAATACCGGTCTTAAACGTGTTTTTCCACCTTCAACAATACTTTCATAAATGATTTCTTTGGTTAAGACACCTTCATCCAATCCTGCTTCCAAACGTTTACGCACCATTATTAGGTTGGTATAGTCAATAAGCACAATGGCGTTGTTCACCACAATTCCCGCCAAGGAAATAATTCCTATCATTGTCATCATAATTACAAATTCCATTCTGAAAATAATTAACCCAAGTAAAACGCCAATTAAACTTAATAGTACCGTTAATGATATGATAATTGGGGTTGATGTTGAATTAAATTGTGCCACCAATATCAAGAATATAAAAAACACTGCAATTAATAAAGCTTTGCTTAAAAAAGCCATTTCTTCGGCCTGTGATTCTTGTTCCCCGGTAAAAGAAATTGAAATGTTTTTGGGTAAATTATAATTTTTTAATTCGACTTTAATTAGATCATTTATTTCTGTAGCATTATAACCTTCCAAAACATTCGACGCAATGGTAATTACCCTGTCTAGGTCTTTTCTTTTAACAGCACTAAATGTGGAGGAAGTTTCTGAATGGGCAATTGAAGAAATTGGCACCTGGACAATTTTACCGGTACTCTGATTTCTAAAAGTAATTTTTTGATTGATCAATGCCTGTTTATCATAGCGATATTTATCCATTAAACGTATGTTTACAGGATAATCATCTTCACCATCCTTAAAAGTAGAAACCTCTTTTCCAAACAATGAAGTTCTTAATGCATCACCTATTTGACCAGTTGAAACATTCAAACGACGTGCTTTTTGTCGATCGATAATAATAGGTAATTCCGGTTTTCCTTGTTCCACATCCAATTTCAATTCTTCAATACCCGAAATATTTCTACTTTTGATAAATTGTTTGATATTTTCGGCAGTTGCCAATAATAGTTCGTAATCATCACCCGAAACTTCAATATTAATTGGTGCTCCGGCTGGCGGACCTTCCGCAGGTCTATCAACAATAATATCCACACCCGGAATGTCCTTCATTAATTCCCTAATTTCAATTAAAACATCTTCTGTATCAATATCTCCGCGTTCAATAAATTTAACAAAATCTACTGTTATACGTGCTTTATTGGGCGTTGTTCCGCCATCTTGCCCGCGATTTGGGTCGCTAGTACCTTCTCCAACCTGTCCAATTACCGAAGTAATCAAAACATTTTTGCCATCAACTTCATATTTTTTTAAATGATTCTGAATTTTATCTTCAAGGGTTATTGAAAGTTCATTGGTGACTTCTATATCAGTTCCAATTGGATATTCTATATAAACATACACTTGTTTTGGCGGTGTTTCTGGGAAGAATAGTACTTTTGGGGGAAATGCCATAAAAAGCATCATGGAAAAAAGCAATAAGCCTAATGTTCCTAAAAAGAAAATCCTTGGACTTTTTCCTTTCAAAGCATATTGCAAAGTGTGTTCATAATAACTTTCCAACCTTGGTAAAAACTTAGTTTGAAACCATTCCGTGGCTGGAGTTAAAAATTTTGTGTTGATTATCCTAAGCAATCCAGCTACCACAAGTAATAATCCGGCAGCATTCAACCCTTTTATACCTAAAATCAAACCGGCAATTATAAAAATGACACCTAAAAAAAACAAAGCAGCACTAAAAACCACTATTTTTTTGAAATTGACTTCATCTTCCTTTATTTTCATATAAACGGAAGTCAGCATTGGATTTATCACCAAGGCAACGAATAAGGATGATAACAATACAATGATTAAGGTGATTGGCAAATAGCGCATAAATTCACCCATCATTCCAGGCCAAAATGCCAATGGTAAAAAGGCGGCAAGCGTTGTTGCCGTTGAAGCAATAATAGGCATCGCCACTTCCCCAACCCCATATTTTGCAGCATCAATTTTAGAGTAACCTTCATCTAACAATCGATAAATATTTTCAACAACAACAATCCCGTTATCTACCAACATTCCCAAGGCAATTACCAAAGAAAATAAGACCATGGTGTTTAAAGTGACACCCAAAGCATTTAAAATGATGAATGACATAAACATGGATAGTGGAATTGCAATTCCCACAAAAAGAGCATTTCTGATGCCCAGAAAGAAAAGTAACACAACTACCACCAAAATAACCCCCAGAATAATGCTGTTTTCCAAATCGGATACCATAGTTTTGGTATCGTTGGTTTGATCATTGGTTTTGGAAATGTATAAATTGGAAGGAAAGTAACTTTCTTTTGCTTTTGCAATAATGGCATCAATTTGTGTTGAAGCATTGATTAAATTTTCACCGCCACGTTTGGTTACGTCAAGCATTACAACAGGTTGTGAGAATTCACGGGCGTAACTTTGTTTTTCTTGTTCTTTGAAAGTAACAGTTGCAATATCGCGCAAGTAAACAATTTCTTCGTTTTCCTGTTTTATAATTATGTCAGCGATTTCATCAGCCGATTTAAATTCCCCTATAATACGAACATTTCTACGCAATCCATTTTCCAATAAATCGCCTCCAGAGACAGTCATGTTTTCATTTTGAACAGCTTGTTCAATATCATAAAAGCTAATTTTGGAAATTTCTATTTTGTATAAATCAACACTAATTTCCATTTCCTTGTCTTGAATACCGCGGATTTCAACATTAGAAATTTCTGGCACTTTTTCTATTTCATCTTCCAGATATTCCCCAAATTCTTTAAGTTCATCCATAGAGAAATCGCCCGATAAATTGATGTTCATAATGGGCATTAATTCAGCAAAATTTAATTCCTTCACATTGGGGTCTGCTGGCAAATCCTTTGGAAAATCTTTGTCCGATTTGGCGGCATCAACTTTATCTTTCACTTTTCGCAAAGCTTCTGTAGGTGTAATGCTAAAATCGAAAGTGATTTTTATGGATGAATAGCCTTCGATGGAAGTGGAGGTGATTTCATCAACGCCAGAAATACCGTTTATTTCTTTTTCGAGCGGACGTGTAATTAATTTTTCAATATCAATAGCCGAGTTGCCTGGATAAATTGTGGAGACATATATTTCTGGCACAACAATTTCAGGAAAAGCTTCCCTTGGCATACTTTGGTAAGAAAAAATCCCTGTCAAAAAAATCATTCCAATAACCACAAACACGGTCATTTTATTGTTTATGGACCAAGTTGATAGCTTAAATTCTTTTAATACTTTACTCATTTTGATGTTTTTATAAGTGTTGTGGCAGAATTAATCTTTGCTTATTTTAACTTTGTCGCCGTCTTTTACAAATCGCGCACCTGCATTTACCAGGGTATCAGTTACTTTCAAACCTTCGCTTACATAAATTTCATTGTTGTATTCATTGGCAATGGTAATGATGTTTTTAAGTACTTTATGAGATTTATTTTCTGTGGTCACCGTAAACACATAATTATTGCCGGTTTGATCTTGCTGCACCAAAGTGGCAGGAATGATAATTCCAGTTGTTTCAAAATCCACAATTTTTATGTCGGCCAATAAATTTGGTTTGATGCTTTGGTCTTTATTATCGATGTTAATCCTGATTTTAAAGCTTCGGTTTGATGGATTTATATAATTCCCAACCTGCGATATTTTTGTATTCGTTTCTTTACCGATGGAGGCAAAATACACAAGGGTTTCAGTACCTTGTTTAATAATTGGTAAATAAGTTTCGGTTACATCGGCCTCCACATAAACATTGTCTAAGTTTAACAATCTTACGGTTGGCATTTGCGGATTGGTAAGTTCACCCAATCTTGGAAAAATCTCATCTACTACACCGCTAAATGGCGCGGTAATTTTCATTTTTCTTGCTTGGGTCCTTAAAGATGACAAGTTATTTTCTAAACTTTCTTTTTGGGCTTTTGCCTGAAGATATTGCATTTCTGAACCAATTTTTTGCTTCCAAAGTCGTTCTTGGCGCTCAAAAGTTGTTTTCGCTAAACTTAATTGGGTATTCAATTCATTGATGCTGTTTTTTATGGATGAATCATCCAGTTGAATCAAGAGTTGGCCAGACTGCACTTTTTGACCTTCTTTTACCAGAATAGCAGTTACGGTTCCACCTAATTCTGGGCTGATTTCTATATTTTTGTTGGCTTTGGCAACTCCTTGAATTTCAAGAAAATGTTTGAATATATCATTCTTAACAGGGACTATGGTTATTGTTTGAAGATTTTTATCCAAATCTAATTTTGAGATTTCTGCTTCAACAGATTTTAACAAGTTGTTTAAACTGTCAATTTTAGTTGTCAATGTTATTTTTTTGGAATTTAATTCTTCCAAAGAGGATTTTTTTGCTTCTTTTCCACAAGATATAATAAGTATGGCAGCACTAAAAAGGAATATTATTTTTTTCATTGTGTTCATTTTCTAGTTGTTTATTGGTGTGTTTAATGCGTTGTCTAAAGTTGCTTTATTGGCTATAACATTTAGCATCGCCTGTAAATAATTTTGTTGCATGGTATACAATTGCCTTTGTGCTTCCAGCAAATCAAAACTAGTTGAAATTCCTTCAAAAAATTTGATTTGATGTTTATGTTCAATGCGTTCGGCCAAAGCTAAATTTTGTTTAGATGTTTCAAATTCTTCAATGCTGAAATTGTAATCTGTTTTGGCAGATTCCAATGAAAGATATAACTTTTGTTCTGTTTCTGTTAAGTTGGTTCTTGATTTTTCAAGTTCAATTTTGGCCTGTTGTGTTCTAGAGCTTCGGGCAAAACTGCTAAATATTGGAATCTCTAAACTTATTCCCAACAAAGAAGAATCGAACCACACCTGCTCTTTTTTCATAAAATCGAAATCTTGTCCAAATCCTGCATAACCAAAGTTTGCAAAACTTTTTAAAGTGGGTAATGCTTTGCTTTGCTCAAGTTTCACTAACAATTCACCCGCTATTTCCGTATTTTTTGCAATTTTAAAATCGATATGGTTTTCTACAATTAAATCGGAGGAAAGCAATTCCAAACTAATATTTTCTTTAGTAAGATTTTCTAAAGTATCAGTTAACCGTACAGAAGCATTTATATCAAGGCCTAAGGTGATATTCAACATTTTATAGGCAATTATTTTTAGATTTTTTGTTTTAGAAAGCTGGCTTTTAACTGAGGATAAGGTAATTTTAAGTTGTTCAACATTTTCTTCTTCAATAAATCCATTTAGAAAAATCTGATTGGTTTCTTCAAGGTTTTTTTCTAAGGTTTTTATGTTTTTTTCTGTGATTAAAATACTTTCTTCACTTAACAGCACATTTCCGTATGCATTAATAACCGCTTCCCTAATGCCAAGTTCAGTTTTTTCCTTTGCATTTTCTGAAATCTTTAAATATGTTTTTGCCGATTGCAATCCCACCAAATAAGAACCATCGAAAATAAGTTGATTTAAAGTTGCAGTGGCGTTCATGCCATGTTTTGTTCCAAAGAAGACCTCTTCAAATTCTCCTTGATTGCCACCAAGAAATTCGGATGGAATCAAAGAAACCTGTTGCTTTAACCAGTTTTGATAATCAATTTTAGCGTTAATTTCTGGCAATCCAATGGTAGTGGTTTCCCATTTTTTCTTTTTTGCAATTTCAACATCCCTATCTGCATTTATACTTGCATAACTATTTTTTAGGGCATAATCTATTGCTTGTTTTAGGGATAATGTAATGGATTCCTGTGCATTTATATGAAAACTAAAGAGTATTCCAACACCTATTATTAGTAGTTTTTTCATTCTTAATTCATGTTTTTTTCTAATTGTTCTTGTAAAACTTGTAATCCTTTTTTAGTTGCAATGGCTCGTGTATGATATTCCAACGCATGTAACTCTAGTTGGTTCATCGTATTTTTATTATAGGTGTATAAACTTGAATCATGAACACTAAGCATCAATGAAAAGTAAAATTTTGCTGAGATTTCCATATTGATGTCTTTTCTGTAGAGCCCTTCTTGAATTCCTTTTGCCAAGTTGTTGGTGATACATTCTTTATAAATGGAGAGTTCATTGGCAATAATTTTTTTATATGTTTTCGGATAGTATTTTTCCAATTGATAAACTGGAGAATCATCAGAGTTTTTGAACATATTTTTAAAATTCTTTTTTATTTCAAAATTTTCCTGAATGGCATTGTATCCCACAGCACAAATATTTGTAATGGTTTTATGCAGGCCATCGTGAAAATAAGAAACGGCTTCATCAACAAGTTCCACTTTATTTTTATAGTATTTATAGATTGTTTTTTTTGAAATGCCTAAATCGTTGGCGATATCATCCATCGTCACACTTTTAAAGCCGTACTTTAAAAATATTTCACCAGCTTTTTTTAAAATTGTTTCCTTCATTATAAGATCAATTTCTTTTTTATTGAGGCGGCAAATGTACAAAAGGAAACTTAAAAAACAAATAAAGTTTCCAAAGTTTTTTATTTTCCTGTGTAATTTTAGTTGACATTTTTTTAATTTGCTTCGAATAATGTAATTTTACAATAAATTTCTACTCAAAATGAAGATTATTGAAACTTATAAAGAAGATTTTGTTGGCTATTTAAACGAAAAAATTAGCGTAAAGGAGCCTGCTAATTTATATGAACCTATTCATTATATTCTTCAAATAGGCGGAAAACGATTGCGGCCGATATTAACTTTAATGACTTGCGAAATTTTTAACGGCCGAGTAGAACAAGCCTATGATGCCGCACTGGCAATAGAAATTTTTCACAATTTCACCTTGGTGCACGATGATATTATGGACAGGGCACCCATTAGAAGAGGCTTTGAAACAGTGCATAAAAAATGGGATATCAATACCGGAATTTTATCGGGCGATGCCATGTTGATTATTGCTTACCAATGTTTTGAAAATTACGAACCTTTCGTTTATAAGAAATTGATGAGACTTTTCAATAAAACTGCTTTAGAAGTATGTGAAGGTCAACAACTGGATATTGATTTTGAAAACAGAAATGATGTGACCATTCCAAAGTATTTAAAAATGATTACCTATAAAACTTCTGTGTTGGTTGCTGCAGCTATGAAAATGGGTGCCATTATTGCCAAAGTAGATGCTGAGGAAGCTGAAAGAATATATCATTTCGGACTAAACCTAGGCATTGCTTTTCAATTACAGGATGATTATTTGGATACTTTTGGCGATAAAGCAATCTTCGGAAAACAGATAGGAGGAGATATTGCTGAAAATAAAAAGACATTTTTGTATTTAAAGGCTATTGAAATTTGCGGAACCGAAGACAAAGAAAAATTGATTAATTTTTATGCTTCAAGAGTCCAAAGTGAAACTAAAGTAAGAGAAGTGACGCGTATTTTTGAAAAAAATAACATCCCAGAAATTATCAAAAAGGAAATTGAGCTTTATACAAACACGGCCTTTAAGGAATTGGAAAATTTGTATATTACTAAGGAAAAGAAAGAATTGCTTAAAAATTTCGGACTTGAATTAATGAAACGTACTATTTAATGTTGTCTGCAAAAAATTCTTTGGAATTATTAAACTTAAGTGAAGTTGAAAATTTGTACGTCCACTTAATTGAGCAGTTAAACAAAGACTTTCAATTGGCCAATGTGTCGGGAAATTTTAATATTAAAGCATCACCAGTTCAACTTAAAAAGGAATTATTCGCCATTTTATTAAATTTAATCACAAATCAATATGATGATTATTTAAACTTACTGTATAGAATAGATGTGCCCGAAAGCGAACTAGCCAAACTTAAAAACGATAATTTAACTACCAGTATTGAAGAAATTACCTATTTGGTTTTAAAAAGAGAATACCAAAAAGTATGGTTTAAACATAGTTTCGATAAAATTTAAATTGTTTTTACCGGTGTAAAACCTAAAAAACAAAAGGTTATATTAGATTTTATAAATTTTCAAAAATTGTATAAAATTATTGTGCATAAACTAAAATAGTGGTAATATTGCAAACCAGTTTTTAGGTCCCATAGCTCAGCTGGTTAGAGTACCTGACTCATAATCAGGGTGTCCTTGGTTCGAGCCCAAGTGGGACCACAATATTAAAGAAGATTTACATTTATTGTAGATCTTTTTTTTATTTACTAAAACGGGCGAGTGATTGCTTTTTGACTTTTTTATTTGACAATAACAAAATGGCGCATGGTGATTTTTGTCATATCACATTGTCCCTAGGTTACTTATTTTTGACGAATTAAATAATACGATACTTATAGATATATCAATTATTGTACAAAAAAGCATAAAGATTTGTAGTTCCAGACGCTTCACGCACCATGTTCGTTTTTTGTAAATAAAAAGGAATTACATTACTTATCAATTGGGGTAATTAACAAATTTACATATAATTTCTCCTGATTTTTTTATTAACTGTGCCCTTAATTTTATTTAAAAAATTAGTTTGTATGGAGCCAAAAAAAAATAATTTTAAAAATACAATGCACAAATTCCGTGGATTCCCAGCATATTTTGATAGCGCTACTTGAAGGGTAATTTATAGGGTTTTAACTTTTAAATTATATAAAGCAATCTTTTTTTAATTATCGCCTAATTATTTAATAATTATAGGTGTTCTTTTTATTATAAATTCAAAAATAAGACTTAAATTTGCTTAAAATATATTAAAAAGGCATTTAAATTAAAAAATATAATAGTCAATTTATAAATATAACAAAATATAACAATATGTTAAAATCGATGATTAGATTGCGAATGAGTTCCCACGATGCCCATTACGGGGGAAATCTTGTTGATGGAGCAAGAATGCTTCAGTTATTTGGTGATGTTGCCACAGAACTTCTTATTTTAAGAGATGGTGACGAAGGTTTGTTTAAAGCATATGATATGGTAGAGTTTATGGCACCTGTCTATGCGGGTGATTATATTGAAGCTGTTGGTGAAATAATTGAAGAAGGAAACTCTAGCAGAAGAATGAAATTTGAAGCGCGTAAAGTGATAGTGCCTCGTCCTGATATTTCAGATTCAGCTTGTGATTTTCTTGAAGAACCTATCATTGTTTGTCGTGCAACAGGAACCTGTGTTACGCCAAAAGCGAATCAGCGTAAATAAATTATACTATGGAAAAATTAATTATCACCGCCGCAATTTCGGGTGCGGAAGTTACAAAGGAACACAATCCTGCAGTGCCTTATACCATTGAAGAATGTGTTCGTGAAGCCAGTTTGGCCTATCAGGCTGGTGCAAGTATTATTCATTTGCACGTTCGTAAAGACGATGGCACTCCTACACAAGATAAAAATCGTTTTAAAGAAGTGATGGATGCAATTAGGGTTAAATGTCCCGATGCAATTATTCAGCCTTCAACCGGTGGTGCAGTTGGAATGACAAATGAGGAAAGGTTACAACCAACTGAGCTTAGTCCGGAAATGGCAACTTTAGATTGCGGTACCTTAAACTTTGGCGGTGATGAGATCTTTGAAAACACTGAAAATACCATCAAATATTTTGGAGCGCGAATGATTGATAAGAATATAAAACCAGAATTGGAAGTTTTCGACAAATCTATGATTGATATGGCCTTGCGTCTACATCAAAAAGGATTTATAAAATCTCCAATGCATTTTGATTTTGTAATGGGTGTTAACGGAGGCATTTCGGGGACCTTAAGGGACTTTGTTTTCTTGCGTCACAGCATTCCTGCTGATGCAACATACACGGTTGCGGGTGTTGGAAGATTTGAATTTCCATTGGCTGTTGCTGCAATTATTGACGGCGGCCATGTGAGGGTTGGTTTAGAAGATAACTTATACATCGCGAAAGGTGTTCTGGCAAAATCGAATGGAGAATTGGTTGAGAAGGTGGTAAGATTGGCCAAGGAACTTGGTCGTGAAATAGCTACTCCGGCTGAAGCGAGAGAAATTTTAGGATTAAAAAAACAGTAAACAACTGTTAAAATATAGGATGAAGAAAGGAAATAAATACGGCACGCACAGGGTAATAGAACCTTTAGGCGTTTTACCGCAACCCGCAACGAAAATTGACAACAACGTTGCTGAAATTTACGATAACGAAATCTTGGTTGATGTTGAGATTCTAAATATCGATTCAGCAAGTTTTACCCAAATTAAAGAACAAGCAGGCGGAGATATCGAAAAAATAAAGGAAATTATTTTGGAGATTGTTGCTGCGCAAGGCAAAATGAAAAACCCTGTGACAGGATCGGGCGGTATGTTCATTGGAACTGTTTTACAAATAGGGGATGCCTTAAAAGGGAAAAGAGATTTAAAAGTAGGGGATAAAATTGCAAGTCTTGTTTCTTTATCATTAACGCCGCTCAAAATTGAAGAAATTATTGAGGTGAAAGCAACTATAGACCAAGTTATTGTAAACGCAAAAGCCATTTTGTTTGAAACTGGTTTGTATTCAAAATTACCGACAGATATGCCAAATTCTTTGGCGCTTGCCGTACTTGATGTGTGTGGCGCTCCTGCACAAACTGCCCGTTTGGTAAAATCTGGTGACACTGTTGTTATTATTGGCGCCAGCGGAAAATCTGGTGTTCTTTGCTGTTACGAAGCAAAAAGAAGGGCCGGCATTAATGGGAAAGTAATCGGGGTTGATTATAGCGACAATGGTTTAGAAGCTTTAAGAAAATTAAATATCTGCGACGAAATAATTAAACTGGATGCAACAAATGCGCTTAGTTGTTACGATGCCATTACAAAAATAACCAATGAGGAACTTGCCGATGTTGTTATTAACAACGTAAACATACAAAATACAGAAATGGGTTCTATCTTAATGTGTAAAGATAGAGGGATAGTGTACTTCTTTAGTATGGCTACTTCATTTACAAAAGCAGCTTTAGGTGCCGAAGGTGTTGGTAAAGATATCGATATGATTGTTGGCAATGGCTATGCAAAAGACCATGCAGAAATAGCATTAAATATATTAAGAGAAGATAAAGGCATAAGGGAGTTATACGAAAGCCTTTACGCATAATTAAGTTGTTTTTATAATTGAAATTTAGGTAAATGAAAAAAGAGCATAAAAAAGTAGCGTATAAACACATCCCTTTATTTAAGGAGGTGTCTCAAGAAGATTGGAATGATTGGAGATGGCAATTAAGACATGCCATTAGGGATATTCCCACTTTGGAAAAAGTTATTAAATTAACAGATGAAGAAAAGGAAAACCTATCAAGTACTTTAAATAAGTTTAAAATGGCAATTACGCCGTATTATGCCGCTTTAATGGATAAGGAAGATAGAAATTGTCCGGTAAGAATGCTGGCAGTTCCTGTGCTTAATGAATTGTTTGTTGCGCCTTCTGATTTGGATGATCCGCTGCATGAAGATGTAGATTCTCCAGCTCCGGGATTAACGCATCGTTATCCAGACAGAGCCTTACTTCTTGTTACGCATGAATGTTCCATGTATTGTCGCCATTGTACCCGAAGAAGGGTTGTTGGCGATTCTAGTGAAAAAGTGAGCAAAGACCATCTTGAACAAGCGTTTGAATACATCAGAAATACACCACAACTTAGAGATATTGTTGTTTCCGGCGGGGATCCATTAATTTTAAGCGACGAGAGATTGGATTATATTCTGACAGAATTAAGAAAAATAGACCACGTTGAAATTATTCGTATTGGCAGTCGGATGCCTGTGGTGCTGCCCCAAAGAATTACGGATGAATTTTGCGAAATGATTAAAAAGCATCATCCAATATATGTGAATACGCATTTCAATCACCCAAAAGAAGTGACCGAAGAGTCTAAAATTGCTTGTGAAAAATTAGCGAATGCAGGCGTAAATGTCGGTAACCAATCGGTGCTGCTTAGAGGGGTCAATGATTGCTCCAATATCATGAAAAAGTTAATGCACGAGCTATTAAGAATTCGTGTAAGACCTTATTATATATATCAATGTGATCTTTCCGAAGGAATTTCTCATTTTAGAACAACCATTTCTAAAGGTATTGAAATTATTGAAAACTTACGGGGACATACTTCAGGTTTGGCAGTTCCAACTTTTGTGGTGGACGCGCCGGGCGGTGGCGGTAAAATTCCTGTAATGCCCGATTATTTAATCTCCCAAAATGAGAAAAGAGTGGTATTAAGAAATTATGAAGGTGTTATAACGACATATACGCAACCAACAAATGGTAAGGAACATGACGCTGAAAATTGTGAATTCTGTAAAGACGAGAATTTGGTCGCTAAAGATGGCGTTGCCATGTTATTAAACAATGACGGACTTTCTCTTCAACCTGAAAATTTGAAAAGAACAAGCAGACAACACGTATATTAAAGGAATAAATACAATCCCTATTAAGATGAACAGTATTATTACAGCACAACTGGTTAATAAAACTACCTTCTTAGTGGGAAATAAAAAGAATGCAGGTAAAACTACTTTTCTAAATTATGCGCTTGCGCAACTTAGAAAAGTTGTTCAGCCTGCTTTTTTTACGATTGGGATTGATGGAGAAGCAAGTGATTTAATAATTGATTCGCCCAAGCCAAAGGTTTATACTGAAATAGGGGATTATGTTGTCACGTCCAGTTTAATGATCAGTAAAAGTGATGCATTATTTGAAATTATTCATGTGTTTCCGTACAAAACTGTTTTAGGAAGGCTGGTTTTGGCAAAAACATTGCGAAGCGGCAATATAGAACTTGTTGGCTCTGAAGACAATAAACAAGTCGGTGAAATTGTAGATTATCTTAGAAATGAAGCGCACATCAATACCATTATTATTGATGGTGCTGCAAGTCGGGTAACGCAGGTGGCTTCCATTAAAAATAGCTACTTTTACTATATTATTAAGCTGGATCAAAAAAGCATCAATTCGGATATTAATAAATTAAAAACCATCGCATTAATCAGCAAATTTAGAAGTATAGATGAAATTGATGCTTTAGAAAATAAAGTAGTGTTCGAGATAAAAGGAGCCTTGACAGAATCAAAGCTCTCAATGATTCCTGAAGATTGTGCTGTTTTGTTGCTCAATGATTTTACAAAAATATTCTTGGATTTTACTCAGGTAACTGAATTAACAAGAAAACTTGAAATTGCATATAAAATAACTTATCAATTGGTTTCTTTTGTGATAATTCTAAAAGATATTATGAAGGAAGATTTTGTAAAAATAGTAGAAAACCATCATATAGAAGAAACAATTTTATACAACCCATATGACTATTAAAGACACCATGCAATTTGTGGAATTTAACACATTCTATTCGGAGTATGCGCCTTTAACTCCTTATGGATTGATGGATAAAAACAAATACCATGTTTTTACAGATAAAGAAATGCTTATTTCTGTTTACAATTCCATAGGTAAAATAGTGAACTTTATCAATGAAAATTCCTTTCAATCTGATAAAATTGAACACCATCTTAAAAGGATTTCCCATTTAAATACTTTTGAAAGAAAAATCTTCGATTCTTCGGATATATTTCTGGTAAAAAAGTTGTTGGTGAACTTTAAAAGCATCGTTAAATTGTTGAATGATGCGATTAAAGAAGATTTACAAATCAGCTTTTTATCGGAAGAATTATTGATTTTTTTGTCTTATGGCGGCGCGAATAAGGAAACTTTTTATTTAAGCGAGGAATACAATGACGAGCTGGCGGAAAATCGAAAAAAAATAGCTGAAACAGATAAATTTTTGGCTGAAATAAAAAAAGAGCGGTTTCAAGAGATTTTAGAACAACATAGCCTCGATTTTAGATTTCGTGATTTTATCATTGCATCAGAAAATATTACCAACAATTTTAGTTCAGAGCTTATTTATAAGGAAGTTTACGATAAAACATCTTTATTGCTGAAGCCAATCCTTCCAAAGGAATATTTCGATTTACACAAAAAGAGAGAAGCATTATTGCTGGAAGAGCATAAGTTGGAACAAGAAGTTCTTATGACAATTTCTGAAAAAATTTTAGCTGAGAAAGCGGCTATAATAGACTATATCAATAAAATTGTTTTGCTCGACACGCTTTTTGCAAAATCAAGAATGGCCATCAAATACACGATGATTGCGCCTGTTTTAATTGATAAAAATGCAACTATTGCCATTGTAAACGGCCAATATTTACCGCTGGCAAACAAATGTGCAAAAACGGACACGATTTACACGCCGCTAAATGCTGAATTTGACGATAAAACCTGCGTGATTACAGGTTCAAATATGGGCGGTAAAACGGTGCTTTTAAAAACAATTGGTTTTATGCAGTTGCTGGCCCAAATGGGTTTCTGGGTTCCAGCACAAAAGTTTAAAACCTCAGTATTTGAAAATATCCATTACATCGGCGA
Organism: Lutibacter sp.; assembly: GCA_036568005.1. Classification (GTDB taxonomy): domain Bacteria; phylum Bacteroidota; class Bacteroidia; order Flavobacteriales; family Flavobacteriaceae; genus Lutibacter. The sequence continues at coordinate 56,603 of DATCTJ010000069.1, read as the reverse complement.
AGACCTTTCTGAAAAAATAGAAGGTCTTAGCAGTTTTGGATTTGAAATATACAATCTAACCAAAGCCATAAATGATTTTGGAACAAATACCTTGCTTTTAATCGATGAATTTGCAAAAACAACAAATGCTATTGAAGCAAAAGCCATCATTGCCGCGATGTTAAAAAGCTTTTCCCAAAAAGAAACCGTATGGAGCTTTGTATCAACACATTTTATGGAATTGCCTGAATTTGAAAAAGTGTCTTTTTATAAAATGAAAGGCTTGGATTATTCGGAATACATGAAATATTACAACAAAGAGCAACAATATTCATTGCGGGAGCGAATTAAGTTAATTAATACTTTTATGCGCTTTGAAATTATAAAAACGGATCATAAAGACAGGACCTATGACGCCATAAAAATTGCGGAAATATTAGGGTTAAACGATGAAATTATTAAATATACAAAAGCGTATTTAAGTGAGAATTATGACTAAATCAAAATTAAACCTCGACACGGATAAGATTGCGAAAGCGCGAGAACTTTCAAAACAAATAACCGCCCCAGTTCAGAAATATATTGAGAAACACACAACTGTTGCCATTGAAAGAACAACACTTCGAATGATTGGCGCCGATGGCGTTGACAGTAATGGTGTGCCAATTCCAAATAAAGTTGTTGACCAAATAGGCGATAATATTTGCTATGGTGCCACAAAATACTATGTAAATGCCTTGCTTAAAAAAGGCTTAACACCAGACGAGCTAAATAATGAAATTGCAAATGGGTTAGATATTTCAAAACTTGATTTTGTTGACTTTTCTTATATCGAAGAAAAAGCGCAGGAGTTGGTTGAAGCCTTTGCAACAAAAGTGAAAGCAAATGTTGCCTATAGAGAAGAAAAAGTCAATAAATATAAAGAGCAGGAGAATTCTCCCTTATTGTATCTTATCGTTGCAACGGGCAATATTTATGAAGATGTAAAACAAGCACAAGCCGCCGCCAAACAAGGCGCTGATATTATCGCTGTGATTAGGACCACAGGCCAAAGTTTGTTGGATTTTGTGCCTTTCGGACCAACAACTGAAGGTTTTGGAGGAACCTATGCCACACAGGAAAATTTCAAAATAATGCGAAAAGCATTGGATGAAACTGGGGAAGAAATTGGGAAATATATCAGATTGGTTAATTACTGTTCGGGTTTATGTATGCCTGAAATAGCTGTTATGGGAGCTTTGGAAAGGTTGGATATGATGCTAAACGATTCGATGTACGGCATTTTGTTTAGAGATATAAATATGTACAGAACTTTTGTTGACCAGAAATTCTCAAGAATGATCAATTCATTTGCCGGGATTGTCATCAACTCTGGAGAGGATAATTATTTGACAACTTCAGATGCTGTTGAGAAAGCTTATACTGTAACTGCATCTCAATTTATCAATGAAAGATTTGCTTACGAATCGGGTTTGCCTGCAAAATTAATGGGATTGGGCCACGCTTTTGAGATGAATCCGGATATTAAAAATGGTTTCCTTTTAGAAATGGCACAGGCTCAAATGGCCCATGAAATATTCCCGGAAGCGCCATTAAAATATATGCCTCCCACAAAATATATGACAGGTGATATTTTTAAAGGGTTGGCAATGAATACTTTGTTTAATTTTATTGCGAAATCTACCAATCAAGGAATTTTATTGCTTGGTATGCTAACGGAGGCGGTTCATACCCCGTTTATGCAAGACCGTTTTTTGGCTGTTGCCAATGCCAAATATGTGTTGAATAATATCGCCGATTTCTCTGATGACATCGAATACAAAAAAGATGGAATCATGCAAACCAGGGCAAAAGTGGTGCTGGACGAAACTATTGAGTTTCTTGAAGAAATTAATAAAACGAACTTATTTAATGCAATTGAAACTAAAATGTTTGCGGAAGTAAGCCGACCGAAAAATGGAGGTAAAGGATTAAGCGGTGTCGCTGAAAAGGCTAAGGACTATTACAATCCTTTCTACACCTATCTTGAAAATGAATTAAATATTGTTAAAAAAGGAAACTAGTTATGATGATAAGACCTTACGGAGACACTTTAAATGACGGAGCCGTTCAAATGTCATTTACCCTGCCTATAGCACATTCGGCCAAAGCAGATGAAGCTGCAATTATATTTGGAAAAAAATTAGGATTTAAAGAGGTTGAGGTAGTTCACTCAAATCCCCTTTCCGATGAATTTACATTTTTTGTAGTCTATGGAAAAACAGAAATAAGTATCGATTATGATAAAGTTGTTGTTGAAGAGGTTGAAAAATCGTTGGATTTTTATGGCGTAAATAATTTTATCAAAGAAAATATAAAAAGAAAAATAGTGGTTGTGGGCGCTTGTTCAGGTACTGATGCACATACCGTAGGAATTGATGCAATTATGAATATGAAAGGCTTCGACCAGCATTATGGTCTTGAGAGATATCCTATGATTGATGCCTTCAATCTTGGGGCGCAAGTCACAAACGAAGATCTTATTAAAAAGGCCGTAGAATTAAAAGCTGATGCTATTTTAATTTCTCAGATCGTGACACAAAAAGATGTTCATATTCAAAACCTTACAGAATTTATTGAGCTACTTGAGGCGGAAGGGCTGAGATCTAAAATGGTGGTGTGTGCAGGCGGACCCAGAATTGGCAACAAATTGGCTTTAGAATTGGGATACGATGCGGGTTTTGGAAGGGGAACCTATCCCGAAAATGTGGCTTCTTTTATTGTTGAAAAAATGCACGAAAGAGGTGTGAAATAATAGGTGTTTATTATTTTATTGATTTTGATTACCAAACGATCTGCTGAGGTCGTTTGGCTTTTTATGTGTCGAAAACTTGCCGATGTAATTTATCTTCCTAAGCAAAATGTGAGTTTATGATCAATCACAAAATAAAAATATATAAAAATCGTTCTATAATGGTAGGGTTTTTGTTATATAACACACTTGGTAGCTATCTATCTAAATTGAATAAGAACCGATTAATTAAAAGTGTTATTTCTTTATAACACCTTTAAGATTAAATATGTGAATTATACAATTTTTATCTAAAGTTGTGTAACACATTTGCGTTTTATACTTCGCAACTTTGTATATCTTTATTAAATGGAGATTAGAATTAATTTAAAATTTAAAACGATGATGTTAAAAAAAATCTATTTTGTGGCAATTGCCGCAATGGTTGGAATGTTAGGATTCCAAAGCTGCAATAACGATGATGACAGCAGCAATACGGCAAGAATTCAATTAAAGTTAGTTGATGCTCCTGGAGATTATTTAGAAGTGAATGTTGTAATTAAGGATATTCAATATAACAATAGTGAGAGTGAAACTGGGTGGGCGAGTTTTGGGAAACCGGAAGATTATCCCATTCATGTTGATTTAACGACACTTATTGCAGGAAATAGCCTTTTATTGGCAGATCAAATTATTCCTTCAGGGATGTTAAAACAAATTAGACTAGTTCTGGGAGATGGCAATACGCTTAAAATTGAGGGACAGGCAGACATGATGGCTCTTAACACTCCAAGCGCAATGCAATCAGGTTTAAAATTAAAAATGAATACCACTTTGGAGCCTGGTTTCTCTTATACATTTATTCTTGATTGGGATGTTCAAAAATCAGTTGTAATGGCTGGAAATTCTGGAATGTACAATCTAAAACCAGTAATTAGAGTGAATGCCGAGGTCAATTCAGGCGCTATTGCGGGTAATTTAACAGGTGAAGTTTTAATTGATGGATTAAGTGTTTTTAACCCTATAGTAAACGCATCAATAGAGGTATATACAGATACTGAAGTTTATATAACCCAAACCAACACAAATGCAGAAGGTGATTTTTTGATTCAAGGTCTTGCTGCAGGAAACTATAAGTTAAAAATAGTGAATCAATCGGCTTATGACGATTATGAATCGCCGCTAATTACAGTAACTGTAGGGACGGTGAAAACCATAGAGCCAATAGTGCTGGGAATACCAACTATTTAAAAAATATACTAGATGTTTTTAAAACCCGCTTTAGCAATAAAGTGGGTTTTTAATTAGTTGTTTTTTATTATAATCTAATCATTATAGTTTATAACAAGTGGACTGTTTATTTATATCTAATTTTTGTTGGGGGATGCATATTATAGATATATATTTGCCAAAATAAGAGATAAATAATTAATTGAATTATTTGTGTTATTGAGTTTTTTAAGGAATAAAGCTTTTTAATATAGGAATATTGAGAAGATTGTAAAATTCTGAAAATTAACAAATAAATCTGACTATTATGATTGTCAGATTTTATAATAGAGGTATAAATCCGTACTATTAAAACTGAGTAGGTTATAAAATATATTTAATATATTTGCCTAGTTTTATTAATTTTACAGTATGTTCAACCCCAAGAATGAATAGGAACAAAGTTAAGGTATTTATATATTGTTTTAGCTTTACGCTATTGAGTTTCGCAATATATGCAAAAGAGCCCCCAGTACCAGGACAAAAAAGCACGTATGCAGCAAGTCCCCCTCCTCCAGTCGGTTTACCAATTGACGGTGGCTTGTCATTTTTATTGGCTTCTGGAGTAATTTACGGCATTTACTCGCTTAAAAGAAAAAAATAATTACTTCTCCAGCAACCGGGCTACATACTTGCCTATAACATCAAATTCCAAATTAACAACCGTTCTCACTTCAAAAGTGTGAAAATTGGTAAATTCATAAGTATAAGGGATAATCGCCACCGAGAAACTATTTTTTTGTGAATTCACAACCGTTAAGCTTACGCCATTTATGGTGATAGAACCTTTTTCAATGGTGATATTGTTATAAGCATTATCGTATTCAAAACTAAACACCCAACTCCCATCTTCTTCAACAATATTTGTACAAACAGCAGTTTGGTCTACGTGGCCTTGCACAATATGTCCGTCCAATCTGGCCCCAAGAATCATCGCTCTCTCCAAATTTATTTTATCCTCAACTTTAATATATTTCAAATTAGATTTGTCAAGCGTTTCTTTTATGGCGGTCACTGTATATTCCTTATCTCTTAAATTCACAATGGTTAAACAAACGCCGTTGTGGGCAATGCTTTGGTCTATTTTTAATTCAGAAGTGAAATTGCTTTCAATGGTAATATGAAGATTTTCACCTTCCTGCTGAAGGTTTTTAACAACACCTACACTTTCTATTATACCTGTAAACATAATTTTTTCAATTTAATTGACTACTTTTGATGATTCAAAATTAAGTATAATAAAGCTGATTTATGGAGAAATCTGAAAAAATAATATTGGGAATTTCTATAGGAGATTTTAATGGCGTTGGAATTGAAATTATTTTGAAAACCTTTTTAGATAAACGGATGTTTGATTTTTGTACGCCAGTTCTTTTTGGCTCGGCTAAATTGATTACATCTTATAAAAAAAACATGGATATCAATTTGCTTTTCAATGGTATAAGGCAAGTTGATGCCGCCATTCAAGGCCGATTTAATGTATTGAATTTATGGAAAGATGACATTGAAGTTAATTTAGGAACGCCAACAGTAGAGTCGGGAAAATATGCTTTTGAATCTTTGGAAGCTGCAACAAATTCATTGGCTAAGGGAGAAATTGATTTATTGGTAACAGCTCCTATAAATAAAGAAAATATTCAGTCAGAAGATTTTAAATTTCCTGGGCACACGGAATATTTAGAATCAAAATTGGAAGGTGAAAGCTTAATGATTTTAATGGCTGAAGGCCTTAGAATTGGGCTAATAACAGGACATATTCCGGTATCAAAAGTATCAGAAACAATTACCAGCGATTTAATCAAGAAAAAAGTAGCCATATTATATAAAACATTGGTTCAGGATTTTGCCATTTCAAAACCTAAAATCGCTATTTTAGGATTAAATCCACACTGTGGAGACCACGGTGTTATTGGAACTGAAGATGATGAAATGATTAGACCAACAATTGCTGAAATTCAAAATGAAGGGAAATTGGTTTATGGACCTTATGCTGCCGATGGTTTCTTTGGTTCGGATAATTACAAGAATTTTGATGCTGTTTTGGCGATGTATCATGATCAGGGTTTGGCGCCTTTTAAAGCTTTGTCATTTGGAGAAGGTGTTAATTTTACTGCCGGTTTAGATAAGGTAAGAACATCACCAGATCACGGGACAGGATATGATTTAGCAGGGAAAGATGAAGCAAATATAAATTCCTTTAAAGAAGCGGTTTTTAGTGGAATCCAAATTTTTAAAACGAGGAGAGAATATAAGAGTTTGACAGAAAACGCTTTAAAAAGTAGCCATCAAAAAGAATATAGATAAATATTCGAAATTTAGTTTAGTATATATTTTATAATTTTATATCTTTGCACGCTCAAATTGAAGTTCAAAATGAAAGATTTAAAGGAGTTTGATATTTCTTTTATTGGTTTAAAAGAAGGAATACATCAATTTGAATACATAATTGACAGGAAGTTCTTTGATTTTTTTAACTATGATGAGTTTTACGATTTAAAAGTAAAAGTTGCAATGTCATTTTTAAAAAACACTACAATATTTGAATTGGATTTTGTTTTTTCTGGCTGGGTTGAAGTGGCTTGTGATGTATCCACAGAGTTATTTCATCAAGCAATTGAGGCTGAAATTCAATTAGTTGTAAAATTTGGGGATGAGTATAATGATGAAAACGAAGAGTTATTAATCATACCATTTTCTGAAAATAAAATAAATGTAGCACAATACATTTATGAAGCAATTGTATTGGCGGTGCCATTAAAAAGAATACATCCGGGTGTAATTGATGGATCACTTCACTCAGAAATTTTGGAAAAGTTAAAAGAATTTGAAATAACAGGAGAAGAAGAAGGTCTGGAAGAAGAAGAGGAACAAGAAGTACAAAAAAATAGGGAAATTGACCCTAGATGGAATAAATTGAAGAATATATTAATAGAAAAAAATAATAGCAATGGCACATCCTAAAAGAAAGATATCAAAAACAAGAAGAGATAAAAGAAGAACTCATTACAAAGCAGTAGCTCCACAAGTGGCTATTGACCCAACAACTGGTGAAGCACATTTATACCACAGAGCTCACTGGCATGAAGGGAAATTATATTACAGAGGTCAAATTGTAATAGATTCAGCTGAGGTAGTTCAAGCTTAATCACTCTCATGTAAAAAATGATAAAAACTCTCAATTTGGGGGTTTTTTTTTACTTTTTAGCGTAAAACTGACCAAAAACTGATAAAAAACATTAAAAATCAAAATAAATTTCATTTCTTTGAAACGGTGTTTTGATAAAAGGAAGCGATATATGACGAAAATTACCGCAGTTATAACAGCAGTTGGAAAATTTGTTCCTGAGGACATTCTAACAAATGAAATGTTAGAAAAAATGGTGGACACAAATGATGAATGGATTACCACAAGAACAGGAATTAAAGAACGAAGAATCTTAAAAGGAGAAGGTAAAGGAACTTCCTTTATGGCAATTAAGGCAGCACAAGAGTTGCTGAATAAGAAAAATTTAGACCCTAAAGAAATTGAACTGGTCATTGTAGCAACTGCTACACCCGATATGCAAGCTGCTTCAACGGCGGTTTATGTCGCTTCAGAAATTGGAGCAACAAATGCTTTTGGTTTCGATTTAGAAGCAGCCTGTTCAAGTTTTTTGTATGGAATGTCTGTTGCCGCAAGATATATTGAGTCTGGAAAATATAAAAAAGTACTACTAATAGGTGCGGATAAATGTTCTTCTATGATTGATTATACAGATAGGGCAACTTGCATTATATTTGGAGATGGCGCCGGAGCCGTTTTATTTGAGCCAAATGAAGAAGGATTAGGATTACAGGATGAATATTTGAGAAGCGATGGTGCCGGAAGAGATTTTTTACGTGTTAAAACGGGTGGCTCTATGTATCCAACTACAAAAGAAGCGATAGACAATAAAGAAAATTTTGTGGTTCAGGACGGGAAGACTGTTTTTAAAAATGCGGTTTTTAATATGGCAGATGCCACAGTTAAAATTTTGGAGCGAAATAATTTAACAAAAGAAGATATCAATTGGCTTGCCGCACATCAGGCAAACAAGCGCATTATTGAAGCAACAGCAAACAGAATTGAGCTGGAAAGTTCAAAAGTAATGATGAATATTCAAAAGTATGGGAACACAACATCAGCAACTTTGCCCTTGCTTTTAGCTGATTATGAGCAACAACTTAAAAAGGGAGACAATATAATTTTCGCAGCATTTGGGGGTGGTTTCACTTGGGGATCAATTTACTTTAAATGGGCATACAATTCTTAACCAATTAACAATTTAAAACCAACATATCATGGATTTAAAAGATATTCAAAATCTGATAAAATTTGTGGCCAAATCTGGCGCAAGTGAAGTTAAGTTAGAAATGGAAGATATTAAAATCACCATTAAAACCGGACCTGAGAGAACTGAAACCACCATACTTCAGCAAGCACCTTCGGGCATTCCTCAAATCGTCACAAGTCCAACAGCGGCACAAGCCCCTGTTCAAGTTGCCGTTGCAGATTCACCTGTTACAGAAGAAGCCGTAAAATATATTGAAATTACTTCCCCAATAATAGGAACCTTCTACAGAAGACCAGCGCCAGACAAACCAGTTTTTGTTGAAGTTGGCGATATGGTAAGTCCGAATACCGTTGTATGTATGGTTGAAGCAATGAAATTATTTAATGAAATTGAGTCAGAAGTTTCAGGTAAAATTGTAAAAATATTAGTAGAAGATGGAACCCCAGTAGAATACGGCCAGCCAATATTTTTAGTAGACCCTTCATAATTTTAATTCCAATTTGCACAATATAGGTTTCAAAAAACATTTTGAAATTGAAGATTGTCTATAATAATTTGAAAACAGTATGTTTAAAAAAATATTAATTGCAAACAGGGGGGAAATAGCACTACGAGTTATACGAACCTGCAGAGAAATGGGTGTTAAAACAGTAGCAGTTTATTCAACGGCTGATGCAGAAAGTTTACATGTGCGTTTTGCTGATGAGGCAGTGTGCATTGGTCCACCACCAAGTAGTGAGTCTTACCTAAAAATGTCTGCTATATTGGCAGCTGCAGAAATAACCAATGCCGATGCCATTCACCCTGGATATGGATTTTTGTCTGAAAACGCCAAATTTTCAAAACTATGCGAAGAACATGGTATAAAATTTATTGGTGCCACTTCAGAGATGATTAGCAAAATGGGTGATAAGGCTTCAGCCCGCGCTACAATGAAAGCAGCTGGAGTACCCACAATTCCAGGTTCTGATGGGCTATTGGATACTTATGAAGATGCTGAAAAATTGGCAGATGAAATGAAATATCCGGTGATGTTGAAAGCCACAGCAGGTGGGGGAGGAAAAGGAATGAGAGCTGTTTACAAAAAAAGTGATCTTAAAAATGCTTGGGATGCCGCCCGCCAGGAAGCTCTAGCTAGTTTTGGAAATGACGGCATGTATATGGAAAAGTTGATTGAAGAACCCCGGCATATCGAAATCCAAATTATTGGAGATTCTTATGGAAAAGCTTGCCATTTATCGGAAAGGGATTGTTCCGTTCAGCGACGTCACCAAAAGCTTACTGAAGAAGCGCCATCACCATTTATGACAACTCAATTGCGAAAAAAAATGGGCGAAGCTGCTGTAAAAGCAGCAGAATTTATTTCTTATGAAGGTGCTGGTACCATTGAGTTTTTAGTAGATAAACATCGAAATTTCTACTTTATGGAGATGAACACGCGTATTCAGGTGGAGCACCCAATTACAGAACAGGTAATTGATTACGATTTAATTTTTGAACAAATAAAAGTTGCAGCAGGAATTCCAATTTCTGGAAAAAACTATTTCCCAAAACTACATTCAATAGAGTGCAGAATAAATGCGGAAGACCCTTATAAAGATTTTAGGCCTTCCCCAGGAAAGATTACCACATTGCATATTCCGGGAGGACATGGGATTAGGGTAGACACTCACGTTTACGCTGGCTACACAATTCCGCCAAACTATGATTCTATGATTGCGAAATTAATTACAACAGCTCAAACTCGTGAAGAAGCTATCAGTAAAATGAAAAGAGCTTTGGATGAGTTTGTGATTGAAGGGATAAAAACCACGATTCCTTTTCACAGACAATTGATGAGACATCCAGATTATATTGCCGGTAATTACACCACTGCCTTTATGGATAGCTTTGAAATTCAACCAGAAATAGACAAATAAAATTTCAAACCGAAATAAAATAAAGGATATGATTTTTCATATCCTTTATTTTTTTAAATTTACTTTCAGTTTATAATAGTATGAAACGAGCACAACAAATTTTGACACACAAAGGAATGATTAATGGCGAACCTGCCTGCGGCTGGCAGGCTGCATCTGTTACCAATAAAAAATAAAATGTAAACAGATGAAAGAAAAAGAATTGCACTTCGACGGTATTGATAAAATCATTTTAAAACATTTAATGGAAGATGCCCGCACACCAATATTAGGCATTGCCCGTGAAATTGGAATATCAGGTGCGGCAATTCATCAAAGGTTGAGGAAACTGGAAGCTGCCGGATTAATTATAGGATCTAAATTTGTAATTAATCCAAAAATATTAGGCTATAAAACATTGGCTTTTGTTGGAATCTTCTTGGATTCTGCCAGTAAATATTCCGCTGCGATTATTCGGTTAAAAGAGATTCCTGAAGTTATTGAAAGCCATTACACCACTGGAAATTATGCTATTTTTATAAAAATAATGTGCAAAGACAATGAGCACTTGATGAAGTTACTCAATCAGGAAATTCAATCCATTAAAGGAGTTGCAAGAACGGAAACCTTTATTTCGCTCGATCAACAGATTGATCGTCAAATTAAAATATAAAAAAAGCCGAATTAACGGCTTTTTAATCATTTTAATCTCTGCCTCCTAAAATGCTTATACCCCAATAAAGCAACATAGCCAAAGATCCTATTGCCGCAACCAGATAAGTTCTGGCAGCCCATTTTAATGCATCTTTTGCGCCATCTTGCTCCCTGTTTGTAAGCATATTGTTTGTTTTAAGCCAAGCTAAAGCCCTGTTACTGGCATCATATTCAACAGGCAAGGTGATAAAACTAAACAAAGTTGCAACAGCCATCATCGCCAGGCCAATCACCGCGATGGTAAAACCAATACCCGAATCTCCTGAAGCAGCACCCAAAATTAATCCGCCAATAACCAGCCATTGTGAAAATTTAGAAGAAATATTCACTGCCGGCACTAAAGACGAACGCAATTGTAGCCATTGGTATGCTTGGGCATGTTGAACGGCGTGCCCAACTTCATGAGCTGCCACGCAAGCAGAGGCAGCGTTTCGTTGCGAATAAACCGATTCGCTCAAATTGACTGTTTTGTTTTGTGGATTGTAATGATCGGTCAATTGGCCAGGTGTTGATATGATTTCTACATCATAAATGCCATTATCATTTAACATTTTTTGGGCAATTTCCCTCCCGCTTAAACCGTTTTCTAATTGAATTTCTGAGTAATACTTAAATTTGTTTTTTAGCTTTTGACTAACCAGCCAACTAACCAGAGAAATCAAGCCTATAATAATATAAAATCCTATCATATTTTTCCTTTTTTAATTGTTGTATTTTTTTTGGTAAATTTACATCATAAATTATTCCAAAATACAGGAACAGACAAAATGACAAAAATCCCTCATATCCTATTAATATATACAGGAGGAACCATTGGTATGGTTAAAGATTATAAAACTGGTGCTTTAAAAACATTTAATTTCGACAAACTTTTAAAACATATCCCAGAACTTAATCAACTAAATTGTGCCATTCAAAGTATATCACTTGAAGAACCTATCGATTCATCGAACATGAATCCAGATAATTGGGTTTTTATCGCCGAAATAATTGAAAAAAACTATGAGAGTTTCGATGGTTTTGTGGTATTGCATGGGTCTGACACCATGTCTTATACAGCTTCAGCAATAAGCTTTATGTTCGAAAATCTCTCAAAACCTGTTATTTTTACAGGTTCACAATTACCAATAGGTGACTTAAGAACAGATGCTAAAGAAAATTTAATTACCTCGATTGAAGTAGCGGCATCACAAGAGAGCGGTGTGCCAATAATTTCGGAAGTCTGTCTGTATTTTGAATACAAATTATATCGTGCAAACAGAACCACAAAAATCAATGCAGAACATTTTGAAGCATTTACTTCTCCTAATTTTCCGCCGCTAGGAGAAAGTGGTGTTCATTTAAAGTTATACAAGCAATTAATTAATATACCAAATAAAACAAAACCCTTTAAGGTTCGAAAACGCTTAGACAATAATATTGTAATCTTAAAAATTTTTCCGGGAATCACAAAAAAAGTTGTTGCCAGTATTTTAGGTATTGACGGGCTTAAAGGTGTAATTCTAGAAACATTTGGTTCAGGAAATGCCCCTACCGAAAAATGGTTCATTGATTTATTAAAACAAACTATTGCTAAAGGTATACATATAATAAATGTTACCCAATGTATTGCAGGAAGTGTAATTATGGGACAATATGAAACCAGCATCGAATTAAAAGAAGCTGGGATTATCAATGGAGGTGATATCACAACAGAATCAGCTTTGGCTAAATTAATGTACTTATTGGGTGAAAATATTTCAAAAAACAATTTTAAATCTATTTTTGAAGCACAACTTAGAGGAGAAATGAGTATGCTTGAATAATCTTTTTTTAATTAAATGCGACTTTATTGATATAATTTTTAATATTTTATGCTAAAACGCTACAATTTTTGTAAATTATAAAAAAAATTATTCAATAAAAATAATCATTTTAATTTTGAAAGAAAATTTTTAGAACTCAACATTTTTTTGTTACTTGCCGTACGCAAAAGATGTCTGAACGTAGAGGTATTAGATAAGTTAAAGACTTTAAAATCTTTCTCTTCGCTGACTTGTTTGTTTTGTAAAAATTATTATATATTTAACCCGTGAAATTAATAAATTAACTATTAGACAATGAAAAGACTATTTACTATCCTTGCAATCACAGGATTATTGTTATTTGGAGCAGCACCTAAGGCCTTTGCACAAGATGCAGCAAACACAGAACAAGTTGCAGATGCAACCGAATCAAGAACATTTCATCAAGAATTAAAACAACGTTTCATTGAAGGAGGCCCTTTCTTTATGGGAATCGTATTGGTGGCCTTAATTTTAGGGTTGGCAATTGCAATTGAAAGAATTATTTATCTTAACATGGCTACGACCAACACTAAAAAATTAGTAAGCCAAGTAGATGAAGCATTAGCTTCAGGAGGTGTTGAAGCAGCAAAAGAAGTTTGCAGAAACACTAAGGGTCCTGTTGCATCTATATTTTATCAAGGATTAGATAGAATGGATGAAGGAGTTGAATCAGCTGAAAAAGCAGTTGTTGCTTATGGCGGGGTTCAAATGGGATTATTGGAAAAAAACATTTCTTGGTTATCTTTATTTATTGCTTTGGCACCAATGCTTGGTTTCATGGGTACTGTAATCGGTATGATTGCTGCTTTTGACTCTATTCAAGCAGCAGGAGATATCTCTCCAACTGTTGTGGCCGGAGGTATTAAAGTGGCCTTGTTAACAACTGTGTTTGGTTTAGTTGTTGCAATTATTCTTCAAGTTTTTTATAATTACATTATCTCTAAAGTAGATAGTATTGTAAATAATATGGAAGATGCTTCAATTTCACTAGTTGACCTTTTGGTTAGACACAAAAAATAATAATTATGAATACGAAAACATCAAAAATATTAACTTTTGTTACTGGTTTTATTGGATTGGTAGGGTTCTACTTCTTCGTTAGAATTGTAATGGAAGGTGATGACGCAATAAAGGAAGATGGAGCCTTGCAAGCTAGTATTTTGTCTCCATTTATTTCATTTTCAATCTTTTTATTGATTGCAAGCGCTGCGATTGCAGTAATTTTTTCAATGCTCAATTTAACTAAACATCCTGAGGTTTTAAAAAGAACCTTATTAGGAGTTGGGGTTATGGCTATTCTATTGGTGTTGGCATATGTCTTCGCTACTGATGAGGCCGTTACTGATGGTATGGGTAAAATATTGCCAGATGGTGAAGCCGGAAGTGTTTCTCATTGGGTTAGCACACTAATTAATTACAGTTTTATATTAGGAACTATTGGTTTAGGATTCTTTTTATTTGACTTTGTAAAATCACTTGTGAAAAATTAAGATAATTATGGCAAGAAGAGAAAATTCAGAAATTAATGCTGGTTCAATGGCAGACATTGCGTTCTTGCTTTTAATATTTTTCTTAGTGACAACTACGATGGATGTTGATTCAGGTATTGCGCGTAAATTGCCTGAAAAAACTGATCAACAGTCGGACGTAATTGTGAAGGAAAAAAACGTTTTAGACATTGTTGTCAATAGAAACAACCAGTTGTTAATTGAAAATGAATATGTAAAAGTAACAGACGTTAAACGTTTGGCAATGAAATTTATTGATAATGGAGGTGGTTTAGGAACTCCCATTGACGGTAAACCAGGTGAGCCTTGTGATTATTGTGGTGGTGATAAAGATCCAAATTCTTCCGATCATCCATCAAAAGCAATTATTTCCTTGCAAAGTGATAGAGGTACCTCTTATGGGATGTATATCTCTGTACAAAATGAAATTGAAGGCGCTTATAATGAGTTAAGAAATAAACTTTCTAAAAGATTATACGGCAGAACTTATGACGAATTACTTAATGATTACAAGGACAACCCTTCAAAAAGTTTACAAGAGAAAATAGACAATTTGAAAGACAAGTATCCTCAAATTATTACTGAACCTGAACCGATAAAATAATAACATATTATGAGTAAATTTAAAAAGAAGAAAAAAGGTTTACCTGCAATTTCTACGGCATCTTTGCCTGATATTGTATTTATGTTATTGTTCTTTTTTATGGTATCTACCACGATGCGAGAAACTGACTTATTGATTAAAAAGCCAGCACTTCCTGTAGCGAGTGAAGTAAAAAAGTTGGAGCTTAAGAGTTTGGTAAGTACTATTTATGTTGGTAAATCAAAAGATACTAGAATTTCTGGAGATAAGATACAGGTAAATGATAAAATAGTGGAAGTTAAAGACATTCCAAGTTTTATCTTTTCTGAAAGAGCTTTAAGAAAAGAAGATGAAGTTAAATTTATGACTACTTCTATTAAAGCAGATAAAGATGCCAGTGTTGGTACAATTTTAGACATTAAGGAACAATTAAGAGATATAAATGCATTAAAAATTAGTTTCTCAACTTCAAAAGGAAGTGATTTAAGAGGGAACTATAAATAGCATTATATAGATTTATAAGGCTATTAAAAATTAATGGGCAATCAAATAAAATTTGATTGCCTTTTTTGTTTTTATGCCTACCTTTGAACTATGGGTAAATATTGGTGGTTAATTTTCTTAATGTTTAGCTTTGTGAAACCACAGGCTCAGGTTACTAATGATTCAATAATTGATTTTAAATATTTGGAAGATCAATTATATCTTTCATTAACCTACACAATTATTGTAAACCAACCGGCCACCATTTCGCAAAACGGTTTGTCGGGTGGGTTTTCTTTTGGATTTATAAAAGATATTCCCTTAAATGAACGTCGAAATGTTGGTTTTGGAATTGGAGTTGGATATGCCTACAATGGTTATGTTCAAAATTTGAAAATCACCCAGGAGAATCAAAATTCTTTATTTGAATTGGCTGAAGATTATAAAATCAACAGATTGGGGATTAGTTCCATTGAGATGCCTATCGAATTTAGATGGAGAACTTCAACGCCCGAAAAATATAGTTTCTGGCGGGTTTATGGTGGGGTTACATTTTCTTACTTGGTATCTTCAAAATCAAAATATATCGATTCTGATGTTGTGCTAACCACTAAAAACATTTCTGAGATTAATAGAATTCAATATGGAGCAACTTTAGCTACTGGTTACGGAAATTGGAATCTTTATTTTTATTATGGATTAAGCCCTTTATTCAAAGATGCCTTATTTAACGGACAGAATATTGATTTGAGAGATATGAGAATTGGTTTGAAATTTTACATCATGTAGATAAAATAAACAAGAAACTGAGCACTTATACCAATAAGTCCCCCCAATAACACCTCATTTAACTGATGTGCACGCAATTTTAACCTTGTAGAACCTACCAAACCTGCCAAAACGAATAAGATGGCCAGAATCATAATTAGGTTTATTTTATAGGAATAGCTAAAATAAACTAAAAATCCTATTAGGCCAGAAATTGCCAATGTATGTAGACTTATTTTAATCTTTCTGTATAAAAAGAGGTAAACGCATAATAAACTTAATCCATAGCCAAAAAAGAAGAGTGATAATAAATCAACTATTTTAGATTTATACAACCAATGGCCTATAATAAAAGAGAGAGAAATAAAAAGCAATAAGGGGAATTTCCGTTCTTCAATAGTTACCATATGATAACTTTTAATCATTTCAAATCGTTTCATTAGCCACAATAACAATATTGGAAATATATAAGTGCCAATAAAAATAACCGCTATGATGATATGCTCCTGTGGTTTAAAAATAAATTTCGGGATATAAAGAAAAAATAAAATAGTTCCAATTATTGGAAAATTTATTGGATGAAAAAAATAGGAAATAATTTTTGAAAATTTCATAGTCATTATTGGGCAATCAGCTAAAATATTTTTCTTAAACGAGCAACAGGAATATCTAACTGTTCCCTATACTTCGCAATTGTTCTTCTTGCAATTGGATAGCCTTTTTCTTTTAAAAGTGAGGCCAGTTTATCATCCGTTAGAGGTTTCTTTTTATCTTCTTTATTTATAACTGTTTCTAAGATGTTTTTTATTTCTCTTGTTGAAATATCTTCTCCTTGATCATTTTTCATAGATTCAGAGAAAAACTCTTTAATTAATTTTGTTCCGTAAGGTGTTGATACATATTTGCTGCTTGCAACGCGGGAAACAGTTGAGACATCCATAGCTATAATATCAGCAATGTCCTTTAATATCATCGGTTTTAATTTGCGTTCATCGCCAGTTAAAAAATATTCTTTTTGGTACTGCATAATGGCGTTCATATTAAGGAGCAAGGTTTGTTGACGTTGCTTTATGGCATCAATAAACCATTTTGCAGCATCCAATTTATGCTTGATAAACATAACAGCCTCTTTTTGTGCTTTCGACTTTTCGCTGGAATCCTTATATCCATGCATTAAATTGTTATATTCATTAGAAACATGAAGTTCGGGAGCATTTCTGGAATTAAGCGTTAACTCCAACTCGCCATCAACAATTCTAATGGTAAAATCGGGCACAATTTGTTCTGTTATTTTGCTGTTGCCAACAAAGGATCCGCCTGGTTTTGGATTTAGTCTTTCAATTTGTTTTATGGCCTCCTTTAATTCTGTTTCAGAGACATGGAACTTTTGCAATAATTTGATGTAATGTTTTTTTACAAAATGTTCAAAACCATTTTCTAAAATGTCAATGGCCAAGTTTATTGATGGTTTTTCTTCCTTGCGTTTCAGTTGTATGATTAAACACTCTCTTAAATCTCGAGCTCCAACACCAGCAGGGTCTAATTCCTGAACAATTTTTAGCAAACGATCTAATTCCTCCTTCGTTGTAAAAACATTTTCTGTAAAAGCCAAATCATCCAAAATGTCTACCAATTCTCGGCGAATATAGCCACTGTCATCTATGCTTCCAATCAGAAAATCGGTGATAATTTTTTCATCATCTGTTAAGCGATAGGTATTTATCTGATTTTTTAAATGTTGTGTAAATGAAGGGCCAGAAGCAAATGGAATCTCCTTTTCTTCATCATCTGAAGAATAGTTATTTGCATGTGTTTTGTAGTTCGGAATCTCATCATCACTTAAATACTCGTCAATATTGATGTCTTCCGTATTAATGGTTTCGTTGCCAGTGTCATCATACTCATCATACGTATCGCTTAATTGCGAATTTTCATAATCGTCAGCGCTTTCGTCTTTAACTTCTAAAGCCGGATTTTCTTCTAATTCTTGCTTTAGGCGTTGTTCAAATTCTTGCGTAGGCAGTTGAATCAACTTCATAAGTTGAATTTGCTGCGGAGATAATTTCTGCGATAATTTGAATTGTAAACCTTGTTTAAGCATAAATTAAAATTGCTTTTTATAAAAATACGAAAAAAACATCGTATTTACCATATGAATTCTGCATTGGCAATTATTTTTTAGAACTCTGCATTTTGGGGTGTTCTTGGATAAGGGATTACGTCTCTTATGTTGCCCATTCCGGTGGTAAACTGTACCAAACGCTCAAACCCTAGACCAAACCCGCTATGAACTGCCGTACCAAATTTACGGGTATCCAAATACCACCATAATTCTTCTTCATCAATACCAAGGTCCTTCATTTTTTGTTGTAATACTTCCAACCGTTCTTCTCGCTGGCTGCCGCCAACAATTTCACCAATTCCTGGGAACAAAACATCCATAGCTCTTACGGTTTTCCCGTCATTATTCAAACGCATATAAAAAGCTTTTATTTTGGCTGGATAATCATATAAAATCACTGGACATTTAAAGTGTTTTTCAACCAAAAAGCGTTCATGTTCACTTTGAAGATCAGTGCCCCATTCTTCAATTAAATATTGGAATTTTTTCTTTTTATTTGGTGTTGAATTTTTTAAAATATCAATGGCTTCCGTATAACTGACACGAATAAAATTATTGTCAACAATGAAATTCAGTTTTTCAATAAGGCCCATTTCATTACGGTCCGATGCTGGTTTCAATTTATCTTCCTCAGCCAACCTATCGTTTAAAAACGCCAAATCGTCTTTACAGTTTTTTAAAACGTAGGAAATAACCGATTTTATAAAATCTTCTGCCAGATCCATATTGTCATCTAAATTATTGAAAGCCACTTCTGGTTCAATCATCCAAAATTCAGCCAAATGACGCGTAGTGTTTGAGTTCTCGGCTCTAAAAGTTGGCCCGAAAGTATATACTTTCCCCAGAGCCATCGCATAGGTTTCTGCCTCTAATTGACCTGATACAGTTAAATTAGTCAATTTTCCGAAGAAATCTTTCGAATAGTCAACTTTTCCTGCTTTATCTCTTGGCGGATTGTTGGCATCAAGTGTAGTGACATTAAACATTTCTCCGGCACCTTCAGCATCTGATCCTGTAATTATAGGTGCATGAAAGTTGTAAAATCCATTTTCGATAAAATATTTATGTACAGCAAAAGACAGTGCCGATCTTAAGCGCATTACGGCACTAAAAGTATTTGTTCTTATGCGTAAATGTGCGTTTTCACGCAAAAATTCGAAACTGTGTTTTTTAGGCTGAATAGGATATTCTTCAGGATTTGAATCACCTAAAATTTCAATTTCTGAAATTTGAATTTCAACATTTTGTCCTTTCCCTAAGCTTTCTGTCAATATTCCTTTTATGGATATTGCTGCTCCTGTAGTAATGCGTTTTAAGATACGCTCATCGGTATTTTCAAAATCAACAATACACTGAATGTTATTAATAGTTGAGCCATCATTTAACGCAATAAAACGATTTGCCCTAAATGTTCTAACCCAACCTTTAAGGTTTACTTCCTGTGAAAAATTGGTTGAATTTAAAAGTTCAGCCACATTGCTTCTTGTCATATTCTATAATTTTTTGCGATGCAAAGATACGGTTTCAGATGATATTTAAAAAACCAAAAGTTAAAAAGCCCCTTAAACTTAGTAGTGTGAATTTATGCCTAAATTTCAAGAGTTTTGCAATCAAGTTAATGCAAGGCTTGCTTAATAGTAATTGTTGAAAAGTTAAATCAATAGCACCAAATTAAATATTTCCTCTTCGTGGGTTAAGGTTTTTTTATTCCTATTTATAACCATTTTCATCTTCAGGTTCAAGAATGGGAATAGTTGGTTCTTTAAAATCCTCTTTGTTTGCAATTGTCTTCTCTAATGAAAGCAATAATGAAGGCAATAACAATAAGTTAGAAGTCATAGCAAATAATAGGGTAATGGAAACTAAACCGCCTAAGGCAATAGTACCACCAAAACTTGAAACGGTAAACACCAAAAAACCAAAAAACAACACAATGGAAGTATAAAACATGCTTACACCGGTTTCATGCAATGCCTTATATACGGATATTTTTATTCTCCAATTATTTGCTTTTAATTCTTGCCTGTATTTGGCCAAAAAGTGAATGGTATCGTCGACCGAAATTCCAAAGGCAATACTAAACACCAATATGGTTGAAGGTTTTAGCGGAATTCCTAAATAGCCCATTAAACCTGCAGTTATCAGTAATGGAAACATGTTGGGAATTAAGGAAATTAGAATCATTTTAAATGACCGAAACAGAAACGCCATGAAAATAGCGATAAGTAAAATGGCCAGAGAAAGTGAAATCACCAAATTTTTGATTAAATAATTGGTTCCTTTTAAAAACACCAAGGCTTTTCCTGTCATAGAAACATGATAGTTTTCTTCAGGAAATTCTTTGTCTATTTTTTGTTGCAAACGCTCTTCAATAACTTCCATTTTATCGGTACCGATATCCTTCATAAATGTTGTGATTCTGGCGTATCTTCCTGTAGAATCTACATAACTGTCGAGTAAATTGGTGTTTGAAGTTGCATTTTTGGTATAAGCCAAAATCCAGTTTTTTTCTTGGTTAGTCGGTAACTGATAAAACTTCGGGTTTCCTCCGTAAAAAGCTTGTTTTGAATACTTTACAATATTAAGAACAGAGATTGGTTTTGATAGTTGGGGAATTTCTTCAATCGTTTCTTCCAATTCATTCATTCGCTTTAAGGTACCCAAATTCATAACACCTTTTTCTTTTTTGGTGTCAATAATTATTTCTAAAGGCATAATACCACCAAATTCTTCTTCAAAAAACACAATGTCTTTAAAAAACTGTTCGCCCTTTGGCATATCTTCAATCAAACTTCCCGAAACCTTTATCATATAAACTCCAATCATACTCACAATTATTAATACAATTGTTGTTGCATAAACGGCAATTCTATGTTTTTTTACAATAATTTCTATCTTTTTCACAAGTAAATCAATCCATTTTCGCTCCAAATGTTTTAAATGTTTTTCTTTTGGCAATGGCATAAAACTATACACAATTGGAATAACAAACAAAGCAATTAAAAATATACCTATGATATTAATGGAAGCAATAATTCCAAATTCTCTCAAAAGTTGACTTTTGGTAAAAATAAATGTTGCAAATCCGGATGCAGTAGTAACATTGGTCATTAATGTCGCATTTCCTACTTTTGAAATTACCCTTTGTAATGATTTAGCCTGATTTCCGTGTTTTTTTACTTCTTGTTGGTATTTATTTATTAGAAATATGGCATTTGGAACCCCAATTACAATTATTAAAGGCGGAATTAATGCCATTAAAACCGAAATTTCATAGCGGAATAAACCTATAAATCCGAATGCCCAAATTACCCCAATGGTTACCACCAAAAGCGTAATCATTGTTGCCCTTATGGAACGGAAAAAGAAAAAGAAGATTAAGGAAGTAACGCCCAATGCCAAACCAACAAACAACCCAATTTCATCAATGATATTTTGGGAATTCATGGTACGGATGTAGGGCATTCCTGACACCCGCACATTTATATTGCTTTCTGTTTCAAATTTTTCAATTGCTGGAATTAAGGTGTTGAAAATAAAATCTTTACGGGCAGGTGTATTTACAATTTCTTTCTTTAAATAGATAACAGACCTTATGGTACCCGTTTTTTTATTAAATAATATATTGTCATAAAATGGAAGATTTTCAAAAAGCTCGGTCTTTATTTTTACGATTTCTTCCTGGGTTTTTGGCTCATCTGTGTAAAGTGGTTCAAAATCGAATTTCTCTTCATCAACGTTTTTCTTAAGCTCTTTAATATCGCCAATGGCCACAGTAAAGTCAACTTCTGAAAATTTGTTCAACTTTTGGGTCAAATGATTCCAATCATTAAAGTTTTTTGGCGTGAAAAGGGTTGAGTCTTCAACCGCTAATATGATTAGATTGCCTTCTTCACCAAAAAGTTTTAGAAACTTATTGTATTCGATGTTGACGCTATGATTTTCCGGAAGTAAATTGGCTTCTGTGGAAGAAATGCGCATATATTGCATTTGCGAAGCCAAGAAGTAAGTGAATCCGGCAATAATAGCCAAGATTAGGTACCTTCTTTTTAAAATAAACCGCGTAAGCCTTGTCCAAAAATCCATTCAAAAAAATTTCTGCAAAGGTATAAAAATAGATTATTCTAAATTGATTTGAGTATTAAAATCGCAGTTTAATCTAGCAGGTATCTTTTGCGGCCAAATTAGAGCTCTATAGGGGGGGTGATTGGTCAATCAATAATTGTTTTAACGTTAGTGCAATTCCCCAATTTGATTAGATAATTTTATTAGAATGACGCTTTATTAGAAGTTGAATTTGATTTATTATTATCAAAATAAATAAGAAATTAAACGAAAAATAAAAAGCACCCATATGAGTGCTTCGAATTTTTTTGATAAATTTAACTTTTTGGGGAAATTAAACCTTCATAATTTCCTGATCTTTAATTTTATAATGATTATCAACTTCAAGAATAAAGGCATCTGTTAATTTTTGAATGCTGTTTTCAGCATTGGTTTTCATGTCTTCAGAAGCTTCTGATTTTTTAACATCGTTCATAGCTTCCCTACGGCCATTTCTAATGCTCACTTTTGCAAATTCAGTAGCAACTTTGGCCTGTTTTGAAAGTTCTCTTCGTCTTTCTTCTGTTAAAACAGGTACATTAATAATAATAATGTCGCCATTATTCATAGGGTTAAAACCTAAGTTGGCCAACATAATTGCCTTTTCAATACCGTGCAACATATTTTTTTCCCAAGGCTGAACGGTAATAGTGTGGGCATCCATAGTGCTTATGTTTGCAATTTGTGCCAATGGTGTTTGTGAGCCATAATAATCAACGGTAACACTTCCTAACATTGCCGGACTTGCTTTTCCTGCTCTGATATTTCTAAACTCTTTTTCTAAATGCAGAATTGAATTTTTCATTAATTCTTCTGCGCTATCAATAATAAAGTCTAACTCTTCATCCATAACTGTTAAAATAAATTATACGTCTATTTATCAACTTTTGTTCCAATATTTTCTCCGGAAATTACTTTTTCTAAATTTCCTTCAACATTCATGTCAAAAATAATAATTGGTAAATTATTCTCCTGACTTAACGTAAATGCGGTCGTGTCCATTATTTTTAACCCTTTGCTCAATACATCTTTAAAGGTAATGTTATTAAATTTAATGGCATCTTTGTCTTTTTCTGGGTCGGAGGTGTAAACACCGTCAACACGTGTACCTTTTAAGATAACATCGGCACCAATTTCTATTGCTCTTAAAACAGCAGCGGTATCGGTTGTAAAATATGGATTTCCGGTACCTCCGCCAAAAATTACCACGCGACCTTTTTCCAAATGGCGAACTGCCCTTCTTTTAATAAAAGGTTCTGCAACCTGTTCCATTTTAATGGCTGTCAGTAATCTTGTTTTTATGCCAATTGCTTCGATAGCGCTTTGTAGTGCTAAGCCGTTGATAATGGTTGCCAGCATCCCCATATAATCTCCCTGAACCCTGTCTATTACACTATTTGCGCTCGAAACGCCTCTAAATATATTACCTCCGCCAATAACAATGGCGACTTCAATACCATTATCAACAATTTTTTTAATATCTTCAGCATAAGCTGATAAACGAGAAGGATCTATACCATATTGACGATCACCCATAAGTGATTCACCACTTAATTTTAACAGAATTCTTTTATAAGCCATAATTTTTTTAAAAGTTATGCAAATATAATAAATATTGTAGAAGTAAAAAGGTATAGTTGCTTTCGCATAAAAATAAGCATATAAATATTTTTTTATTGAAAGGATTTTGTTTTTTGGTTTGGCCAGAATATTTGCCGAAAATTGTTTTTAAAAAACGGACTTCATAACAGAAAATATAATAAATTTAAAACTTTTAATCTTAAATTTTTTAGTATGCCAAATGCGGTCAGTTCATCTTCAATAGCTAAAAACAATACGTTTATTCCGATTCTTATTATAGCTGGTTTATTTTTTATTTTCGGATTTGTAACCTGGATTAATGGTGCTTTAATTCCATTTATGAAAACCATTAATGAATTAACTTCGGCTCAATCCTTATTGGTGGCATCTGCATCATATATTTCTTTTGTGGTTATGGCTTTGCCGGCCTCTTATATTTTAACAAAAATTGGGTTTCGAAAAGGAATGTCCTTGGGTTTGTTTGTAATGGCAATTGGCGCTTTGGTTTTTATTCCCGCTGCAGAAGCCAGAACTTATTGGGTATTTTTAGCCGGAATTTTTATACAAGGTTTGGGAATGACTTTGTTGCAGACTGCTTCCAATCCGTATATAACCATTTTAGGTCCTATAGAAAGTGCCGCAAAACGCATTGCCATTATGGGAATTGCAAATAAAACCGCAGGTGCTTTGGGCTCTTTAATTTTTGGCGCGCTTTTGTTGTCGGGAATAGATGGAATTAAAGAAAAATTAAGTCTTGTTGATGACATAGAAAAAGCAATATTATTAGATACCATGGCCGATAGTGTTGTGATGCCTTATATTGTAATGGCCACTATTTTAATAATATTGGGTATTTTAATTAGGCGCGCGCCGCTGCCTCATGTGGAGCCTGAACCTATTGAAGTGGCACACGAGGGCGAGACCGCCAAAACTAATATTTTCCAATTTCCTCATTTATGGTTGGGAGTTTTAACGCTGTTTGTTTATGTTGGAGCAGAAGTTATTGCTGGTGATACCATTATTGCATATGGTATTTCTTTAGGTTTCCCCGCGGCCGATGCCAAGTTTTTTACAACATTTACTTTGTTGGCTATGGTAGCCACTTATGCGTTGGGGGTATTTTTAATTCCACGATATATCAATCAGGCTTTTGCTCTAAAAGCAAGTGCTATTTTGGGAATTGTATTTACTTTTGGCATTGTGTTCACAACTGGCTATGTGTCGGTTTTGTTTGTTGCTGCTTTGGGAATTGCCAATGCGTTGGTTTGGCCAGCCGTTTGGCCCTTAACCTTAAAAGGACTGGGGAAATTTACCAAAACAGCTTCTGCATTGTTAATTATGGCAATTTCCGGAGGTGCTATTATTCCGCCATTATATGGAAAACTAATAGATGGAAATAAAGCGACATTGATGGCCAACGGAATGGGTGAGGCGGCCGCATCAGCAGTAGCGGCAACAGAAGGTTATTGGATTTTGCTTCCTTGTTATTTTATTATTTTATACTATGCCATTGCCGGACATAAATTGGGTTTGAAGAAAGGATAAATAATAATATTTAAAACAAAAAAAACTCGCTGAAAAGCGAGTTTTTTAAATTTATTCTGTTTGGTGTTATGCCAATGAAACTCTTTTAAAGTCTGTTACAGCTACACCAATTGTTTTAACGTAATCAGCAACTGTTAACTTATCATCTTTAATAAAAACTTGGTCTAAAAGACATAGTTCTTGGTCTAAGGTAGTGTTATCTGAAATAAATCTTTCTAATTTCCCTGGAAGAATTTTATCCCAAATAGCTTCAGGTTTTCCTTCAGCTTTAAGTTCTGCTTTTAAATCTGCTTTAGCTTTCTCAATTATTTCATCAGTCAATTGCATTCTAGAAATGTACGTTGGCACATGTTTTAGGGTTTTTCCCAATCGGCCAAGTTCAATATTCTCTTTTTCTATCACTGCAATTCTGGCTTCAGTTTCTGAAGCAACAAACTCTGGGTCGAAATCTTTGTAAGACAAGGTTTTTGCACCCATTGCCGCAGCTTGCATAGCAATGTCTCTTGCAACAATACTTGCGCCTTCAACATTATCAGACAATGCAGTTAAGGAAGCAATTTTATTTCCTGCGTGGATGTAAAAGCCTACAAATTTACCAGTCACTTTTTCAAAAGTACCTATTTCTAGTTTTTCACCAATAACGCCAGTTTGCTCAATTAGTTTTTCAGCAACAGTCATTCCTCCAAAGTCTGCGTTTAAAAATTCTTCTTTTGAATTGTAGTCAATTGCGATTTCAGCAAATTTGGTAGCCAAAGCGACAAAATCATCGTTTTTAGCAACAAAATCTGTTTCACAGTTTAGTGAAACGATTACACCAATGGTGTTATCGGCGTTAACTTTTGCGATAACAGCGCCTTCACTAGTATCTCTATCAGCTCTGTTTGCAGCAACTTTTTGACCTTTTTTACGCAAAATTTCAATTGCTTTATCAAAATTCCCTTCAGCTTCAACAAGTGCATTTTTGCAATCCATCATGCCTGCTCCGGTAGCTTTTCTTAAATTATTTACTTCTGCGGCTGTAATTTGTGCCATTTTATTTAATATTTTTTATTGAATATTTAAAATTCAAAAGTGATACATTAATTTAGTTTATTCTCCTTTTTCATCAGCTTCATCAGCTGGTTTGTCTTTTGTTGTTTTCCTGTCAGACAAACCTTCTGCAATCGCATCAACAATATAACCTAAAACCTTATTGATTGATTTAGAAGCATCATCGTTTGATGGAATCACATAGTCTAAACCTCTTGGGTCAGAGTTTGTGTCAACCATAGCGAAAATTGGAATATTTAAGTTTTTTGCTTCAGCAACAGCAATGTGTTCTTTTTTTACATCAATTACAAAAATTGCACCTGGCAAACGAGTCATATCAGCAACAGAACCTAAGTTTTTTTCTAATTTTTCTCTCTGACGGTTAATTTGTAATTTTTCTCTTTTTGAAAGTGCATCAAAAGAACCATCAACTTTCATTCTGTCGATAATGGTCATTTTTTTCACAGCCTTTCTGATGGTAACAAAATTTGTCAACATTCCACCAGGCCATCTTTCAGTGATGTATGGCATGTTGATGCTGGCAGATTTTTCTGCGATAATTTCTTTTGCTTGTTTTTTTGTGGCTACAAAAAGAATTTTTCTTCCTGAATTTGCTATTTTTTGAAGAGCATCTGCAGCTTCATCAATTTTTGCAGCAGTTTTGTAAAGGTCAATAATATGAATTCCATTGCGTTCTCCATAAATATAAGGAGCCATGTTTGGATTCCATTTTCTTGTTAGGTGACCAAAGTGTACCCCTGCGTCTAATAAGTCTTTAATTTCAATTTTTGTCATTTTGTTATTTAGTTTACGTTCCGTTGAGCTAGCAATAGGTAAGTAGCGGAAACCCGATCTTACCTATTTGGATGCTAAACTTTTGTCAATCATTGACTGATCAACGACAACTTTGTTATTAATTTTAATTTCAATGAACCACCAATAGACTTGGTGAAGTAATTCAAATAAACGATTATCGTTTTGAGAATTGGAATTTTTTTCTTGCTTTCTTTTGACCGAATTTTTTACGCTCAACCATTCTTGGGTCTCTTGTAAGCAATCCTTCTGGTTTAAGAATCAATCTGTTTTCAGCATTTAATTCAACCATAGCTCTTGAAAGTGCCAAACGAATAGCTTCTGCTTGTCCGGTGATTCCACCCCCAAAAACATTTACTTTAATGTCAAATGAAGTCACGTGATCTGTTAAAGTAAGCGGTTGTAATACTTTATATTGTAAAGCAGCTGTTGTAAAGTAGTTTTTAAACTCTCTTTTATTAATAGTGATGTTTCCAGTACCGTCAGAAACATAAACACGAGCAACTGCTGTTTTTCTTCTACCTATTTTGTGTATTATTTCCATTATTATTTTAGATCGTTAAGGTTAATGGTTTTTGGTGTTTGAGCTGTTTGTTGGTGCTCAGTACCTGCATAAACATATAAATTTCTGAAAAGAGCGCTTCCTAATTTGTTTTTAGGCAACATTCCTTTTACTGCTTTTTCAACAAGACGGGTAGGGTCTTTATCGAATATTTCAATAGCAGTTAACGATCGTTGTCCTCCAGGATATCCAGTATGACGAATATAGGTTTTGTCATTCCATTTTTTACCTGTTAGATTAATTTTGTCGGCGTTGATAACAATTACATTGTCTCCGCAATCTACGTGCGGGGTGTAATTTGTTTTGTATTTACCTCTAATTAGCATCGCTATTTTAGAAGCTATACGACCCAACGTTTGGCCGTCTGCATCAACCAATACCCACTCCTTAGTAACGGTATTTTTGTTAGCTGATGCTGTTTTGTAACTTAATTTACTCACAATTAAATTCTTTGTTATAGTTAAACATTAATTTTTATCCCTAAAAAGGGAGTGCAAATGTACAAACTATTTTGTAGATAACAAGCAGTGTTTTTTAAAAAAGTTTATTCGATGTGTTGGAAGATGGAAGACCTAAGACTGAAGTTAAAAACTTAGTACTAATCAACTAGCGCAAACAACAACCAAGTATTTGGATCAAATTTCACAGCTTTAACTTCTCCTTTGGTATCAATTTCATAAGGAATCGCTATTTTAGAAATTTCAACGGTTTTTATTTCTGAAGACCCATCGGTATAAATTATTTCAACATCAAGTGGGAAATTAAAGGCGTTTTCCTGAGTTTGGTCCACAAGCAATCGAAGTTTGTTTTGGTAGTAAAGCCAAGAGGTTTTTAAAACTGGATGACCTGCATTTTGGAGCCATTGCGTAAAAAAAGTATCTAAATTTTTATTGGAAACTTCTGCCATTACATTTTTAAAATCATTTGTAGAAGCATTGCTAAATTTGAATTTTTCATAATAGGTTTTTATTCCTTTCCAAAAAGTTTCATCACCTAATTTTTTGCGAAGCATATGCAACACCCAAGCGCCTTTATCATATGAATTTGTGTTTAACAAGCTCATTAAATTGGTGTATTCTATATCAACAATCGGCGTTTGTTTCTTTTTGTAAAAATTTAGAACTTTTTCGCGTTTCTCTTTTAGATTTTGTTGAAAAGTTTCTTCACCATAGATTTTTTGAAGGTATAAATCGGAGAAATAGGTTGCAAATCCTTCACTTAACCACAAATGAGGCCAATCTGCTTCCGAGGCAGAATTCCCAAACCACTGATGCGCAATTTCATGGGCTATCAAACCTTCATGGTTTTGCTCACCGTTCACCATTTTTTCAGCATAAAATATTGCTCCGGCATTTTCTAGACCGCCAAATTGTGTTTTGGATTGTACATTTGCTAATTTTTGGTATGGATATTCGCCGAATTTTTCGATAAAGAAATCGAGAATATTTTTTGTGTTGGCAAAATCGTAAAATCCCAGTTCTTTTGTTTGTGGATAAACCCAAGTGGAGACAGGAATATTGTGTGTTTCTCCAAGATGCTGCACTGCAAAACGCGCAATGCCAATTGCCATTACTTTTGTTGGCAAAGGTTCGGCAGTTTTATAGTGGTACAACTTTAAATTTTCTGATAAATTGGTTTCTTCAAACAAGTAGCCGTTTGCGATTGCCTGATAATGATTGGGTACTTTAATTTTGAATTCAACAGTTGCTTTATCAGAAGGATGGTCTATGCAAGGAAACCAATTATGAGCCCGGTTCGGCCAATTATCTGCAAAAAAAGTTCGGTCTCCGTGAAGGTTCTCACCAATGATAAATCCGTCTTTTGGAACACCTCCATATGTTATTTCAAAGGTGTAAATGCTGTCGGTTTTGACAGTGTTTGGCTGAATGGTAATTTTATTTTCTGAATGTGTAAATTGAACCGTATCATTATTTAGAAAAATAGATGTAATGTGCATCCCTTTTCCTGTAGAATCTTTTTGAGCCAAATCCAAATCAAAGGCATTCACCAATTGTTTAAACACCAAGGATACAGCCATTTTTGCCTGAATGTTGTTGGTTGAATCATTTACTTCTATCGCTAAGTTATAATGTTTAACATCAATCTCATTAAATCGCTGTCGGTAATTTTGAGCGATAATGGACGATTGATATGCGAGCAGAATAAAAATAAAAGTAAAAAATCTCATCATTTTTAAATGGTATTAGAAATTCAAATATAGTTAAAACAAATAAAAAAAAGTCCGCTTATGAAAACATCAGCGGACTTTTATAATTTCAAAAGTAATTAACCTTGGTTGTAAAGAGTCACAATTTCTTTTAGGTCCTGTAATTCTTTAGATTTTATTTTTTGGGAAATTTCATCAGAATCGCTTAAAAAATCACTTAATACTTTGGTGAATTTTGAGCCTGATGACGGAACTTTTATAAGTTCGTCAAAAACTTTTTCCACATAATAAATGGTTAATCCGTTATAATTTCTTTCGTATAAATTTAATTTTTTTCCAGCAGTAATTTGTTTTACCAAAATCATATCGCCATTGTTGTAAATACGCGTAAAATTTTCATCGCCTCTGTTGTAACTTTTTATGGTTTCAATGTCAGGTTTTTGTTGGTTGCCTTCGGCATCAATATAAGTTAAATGAAGCAGACTTTTTGCATCATTTAATTTTTCAATTTTTACGTTTGTTATGGTGTCATAACGTTGGGTGATGATAGTTCCATTTTCAAATTCTTGTCCGTAACTGCTTATTGAAAATATAAATAAGGAGATTGAAAGTAAAGTGTTTCTCATTGCGTGAAATATTTATTATAAGTTTTTAATTAAAAATTCGCTATCAAAGATAAGAAATTTTATTATGCGCGCATAATAAAAAGAGATAAAATATAAGCAAATAATTAATTGTAACTTTAGATAAATAGATACAAATTTGTATTTTAATTTAAAATAAATAAATACTTCATATCTTTGTGCCCTTAATACTATAAAAAACCGAAAAATGGATTACGGAAAAGAATTTAAAAAATACGCGACAAAACACCAAGGAATCAATAGTATGTATTATGATAAGTTGGTTAGCAGTCTTACACCTTATATTATTGAAGAACGTCAGTTAAATGTTGCGCAGATGGATGTATTTTCGCGTTTAATGATGGATAGAATTATTTTTCTTGGAACAGGAATAGATGATTATGTTGCCAATATTATTCAGGCACAATTGCTATTTTTGGAGAGTGTTGATAGTTCAAAAGACATTTCTATTTATATCAATTCACCTGGTGGCGGTGTATATGCTGGTTTGGGAATTTATGATACCATGCAATTCATTAAACCTGATGTTGCTACAATTTGTACAGGAATAGCCGCATCAATGGGCGCTGTTTTAATGTGTGCAGGAACAAAAGGAAAACGTTCGGCATTGCCACATTCACGCATTATGATTCACCAGCCTTTGGGCGGTGCGCAAGGTCAGGCCAGTGATATCGAAATTACCACCCGTGAAATTTTGAAATTAAAAGATGAATTGTACCAAATAATTTCAAAACATTCGGGTCAAACCTTGAAAAAAGTGAATCATGATTCAGATCGTGATTACTGGATGAAAGCCGATGAAGCAAAAGCTTACGGAATGATCGATGAAGTTTTAGTAAGAAAATAAATTAATTTTTGCTTAGAAGAAAGAACCACTAAAAAAAATAAATAAAGTAATAGGATGGCGAAAAAGGATGAAGTCTTGCAATGTTCGTTTTGTGGTAGAAAAAAGCCAGAAACAGATTTGCTAATTGCAGGTTTGGACGCGCATATATGCGACAAATGTATTGAGCAAGCCCACGGAATTGTGATGGAAGAAATTGCAGGAAGTAATGCTTCTGCCCTTACTTTTGATTTAATTGTTAAAAAACCAAAAGAAATTAAAGCATTTATAGACCAATATATGATTGGCCAGGATCAGGCAAAACGCGTGATGTCTGTTGCGGTTTACAATCATTACAAACGTTTGATCCAGCCAGATTCCAAAGATGAAGAGGAAATTGAAATTGAAAAAAGCAATATCATTATAGTTGGCGAAACAGGAACGGGAAAAACCTTAATTGCACGTACCATAGCAAGAATGTTAAATGTGCCTTTTTGTATTGTTGATGCTACGGTTTTAACTGAAGCAGGTTATGTAGGCGAAGATGTGGAAACTATTTTAACACGTTTACTGCAAGCGGCTGATTATGATGTGAGCAAAGCAGAGCGCGGGATTGTTTTTATTGATGAAATTGATAAAATTGCCCGAAAAGGTGATAATCCATCAATTACCCGCGATGTTTCAGGAGAAGGTGTTCAACAAGCATTATTAAAATTACTGGAAGGTTCTGTAGTTAATGTTCCGCCAAAAGGAGGAAGAAAACATCCCGACCAAAAGTTTATTGAAGTCAATACTAAAAATATTTTATTTATGGCCGGTGGCGCATTTTCCGGAATTGATAAAGTCATTGGAAAAAGGCTCAACCGCCAAGAGGTTGGTTATGGCGCTTCCATTAAAGGAGATGTTGTTGATCAAGCAAATATGTTAAAATATATTATTCCTAAGGATTTAAGAGATTTTGGTTTAATTCCCGAAATTATTGGGCGTTTACCAGTATTGACGCATATGGATCCTTTGGATGAAACAACTTTGAGAATGATTTTAACCGAACCGAAAAACTCCATCATCAAACAATATCAAAAATTGTTTAAAATGGACGGTATTGATTTCACCATTAGCGAAAGCGCATTGATGTTTATTGTTGGTAAAGCTGTAGAATACAAATTAGGCGCTCGTGGACTTCGTTCTTTATGTGAAGCTATTTTAACCGATGCGATGTTTGACCTACCTGGAACCGATGAAAAACAAATTAAAATCACAAAGGAATACGCTGAAGATAAAATTAATATGTCGACCATAAAAAAACTAAAAGCGGTTTCATAAACCTAAAATAAAAAAAATTGGAAGAAACTGTTTTAAAGGTAAAATATCTTGGACAGTTTTTTTTTGTCAGTAATAATTGTAATTTAGGAAAATAAAATTCAAAAAATTTTCACCGTTGATTTCTAGAAGTACCATAGATAAAGTTTTTGAAACTGCCCGTGTTGAAGAGGTTATCGGCGAGTTTGTCCAGTTAAAAAAATCTGGAAGCAATTACAAAGGATTAAGTCCGTTTTCCGATGAAAGAAGTCCGTCGTTTATGGTTTCTCCCGTGAAACAAATCTGGAAAGACTTTAGTTCCGGGAAAGGTGGAAATGTGGTCACTTTTTTAATGGAGCAGGAACATTATTCCTATCCGGAAGCTATTCGTTTCTTGGCGAAAAAATACAATATTGAAATTGAGGAAACTGAACAAAGCAATGAACAAAAACAGCAGGCAGATGAGCGGGAAAGTATGTTTATTGTTTCAGAGTTTGCCCGAGATTATTTTCATAAAACTTTGCTGGAAAGTGACCAGGGAAAAGCAATTGGTCTAAGTTATTTTAAAGAACGTGGCTTTACTGATGAAACGATTCTTAAATTTCAATTGGGCTATTCGCTAAACGAGTGGGAAGCTTTTTCCACTGAGGCTTTAAACAAAGGGTATAACTTAAAATATTTGGAATCTACCGGACTTACCATAGTTAAGGACGATTTGCTCTCCTCAACTGGAACCAAACAATTCGACCGTTTTAAAGGGCGTGTGATGTTTCCAATTCACAGTATGAGCGGACGTGTTTTGGGTTTTGGAGGCAGAATTTTAATTAACGACAAAAAAGCAGCCAAATATTTAAACTCCCCAGAAAGTGAAATTTACCATAAAGGCAATGTATTATATGGTATTTATTACGCAAAACAAAGCATTGCCAAAGAAGACAATTGCTTCCTGGTTGAAGGCTATACCGATGTGATTTCATTTAACCAAGCCGGTATTGAAAATGTGGTCTCCTCTTCCGGAACAGCTCTTTCTGAAAATCAAATCCGATTGATAAATAGGCTTACCAAAAATATCACCATACTTTTTGATGGCGATGCGGCCGGTATTCGCGCTTCCATGCGTGGAATTGACCTCATTTTAGAGCAAGGTTTAAATGTAAAAGTAGTGATGTTCCCGGATGGAGACGACCCGGATAGTTTTTCAAAAAAGGTAACAAGCGAAGAACTAAAAGAATATTTAAAGCAAAATTCCAAAGATTTCATCAATTTTAAAGTGGCTTTATTGATGGAAGAAGCACAGCAGGATCCTGTTAAAAAAGCAGGCTTAATTAGGGATATTGTAATTAGTATTTCTAAAATCCCCGATAGAATTCAGCGTGAAGTTTATATTCAGGAATGTTCTAGAATCATGGATATTTCCGAAAATGTACTTTTTAGTGAATTGGCTCAAATCGCTAAAAAAGAAGAAAGGGAAGCTTCAAACAGACCTGTTGAGGCAAGGCCCACAGAACCTGTTTTACAAAAAACACCGCAATTTGAAAAAGTTAACGAACTTCAAAAATATGAACGGGAAATTATAAAAATTTTATTGCTGTATGGCAATAATGAAGTAGAATTTGTCGATTTTGTTGCTGGGGAGGATGCGGTAGATACCGAACTTCAACCCATAAAAAAGGTAAAATTCAACAACGTGGTTTCGAAGGAAATATATTTGAATTTACACGATGATGAGGTGGAATTTACCGATGATACTTTTAAAAATATTTATTATGAGATAATTTATCAATTAAATCAAGATGAAATTATTTCTGTAGATAAGCTGGTAAATCATGACAATGTCGAAGTGGCAAATTTAGTGACCACTATCTTAATGGACGATGAAAGGCATGTGTTAAGCAATTGGGAGCGAAAAGAGATATATATAAGAAGCAAAAAAAGCGATCTTTCTAAAATGGTACTCGACGCCATATATAATATGCGTAGAATTCTTATTGAACAAAAAATAAATTCTCTTATTACTGAAATAGGCGTTGAGAAAGAACGAGATAAGATTTTGGAATCTATCGTAGATTACAACAACTTAAAGACCCGTTTGTTTGAAAGATTAAACAGGGTGGTTTAAATCTTTTCTTCTAAAACAATAGCTCCCGAATATTTTAATTTAACAATATTGAGTGCTCTGTCGGCTTCTAGTCTTGTTCTAAAGTTGCCGGCGTGTGTTTTCCATTCAGGTGTTTTAAAAATGATTTTTGTGCGATATTCTGGAAAATCAGCTTCAAAATTGCGTTTAACGGCATAGGCTTGTGTCTCATTTCCATTATAAATTTGAATTTTAAAGACAAGTATATTTTTATTTGTTTTGTTAAATGCCTTTTTTTGCTCAATGAGAGCGCTAATTTTTGCGTTTTCACTTTGTGAAAACACCGTGGTATTATTTAAAAAAATGGCTAGAAATACCAATATAATTAACTTTATCGATAATTTATTCATAATATTTTATATATTTTTCAAATTTATAATTTTCTTTGAGATGCGTGTGCATTCATTCGTTATTTAGAATGAATATAAATTACAGTTAACACAATTTTTCGATTTTAAGTTTTGTTTATATATACTACTTTTGTTCAATCCTAAAAAAATGATTTAAGTCATATATTAGTATATGAAAATATTGTACCAAACTAGAAAGAAAATATCTTTTTTAAATATGAAAAGTGTGAAACAACACAGTCCATTATCAAGATTAGTCATAAGTAGTCTTGCTTTCCTATTCTTTTTCTCGCTCAATTTATCGGCACAAGGTGATCCAGCTAATGGAGAGAAACTCTTCAAATCTGTATGCGCTGCCTGTCATAAATTAGACGGAAAATTGGTTGGTCCAGCCTTATTGGGTATTACAGAAAAAAGAGACCAAGATTGGTTAATCGCCTGGATTAAAGACAGTCCAGGGATGATTAAGTCAGGAGATAAATTAGCAATTCAGGTTTTCGAAGAGAACAATAAATTGCCAATGACAGCGAATCCTCAATTGTCTGATCAAGATATTAAGGATATTCTGGAATATACCAAAGGTAAACCAGTTGAAGCTGTTGCTGCAGTTGCAAATGAAGCAGACCCTGCCGTTGAACGCGGTAAGGCAATTTACAAGGCAAATTGTGCAGCTTGTCACAAAATGGAAGGAAAATTAATTGGGCCGCCGCTTTATAAAATAGGAGACAAATATGAAGATGATTGGTTAAAATTATGGATAAAGGATAATGTTGCTTTAGTTGCAACAGGTGATGCATTGGCAAAAACCGCTTCTGAATATTCTCCAATTGTTATGACGCCATTTCCGCAGCTTACAGATCAGGATTTAGATGATTTATTGAAATACATGGATGTAGGAGATGTTGCACCTGTTGCTGCAACTGCCACTACAGCAGATCAAGAAATTTTCAAAAAACCGGGAATTGGGGTTTTGCCAACACTTGCCATAACTATTGGAGCTTTATTATTGTTATCTCTAATAGTGGTGGTGCTTACCAAAAGAAAAGCTGCTGAAACTGAAGAAGAAAAAGAACCAAGTGTATTAAGGACGTTAATTTTTAATCCTTTCTTGCGTTTTCTATTCTTAATATTTTCAATACTATTAGGTACTTGGTTTTTATTTGCCTGGTTAATGCAAATTGATGTCAATGAAGGCTATCAGCCAATTCAGCCAATTGCATTTTCACATGCAGTTCATGCAGGTGACAATAAAATAGATTGCCAGTACTGTCACTCTTCAGCAAAAAACAGTAAAACTTCAGGTATTCCAACTGCCAATGTATGTATGAATTGCCATAAAGCAATTTCAGAATATAAAGGTGAATTGTTTGGAGCATACACCAAAGAAGATTTAGACAAAGAAATTCAAAAATTATATGATGCCGTTGGCTGGGATAAAGTAAACGCAAAATATATTGAAGGCTATGAACAAAAACCTATTGAATGGGTTCGAATTCATAATTTGGCCGATTTCGCATACTATAACCACTCACAACACGTAACAGTAGCAGGTGTTGCTTGTCAAACTTGTCACGGTCCAGTTGAAACAATGCACGACATGAAACAGTTTTCGCCTCTTACAATGGGATGGTGTATAGATTGTCATAGAACAACTGAAGTAGATTTAACTAAAAATGACTATTATAAAAATATTCATGACCAGTTGTCTAAAAAATATGGTGTGGAAAAAGTGACTGCCGCCCAAATGGGAGGACTAGAATGTGCTAAATGTCACTATTAATATTAATTACAAAGTAAATAACCAAATATAAAATGGCATCAAACAAAAAATACTGGAAAAGTGTTGAAGAGCTAAAAGAAAAAAGCTCTATTGTTGATACGTTAAAACAGAATGAGTTTTTTGAAGAAATTCCAACAGATATTTTTTTAGGTGATAAAGAAACCTTGGAGACTTCATCAACTACACGTAGAGACTTTTTAAAGTACGTTGGATTCACAACTGCGGCGGTTACTTTGGCCTCTTGTGAAGGTCCGGTGGTAAAATCAATTCCGTACATCATTCAACCAGACGATATTATTCCTGGTGTTGCCGAATATTATGCAACAACAATGGCCGATGGTTTTGATTTTGCAAATGTTTTAGTAAAAGTTAGAGAAGGACGCCCAATAAAAATAGAACCTAACAAAGATGCTAACGGAATCACAAATGCCCGTGTGCAGGCTTCTGTACTTTCATTATATGATAGTCTTCGCTTAAAAGGTCCCAAAGCCAATGGTGCTGAAATTTCTTGGAGTGAAGCAGACCAACAAATCATTGCAAAGTTAAATGAAGTTAAGGCCACAAGTTTGCCAATAGCAGTTTTAACTGGAACTAGCGCAAGCCCTTCAACCAAAAAATTGATTGCTAAATTAAATGAAACTTTTGAAAATGTAACTCATGTTGAATATGATGCGATTTCAGAATCTGCAGCACTGGATGCTTTTGAAGAAATGTACGGTACAAGAGCACTACCAGATTATCATTTAGAAAAGGCAGAAGTTATCGTCTCAATAGGCGCTGATTTCCTGGGAAGTTGGCAAGGCGGCGGTTTTGAAGCCAGTTATTCGAAAGGGCGCGTTCCAACCAACGGCAAAATGTCACGACATATTCAGTTTGAATCAAACATGTCCTTAACAGGCGCTAATGCCGATAAGCGTGTCGTGATTAAACCATCTGAACAAAATTTGGCGCTAATAAAATTATATAATGCTGTTGTTTCCGGTATCCTTACCACAGAAGAAACTCCTTTGAATGATACAATTCAAAAAGCAGCTCGACAACTTATAAAAGCAGGAAGTAAAGGAGTAGTTATTTCCGGAATTCAAGATAAAAACGCACAATTACTTGCTTTGGCAATCAATAAAGCTTTAAATAGTGAAGTTTTAGATGTTAACGTAACTAAAAATATAAGAAAAGGAAATGATGCTCATGTTGCGCAATTAATTACCGACATGAATGAAGGTAAAATAGGTGCAGTCATTATTTGCAATTCAAATCCGGTTTACACTTTGCCAAATTCAGCTGCTTTTGTTGAAGGATTGAAAAAAGTGAAATTATCGGTTGCATTTTCTATGCAAGACAATGAAACAGCAAAAGCCGTTCAATACTCTTTGGCAACACCACATTACTTGGAGTCTTGGGGCGATGCTGAAATTAGAAAGGGACAATACAGTTTGATTCAGCCTACTATTAAAACTTTGTTCAATACACGTCAGTTTCAGGACTGTTTATTGGCTTGGACCGGCAGTACAGCTACCTATTATGATTTCTTAAAAGAAACCTGGAATAACGAAATATTGGGTGGAGCATCTTGGAATCAAGCATTACACGATGGGGTTTTTACTGCTGAGGCGGTTCAAAGTGATGCAATTTCACTAGAGGTTGATTTGGAAACTGCGGCTTCTCAATTGGCAGAAGTTAAAGGAAGTGATTTAGAATTACAGTTATATGTTAAAATTGGTTTGGGTGATGGGCAAATGGCCAACAATCCATGGTTGCAGGAGCTCCCTGATCCAATCACAAGAACTTCTTGGGATAACTATTTAACCATGTCAAAAGCAGATGCCGAAGCATTGGGAGCAACAAATAACCATGTGGCTAACGGTGCATTAAACGGAAGTTTGGTTGAGTTAACTCTCAACGGTGTTTCTGAAATTTTACCGGTTTTAATCCAACCCGGACAAGCGAAAGGCTCTTTAGGTTTGGCATTTGGATACGGAAGAAAACAAGGGTTAAAAGCAGAAATGCAAACTGGAAAAAACGCCTATGCTTTTTATAAAGACTTTAATAACTTTCAACCAAATGTAAGTTTAAAATTGGTTCCTGGTGAACACGAGTTTGCTTGCGTTCAATTACAAAATACCTTAATGGGTAGAGGTGATATTATTAAGGAAACTACTTTAGAAATATTCAATACTGTAGATTCAAAAGAATGGAATATAGTTCCTGTGGTTTCATTAGATCACAATGAAGTTGAAGCAGGATCGGTAGATTTGTGGGATTCATTTGATAGATCAATAGGACATCATTTTAATCTATCAATAGATTTGAATGCTTGTAATGGTTGTGGCGCCTGCATCATAGCTTGTCACGCCGAGAACAACGTTCCTGTTGTTGGAAAAGAAGAAATTAGACGTTCAAGAGATATGCATTGGTTGCGTATAGACCGTTATTATTCGCACCAAGAAGATTTCGCTGGTGATAATGAATTAAAAGCGAACGGAAAAGGCGTAATGGGCTTCAAAAATGCCATGGATACTTTAGAAGATCCTTCTGAAAATCCGTCAGTAGCTTTTCAACCAGTAATGTGCCAACATTGTAATCATGCACCATGTGAAACAGTTTGTCCGGTAGCAGCAACTTCTCATGGCCGCCAAGGTCAAAATCAAATGGCTTATAACCGTTGTGTAGGTACACGTTATTGCGCAAATAACTGCCCTTATAAAGTACGTAGATTTAACTGGTTTGAATATCCTAATAATAGTAAGTTTGATTACAACATGAATGACGACCTAGGCAAAATGGTGTTAAACCCAGATGTTGTGGTTCGTTCACGAGGTGTTATGGAGAAATGCTCTATGTGTATTCAAATGACACAAGCTACCATTTTAAAAGCTAAAAAAGAAGGTAGACCCGTTAATACAAATGAATTTGAAACTGCTTGTTCCATTGCTTGTACTACAGACGCCTTGGTATTTGGTGATGTTAACAAACCAGAGGATACGGTTAAAAGTTTAGCAGAAGATAAAAGAGCATATCACTTACTTGAACACATTGGAACAAAACCAAATGTTGTATATCACGTAAAAGTGAGAAACACTCAAGAATCATAAAAATAATATTAATAGATAATAATTAAATAAGAATTATGTCGTCTCATTACGAAGCACCTATTAGAAGACCTTTAATTATTGGAGACAAAAGTTACCACGACATTTCTGTTGATGTAGCCGCTCCAGTTGAAGGTAAAGCAAATAAATTATGGTGGATAGCTTTTTCAATCGCGCTTTTGGCATTCCTATGGGGTATAGGTTCAATTATTTATACCATCGGAACGGGAATTGGTGTTTGGGGATTAAATAAAACTGTAGGCTGGGCTTGGGATATCACCAACTTTGTTTGGTGGGTAGGTATTGGTCATGCGGGAACACTTATTTCCGCGGTATTATTGTTATTTCGTCAAAAATGGAGAATGGGTATTAACCGTTCTGCAGAAGCAATGACTATTTTCTCCGTTATTCAAGCAGGTTTGTTCCCAGTTATTCATATGGGTCGTGTTTGGAATGCGCATTTTGTATTGCCATTGCCAAATCAATTTGGAACACTTTGGACCAACTTTAACTCGCCATTGTTATGGGACGTATTTGCCATTTCAACATACTTATCTGTTTCATTAGTATTCTGGTGGACAGGTTTATTACCCGATTTTGCGATGTTGCGCGACAGGGCTGTTAGACCATTTCAAAAGAAAATATATGGGATGTTAAGTTTTGGATGGACAGGTAGGGCTAAAGACTGGCAACGTTTTGAAGAAGTTTCCCTGGTATTAGCCGGTTTAGCGACACCTTTGGTGCTTTCTGTACATACCATTGTATCATTTGACTTTGCAACTTCAATAGTTCCTGGCTGGCATACCACAATTTTCCCGCCTTATTTTGTTGCTGGTGCTGTTTTCTCAGGATTTGCAATGGTGAACACCTTGCTTATTATTATGAGAAAAGTGTCAAATCTTGAAGCATATATTACCGAACAACATATTGAGTTAATGAACATTGTAATTATGATTACAGGTTCAATAGTTGGTTGTGCTTATATTACCGAGTTGTTTATAGCCTGGTATTCTGGTGTGGAATATGAACAATATGCATTTTTAAATAGAGCTACCGGTCCTTATTGGTGGGCGTATTTATTGATGATGAGCTGTAACGTATTTTCCCCGCAATTTATGTGGTTTAAAAGATTAAGAACAAGCATTACCTTTTCTTTCATTATTTCTATTGTGGTAAACATAGGAATGTGGTTTGAAAGATTTGTGATTATTGTAACTTCATTGCATAGAGATTATTTGCCTTCATCTTGGACAATGTTTTCACCAACCTTTGTTGATATAGGAATTTTCATTGGTACCATTGGTTTCTTTTTTGTGTTATTCTTATTATATGCAAGAACATTCCCAGTGATAGCACAAGCTGAGGTTAAATCTATTTTGAAATCATCAGGAGAAAAATATAAAAAATTAAGAGACGGAAATCATGAGTAATAAAGTAGTGCAAGCAATGTATAATGATGATGATATCCTTATGGATGCCGTAAAAGAAGTACGTGCGGCAAATTATCATATCGAAGAAGTTTATACACCGTTCCCCGTTCATGGCTTGGATAAAGCAATGGGATTAAAAGGTACTAGAATTGCAATTACAGCTTTTCTG
The DNA here is from genome assembly GCA_036568005.1 of Lutibacter sp. Lineage (GTDB taxonomy): Bacteria > Bacteroidota > Bacteroidia > Flavobacteriales > Flavobacteriaceae > Lutibacter. Next base: position 14,848 of record DATCTJ010000069.1, on the reverse strand, counting down.
TATGGTTGTGTTGGATTGGTATTTTCAATTTGGATGATGGATTACATGATGATTAAAGACTGGCCTCAGGATATTGGGGGAAAACCAAGCTTTACTTTTATTCAAAATATGCCAGCATTTGTTCCTATTATGTTTGAAATGACGGTATTTTTTGCGGCGCATTTAATGGTAATCACCTTTTATATGAGAAGCAGATTATGGCCATTTAAGGAAGCCGAAAACCCTGACCCAAGAACAACCGATGATATGTTTGTTATGGAAGTGATTGTTGACGGAAATGAAGAAGAACTAGTCGCATTTCTGAAAAAAACAGGAACTGTAGAAATTAAAGTAACTGAAAAGCATTAATTAAAATGAAGAACATTTTAAAAATTACGATAGCATTGGCTTTTTTATTCACACTTTCTTCTTGTTGGTTGGATAAAACAAAGCCGAATTACCAATATATGCCAGATATGTATCATCCTGTTGGTTATGAAACTTATTCAGTAAATCCAAATTATGCAAATGGCATGACCACCCAACTTCCTGTTGAAGGAACTATTGCGCGCGGAAAAGTACCTTATGATTATCCTGACACAACTGAAGGTTATGATGATGCACTTGTAAATCTGAAAAATCCATTGGAAGTAAATGAGGAAAATTTAGCCAATGGTAAAGCAATGTACACCATATATTGTATTTCTTGTCACGGCACTACAGGCGCAGGTGATGGTGAATTGGTAAAAAGAGATAAATTTTTAGGAATTCCTAATTATAAAGACAGGCCAATAACTGAAGGCAGTATTTACCATGTTATCATTCACGGAAGAAACTTAATGGGATCTCATTCTGGCCAATTAACAGAGAAAGAACGTTGGCAAGTGACTATGTATGTGCAACAACTTAGAAACGAACTATTAAAATAACACTTTTACTAAGATAGAATTTAAAAATATGTATACCTTTTCAAGTAAATTAAAAACATTATCATTAGCATTAATGGTTATTGGACTTTTAGGAGTTGGTTATGGATTTTTATCTGCACCTGCATCAGTAGATGAAGTTAAAGTGCTATTGCAAGAAAGTCATAATGCACATGGTGAGGTTACTGCAACCGCAGATGTTGCTTTAGCGAATTCATCACAATCTGAAGAAGCTCATGCTGAGCACGTGTATCATTTATTAAAAAACAAACCTTGGTCTGCGCTATACGTGGCCTTGTTTTTCTTTTTTATGATTTCATTGGGTACATTAGCGTTTTATGCCATTCAACATGTGTCACAAGCAGGATGGCCAATAGTTTTGTTTCGGGTAATGGAAGGAATTACGGCGTATTTACCTGTTGGTGGAATATTGCTATTTGTGTTTTTTGTACTTTCAGCCACACATATGAACCATTTGTTTGTTTGGATGGATCCAGAAGTGGTTGCTAATGATACTATAATTCAGAATAAAGCAGGCTATTTAAATGTACCATTCTTTTTGGTTAGAGCCGCTATTTATATTCTTGGTTGGATATTGTATCGCAATTACGCTAGAAAAATGACCATTGCATTAGATGCTTCATCAGACTTGAGCAATTTCAGAAAATTGTTTAAAAGCTCTGCCGCATTTTTGGTGTTTTTCCTAATTACAGAATCAATGATGTCTTGGGACTGGATTATGTCTTTAGATCCACATTGGTATAGCACATTATTTGGTTGGTATATTTTCTCAAGCTTAATAGTTTCAGCCATTACAACTATCGCATTGATTGCAATTTATTTGAAAGGAAAAGGCTATTTAGAATTTGTGAACGACAGTCACTTACACGATTTAGCCAAATATATGTTCGGATTTAGTATTTTTTGGGCTTATTTATGGTTCTCCCAGTTTATGTTGATTTGGTATGCAAATATCCCAGAAGAGGTTACTTATTTTGTATCCAGATTCAACGACTATAAAGTTCCTTTTTTAGGAATGGTTGTTTTAAATTTTGTTTTTCCATTATTAATATTAATGAATAGCGACTATAAACGTGTTCCTTGGTTTATTATAACTTCAGGTATTATTGTATTAATCGGACATTATATAGATGTTTTTGTGATGATTATGCCTGCAACAGTTGGAGATCAATGGTATTTTGGTATTTCTGAGATCAGTTCAGTATTGCTTGTTTTGGGTATTTTCATTTATGTGGTATTTAATGCAATGACAAAAGTTCCATTATTAGCAAAAGGAAATCCTTTTCTCAAAGAAAGTGAGCATTTTCATTATTAAAATCATAAATATAATATAGATAAAGAGTCCTGAAGTTTAAATATTCAGGATTTTTTTTATATTTGACAGCACTATAACTACTAGCTAAAAAGATATGACAGCATTATTTTATATTTTACTCGCAATTGCAATAGGAATTGCAATATGGCAAATAATAAGTATTTTTAATTTGAAAGGCGTAATTGCCACAGAAAAGGATAACAATACCCAAGGAATTTTATTTGTGGTTTTTGGAATTTTCTTTTACGCATTAATGATATTTTCATTTTGGGAATACTCCGTGATTCTGTTACCAGAGGCCGCTTCTGTTGAAGGTACTCGCATCGATAATTTATATGTGGTAACCATGTTACTTATTTTATTTGTGCAGGCAGTTACCCAATTTCTCCTATTTTATTTCGCTTTTAAATATCGTGGAATAAAAGGAAGGAAAGCATTATTTTATGCAGATAGCCATAAATTGGAAATGATTTGGACTATTGTTCCTGCAGTTGTTCTTGCAGGCTTAGTACTTTACGGACTTTCAGTTTGGAATGACGTTATGGACGCTTCTGATGCAGAAAACCCTTTAATTGTTGAAGTGTATGCAAAACAATTTCAATGGGAAGCCCGCTATGCTGGATCCGACAACGAATTGGGGAGAGCCAATGTGCGCAATATAAAAGGAATTAATACGATGGGAGTTGATATGACCGATAAAAATTCAATGGATGATATTCCAACTAGAGAATTGCATTTGCCAAAAGGGCGACAAGTGATTTTTAAATTTCGATCTCAAGATGTATTGCATTCGGCATATATGCCTCATTTTAGAGCGCAAATGAACTGTGTTCCAGGGATGGTGACCCAGTTTTCTTTTACGCCAAGTATGACTACCAAAGAAATGAGAGCTAATAAAAAAACCATTGCAAAAGTTGATGGCATTAATAAAATAAGAGCCGAAAAAGGAGAAGATCCTTATGAATTTGATTATTTATTGCTTTGTAACAAAATTTGTGGTTCTTCACACTACAGTATGCAAATGAAAATTATTGTTCATGAGGAAGCAGACTTTAACAATTGGTTAAAAAGCCAAAAAACAATTGCAGAAGTTGTACAATAAAAACTAACTACTACACAACTAAAAAATTTACACTATGTCAAATCATCATCACAAAGAAACGTTTATTACAAAATACGTTTTTAGTACTGACCATAAAATGATTTCAAAACAGTATTTAGTTACTGGTATTTTTATGGGAATTATTGGAGTATTTATGTCAATGTTGTTCAGACTGCAAATTGCATGGCCAGATACTTCTTTTAGTATTATTGAAGCATTTTTAGGCCGCCATCAGGATGGAGGCGTTATGTCACCTGATATTTACCTAGCCTTAGTTACCATTCACGGTACCATTATGGTGTTCTTCGTTTTAACGGCTGGTTTAAGCGGCACATTCAGTAACTTATTGATTCCATTTCAAATTGGTGCACGTGATATGGCTTCTGGGTTTTTAAACATGGTGTCTTATTGGCTGTTCTTTTTATCAAGTATAATTATGCTTTCATCACTTTTTGTTGAAGCTGGACCAGCTTCAGCAGGTTGGACAATTTATCCTCCCTTAAGTGCATTGCCACAAGCTATCCCTGGTTCTGGAATGGGCATGACACTTTGGTTGATTTCTATGGCAATATTTATTGCTTCATCTTTAATGGGTTCGTTAAATTATATTGTAACTGTAATTAATTTAAGAACGGTAGGCATGACAATGACCAGATTACCCTTAACAATTTGGGCCTTTTTCCTGACAGCAATTATTGGTGTGGTTTCATTTCCTGTATTGCTTTCAGCAGCCTTATTGTTAATTTTCGACAGAAGTTTTGGAACCTCATTTTTTTTGTCAGATATATTTATTCAAGGAGAAGTTTTGCATTACCAAGGCGGTTCACCTGTTTTGTTTGAGCATTTATTTTGGTTCTTGGGCCATCCTGAAGTATATATTGTAATATTGCCTGCTATGGGTATTGTTTCTGAAATTATTGCTTGTAACTCCAGAAAGCCTATTTTTGGTTACAGAGCTATGATTGGTTCTATTATGGCCATCGCATTTTTATCGACTATTGTTTGGGGACATCATATGTTTGTGTCTGGAATGAATCCGTTTTTAGGTTCCGTATTTACATTTACAACTTTATTAATTGCGATTCCATCCGCAGTTAAGGCTTTTAACTGGATTACAACATTGTGGAAGGGAAATCTTCAAATGAATCCAGCAATGCTATTTTCTATTGGATTTGTGTCTACCTTTATTTCTGGTGGACTAACGGGATTGGTACTTGGGGACAGTGCCTTAGATATCAATGTGCATGATACTTATTTTGTGGTTGCCCACTTTCACCTAGTAATGGGTGTGTCGGCTATTTATGGGATGCTTGCCGGTGTTTACCACTGGTTTCCTAAAATGTATGGCAGGATGATGAATAAAGCGCTAGGCTATTGGCATTTCTGGATTACAGCGATTGCAGCCTACGGTGTATTTTTTCCAATGCATTTTGTAGGATTGGCAGGATTACCGAGAAGATATTATGCCAATACCGCGTTTCCATTGTTTGATGATGTTGCCGATGTAAATATTGTAATTACGTTATTTGCTATTTTGGGTGGTGCAGCACAAATCATTTTCTTGGCTAACTTTTTTATCAGTATTTATAAAGGCAAAAAGGCAACGCAAAATCCTTGGAAATCCAATACACTCGAATGGACAACTCCTGTTGAACACCTTCATGGAAACTGGCCAGGAGAAATTCCTGCAGTTCATCGTTGGCCTTATGATTATAGCAAACCTGGACAACCAGAAGATTATGTTTCTCAAATTACGCCTTTAATGGATGGCGAAGAGGAATCTTAAAAATTAAAACATAAAACAAAAAGACTTTTCAAAATTTTTGAAAAGTCTTTTTTTTTATGCTAATTACTTAGTTCATGCATTTTATATAATTCATAAATTTTATGATTATATGGATAATCCCAACATCCCATTCTATGAAATAATTTACCCCCAAACCCTTTTTTATATATATGTATACCACTTAGAGGGTGTTTATGCTTTAAATTGGGGGCAGAACCAAACATATCATATTTTGAATAACCCAAATTTTTAGCCATTTTTATAGATTCCCATTGTAGCGCATAACTTGCCATTAAATCTTTATTAGCAGATGAAGAAGCCCCATATAAATAAATAGCTTTTTTATTGGATAAAACTAAAAACATGGATGCTAAAAAAGTTCCATCCCTATCAGCCATAAGCATTTTTACCTTGACGCCATTTCTAGTATTATCTTGATTTTTTATGATAGAAGAAAAGTATTCTTTATGTTGCATTGGCAGGCTTTGCCTTGTCGCTGTTTCTTTATATAAGTGATACCAATTATCAATTTGTTCAATACCATATTCCTTAACTTGAATTCCTTTTTTATGAGCGTTTCGAATGTTATATCTAGTATTATATCTCATATTGTAGAGTAAATCCCTTTCATTTAATGATAAATCTAAAAAGAAAGTATTTTTGGGAAGTAAATCTCTAGGACTCTTTTTTAAGTTCCAGTTTTCAGTTTTAAAATTTACTCTAAGCTCTTGAATTTCATTCTGTGGTGGTCCAATCCAATTACCAGCTTCGTCAAAACTATCGTCTTCAACTGCCCATTGATTTTGCCACAATAAGTCGTATCGAATAAAAACACAATTTGAAGGAAGCTGTAATTTTAATATTTCTGATATCTCTTCCAAAAACACCCCATGATTTTCGAAATCTGGCTCTAATTCTGGACCATACGGAACATAAGCATAACAGAAGTTTGCATCGATATATTTTATCAAAACTAGGATATCATCATTTACCGTTATGGATGATTCTGAGGAATTGTAAATTAAATCTTTTGAAACAGTTAATTCAAATCCACATGGTATAAACCCTTGTTCACTTTTTAATCGCCCCCAAAAGGTTGTTTGTGGTAGAATATTTGTCGGTCTAATTTCTTCAATTTCTTTTTTTTGTAAACTACAAATCATTAAAATCTAATTTTTTGCAAACATAAAAAATCATTTTTTTATAAAAAATTATAAAGGTTTTAATTTGAAGTTTAAAATAATTGTCATTTCATATTTAAGGTATCACTGTTGGTGTTTTTCATAAAAACTCTAGCAAACTATTTAGTGCGTTTCTCTATTTTTAGATGAATTCAATTAATAATTATTAATTCATAATTATTAATTATCATACTTCATTATCTTTGTTTTTATGAACGAAAACTTGAATCCTGAAAAAAATTCTTCTTCACCCGAAGATTTGGACGTTGAAAAAAAGTTACGTCCCTTATCATTTGATGATTTTACGGGTCAGGAACAGGTTATAGACAACCTTAAAGTTTTTGTTAGAGCGGCAAATTTAAGAAATGAGGCTTTAGATCATACGTTATTTCATGGCCCTCCCGGACTTGGGAAAACAACTTTGGCTCATATTTTAGCGAATGAATTAAATGTAGGACTTAAAATTACTTCTGGTCCGGTATTGGATAAACCGGGAGATTTAGCAGGATTGCTTACCAACTTGAGTGAACGTGATGTATTATTTATCGATGAAATTCATCGATTAAGTCCAATAGTAGAAGAGTATTTATATTCAGCCATGGAAGATTATCGCATTGATATCATGATTGAATCTGGGCCAAACGCCCGAACTGTTCAAATAGACTTAGAACCTTTTACCTTAATTGGGGCAACTACACGATCCGGTTTGTTAACGGCGCCAATGCGAGCACGTTTTGGAATTAGCAGCCGTTTGCAATATTATAATACCGAATTACTGACAAGCATTGTACAACGCAGCGCAACTATTTTAAAAGTACCTATTTCTATGGAATCGGCTATCGAAATAGCGGGAAGAAGTAGGGGTACACCTAGAATTGCGAATGCCCTGTTAAGAAGAGTTCGGGATTTTGCCCAAATAAAAGGAAACGGAAAAATTAGTATCGAAATAGCTAGATATGCACTAAACGCATTAAATGTTGATGCGCATGGCTTAGATGAAATGGATAATAAAATCTTAACAACAATCATTGATAAGTTCAAAGGTGGCCCTGTTGGAATTAGCACCATAGCAACCGCTGTTGGTGAAAACACCGAAACCATTGAAGAAGTTTATGAACCGTTTTTGATTCAGGAAGGCTTTATTATGCGAACACCACGCGGAAGAGAAGTAACAGAACTTGCCTACAAACATTTAGGAAGAATTAAAGGAAATATACAGGGAGGCTTATTTTAGGTATTTTTGTGATGTTCATCACAAAACTAAAAATTGTTCACACTACTTTTGTTTGAGTAAAAATTCGAATCTTATTGGCTATGGGTTTAAAAAAAATATTTCCTTTTTTAATTTGGCTGCCTTTAGTAAAAAGCACTTGGAAAGATGATTTAATTGCGGGAATAACAGGAACTGTTATTGTAATTCCACAAGCTGTTGCATTTGCTATGATTGCTGGATTACCGCCAATTTATGGTTTTTATACGGCGATGATAACCCCAATTATTGCTGCATTATATGGATCTTCCTATCATTTAATATCTGGACCCACCACAACAGGTTCCATCGTAGTTTTTGCGGTTATAAGTAAATTTGTAAGTCCCGAAACTGACATGGAGGCTTTTATATCGCTGGCAATTTTACTGTCTTTTATGGCTGGATTAATCAAACTATTTATGGGACTCGCCAAGATGGGGAAATTGGTAAACTTTGTATCCAATTCTGTGGTAATTGGTTTTGCAGCAGGAGCCGGTATCTTAATCTCCTTTAAACAGTTAAAACATGTATTTGGTATAGATATTCCTAGTGGAAGTACATTTTATGAAATCACCAGCTATATAATTTCACATATCACAGAAACTAATTTATATGTTTTGGGCGTGGCACTAGCAACGCTGTTAATAGCCATTCTGATTAGACGATTTTTAAAATATATTTCCAAACTGTATATGTTAATCGCTATGGTTTTAGGAAGTTTATTGGCTTACCTTTTAGGTGGCGAAATACATGGAATTGAAAGTGTTGGGAATATTCCTTCACACTTGCCTCCATTTAAAATTCCGAATTTTAACTTTGAGGATATGCGTTTATTAACCTCTGGGGCCATAACATTAGCATTACTGGGTTTGGTTGAGGCTGTTTCCATTGCAAGAGCTGTGGCATTGCACTCTCATCAGAAATTAAATAATAATCAGGAGTTTATCGGACAAGGATTGTCTAATGTTATATCCAGTTTTTTCTCTTCTTATGCTAGTTCCGGTTCATTTACGCGATCTGGTGTAAATTATCAGGCTGGGGCAAAAACACCACTATCTGCTATAATCTCTGCGATTGGGCTAACGATTGTTGTTTTATTTTTCGCAAAATATGCCTCTTTTTTACCTAAAGCCGCTATGGGAGGAATCATACTTTTAGTGGGATATAATTTAATTGATGTACAGCACATTAAACAAATAATAAAAACCAGCAAACGTGAATTTACTGTTTTAATGGTTACTTTATTGGGAACTTTATTTTTAGATTTGGAAATTGCCTTGTTTTTAGGAATAATAGTTTCTTTATTTTTCTATTTAGAAAGAACTTCTAAACCAAATATTGCTGTTTTTGGAAAAAATCCAGAAGGAAAATTTGTAAATATTATAAGAGATGAAACTGCACAGGAATGCCCACAGCTGAAAATGATAAGAATTGATGGTTCCATTTATTTTGGCGCGGTTGAAGGTATCTCAAATTATTTTGCAGATTTATATGAAGAAAATGAAAACAAGCAACTGTTAATTATCGCCAATGGAATTAATTTTATTGATTTGGCAGGTGCAGAATGGATGACAAATGAGGTTTTAAAATGGCAGGAAAGAGGCGGAGGAATTTACTTTGTCGGTTTAAAATTAGTTAGCCAAGAAGTCCTTATAAAAGGTGGATTTACTGATGTGATTGGAGCTGAGAATTTTTTTAAAGATAAAAATACAGCCATTTCAACAATTTATAAAAAACTTGAAAAAGATGTTTGTGAAAAATGTAACATTAAATTATTTAATGAGTGTAAACAAAGTATTTTAGAATGAATCTTAAAAAATTTATTCCAATCTTAGACTGGCTGCCCAATTATAAAAAGGAATTTTTTAAAAACGACTTGGGAGCAGGGTTGGCTGTTGGAATTATGTTAATACCACAGGGAATTGCTTATGCAATGATTGCGGGATTACCGCCAATTTACGGATTGTATACTGCGATGATTCCTCAAATTGTTTACGCCATTTTTGGTACCTCTCGTCAGCTGGCGGTTGGACCTGTAGCCATGGACTCTCTTATTGTAGCTTCGGGAGTTGCAACTTTGGCAGAAATAGGCACGGAGCATTTTATTGAATTTGCAATACTTCTGGCTTTTATGATGGGTGTTTTACAGGTGATATTCGGAGTTTTTAAATTAGGGTTTTTGGTTAATTTTTTATCAAGGCCGGTTATTAGCGGATTCACTTCAGCAGCGGCTTTAATTATCGCTTTAAGTCAATTGAAACATTTGTTGGGAGTTGATATGCAGCGAAATAATAGAATACACAGCTTGGTTTTTGAGGCATTTCAGCATATAAGAGACACCAATCTAATAACCCTTTCAATAGGTATTATTTCTATACTGATATTGGTTTTTTTTAAACGGTTTTCTAAAAGAATACCAGCTGCATTGGTGGTAGTTGTGCTGGGAATTGTATTCGTTAAATTTTTCAACTTGAATCAAATAGGTGTTAAAATTATTGGCGATATTCCTAGTGGATTGCCGAATTTTATTGTCCCTTCTTTTGATAAAAACACACTTATTGATTTATTTCCAATTGCCTTAACACTTTCATTTATTGCTTTTTTAGAGGCAATATCCGTTGCCAAAGCGATTGAACTAAAGCACAATGATTATAAAGTGCGACCAAATCAAGAGTTAATAGCCTTAGGAATGGGAAATATTGTGGGTTCATTTTTTCAAACATATCCTGCAACCGGCGGTTTTTCCAGAACGGCGGTGAACAATCAGGCGGGTGCTAAAACACCAATGTCGGCAATAGTGTCGGGCTCTGTAGTTGGACTTACCTTATTGTTTTTTACGCCAGTTTTTTACTATTTACCTGAAGCTGTGCTTGCCGCAATTATTGTAGTGGCAGTTTTTGGATTGTTAGATTTTAAAGTGCCAAAACAATTGCTTAAATATTCAAAAAGGGAGCTTGTCATTTTAAACAGTACGCTTTTAATCACGGCAACTGTTGGCATAAAAGAAGGTATTTTTATAGGCGTTGTGTTGTCGATGGGTATGTTAATTTATACAACCACAAAACCGCATATCGCAATTTTAGGAAGAATTCCCGATACACATTTTTACAGGAATATAAAAAGATTTGAAGGACTTCTTATTACTTCAGAAGCGCTTTTAATTGTGCGTTTTGATGCTCAGTTATTTTTTGCCAATGTGCAATATTTCAAAGATAAATTAGAAACATCTGTATCAGGAAAGGGAAATAAATTAAAATTAATAATTATTGATGGGGAGAGTATTAATAGTATAGACAGCTCTGGTGTGTATATGTTAAACGATGTGATTTCCAAGTATCGAAGCAGCAATATAGATCTCGCTTTTACCGGAATGAAAGGACCTGTTAGGGACGTGTTAGAAAAAAGCGGCATTATTGAGAAAATAGGTTATCAAAACTGCTTTTTGAGCATTCAAGAAGCCGTAGATTCTTTTGAAGAGAGAAAAAAAAATAAGGAGACGGAAAACAAATATTTTGATTATATAAAACAAACAAATAGATAATTTTTTTAAAATAGTATCTTTTACGTGATCAAGATTACAAATGAAAGATTGTTCATCTTGTAATTTTGAGAAACAAGAAATGATTTTAATTAAATAAAGACCAATCGATTATGAAATGAGTATACCTGAAATGATGAAAATGCCGATTAAAAAATGAGAATTACACCTGCTGCTTGGTAGGTATAACCGAATTAAAAAATTAGAATAACATGAAAGTAGAACAATTGTTTACAGGATGCTTGGCGGAAATGGCTTACTATATCCATTCCAATGGAGAAGCGGCTATTATTGATCCTTTAAGAGAAACGGAACCATATATTGAAATGGCGAAAGCTGATGGAGTTAAAATTAAATATGTGTTTTTAACCCACTTTCATGCCGATTTTGTCTCTGGACAAGTTGATTTAGCCAAAAAAACAGGAGCAACCATTGTTTTTGGTCCAAATGCAAATCCAAATTATGAGATTCATCAGGGAAAAGACGGAGAAACTTTTAAAATAGGAGATATTACCCTTAAGTTATTGCACACGCCTGGGCATACGATGGAATCATCTTCTTATTTGTTTATTGATAAGGATGGTAATACCCCTTATGTATTTACAGGAGATTGTTTATTTATTGGGGATGTGGGAAGACCAGATTTAGCTGTAAAATCAGAGCTAACACAAGAAGATTTAGCGGGTCATTTATATGATTCTTTACGAAACAAAATAATGACCTTGCCAGATGACACAATTGTTTATCCAAATCATGGAGCTGGCTCAGCTTGTGGAAAGAACATGAGTTCAGAAACTTTTGATACATTGGGAAATCAAAAGAAAACAAATTATGCTTTAAGAGCAGATATGACAAAAGATGAGTTTATTAAAGAGGTTACTGATGGTTTAAAACCAGCCCCGCAATACTTTGGAAACAATGTACGAATGAATAAAGGTATTAATACAAGTATTGATGATATATTGAAAAGAGGTATCACCCCTATTGATGCTGATTCTTTTAAAGAAATGAGTGAACAGAAAGATATTTTAGTGATAGACACCCGTTCAAAAGAAATTTATGCACAGGAAGGTACTGTTCCAGGAGCTTGGTATATTGGTGTTGAAGGTGGTTTTGCACCTTGGGTTGGCACATTAGTTAAGGATATCAATCAAAAAATAATTTTTATTGCGGAAGAAGGTAGAGAGCAAGAAGTTGTAATTCGTCTATCTCGAGTTGGCTACGATAATACCCTAGGATATTTACGTGGTGGTATTCATTCTTGGAAGGCAGCTGGTCATAAAGTTGATAAAATTGGTTCAATATCCGCGACTGAATTTGCCAATAAATTAAGGAGAGGAAGTATTGAAGTGGCACTTGATGTTAGAAAAGATTCTGAATATCTTTCTGAACATGTTATTGGTGTTGAAGTTTTTCCATTAGACTTTATTCATTCAAATTTTGCTGAAATAAAACCACAAAAGGAATATTTTATACATTGTGCAACAGGCTATCGCTCACTTATCGCAGCATCAATTTTTCAAGCGAACGGTGTGAAAAAAGTAACAGACGTCAGAGGCGGATTTAAAGACATTAAAGATACCGGTGTAAAACTAACCGATTATGTTTGTCCGACAACCTTATTGTAAATGTCTTTTTTAGCTTGATATTTATTGGGTAAAAAAGATTAGGTAAAAAATGGTAATTTATATTTTGTAAAAAAATTAATCTTTTTTGTTCGGCATAAAATCAGCAATGGCTAAAGATCCAGCTCCGAAAACAAAAAACACACAAAGTAAAAACAATACCAAAGCAGCCAACTCAGTAGATTGCCCGCCCATCATCAATTTGGTATGACCATATACAAAGAAAATAGCACTAATCAGTATTGGGATTTGAATGAATGCACTTAATCTTGTTAAAAAACCAATTGCCAGAAGAATACCTCCAAAAAGATGTGTAATACCCACTAAAGAAACCCAGACAAATAGTTCAGGTTCTACGCCTAACTCAATAATAGAATCAGGGTTTGATAATATTAACCAACCTCTTACGGCCAATGCAATTCCTAAAAATATTCTTATTAAGCCATAGGCAATTCCTGTTTTGGAGTCAAGTGATGATGTGGAGGAGATAAACATATTCATAGTATTGAAATTAAAAAGGTTATATTCAAAGTTATAAAAAATAATTAAACAAATATTAATTTTTAATAAATACAATTAATGAATAGATAATTTACTACATAAATTAATTCTCCCATTTTTTATAATGTAGCCGTAACTTTGGTTACTGCTAAAATTTAATTGTAACTTTACTTTTGTAAAAAAATCAAAAACAAATGAAAACTTCACTAAAACTAACGCTTTTGGTAATTATAACAGCTTTAGCAATAAGCTGTGATACCAAATCTCAATCACAGTCTGATGCAATTAAGGTTCTTACGCCAACTGAATTTAAAGAAAAGGCGGCAAATCAAACAATTATTGATATTAGAACACCTCAAGAATTTAGTCAGGGACATATTGATGGTGCCATAAATATCAATTATTATGACAATAATTTTATAGATCAAATTGCAAAATACGATAAAAATCAGCCGATTTTTATTTATTGCAGATCTGGAAACAGAACATCATCTGCTTCAAAAAAAATAGCAGATTTCGGATTTACGGAAATATATGATTTGGAAGGAGGAATTTTATATTGGTTAAAAAATAACAATGAAACAGTAAAATAACACATATGAAAAATTTGTTGATAATTTTAATTTTTATGGCGACGCTATCTTGTGGTAATTCGCTTACTGAAAAAGAAAAACAAGAATATACCAATAAAGGGAAGGAAATTGCCCAAAATTCATTTAACGCATTAAGTGAAAAATTAACAGCGCAAATGAAATTGGGTGGTCCAGCTCAGGCAATACCTTTTTGTAATGTTGAGGCCATACCGCTTACCCAACAATTGTCTGATAAATATGAGGTAACTATAAAAAGAACTTCCGATAAATTGCGAAATTCTGCAAATAAACCTTCAGAAAGAGAATTGGAAATTATCAATACATACCATCAACTAATTTCATCAAATCAAGCGGCTAAGCCAATTGTAGAAGTTGATAGTAATAATAAAAAGCATTTTTATGCCCCAATTATTATGAAAGCAAACTGTTTGACTTGTCACGGAAAAAATGAAGAATTTATGGGGGTGAAAACAGATTCAATCATAAAATCACTTTATCCCAATGACAAGGCGATTGGGTATAATGAAGGTGATTTAAGAGGGATTTGGAGTATCACTTTTGAAAAATAGAAATCGATATAATTTTATAAAAAACTAAAAAGATAAAAATGACAGTAATTGAAATATTAAATTTAAAATGTGGCGGATGTGCCAATACCATAAAAAAAGGAATTAATACGATTGAAGGAATAAATGAGGTTTCCATCAATTTAAACACTTCTGAAGTAACGATAGATACCACGGATGAATCAGTTATTCATCGAGTTAAAGAAAAATTATCCAGCATGGGATATCCTGAAGTTGGCGATGCCAACACAGTTTTGCACAAAGCAAAATCATTTGTGAGTTGTGCAACTGGAAGAATAACTTCAGAAGAATAATTGAAATAAATTAAAAGAGGCTGTCTAAAAAGGCAGTCTTTTTTTGTTTAAAAATTTTGATAAGAACTTGAAATTCATTAATTTCATGGTATGAAAAGTAAAGTAGTTTGGAAGACCAATAGTCAGAACCAATTGAGTCTTCTCCCTCCCAG
>DATCTJ010000068.1:0-107173 GCA_036568005.1 Lutibacter sp. | reverse complement strand
TAAATCACAAATGCTGTCAGCTAAAGTAGGATTTTTTACTAGTTTCATAGCACTAATATACAAATTAATATTCTGATATACAAATAGTTAGATGATTTTTTTACCCTTTTTTTGTAAAAATTTATCGTGCAACGGTCTTATGTCATAATTTTGACGGTATCCAACACGAGTAATTGCATCTAACCAATCTAGATCGTCATAAACTACTCTTGCATTCGGGTTAATTTTACCATCAACTCCAACAATTTGATCATTGGCAACATTAAATGGATTTCCTTTTAATTCCTTTTGAATATTAGCAGAAGCATAACTATTTGCAGCGGCAATTTCAGCATCTGTATTTTTTCCTGGGAGTGCTCTTGAATTTCTAAGTGCTTCCCACATAACCTCATAATACTGGCTTGCATCTAATCTATCATATTCAGGGATAGACCTATCTACAACACTTGAAGTTGCGTTAAAAGTGAATTGACCTTTTTTATTTTTTCCACTTTTAGTTGTGATCATTACAACCCCATTTGCAGCTTTATTACCATATAATGCAGTTGATGATGCATCTTTTAAAATAGTAAGGCTTTCAATATCATTAGGGTTTATTGAATTTATAAAACCACTAAATACAATACCATCAACAACATATAAAGGTGAGCTTGATGCAGAAAAAGATCCAATACCTCTAATTTGAATATCTTGTCCTGATCCTGGTTGTCCACTTGATGAAGTAACAGCAACACCTGCAGAAGCTCCTTCAACGGCACTTGAAATGTTAGAAATTGGTCTCAGCTCCATTTCTTTGCTGTTAATTTGAGTAGCAGAACCTGTGAAATCACCTTTTTTGGCAGTTCCATAAGCAACAACAATTACCTCCTCCAATAAACTGGAGTCCTCTTCCATCGAAATGTTAATTAAATTGTTGGCAGCCACGGTTCTTGTAACCGATTTCATTCCAACAAAAGAAAATGTCAATACGTCGCCAACTTTTGCAGTAATTTGGTATTGACCATCAAAATTAGTTTGAGTTCCTTTTGAGGTGCCCGCAATTACAACACTTACTCCAGGTAGCGGTCCGCTTGCGTCGGAGACTACACCAGAAATCGTTTTTTCTTGAGCAAATGCAATTTGCACAAATAACGCTAGTAGAAGCGTTAAAATTCCATTAAACTTTGTTCTCATCGTAAATTATTTAAGTTAATTAGTTATAAAAAAATCATTAAACTATTTTAATAATCCTTGCTTAAGACGTAGGAACAATGATAAAAAATAGTTTTAATGATTATTTATTTTAAATAAGATATCTTTCTTTTGATATGGTTGCGTAAATAATCTTAAAATTCTTAGCATTATCATCATTTTTAAAGAATCAATAAAAATATTGTCGATATCTATAATATTTATGAATTATTTTAAATATTATATAAGTCTATGTAGGTTTTTTTATTTCGATTGATTTTTTATCTTTAGCGCCATAACTAATTTTAACTTCAATGAAAAACTACCCCATTTTTATTTATTTATTTATTACAGCGGTAAGCATCGCACAAACAGAACAATTAGATTTATCCTATTATCTCCCTTCTGATGTTTCTTACAAAAGCAATATTCCAACGCCAAAAAGTATTATTGGTCACGAAGTTGGCGAATGGCATGTCACTCATGATAAATTGGCGAATTACATGCAGGTATTGGCAAACAGCAGCGACAGAATTATCTTTGAAAATAGAGGAACTACTGTTGAAGGGAGACCTTTAATTCTACTTATCATTACCTCTCCAAACAATCATAAAAATTTAGAAAAACTTCGTTTGGAGCATTTAAAAATTACTGAAGCAAATTCTTCCAGCTTGGATTTATCATCCATGCCACTAGTTGTTAATCAGGGTTTTTCCATACATGGAAATGAACCTAGCGGCAGCAATGCGGCACTCGCCGTGGCATATTATTTGGCTGCGGCAGAAGGTAACAAAATTGACGAATTGCTAAACAATACTATTATTCTTTTCGATCCTTCTTTTAATCCTGATGGAATGCAGCGCTTTTCCTCTTGGGTAAATATGCATAAAAGCCAAAATATAAATCCCGATCCAAACGACAGAGAATATGCAGAAGCTTGGCCTGGAGCAAGAACAAATCACTACTGGTTTGATATGAATCGCGATTGGCTGCCATCACAATTGCCTGAAAGCAGAGCCAGAATTAAAACTTACCATCAATGGTACCCAAATATTCTTACAGATCATCATGAAATGGGAACCAATTCCACTTTTTTCTTTCAGCCGGGAGTTCCATCACGAACCCATCCTTTAACGCCTAAAAAAAATCAAGAACTAACTAAAGAGATTGCGCAATTCCATGCCAGCGCTTTAGACAAAATTGGAAGCTTATATTTTTCTGAAGAAAATTTTGATGATTTCTTTTATGGCAAGGGTTCCACATTTCCAGATATACAGGGAAGCATAGGGATTCTTTTTGAACAAGCTTCCTCCAGAGGCCATGCGCAAGAAAGTGATAACGGTCTGTTGACTTTTCCGTTTACCATAAGAAACCAATTTGTGACGGCATTATCAACCTTGGAAGCTGGGGTAAAATTGAGAGAAAAAATATTGAATTTTCAACGAGAATTTTTTCAGGATGCCAGAAAGGAAGCTAAAGCAACCGCTATTGTTTTTGGTGATGAAAAAGATGCCGCTAAAGCTTATCATTTAGCTGAAATCCTTCAACAGCACCAAGTCAAAATTCACGAAATCAAAAATGATTTTACCCAAAATGGTAAAAATTATAAAAAAGGATACAGCTATATTCTGCCTAAAAATCAAAAACAATCCCGCTTAATTGACGCAATTTTTGAAAAAAGAACATCTTTTCAGGATAGTTTATTTTATGACGTTTCCGCTTGGTCATTTCCGTTGGCGTTTAATTTAGATTATAATGAAAATGCGCCACTTTCTCAATTAGGATCAGAAATAACCGAAGTAAAACCTCGTGCAATAGCCAACATCCCCACTTCCAATTATGCCTATTTAATGGAATGGCATGAGTATTATTCCCCGAAAGCGTTAAACCAAATTTTAGAAGCCGACCTTACAGCAAAAGTTTCGCTCAAGCAGTTTTCTATGGATGGTATTGATTACGATTATGGAACCATCCTTATTCCGGTTCAAAATCAAAAAATACCAGCTCAAGAGTTGGCACAATTGCTGAACAAAGTTGCGAAAGATGCGAATATTAACATCACACCAGTATCAACAGGTTTAACAAAAGGAATTGATTTAGGCAGCAGTAATTTTAAAACTATTAAAAAGCCAAAAGTTGCTTTACTTGTTGGGGATGGAATTACCTCATTAGATGCAGGTGAAATATGGCATTTATTCGACCAGCGTTATGCCATGAGAATTACCAAACTAGATATTAACAGGTTTAAAAGTAAAAATTTAAGCAGTTATACCCACATTATTCTACCTGAGAGCAAGGATAATTCTTTAAATAAAGACGATACTGATAAGGTCAAAAATTGGATAAAAGCCGGCGGCATTCTAATTGGCTATAAAAATGCAGCAAGTTGGGCTAATACCAACGAATTAGTTAAACTTACAATCGAAGAAAAAAAGGATACCGCCAGAAATATTTCCTTTGAAAACCGAAAGGATTATCATGGCGCAAAAGTGATTGGAGGGGCCATTTTTGAAGCAAAATTGGATCGTTCACATCCTATTAATTTTGGATATAAAAACAATAGGCTTCCATTATTTAAAGATACAACTATCTTTATGGAGACCGATACCCAAAGTTATAATAACCCTATTGTTTTTTTGGAAAAACCTTTGTTAAGCGGTTATATTTCTAAAGATAATTTAAAAAAATTGGCCAATACCAGTGCATTTAAAGCTGTTAATTTTGGTGGCGGAAAGGTTTTGTTGTTTTCTGATAATACCAATTTTAGGGCTTTTTGGTTTGGAACGAACAAATTATTGATGAATGCCGTTTTCTTTGGCGAATTTTGCAATTAAAAAAATAGTTCGTAATTATATATTTTAAAGCAGAAAGCCATCAATTTTGATGGCTTTCTGTTTTTACAAGATTATGAAAAAGCATTTTTTAATCAAAATCTAGTGGACCATAATAATTCATTTGACGTAAAATCCAGTTCTTTCTATTTTCAATATAACCTGAAGACCGGGTTGCTCTATATTTTCTGGGATTTGGTAATATGGCTGCTATGGAAGCCGCTTCATAACTAGAAAGTTTTGCGGCTGGCTTTCTAAACCAATGTTGCGCCGCCGCTTCTGCACCATAAACGCCATTGCCCATTTCTATGCTATTTAAATATACTTCTAAAATACGTTCTTTGCTCCAAAAAACTTCAATTAAAAAGGTGAAATAAACCTCAAAACCTTTGCGAATATAGTTTCGTTGTGGCCATAGAAATACATTTTTTGCGGTTTGTTGCGTTATGGTGCTTGCACCTTTAACTCTTTTTCCCTTTTTATTCTTTTCATAAGCTTTTTCTATGGCTTCAACATCGAAGCCAAAATGATCCATAAATTTCTGGTCTTCACTCACAATAACGGCCTTTCCTAAATTTGGGGAAATGTTTTTCATAGAAACCCAATCGTGCTCAAATGGTGCTTTCTCACCTTTACTCCAGTGCTCAACATTGCGAATTAGCATCAGAGGCGTAAATAGAACAGGAATCCAGCGAAAAACAATCACCGAAAAAACCGAAAACGCCATAAAAAAAATGATTGCTTTAAAAATCCATTTAAACAGTTTCTTAAAAAATCCCTTCATATTTTCTTAATCTTCGAGTTGGTAGTCAATGGTGGAAACCACCCGTACAATTTTAATATAAGATGTATTTGGATCCAAATCAGCTATAGAAAACTGCCCTTGATTTGCGCTTTTTATTTTACTGACTTTGGAATTGGAATCCAAGGCAAATTTTTCGGCAACTTCTCTGGCATTTTTCGTTGCCTCTTCAATCATTTCGGGTTTTAGTTTATTCAATCCAGAAAAACTATACTGAATAGGTTGCCATGTGTTTTTTGAACTGATTAAAATCCCTTTTGAAATAAGTTCCAATGAATTTGTAAGTGCTTTTTGAAGTTTTGAAATATCGCCAGTTCTCACCGTAAAATCAGAACTTGCAATATACCTGAATTCACGATTTTGGTTGTTCCCTCCATATAATTCAGCTTTTGAGTCGTTAATATTGGTAGTTCCGCTATTCAATTCATTTTCTGTAAACCCTTCCTTCAAAAAAAAGTTTTTGATTTCTTTATTCTGTTCTTCTAGGTCATTTTTTAATAAATTTAAGTCATTTCCCGCGATGGTAATACTAATTGGCCAAATTGCTAAATCTGCATTTACCTGTTTTTCTGACAAGCCTTTTACCTGAACAGAACGTTCAAAAGCTTTTCCGTTTTTATAGGTATTGCCTATAAAATAACCTGCAACCACTATTGAACATGCAATAACTATGGTTTGAATCCACCCGCTTTTTTCCATTTTATTAATTTTTAATGAATTTTCTTAGATACCCATTATTTTATGGCTCCTTATTACAAAAGTATGGATTTTTGAATGTAAACATTGTTGATTTTTACAATTTTTAAATAATTCAGAAAATAGGATATTCTAAGAAAGAAGCTCTGTAAAGTTGAAGAGATTTAAAATAACTGTCTCTTCCTCTTCTGCCACTTAAACGCTTCATACCAAATAACAGATAAAAATCCTGTTGCAACACTAAAAATTAATTGGGATAAATTTAATTTTTCGAACTGAAAGAATTTTGCCAAAGGCGCAACATAAATAAGAAGCCCAGTCAATAAAACGGTAACACTTATAATTAGTGGCACCAAGTTATTTTTGTATTTCATCACCGAAAAAATGGAGTAGTAAAAAGAGCGATTCACCAGGGTTAAAAATATATTGGCAGTAATTAAAACAGTAAAAACCATAGTTCTGGTAATCATTTCATTAAATCCTTGACTAAGCGAATATTGATATATAAACAATGCGCCAACAGTTATTGCCAATCCCTGAACAATACTCGTAATCAATTCTTTCCAGTTGAAAAAAGTTAGCGCAAATGGTCGTGGTTTCTTTTGCATCGCATTTTTTTCCATCGGTTCATTTTCATAAATGATGGAACAGGTTGGCCCCATTATCAGTTCCAAAAAAATAATGTGAACGGGTGAAAAAATAACGGGAAAAGCCCAGCCCAAAGCCAATGGAATAAACACCATTAAAATAATGGGAATATGAATGGAAATGATATACTGAATAGCTTTTTTAAGATTTGCATATATTTTTCTTCCCATGGCAACAGCATCTACCATTTTAGCTAAATCATCTTCTAACAAGATTAAAGAAGCGGCCTGTTTCGCAATTTCGGTTCCTCTTTTCCCCATGGCAACGCCAATATGCGCAGCTTTTAATGCCAGGCCGTCATTTACGCCATCCCCTGTCATGGCTACAATTTGGCTCTCAGCTTTTAAGGCATTGATGATTTTCAATTTGGCTTCGGGGAACATTCTGGTAAATACGTTAGTATTAATTACTGATTTTTGCAATTCAGAAGCTGATAATTTCATGAGTTCTTCTCCTGAAATATTTTTTTCGTAGCCTTTAAATCCAACTTGCTTGGCAATGGCAGCTGTGGTTTCTGCATTGTCACCTGTAATAATTTTAACTGAAATTCCTGCAGCGTAAAAATTTTCAAAAACAGCTTGGATATTTTTCTTTGGTGGATCGTGAAAAGCAACCAAACCCTTAAAATTGAATTTAAATTCCTGCTGTGTATTTGGAAAATCACTTCCGTTAAAAGTAGTTTCTCCAACTCCAAGCAGGCGATATCCGTCAGTTGCCAAGGTTTTAAAAGCAGTTTCAATTTCTTGTTTTTCAGTTATCGTAAGATCGCAAACATTCATGAGGGCTTCAGGAGCTCCTTTTGCGGCAATAATTCCTTTTCCAAATTCATTTTCAAAAATATGGGTCATCATTGGAGGTGTTCCTTCCAATGGATATTCATGAATCATCTTATAATCGGGCCTTTCATCACTTGAAAATTCTTTTATGTACGTTTTGTGCAAGGCCGTTTCCATAGCATCGAAAGGAATGGGTTCGCTTGCCCACATAGCCAGTTTAATAAGTTCTTTTTCTTCTTTACACAAGGTTTTTTCAAGGGTGGATATTTTATGTAATGAAGGGACAAAAAGTCTTGTTAAACTCATGCTGTTTTCGGTGATGGTTCCTGTTTTGTCAACGCAAATTACAGTGGCGCTTCCCAACGTTTCAACAGTTTTCATTTGTTTTACCACAATTCCCAATTTCATGAGCCTCCAAGATCCTAGTGCCATGAAAGTGGTAAAAGCCACAGGAATCTCTTCAGGTAAAATACTCATAGCGAGCGTAAGAGCAATAAGTAAACTAGCAATTATATTGTGAGATTGAAAATAGTTTATTCCCCAAACAAGAATGAAAATGGCGGTTCCTATGCCTACCATTTTTTTAACAAAATTGCCAATTTGTAATTCTAATGGGGTTTTTTCTTCTTTTATTTTTTCTAAACTCCCACCAATTTTTCCCAATTGGGTTTCATTGCCTATGCTGGTAACAGTTGCGATTGCCAAGCCGCTGGTAACTGTTGTGCCTTGATAAATGAATCGGTCAGAATTTTTGGCATTTTTATAAACGGCCAAAGACTCGCCTGTTAAAATAGATTCGTTTACCGAGAAATCATTGGAATGCACAATGCAACCGTCGGCGGCAATTATAATGCCTTCTTCTACAATTAAGGAATCTCCCACAACCAATTCTTCGGTTCTTATTTCAACAGCTTTTCCATCTCTAATCACATTACAATTTGGCTGTATAAAAGTTTTTAATTTTTCCAAGGCATTTCGGCTCCTTGAATCCTGATATAAAGAAATTGCTGAAATAAGTACGATGGCACAAGCCAAAAAAATTCCATCTCCACTATTCCCACTGATAAAATAGATGACAGAAGTTACCAAAAGCAGCATAACCATTGGCTCTTTTACCAAACTTATTATGGCGTTTAGAAATGGATTTTCCTTTTTATATTTCAATTTATTTTCGCCATATTTCTCTCTTGAAATCAGCATTTCTTTTTGGGAAAGACCTTTTATGTTGAAGTTGGATACGGACATAAATTAAGGATATCTAAGGGATTTACACTCAAAGATACAAAAGATATTATGTTTTATAGGGGCATTAAATCAGTAATATAGATAGAAAATCCATCTAAAAAAGTGCAGAAATTAACTCTTAATACGTTTCATTCTTTTTGGTCCGTACCAAAGCCAAAATCCCGTAAGGGTAAAAAGAAATAAGGCTGAACCCATAATTGTTGTGTAAATTAATTTAATTTGATTATTTGATGTCGCGAAATAACGGTCGAGAATAGAGCCGTCATGGATGTTTTCAAATAAATCGGAATGCCTTTTGCCTATGTTTAAAAGTTTTCCCGTTGCGCCATCCAACTGAATTTCCCAATAATGATTTTTAAACACAAATTTTAACATTCCTTTATTTTTTCTGATATCAATGCGATCAAGCTCTAAAGATAAATCTGCTGAAACAGAATCAAGTAAAATAAAATTGGCTTTTTTGCGCAAACTATCTAATGGTAGCCAATCCTTTAAATGGGTTGAAGTTCCTTGATGAGATTTGGGAATAATAAATCCGTTGCTATGACTTTTCCATCCCAAAACTATTCCTGAAATAGAGATAAAAAAGAAAAATATAAAAAGTAAAGCTCCCGTTACCCGGTGAACCTTTCTAAATATTCTTAAAATTTTTGCTTGTTGTTTTTTGGAATTAATTTTTGTCATTAAATATTCATGTAGTCTGCCCGCAAATATAAATTAATTTTTGAAGTCTTTTCAATACCGTTTTTAAACTGAAGTTTTTCTTTCGGAATAAATCCTTTTAAGATTAAAATAAATCCAAAAATCATAAGCATAATACCCATAGCGCGTTTTATTTTGAAAGTTACTGCCGGCGTTAATTTTTTTATCAATTGTTTGGCTAAAAAAATTTTCCCTAGATCTGTGATTAAATAGCTAACAATAATCAGGGCAAAATAGTTGAATATTTTAGCGGGATTCATTTCCAAATTAGAACCGATAATGACAATCATTCCCAGCCAAAATGCCAAAACGCCAACATTGATAAAATTGAGCAGAAATCCTTTTAAAAATAACTTTTTATAATTTGTTTTTTCGGGAAGCACTAAAGTTTCATCCTGTATAACTCTTTTTTGACTTTTGTCTATGTAAGTGATAAGACCATAAACCAGCAAAATTATGCCGCCTACCCAAAATAATCGCGCATCGTCTTTAATTTCTTCCAAAAGGCTTTTACTGCCATAGTAGGCAATTAAAATAAACACAATATCACTTAAAACAACGCCCAAATCAAATGACAAAGCAGCTCGTGCACCTTTAAGAATACTGGTTTGAATTAACGCAAAAAAAACGGGGCCAATCATAAAGGAAAGGAAAAAACCAATAAGCATCGCTTCTTTAAGTTCGAAAAAAGTCATAAATCTTGTATACTAAAATGTGAAATTACTATAATTTATTAAACATTGTCATAATCAATGGTGATTTTTTGTGTTGTTGGATGCGCCTGACAGGTTAAAATAAAACCGTCCTTGATTTCAGCATCACTTAAAATGGAGTTTTTATCCATTAATGCTTTTCCCTCAATTACTTTCGCCAAACAGCTGCTGCAAATTCCGCCTTGGCAAGAATAGGGGGCGTCCAAACCTTCTTTTAATGTTGCGGTTAAGATGTTTGATTTTGAATCCATTTCAAAGGTAGTTTCTTCATCATCAAGCAAAACGGTAATTTCGCAAGTTCCTTCAAAAGCAATATGTTTTTCATCTTCAAGAGCAAGAGGCGGCGTAAATAATTCGAAATGAATGTTGTTTTTATCCAAACCATTTTCTGCCAGCGTTTCTTTTAAGGTAGTTAACATCATTTCAGGGCCACATAAAAATGCAGAATCAAAAGAAGTATTTTTAAATTTATTTTTAAGGATAAAGTTGAGATTTCCTTTGTCAATTCTTCCAAACAAAGCGCCAACTTTTTGCTCTCTGCTAAAAAGATCTTGAACTTTAAATTGCATAGGATACGCAATCTGTAACTGATTTATTTCGGCTTTAAAAATGGTTCCAGCTTCGGTTTTATTGCCGTAAATAAGTGTAAAATAACTGTTTGGTTCTTCATCTAATACGGCTTTTATCATGGAGATGATTGGTGTAATTCCGCTTCCGGTGGCAATGCCAAGATAATTTTTAGCTTGCGATGAAGCTGTTTCCAACACAAATTTCCCCAAGGGTTTAGAGACTTCCAAAACGTCGCCTTCTTTTAAAATAGTGGTGGCGAAAACAGAAAATAATCCGTTGTCGACCGCTTTTACAACAATGCGCAACTCACCACTGTTTGGTGCGGAACAGATAGAATATGCCCTGCGCAACTCCTCGCCTGCAATGTTTTTTTTGATGTTTATATATTGTCCGGAAACAAATGTGAAGGTTTCTTTTAAATCGTTGGGAATATCAAATAGTATAGAAACTGCATCAGAAGTTTCTTTTTTGAGTTCTTTTATGGTGAGTGGGTGAAATTTCGACATGTTCA
Organism: Lutibacter sp.; assembly: GCA_036568005.1. Taxonomy (GTDB): domain Bacteria; phylum Bacteroidota; class Bacteroidia; order Flavobacteriales; family Flavobacteriaceae; genus Lutibacter. The sequence continues at coordinate 96,509 of DATCTJ010000068.1, read as the reverse complement.
AATTTTAGATTACAAAAATAGCTAAACTTTAGATAATATTTTTTTAAAACACTACATTTACCAGTAACAAAATAAATCTGAATCATACTTTTATATCAATAAGAAATACGACCAAATCAAATGATCAAACAATTTATAAACTTTGAATGGAAACAATTTTTTCGATCTTCTTATTGGCAAAAAAGCATCGGTCTAAATATTTTAATGGCATTTTTGGCGCTCTATTTTATGTTGACATTTTTGGCGCTTGGCATAAGTTTGTTTCCTATTCTTGAGGGGCAATTTCCAGATTCCGATCCACTTATACTGCTCAACGGATTTTTATTTTATTGGTTTTTAGCCGATTTGTTGATGCGATTTTTCCTGCAGAAATTACCCGTAATGAACATAAAACCGCTCCTGGTTTTACCCATAAAAAGAAGAAATATTTTGCATTATGTGTTGGGGAAATCCGCTGTTTCTTTCTTCAATTTTTTACCCTTGTTTGCCTTTATTCCATTTGGTATTATGCTAATTTTGGAGGAATACGGTACCACAACAGCAATGGTTTGGATGATTTCAATGGTTATTTTCACCTTAATCATTAATTATTTAAATCTTATTATTGAATCAAGGTCGGCCGAGACAGAACTGTCATTTTTGCCAATTGTGCTTATTGCTTCCGCTTTATTCGCTATAAATTATTTTGAAATTGTTTCTTTTTCAACCTTGTTGGCAAATGGCATCAACGCCATCGATGTAAATCCGATTCTAATTTTAATTCCGCTGGCAATTTTAGGTGTCGTTTATTATCTCAATTACGCATTTTTAATGAAAAAATTGTATGTGGACGGCTCTTTAAAAGCAAAAACAAAAACCGCTTCAACAAGTGATATGAACTGGACACGCAGGTTTGGAACAATCGCCCCATTTTTACAATTGGATTTAAAATTATTATGGCGAAACAAACGGCCACGGTCTTCCATTTTTATTTTGATTATTGGTTTAGCTTACGGCTTGTTTTTTTATCCAAATCCTATATATCAGGGTTTAGAATGGCTCTATGTTTTTGTGGGGATTTTTGTTACCGGAATATTTATTATCAACTTCGGTCAGTTTATTCCGGCTTGGGATAGTGGTTATTATAAATTGTTGATGAGCCAAAATATTAGGTACAAAGAATACCTAAATTCGAAATATTCGTTAATGGTAATGAGTTCCATCATTATGTTTGTTCTCAGTATTCCTTATGTTTATTTTGGATGGAAAATTTTGATGGTGCATTTTGCAGCAATGATTTACAATGTGGGCGTAAACACCTACATTATTCTTTTGGCGGGTTCTTTTAACAGAAAGAAAATAGACTTAACCCAGCGCGCTGCTTTTAATTATCAGGGAACAGGCGCCGTTCAATGGTTGGTGGGTTTTCCATTATTGTTTGTTCCGGTCGGACTGTTTTTTGCACCTTATAAGTTAGTTGGATTTGAAGCCGGTGTAGCTTTCTTAATTATTCTGGGTGCCATTGGAATTGTATTCCATCAAAAACTCATGAATTATATTGTTACAAAGTATCTAAATTCAAAATACAAAATGATCAGCGCTTTTGAACAAGACAATTAAAATATTGAAGGATTCAAAGATTAAACAAAATAAGGTAAACAGTCGGCTGTTTTAGAATTTATCTTAAGCAGCTAATATGTAAACGATTAAACAACAAAAAATGATAAAAGTAACAGAGCTTTCAAAAAAATATGGCGGTACAACGGTTTTAAATATAGCATTGATGGGAATTCCAAAAGGCCAATCATTTGGATTGGTGGGAAACAATGGCGCAGGGAAAACAACATTCTTCAATTTGGTATTGGATCTTATCAACCCAACAACTGGCAATGTTACAAACAATGAAATCCAGGTCAATAAAAGTGAAGAATGGAAACCTTTTACCTCCTCTTTTATTGACGAAAGTTTTTTAATAGGCTATTTAACGCCTGAAGAATATTTTTACTTTATTGGGGAACTTCGCGGCATGAACAAAGCCGATATAGACGCTTTTTTAGTCCAGTTTGAAGAAATTTTTAATGATGAAATTATTGGAAAGAAAAAATATCTGAGAGATTTATCCAAAGGGAACCAGAAAAAAGTGGGTATTGTTGCAGCATTAATCGGGCGTCCGGAAGTGATTGTTTTAGATGAACCATTTGCAAATTTGGATCCCACAACACAAATAAGACTGAAGAAATTATTGAAAGATTTAACTGTTACAACCAAGGCAACCCTCTTAATCTCGAGCCATGATTTGGGTCACGTTACCGAAGTTTGTGATCGGATTGTGGTGCTTGAAAAAGGTGAAATTGTTAAAGACTTGATAACCTCAGCAGAAACATTGCAGGAGCTAGAGGCGTATTTTTCTGTGTAACATAAATTTAATAGGTAGATTTTTGTATTTTTACAATCCTTACTGCAATAATTACACAGGATAGTAAGTTAATGGGTTAGTAAAAACAAATCTTTTGAAAAATAGTTTTAAAATAATTGCAGGCTTTTTATTAGCGCTTTTTGTGGTTAATTGCTCAACTAAAAAAGATGCGTTTTTAAACAGAAGCTACCACGCGGTTTCCACAAAGTACAATGTTCTTTATAACGGTCATGAAGCTTTGCGTATTGGCTTGGAGCAATTAAATGCCAACTATGAAGACAATTATTGGGAGCGCTTGCCCATTGAACCCTTAAAAGTTGATGAATTGGCAATGCCCGGAATGCAAGCAGACGCAGACGGTTCTCCACAAGAATTTGAAAAAGCTGAAGAAAAAGCGGTAAAAGCGGTTCAAAAACACTCCATGTTTATTGCCCGCGAAGAACGTAACAAACAAATTGATGATGCTTATTTGCTCTTGGGAAAATCGCGGTATTATTCCAAAAGATTTGTACCCGCGCTGGAAGCTTTTAATTACGTGATTCTTAATTATCCAAAAGCAGATTTAATCAACGAAACTAAAATATGGCAGGCAAAAACCCAGGTTCGCCTGCAAAATGAAGAACAGGCGATTAGAAGTTTAAGGAATCTGTTGAAAGATAAATCATTAAAACGCGAGATAAAAGAAGATGCCCATACCGTAATTGCGATGGCTTACTTAAACCTAGACAGTTTGCAGTTTGTGATTAACCATCTTAATAAAGCAGTTAAAACAGACAATAATAAAGAACAAACAGCTAGAAATTTATTCATACTCGGGCAACTTTACAGCGAAAAAGGCTTGAAGGATTCTTCAAACATCGCGTTTCAAAAAGTAATCAATTTAAAGAAAGCACCATATAAATACAAAATCCATGCACAATTGGAAAAAGCCAAAAATTCAACGAACAAATTGGATACTGAAGAAACATTGGCTGTGCTTAAAAAGTTGGTAAAGGATAGAGACAATCGACCTTTTTTAGATGAATTGTATTACCGAATTGGAATAATTGAACAGGAAAGAAATACAGATAATGCCATTGGGTATTATAATAAATCGTTAAGAGCAATATCAAAAAATAATCTTCAAAAGGAACTTTCTTATGAAGCGCTCGGTAATTTATATTTCGACAAGGCGCAATTTATGGTTGCTGGCGCTTATTACGACAGCATTTTGAATATCACCAATAGTGAAAACACAAAACGTGTGCGTCGTTTGGTGCGAAATCGAAATAATTTAAATGACGTTATTTTATATGAAAAAAGCTCCAAAATAAATGATAGCATTATAAGGGTTGTAGCCATGAGCGAAATAGAGCAAAAGGATTTTTTTAACGCACATATTGAAAAACTAAAAGCCAGCCAAGAAAAGCAAACAAATAAAACAACTGTTAAAAAAGGTTTGTTTAATCCAAATCTTGGCAAAACGGATGTTGGCAGAAATTCTGGAAAATGGTATTTTTACAATATTCAGGCGGTTGGTTTTGGAGAAATCGAATTTAAAAAAATATGGGGAAATCGCCCTTTATCAGACAATTGGCGTTTGGGTGAAAAATCACAATTAAATATCACAGCCATTCAGAATCTTGATCAAATTATAACGCAAACAGGGGAACAGGAGAAATTGGAGCTTTCCTATTATTTAAATCAAATTCCTACAAATAAAGTTGCTTTAGACAGTATTGTAAATGAGCGCAATACCGCTTATTTTAAATTGGGAATTATTTATAAAGAGCAATTTAAGGAATTGGATTTGGCAAAAGATAAATTTGAAAAATTATTAGATTTTAACCCAGATTTGGCCTTGTTGATTCCCTCCAAATATCATTTGTATAAAATTTACGAAAGCCAGGGTAACGAAAAAGCAAAAGCCTTAAAAAATGATATAGGTACCAATTATGCCAATTCAAAATACGCCAAATTCATTTTAAATCCGAACCAAGCACTTGACGAAGATGATAAAAATGCTGCAGAAACAGAGTATGCAGCCATATATTACGATTATGAAGCGGAGAAATATGAAGCCGTTATTGTAAAAACAACCCTTGCAATCGGCAAATATATAAGTGAACCAATTGTTGCAAAACTCGAATTGTTAAAAGCCTATGCCATTGGAAAAACACAAGGTTTATCTCACTTTAAAGAAGCTTTGGAAATGGTGGCGTTGAATTATCCGAATACTGAAGAAGCAAAAAAAGCCCTGGAAGTTATTGAAACAATAAAATTAAAACTATAAAATAATCCCCAAAAGCAAAAGAGTATGTTTTTAGACAAAAAAGTAATCCCCCCATTATCCTCAGAACGAAATGTGGTGGGAAAAAACACTTCCATAGTTGGTGATGTTAATTCTGAAGGTGATTTTAGAATTGACGGATGTGTTGAAGGAATCATAAAAACTGCAGGGCGTGTAGTTATTGGTGCATTAGGATGTGTTAAAGGTAAAATTATTTGCGATAATGCCGATATTGAAGGAACATTTACAGGTGAATTGTTGGTAAATAATTTATTGACCCTAAAAGCCACTGCAAAAATTACGGGAGAAGTGACCATCAACAAATTATTGGTTGAACCGGGAGCTGAATTTAACGCAACTTGTATAATGAAAGGCTCCGTAATGGAACTACAAAATGGAAAACCCCAACAAGAAAAAACAGCTTAGTAAATACGTTTACTTTTCCTCAATGGCATTTCAAATGGGAATTGTTATTGCGGCTGGAACTATTTTTGGTCAATGGTTAGATACTAAATATGTAAATGATTACAGTTTATTCACAATAATTTTTTCACTTTTGGCTGTTTTTGCTTCATTGTATTTGGTCATTAAAAAAGTGATTTCAATAAGTAAAAGTAAAGAGCAATGAATTCTGATACAAGCAACTTTTTAAAAAGATTTATTCCGTTTTCCTTAATTCTTTTTTTAATTCATTTTTTTATTGTTTTAAAATTTTCAAAAGGCATCACCTTTTTCTATCCAATTTATACCATTTATCTTTTTCATTCTATTACAACAGCTCTTGTTTGCTTAATTATAATTTATATAAATAAAATCGCTGCAGATAATACAGGTTTTGCTTTTATGGCTTTAAGCATTTTAAAAATGTTGGCTGCAATACTATTTTTAATTCCTTTGATACAGTTGGATAAAGAGCAAAAGTTGGCGGACATTATTGCTTTTTTTATTCCATATTTTGCCTTTCTTTTTTTTGAATTGACTTTTATCATTAAACTTTTGAACGGATTCAAAAAATAGTGTAGATTTTAGACTTTTTTTCTTGAAAAAAAAATGTACTTTTGCACCAATTTTTAGTAAGGAAAATATAATATATAAAATGGCATCAAATATAAAACCTATTAAAATATTTTTTTTAGCAATTATAATGCTGTTCTCTTTCGTTCAATTTACTAATGCTCAAGAACTTGGAACAGAAAATAACGAAGAGGTTCATCATTCAGATCAAGAAGAAAAAGAGTTTAATGCCTCAGAGTTAATCAATGAGCATATTGGAGACTCTCATGATTTTCATATTGCTGATTGGAAGGGACATGCAATTTCAATGCCTTTGCCCGTTATTTTGTGGTCAAAAAATGGAATAATCACTTTTATGTCAAGTAAATTTCACCATGATAATAAAGGTGAGGTTGTTGTTGAATACAATGGAGAAAAGTTTGTTAGAATTCATGAACAAATTTATCAAATTAATGAAGGAGAAAATGCTGTTATTTTAGATAATGAGAGTATTCCTACAAATGCAAGCAGACCTTTAGATTTTTCAATAACTAAAAACGTGTTTTCGATGCTTATGTCAGCAATAATATTATTTTTATTGTTTTCAGCAGTAGCGCGTTCATATAAAAAGAATAAAAATGCACCAAAAGGAATAGCTGGATTTTTAGAACCTTTAGTGACTTTTGTGCGTGATGACATAGCTGTTCCTAATATTGGAGAAAAAAAATATGCGCGTTATATGCCCTATTTATTAACCGTTTTCTTCTTTGTATGGATTAATAATCTAATTGGATTAGTGCCATTTTTTCCTGGTAGTTCAAATTTAACAGGTAATATTGTTTTTACAGGAGTTTTAGCGTTTATAACTTTTATAATTACTACGTTTAGTGGAAATAAAAATTATTGGTCGCATATATTGATGCCACCTGTACCAAAGGCTCTTTATCCAATAATGATTCCTGTTGAAATTATAGGAATGTTAACAAAACCATTTGCTTTAATGATACGTTTGTTTGCTAATATTACGGCGGGACATATTATAATTTTAAGTTTGGTTTCATTGATATTTATTTTTAAAACAGTTGCAATTGCACCTGTTTCTGCTATGTTTGTATTGTTTATGAGTGTATTAGAGTTGTTAGTTGCAGCTTTACAAGCATACATTTTTACGTTGTTATCAGCGTTATTTATTGGTCAAGCTGTTGCTGAAGACCATCATTAAAAAGAATTGTTTAATTATTAATTATAAATTTTAGAAATTATGGTATTAGCTGGAATTGGTGCTGGTTTGGCTGTTATAGGAGCAGGGATTGGTATTGGAAAAATTGGTGGGTCTGCAATGGATGCTATTGCACGTCAACCTGAAGCTGCTGCAAAAATTCAAACTGCAATGATTATTGCTGCCGCTCTTATTGAGGGTGTAGCTTTATTTGCTGTTGTTGTTGCGTTAATCGCAAAATAATTTTGAAGGCAAAAAAAATATCTGCAACGGTTGGTTGCAGATATTTTTTAAATTAATTAAACTAAAAGAATTATAAATACATATAATATAAATTATGAATTTAGTAGCACCAGAAAGTTTAGTGTTTTGGACAACAATAATTTTTGTTGCATTGCTTTTTTTATTAAAAAAAGTAGCGTGGAAGCCAATTTTAGGAGCAGTAAAAGAAAGGGAAGATTCAATCAATGAAGCATTAAAATCTGCTGAAAATGCTCGTAAAGAAATGCAAAACTTAAATGCCGATAATGTTCGTATTTTAAAAGAAGCGCGTATTGAACGCGACGCCATGTTAAAAGAGGCGCGCGAAATGAAAGATAGCATTATTTCTGATGCAAAAGAGGAAGCACATGCCCAAGCAACCAAAGTAATTGACCAGGCAAAAGCAACCATTGAATCTGAAAAACACGCAGCAATTGCCGAAATAAAAAATCAGGTAGCTGAATTGTCAGTAGAAATTGCTGAAAAAGTGATGAGAAGTGAATTATCTGACAAAAATAAGCAAATTAAGCTTGTTGAAGATATGTTAAAGGAAGTAAAGATATAAGAATTAATTTCAAATGAACGGATCTAGAGCGGCAATAAGATATGCAAAAGCAATACTAAGTTTTGCACTTGAACAACAAAAAGAAGTTGAAGTGAATAACGACATGTTGCTTGTTGTAAACACCATTCAACATAGTGAGGATTTACAGTTATTGCTTAATAGCCCAGTATTAAAAACTGAGGTTAAAAAATCGGCCTTAAAAGAGATTTTTACAGACAAAACAACACCTTTAACTATTGGATTAATCAATCTTTTAATTGACAATAAACGTTTGCCTATTTTAGAAGAGGTTGCAAAAAAATACACAGTTCTTTTTGATTCATTGAAAGGAATAGAAGTTGCAAAAGTTACAACTGCCGTTCCTTTAACCGATGAATTAATCCAACAGGTATTAAACAAAGTAATAGAAATTACAGGAAAAAAAGCGACTATTGAAAGCATTATAAATCCAGATATTATTGGTGGATTTATTCTTCGTATTGGTGATATCCAATATGATACAAGTATCGCAAATAAATTACAGTTACTGAAAAGACAATTTGAAAAAGAGAGCTTTAGCTCATAATTACAAAATAAAGAAGTATTTAGTTTTAAAAAACAGAAAGAATGGCATCAATAAAACCAGCTGAAGTATCAGCAATTTTAAAACAACAATTAGCAGGATTTGAAGCATCAGCTTCATTGGACGAAGTTGGGACCGTATTGCAAGTGGGTGATGGAATCGCACGTGTTTACGGATTAGCTAATGCGCAATATGGCGAGCTAGTTGAATTTGAAGATGGAATGGAAGGATTGGTATTGAACTTGGAAGAAGACAATGTTGGAGTTGTATTATTAGGTCATTCAAGAGCAATTAAAGAAGGATCAATCGTAAAACGTACCGAAAGAATTGCTTCATTAAAAGTAGGTGAAGGTATTGTTGGGCGTGTTGTAAACACATTAGGAGATCCAATTGACGGTAAAGGACCAATTCAGGGAGAAACTTTTGAAATGCCTTTAGAGCGCAAAGCTCCGGGAGTAATCTTTCGTGAGCCAGTAACCGAACCGTTACAAACTGGGCTAAAAGCGGTAGACGCTATGATTCCGGTTGGTAGAGGCCAACGCGAGCTTATTATTGGTGACCGTCAAACCGGAAAATCAACAGTGGCCATTGATACCATTATCAATCAAAAAGAGTTTTACGATGCCGGTGTTCCTGTGTATTGTATTTATGTTGCTATTGGCCAAAAAGGATCAACAGTAGCGAATATTGCCAATTTATTTGAAGAAAAAGGCGCAATGGCTTACACCACAATTGTGGCCGCCAATGCATCAGATCCTGCTTCAATGCAGGTTTACGCTCCTATGGCAGGTGCTGCAATTGGAGAATATTTTAGAGATACTGGCCGTCCTGCATTAATTGTTTATGATGATTTATCCAAACAAGCAGTTGCCTACCGCGAAATTTCCTTATTATTACGTCGTCCACCGGGACGTGAAGCATATCCAGGAGATGTATTTTATTTACACTCTCGTTTATTGGAACGTGCGGCAAAAGTAATTAATAATGACATTATTGCAGCGCAAATGAATGATATACCGCCTTCATTGGTTGGAAAAGTAAAAGGTGGAGGCTCATTAACTGCTTTGCCAATTATTGAAACTCAGGCAGGTGACGTATCGGCATATATTCCCACAAACGTAATTTCGATTACCGACGGACAAATTTTCCTGGAGTCCGATTTGTTTAACTCAGGTGTGCGTCCCGCCATCAACGTAGGTATTTCGGTATCTCGTGTTGGAGGAAATGCCCAAATTAAATCGATGAAAAAGGTAGCGGGAACTTTAAAATTAGACCAGGCACAATATCGTGAGTTGGAAGCGTTTGCAAAGTTTGGATCTGATTTAGATGCAGCAACCTTGAATGTTATTGAAAAAGGAAAGCGCAACGTTGAAATCTTAAAACAAAATCAGAGTGATCCTTTTAAAGTTGAGGACCAAATCGCTATTATTTATGCAGGTTCAAAAAACTTGTTGAGAGCTGTTCCTGTTGAAAAAGTAAAAGAATTTGAACGCGATTTTCTTGCCTACTTGAATGCAAAACATAGAGATGCATTGGATTTGCTAAAAGCAGGTAAATTAACGGATGAGGTTATTGATACATTAACCCTTGCCGCAAAAGAAATTTCAGCTAAATACGTTTAATGCCCTCCTGACCTCCCCGAAAGGGAGGAAAGATTTATTATTAACAAAAAATAAAGTCCCTTTCTTTGGGAAGGATTTAGGATAGGAAACAATGGCAAACTTAAAAGAAATACGAAACAGAATTACATCCATTGGATCAACAATGCAAATTACCAGTGCCATGAAAATGGTATCTGCCGCAAAGTTGAAAAAAGCACAAGATGCAATCACCCAAATGCGTCCGTATGCCAATAAGTTGACAGAACTTTTACAAAGTTTAAGTGCTACTTTAGAAGATGATATAGAAAATGTTTATGCCGAACAAAAAATAGTTTCAAAGGTATTAATTGTTGTAATTACTTCAAACCGAGGTTTGTGTGGCGGATTCAATTCTTCAGTAATTAAAGGCTCGGTAAAACATATTGAAGGTAATTACAAAGGAAAACAAGTTGATATTTTATCAATTGGAAAAAAGGGATATGATTTTTTATCGAAGAATTATACTGTTGTTGAAAAACATAACGATATATACGACGATCTAACCTTTAACAATGTTGCGGTAATTGCCGAAAGCATCATGGAATTGTTTGCCAAGGGAAAATACGATAAAATTGAATTGGTTTACAACCAGTTTAAAAATGCAGCAACCCAGATATTAACTTATGAGCAATTTTTGCCTATTGAACTTGTTGAAGTTGAAGGGAAAATAAATGTAAGCACCGATTATATTTATGAACCAAATAAGGCCGAAATTATATTGCAATTAATACCTAAATCTTTAAAAACGCAGTTGTATAAAGCTATTAGAGATTCTTATGCAGCAGAACACGGTGCTCGAATGACAGCGATGCATAAAGCAACAGACAATGCAACTGAATTGCGTGACGAATTAAAATTAATGTACAACAAAGCACGTCAAGCAGCCATCACCAGCGAAATTTTAGAAATTGTTGGAGGCGCGGAGGCTTTGAATAACTAATATAAAAATCTCGATTTAATAAATATAAAAAAGAGTTTATCCACCTAGGGTAAACTCTTTTTTAGTTTGGCATTCAATTTGCAAACTCATTTTAAAACAAAACAATCATGAAAAAATTTATAGGCATCGGATTCATTACTTTAACAATCATCACTTTTTTTGCTTGTGGTGCTTCTAAAGTAAAAGCTCAGAATGAACATCCTTTTAAAGTATTGAAAGCCACTTATACCAACTCGCAGGGCGAACAAGCAGATTCGATTACAACTACGCTAAAAATTAGCATAAACAACAAGGAAATTAAATTGGACAGCCTATATTTTAGAAACCATAAAGTGAGTTTAACTAAGGTGGATAGTGATGAAAATTCAGATTTTATAGGAATTTTTGAAACTTACACTATGCCACATGATTATATTTTAGATAGCGATCCAAAACAGGAATTTGGGAATACGCCACAGGTAACAATTTCAAAATTGCCTTTTGAACTTAACGACATTGAAGCTATAGTGAGTTATTTTTATAAAAACAAAATAAATTATTACAAAATTTTGGAAGTTAAGGAAGAATAAAGTCGGGAGACGGGAGACCGAAGTCCGAAGTTTTGATGACTGGAAGTCCGGAGACCGAAGTCCGAAGTTTTTTATTCTGGGACAAAAAATCTATAAATCTTCAGTGTAAACCAAACCAATCTCCTTTCTTACAGCATCCAATAAAGTAATGAGTTCTATGCTGTTTTGGTGTGACCATAAATTGCTTTGCCTACGGTTTTCTAACAAACATGAATTGCATTCCATAATTTGATGCGTAAATCCCTTTCCGGCGGTTGGAAGCGAAATTTTATCTTCTTCATTGTCTTTAAATACCGAAAAAGAACTTGCTTCATTCCAAGGGCTATCGATTATAATTTCTCCTAAAGTACCACTTATTTTTGCGATTCTTTTAGAGTTTGACTTAAAACTGCTAAAAAGTACCGCTTGAGCATTTTTATAATCAAAAATCATGGAAACTTGTGAGTCGGCACCAGATTCATAAAATTGGGCTTTGGCAATAATTTTGTCGGGTATTCCCAAAATCAAATAAGCCAAAAAGATTGGATAAATCCCAATATCAAGGATAGACCCTCCTCCCAATTCCATATCATAAATCCGTTGTATTGATGGATTTGCTTTGAAGGAAAAATCGGCGTTTATATATTTTATTTCGCCAATCTCGCCCATTTCAACAATGTTTTTTATTTTTTTTATGGCGGGTAAAAATCGTGTCCATAAGGCTTCCATTAAAAACATATTGTGCTTTTTAGAGGCTTCAACCATGTTAAAAACCTGTTGTTGGTTAATTGCAAAAGGCTTTTCGCACAACACTGCTTTTTTATGTTCCAAAGCTAAAATGGCAAGTTGCGCGTGGCTATTGTGTGGTGTTGCAATGTAAACTATATCAACAGATTTATTCAATAACAAAGCTTCATACGAGCCATAAAACTTTTTTGCATCATATGTTGCTGCAAACGTTTTAGCTTTCTCTAAATCTCTCGAAGCCACTGCTTCAAGTTCAACAGTATCCAAGAGCAAAAGGTCCTTAACAAACTTTTGTGCTATTTTTCCCAATCCAATAATTCCCCACTTAATTTTCATACTAAAACACTAAAATTTAGACGATTTAAAACATCATAAAAGTACTTAATTTTTATTTGGCATAGAATTTGAATTTCAGTAAATAACGTTAAAAACAAAATAATTATGAGGGCTATAAAATTACTTTTAGGAACGTTGCTTATCGGAATGTCGTTCACTTCCTGTATTGTTGACAATACCATTGATGAACCATATTATGTTTCACTTGAAGAAGTTGTTACGGCAAATGATTTGTGGTACATAGATTATAATAACACAACCGGAACCGGAGATGTGCCATTTTTATCAAAAGCCTTTACCATTTCATTTATAAACGGGAAATTATATGCCAATAACAATTTGGTGGGAATTGGAACTGCTGGAAATGGTTATGGCATTCAAATCGGATTTTACGACACCTTTGACGGCCGCTTAAAAATAGATCATAACTTAGATGGGTTTTACAATTTTGATGTCATTCAATTGTCGGTAAATAATATAAAACTAAGGGATAACTACAACAATGTTACCTATAATTTATTGGGCTACCAAAAATTTAATTTTGATTACGACCAAGTTTTTTATGACAATATTGAATATTTTCTACAGGAATATAGCGCTTGGGAAAATACCTATACAAGTGCTGCCGGAGCTGTAAATCCTTTTGATTATGAAAATTTTTTACAGTTTACCCCAGAAAATTTAACAACATTTTATTCTTCTAAAGATAATGTTGGCACACCTATTGCTAACGTATATTGGGATTATGTAGGAGACTATGCGGTAGCCAACGTTCACGGATATGACAATCTGAAAATTTTAACATTAGATTATGACAATTCGGATATTGAAAAGTTTGAGTTAACCGTTATTAATGATGGGAAGATAAGTTTGTATCATTTGGCTTCTGGCACAACATACGAGTTTACCGGAAGAGGATATATACAGTACTTAAAACCAAGTTCAAGTTTGGCAAAAAGCGCCACAGGAGATGAAGGAAGAGCAAGAACAAAAGTATTTAGAAAAACAGAAATTAGAAGAAATTTAAAATAAAGTTTGGTTAGTTGATTTTTGGTTGGTTATTTATAACCAATTGAGTTAGCCGCTCCCTCATCGGGGCGGCTTTTTTTTGTACCTTTATATTTTGAAAAAAACAATTCAAATGAATCATAAAACAGCATTTATTACCGGAGCCACCTCAGGAATAGGAAAAGCAACCGCGCAACTTTTTGCACAAAACAAAATACGATTAATCTTATGCGGCCGACGCGGAGATCGACTTACTGAAATCAAATCAGAATTAGGTAAATTGACAGATGTTACTACCTTACAATTTGATGTTAGCAATAAAGATGAAGTTTTTAATTCAATCGCATCACTTCCAAAAGAATTTCAACATATCGATATTTTAATTAATAATGCCGGAAATGCACATGGCTTAAGTACCATTCAGGAAGGAAATATGGATGATTGGGATGCCATGCTTGATATCAATGTGAAAGGATTGTTGTATGTTTCAAGAGCAATACTTCCCCAAATGGTGGAAAGAAATGAGGGCTTTGTAGTAAATATAGGCTCAATTGCGGGCAAAGAAGTGTATCCTAATGGAAATGTTTATTGTGCTTCAAAATATGCCGTAAATGCTTTAAATAAAGCCATGCGTATAGATTTGAATAAACACCATATTAGGGTTTCTGCTATTCATCCAGGTGCTGTGGAAACGGAGTTTTCTGAAGTTCGATTTAAAGGCGACAAAGAAAAAGCAAAAAATGTTTATAAAGGATTTAGAGCCTTGCAACCGGAAGACATAGCCGATATAATTTACTTTGTGGTAACACGGCCTTATCACGTTAATATTGAAGATTTAATCGTGTATCCAACGGCGCAGGCAAGCGCCACTATTATGAATCGAGTATGAGGTAAATGCCATGATTAACAAGCGACTTTTAATAAAAAATTTGTTGGCCCATAACGATGAAAATAGCTTTTATGACAAGAAGCTTAAAATTTCATTGGAACATAAAGAAGGAAAGGCGAAATTTTTAAAAATCGTTTGTGCCTTGGCGAATTCAAATCTCGAAAACAATTCCTACATTGTTATTGGTGTTGATGATGAGTTCGATAAAATTGAAGGTGTCGATTTTTTTGACGATAGCAAGATTCAAAATTTAATGAATTCTTATTTTAACAATCCGCCAAAAATTCAATATGAAAACATCCCTTTTCCACGATTGCCAAAACACAAAGTTGTGGGTTTGGTTACCATTCATCCTTCAAAAAAAATAGCTTCACTTAATAAAAATATTTGGAAATATGTTAACGGTACCATTTTTTACAGGCGAGGAAGCAACTCTTTATCAACATTAAAAACCTTTGAAATCACAGAATCCAACAAAGCCATTGTTGAAGCGATAGAGAAAAATGCCAGTAGCAATATTCAACTGACTTTAGATGGGGTTTTTGATTTTATGAATCGACATAAAAAAGCCTATCACCCAACCTATAAGGTTTTTAATGAACAAATTGTGCTATGTTGGGCTGGTAAAAAAAGAGTGGTGAAGGGTGAAACTTTTTATTCACGCGTGGATATCGAGCTGATTAATGAGCAGGTGCGGCTGTTTTATTCTGCTTTGGATGAGGTGAAAATAGAATTTGATAAAAATTCCTTTAGAATTACGGAGTATGTGTATTTAGGACTTAAAAAATCTTTCGATTATTATCCGCTGGAAAAAACTGTGATGCATTTTAAGGAAAATGGAAAATATAATATTGTGAGCGAGTTGTTATTTGAACCGCCACAATTTGATAAAAAATTATTGCGCCATGTGTTTAACAATTGCAATGCGATTTTAGAAAAATTAAAGAAGAACTTGCCACTTGCAGAAAGTGAATTGGAAGATGTACACGAAATACCAACTTATTATTTGATTTGCGTATTAAATAAAATCCCGAATGCTTTTATCAGGCTGAAAGAATCAGAATTGTTGCTTAGAAATTTAGAAGACAAAACCGGATATATCAAATATAAAGAAGCTGTCAGAATTCTTAGAAAAGTGAAGTATCGATAAAGCTAGCGCTCCTTTTATCGGATAAAACAATTATGCTAAATTAACCCTTTAGTTTTTTAAATAATTCCAGCGCATAGCCATCGGTTAAACTTGCCACAAAACCACAAATCGATAAAACCCTTAAATACAAGGATTCATTCGGTTCTTGAATACTTTCGGGCAGTAAATTCAAAATTAATTTGTCGTAATTTGTCAATGTATTTTCATATTTTCGGTTGCTTGCCGAAACAAAAACATCCAGTAAAGTGGCAATTACATTATAACCAACCAATTCTTTTTCAATAACTTCCCTGCTTTTGTAGATTTTTTCAACACTAAGTTTAATGATGTCATTTATTTGAGCTTCATAAGTGCATTTGTCCAATAAAGAGTGCTGGTATTCGCCTTTTAAAATAGCTTTTTCCTGTTTTAAAAAAACATTGGCCGCCTCATTTATTAAATTTCCTATGGCCAAGGCGCGGAGGTAACTTAAACGGTCTTTTTTAAATTGCAGCTGATGGTATTTTTTGGAGTCAATGGTGTTTCTTACCAATTTTATCAAATATTCAAGTGCAAAATCTTCCTCAATCAAACCCAAATTTATGCCATCTTCAAAATCGATAATCGTATAACAAATATCGTCGGCAGCTTCAACCAAATAAGCTAAAGGATGCCTGTGATAACTTAAATTTTCACTTTTTGAAGCAAGTCCCAATTCCTGGGCTACATCTTCAAAACAAGGAACTTCCGACTGGAAAATGCCATATTTTTTATCGGCCACATGTGTTGTTGGTTTTTGGGGCAAAGACTCTTTTGGATATTTTATAAAAGTGCCCAAGGTGGCATAAGACAACCGCAAACCACCTTCCATACCTGCTTTACTTTCTGTTAGAATTCTGAAACCGTTGGCGTTTCCTTCAAAATCAACAAAATCTTGCCACTGTTTTTTGGTAAGATGGGCCTCATATTGTTTACCGTTTCCATGTTTAAAATATTCTCCAATAGCTTTTTCACCACTATGACCAAAAGGCGGATTTCCAATATCATGCGCCAAAGCTGCCGTGGCAACAATAGCACCAAAATCGTTCATGGTATAACCTAATTCGACCAACTCCGGATGATTTTTAAGCACCTGTTCTCCAACTTTTCGGCCTAAAGAACGTGCAACAACACTAACTTCCAAACTGTGGGTGAGCCGAGTATGCACAAAATCGGTTTTAGAAAGTGGTACAACCTGCGTTTTATCCTGCAAACTTCTGAAGGAATCAGAAAAAATAATTCGGTCGTAATCCACTTCAAAGCCCAAACGGGTTTCATCTTGGGCTTTGCGAGACCTTATTTGTGTATCGCCAAATCTCTTGAGAGATAATAGTTGACTCCAGTTCATTCCCATAGTAAAATATTTTGTGCAAGATACTTAATAAATTATATTTTTTTAAGAGCTTATATCTAGAAATCTTAACAGTTAGCTCATGAAATTCTTGAATCATGAAATGTTGCTGTTTTTGCTGGAAATTCGCTTTCTGCTAAGCAAAAATTAAAAGCTTCAAAGTAAATACTGATATTTCATCGGCAATTTAATCAATAGAACTCCTCTACGCCTTTCTTGGTTAACCCATTACCTCAATAAAATTTAACAAGGATTTTGATACAGGTTTTCAAAGTATTTGTACCTTTGTTTAAAATCATTCTAAATAAGCATTTTGATATCAACTAAAAATTCAGGTATTTTTAATTACGATTTTGATTGGAGCACTTCAACCAAAAAGAAGCCGCACACTGAAATAAATGAAAAATGCTGTGAAAAATTCAAGAACAAAAGCAAGAAGTTTTGCAAAAAATGCCCAAATCGTACTCCCTAATCTCCATATTTTTAATACTTTTGCATTTCGTTTTTTGACTAAGATAAAATGCAAGTTAATTCAAAAAAATTATTTGTTAAATTTTTAAAATGGAGATACCAATATATTTCTAACAAGCAATTCACCAATATTGCCAGTGCCATAATTGGATTGTTGGCAGGATTGGGTGCTGTCGTTTTAAAAAACTTAACCCATTTTATCCAAAATTTATTGGAAGGTGGGTTTATTAAGCAAGTCCATCAGGCATTTTATTTTATCTTCCCAATTATCGGATTTTTACTGGTATTGCTGTTCATAAAATATGTGGTACGTAAAAAAGTTGGACATGGAATTCCTTCCACCTTGTACGCCATTTCAAAACAAAAGGGCATTATGCCGAAACACCAAATGTGGGCATCTTTAATTACGGCGCCTTTAACAGTTGGTTTTGGTGGATCCGTTGGTTTAGAGGGACCAACGGTTGCAACAGGAGCTGCCATTGGATCTAATTTTGCACGAGCTTTTCATTTTAACCAAGCAACAAGAACATTACTTATTGGTGCTGCCGCTGCCGGCGCAATGTCTTCTATTTTTAAAGCACCTATGGCGGCAATTGTTTTTGCGGTTGAAATATTTAGTTTGGAATTGACACTAGCTTCTATGATTCCTTTGCTTTTGGCATCTATTACCGCGATACTTACTTCATATTTTTTCCTGGGAGATGATGTTTTACTTCATTTTAATTTGGAAGATAAATTTGTGTTCAATGACACTTTATTTTTTGTGGTTTTAGGAGTTGCATCAGCAATGACTTCCATTTATTTCAGCAAAGTGTATTTTGGAATTGGTAATTTTTTCAAAAAATTTGAAAATCCCTATTTGAAAATGCTCATTGGTGGACTCTCATTGGGGATTATAGTTTATTTGGTTCCGCCACTTTATGGGGAAGGTTACGAAACCATAAACAATGTTTTACGAGGAAATATTATTGAAGTTGTGGGTAACAATATATTTCAAGCGCTTACAGACAATACCTGGGTAATCGCACTATTTTTAATTGGTTTAATCGCTTTTAAAATTGTTGCAGCTTCAGTCACTTTCGGAGCCGGCGGTATTGGCGGTATTTTTGGGCCAACCCTTTTTACAGGGAGTATTGCAGGTTATGTATTTGCCTTAATTGTAAATGCTACCAACTTTTTTAACCACCAACTATCCTTAACCAATTTCGCTATGGTTGGCATGGCGGGTTTAATGGCAGGAGTTTTACAAGCGCCTTTAACGGCCATATTCTTAATTGCCGAAATTACTGGTGGCTATGAGCTTTTTGTTCCGC
The DNA here is from genome assembly GCA_036568005.1 of Lutibacter sp. Lineage (GTDB taxonomy): Bacteria > Bacteroidota > Bacteroidia > Flavobacteriales > Flavobacteriaceae > Lutibacter. The sequence continues at coordinate 77,834 of DATCTJ010000068.1, read as the reverse complement.
TAATGATTGTTGCCTCAATTTCTTTTATCTTTTCAAAAAAATATATTCCGCACAATATTTACGCATCTGAATTGGCTAAAAAAGGGCAGCTCATGACACATGATAAGGATAAAAATGTTTTGATGATGCTCGATTTGGATAAATTAATTGAAACCGATTTTGTACTGCTTCATCCTGAAATGACCTTAGGACATGTTGTAAATAATGCAGTCGCAAAATCAACTCGCAACCATTTTCCCGTATTAAATAACGAAAATGAATTTTTAGGAATACTCACCATCAACGACATTAGAGGCATTATGTTCGACAAAGAGCTGTATGAAACAGTGAAAGTTGAAAGTTTAATGCACGCCGGATCGGATATTATTTATTACCAAAAAGACTCTGCCGAAGAAATTTTGAACAAGTTTAAAAGATGTGGCGCGTGGAATTTAGTGGTGCTTAAAGATGGAAAATACTTTGGGTTTATCTCCAAATCGCGCTTGCTTACCGCCTACCGAAGAAAATTAATCGATGTAACTTCTTAGTTTTCAGGTTTATATTTTAACATTTTGGGCGTCCCCCCCCGCCGAAAAGGCAGTGGGTCGTGCTGTTCGTTGCAAGTCCTCGCCACGCCCAAAAGCGTGTCTGTGGGCTTTCCACTGCCATCACTTACGCAAATTGATTTACGTCCCGATAGCTCGGGATTAAGATTTACGATTTTAGAAGAAGAAATCTTTAGATTCTGGATTTGGTTTTTAATATTTTACTTGCTTTTTATCATAGAATATGCAAGATGATTTATGAAATTAGAATTTAAAAGACTTAAAACTTTTTAGCGTGCCTTGCGGTTTTATTTGCGGAATTCGCGGTTAAATTTTTTGGTTCGAAGTTTTTTTATAATTTTTTCTTCCTTTTTATCATAGAATACTCATGCTATGATAAAAATAAATAAGAAAAAGAATTATTAAAATCGATATTAAAAATGATGAAAACATGAGTTTTAGTCCCTCTTATTTATAAAATCAACCGCCGTATCAGGAAAATCGGTAAAAATACCGTCAACATCTGCCTCGTATAAAGCAACTTGCAACAAGGCTTCAAAAGTTTCAAAATCTCCCAATTTATCGGATCTGAAAGTATAGGCGTGGACTTTCAAGTTGTATTTATGCGCTTTTTCAACCAAACCAGAAATTTGCCATTTCCCGTTTTTGTCTTTTCCTTTAATAATTTGAGGGTACCAAGGTCCGATGCCATCGGCATAATTGGCTATTTCTTCCAATTTTTCATCAATTTTAAATTCGATCAATTGCACCAAAAAGAGGTCACTTTTAAATTCATTTCTGATTCTTTTTAATTCATCAGCATCAAAACATTGTAAAATACAGTTGTCTTTTTTGGTTTTATAACCGTAAATAGACAGCACATCCAACACTATTTTTGAAATATCCTTTCCTTCTTTTTGGTGAAACACAGGTTCCTTAATTTCAGGATAAATGCCAATATCTTTTCCGGTGCTTTTGTTTAACCCTTGAATTAATTCTATTTCTTCCTGCAAAGAATGTAATTTGAATGTTGATGTAAATATTGGAAACCGATTTGGAAAAACAGGGTTATTGGTTGCTGGATCAAACCTTTCCGAAACGTTTAATTGTTTCAATTCCTCAAAAGTGAAATCGATCACATAAAATCGACCGTCAATTCTTTTCCTATTCGGAAACTTTTTGTCAACATCGGTAACCGTATCCAAATGAATATCGTGAATCACAATGGGAACATTGTCTTTGCTTAACACAATATCCTGCTCCAAATAATCGGCACCCATCGCATACGCCATTGCTTTTGAAGGCAAGGTATGTTCTGGCAAATAACCCGAAGCACCTCGATGTGCAATAACTATTTTTTTATTTTCTATGACTTCCATTTTTGTATCTAACTTATGTTCAACGCAAGATAAGGACAAAAGTGAAAATGGGATTAAAGAGCCCTAGATATTTATGATTTAAAGATTCAATAAATCTGTGATATTTTGTAGTTTTACGCACAATAATTATACAATATAACCAATGAAATATGTAATCATTTTTGTTTTGGCACTTACTTTAGGAATGCTGGTGTCGGGTTTTTATTTGAAAAATATCGGTGATACCAACGGAGATATCGTGATTGGACTTGGCGTTTTGATGGTCGCTTTTATTTTAATGCCTTTGTTTATATACCATCGGTACAAAAACAAAAATTTAAGCGATTTTACCTTTGACAAATTCAGAAAAGATCTTGAAGAGCGAAGTAAAAGCGAAAGAAATTTGTATTGATCAATTTAAATTTCGCTTTTCAATAAAAAATCGTTTTAAAAGTTTGCTGCACTCTTCTTCCAACACACCGCCAACAACCACGGTTTTTGGGTGTAAGGTGGTCTTCATTACCAAAAAACCTCTTTTATCTTCAGTAGCACCGTATACAATTCTGCCTATTTGTGTCCAATAACTGGCGCCGGCACACATTTGGCAAGGTTCCAAAGTAACATACAAGGTGCACTCTTTTAGGTATTTACCACCTAAAAAATCGGCGGCGGCAGTAAAAGCCTGCATTTCGGCGTGCGCTGTAACATCATTCAACGTTTCAGTTAAATTATGTGCTCTGGCAATAATTTGGTTGTTCATCACAATCACCGCGCCAATAGGAACTTCATTTTTGTCTAAAGCCATTTCTGCTTCCTGCAAAGCGCGTTTCATAAAATAAGTGTCGTCAAATGGATCCATCATGCATCAAAAGTAATTATTTTTAATTCAATGAACAATTTAAATAGCTTAGTTTTGTAGTGGTGAAAACAAATTTATTAACACATATCAACGATCCTAAAGACCTGCGGAAGCTGGCCAAAAATCAACTTAAAACAGTTGCCAAAGAACTGCGCGAATTTATTATTGATATTGTTGCTGCCAAAGAAGGACATTTAGGCGCTAGTTTGGGCGTGGTGGAATTGACCATTGCGCTGCATTATGTATTTGATACACCAAACGATTTACTGATTTGGGATGTTGGGCATCAGGCATACGGACATAAAATATTGACCGGGCGCAGGGATATTTTTCAAACAAATCGACAACTGGGCGGAATTTCAGGTTTTCCAAAACGTAGCGAAAGCATTTATGATGCTTTTGGAACTGGGCATTCTTCTACCGCAATTTCTGCGGCTTTGGGAATGGCGCTTGCCTCAAAATTGAAAGGAGATTTTCAAAAACAGCATATCGCCGTTGTTGGTGACGCTTCCATTGCCAGCGGAATGGCTTTTGAAGGATTGAACCATGCAGGAGTTACCGATGCCAATTTGCTGATTATTTTAAATGACAATGCAATGGGAATTGACCCAAGTGTTGGTGCTCTCAAAAAATATTTTACCGATGTGAAAGCAGGTAAAAAAGTTCGTAAAAACAACATTATTGAGGCGTTGAATTTCAATTATTCTGGACCCATAGACGGACATAATGTCGACCAAATTATCACAGAGCTGGAGCGCTTAAAATCTATTAAAGGTCCTAAGTTTTTGCATATTATCACCACAAAAGGAAAAGGGCTACAACAAGCTGAAAATGATCAGGTAACTTATCATGCGCCAGGGAAATTCGATAAAATAACCGGAGAATTGCCGGCAAAAAATAATATTCCGCAACCGCCAAAATATCAGGATGTTTTTGGGGAAACCATTGTTGAACTGGCAAAAATTAATCCAAAAATTGTGGGAATTACACCTGCAATGCCCACAGGAAGTTCATTAAAATTAATGATTGATGAAATGCCTGAAAGGGCTTTTGACGTTGGCATTGCTGAACAACATGCAGTAACTTTGGCTGCCGGAATGGCAACGCAGGGACTGATTCCTTTTTGTGCCATTTATTCCACATTTTTGCAACGCGCCTATGACCAAATTATTCACGATGTAGCAATCCAAAAATTGCCTGTAATTTTTTGCATAGATCGCGCGGGAATTGTGGGTGAAGATGGCGCAACGCATCACGGTGTGTTTGATATGGCCTATTTACGCTGCATTCCTAACATGGTCATTTTTGCGCCTTTAAATGAAATTGAATTGCGGAACATCATGTACACCGCGCAATTGGGCATCGATTTTCCGTTGGCGATTCGCTATCCTCGCGGACAAGGAACGCGTATTGATTGGAAACAGCCTTTTGATAAAATTGAAATTGGAAAAGGCAGTCGTATTTCAGAAGGTTCAAAAATTGCGGTGTTAAGCATTGGCACTATCGGAAATAAATTGATTGAACTTCAACCCGAATTGCCAAAAAATAAGGTGGCACATTATTCAATGCGTTTTGTAAAACCATTGGATGAAGATTTATTGCATCAGATTTTTAAAAAGTTTGAAACCATTGTCACTATTGAAGACGGCACAATTATAGGCGGCTTTGGAAGTGCTATTTTAGAATTTGCCTCAAACAATAATTATACCAACAAAATCGTTAAACATATAGGGATTCCGGATCATTTTATTGAACACGGAAAAGTGGATGAATTGTTTGAAAACATTCATTTATCCAAAGAAAAGATAAAGGAATTCCTGTTGAAACTTTTATAGAAAAAATATTTTGTGTTTCTTTGCCGAAGATATTTTTTAGCCCCTAATATTTATTATAATGCGATTTAATTTTTTCCTTTTTTTTACAATCCTTTACACTTTTAACACAATAGCCTCCACTTCAAAAGACACTTTGGCCATCGATTTACCCCCAGTTACCCATTGGGAGGAAACCAATAATTTTAAGTTGATTTTTACGCAAAATTCTTTTGTTAATTGGAGTGCCGGAGGGAATAATTCTATTTCTGGAATCGCGAAAATTAACATAAAAAGAGATTATAAAAACAATCATACCGTTTGGCAAAATGAATTGAAAGCCAACTACGGCCTAAATAAAGAAGAAAAAAGGGAATGGCGAAAAACAGAAGACCTGGTAGAGTTAAATTCAACTTTTGGTTATAGAAAAGACATTACTTCAAAATGGTATTATTCGGCAAAATTTAATTTTAAGACGCAATTTACCAATGGTTATAAATATCCAAATAAAGACAAGCCCATTTCAAAATTCTTTTCCCCTGCCTACAATTTTTTGGGTGTTGGATCTGAATATTTTTCAAAGGAAAACAAGCTTAAAATATATATTTCGCCAATTACCAATAAAATGACTTTTGTTTACAACCAAGTTTTGGCAAATGAAGGCGCTTTTGGTGTTGAACCAGCTGTTTATGATGATTTGGGTAATTTGGTGACTGAAGGTGAAAATTTAAAAGTTGAAATTGGAACCTATGTTTCTAGTGAATGGAAAACTGCAGTGATGGAAAATATAAAAATGATTAATAAATTGACTTTATATTCCGATTATTTAAACAAATATGGCAATGTGGATGTTAACTGGGAAGTTAATTTTGATATGACCATTAACAAACATGTAACAGCCAATGTGGGATCCCATTTTCTATATGATGATGATGTTAAGCGTAAAGAAGACAAAAACAATGATGGAATATTGGTTCCTGTAGGGCCAAAAATACAAATAAAACAAACCTTGGGAATTGGATTGCTTTATTCGTTTTAGCCTCTGTTTCCATAAAAAATAAAAAGTTCTTAAAACCCGATAAATTGGATTTTAAGAACTTTTTTTATAGGTTTATTATTAGCCTAATCTTAGTCTAAATCAAACTTTATGCCCTGTGCCAACGGCAACTCTGTAGTATAATTAATGGTGTTTGTTTGACGTCTCATATAAACTTTCCAGGCATCTGAACCAGATTCTCTTCCGCCGCCAGTTTCTTTTTCTCCGCCAAAAGCACCACCAATCTCAGCACCTGAAGTGCCAATATTCACGTTTGCGATACCACAATCTGAACCTTGAACGGATAAGAACAATTCTGCTTCTCGTAAATTGTTGGTCATTATTGCAGATGAAAGTCCTTGTACAACGCCATTCTGCAATGCAAGGGCATTTTTAAGTTCTCCAGAATATTTTATTAAGTATAAAATTGGTGCAAACGTTTCATGTTGCACAATTTCAAAATGATTTTCGGCTTCAACAATTGCTGGTTTTACATAACAGCCGCTTTCATAACCTTTTCCGGTTAAAACGCCACCTTCAACAATAATTTTTCCGCCTTCTTTAACCGCTTCTGCCAAGGCGTTTTCATACATTTTAACAGCATCTTTATCAATTAATGGCCCAACGTGGTTGTTTTCATCTAATGGATTTCCAATACGCAATTGTTTGTAGGCTTTTACCAAGGCATTTTTCACCTGATCATACATAGATTCGTGAATAATCAACCTTCGTGTAGAGGTGCAACGTTGTCCTGCAGTTCCCACAGCGCCAAATACAGCGCCAATAATGGTCATTTTAATGTCTGCACTTGGCGTGATAATAATGGCGTTGTTACCTCCTAATTCCAATAAAGATCTTCCTAAACGTTCTGCAACAGTTTTTGCCACAATTTTACCCATTCTTATGGATCCTGTTGCTGAAATTAATGGTATACGTTTGTCGGTAGACATATATTCGCCAACTTTGTAATCGCCATTGATGATACAAGAAATACCTTCGGGTAATTTATTTTCTTTTAAAACGCCTGCAATTATATTTTGACAGGCAATACTGCATAATGGTGCTTTTTCTGAGGCTTTCCAAATGCAAACGTCACCGGCAATCCAAGCCAGTGCAGTATTCCAAGCCCAAACGGCCACAGGAAAGTTAAATGCTGAAATAATTCCTACAATCCCTAGGGAGTGATATTGATCGTACATTCTGTGTCCTGGTCGTTCAGAATGCATGGTAAAACCGTGCAGTTGTCTTGACAATCCAACCGCGAAGTCGCAAATGTCTATCATTTCCTGAACTTCTCCCAAACCTTCTTGCAAAGATTTTCCCATTTCATAAGAAACCAATTCGCCTAAAGGTTGTTTTAGTTCACGAAGTTTTTCGCCAAACTGACGAACAATTTCGCCGCGTTGCGGTGCCGGTTTAATTCTCCAACTTGTAAAAGCTGCTTGTGCAGATTCCATCACTTTTTCAAAATCGTCTTTTGTGGTTGTGGTTACTTTTCCAATAAGCTTGCCGTTTACAGGAGAATAGGATTCTATAACTTCACCAACTCCAAAGAAATTTGAGCCTGTTGAAGTTCCGTTATTTAACGCTTTAACGCCTAGTTTGTCTAAGGTTTTTTGAATTGATTTTTCTATTACTGTAATTTCCATAAGAAGATTTCTTTTTTAATTTAATATTTTACAAAAATACGAATAATACCTCCGAATTTTTTAAATATTCAAAATAATTCAGTATTTACCCACCAGCTGAGAGTAGGTTTTTTATGATAAGTTAAATGCGTTAGCGACTGAACGGTCTGTTTGAGCTCTTTTTTTGTTTTTCACAAAAAAAAGCGAGTAGTGAAGGCGCGACCCCGCCTTTTCGGCGGGGTAACGCCCACCAAAAAGGAGGGCAGGCCCACCAAAAAGGAAGGCAAGCTCAAAATATTATTTGAATGAATGTGATTAAAGGATTTTTAAAAGAAAGAAAGCCGTTTCAAATTTGAAACAGCCATCCTCATTCAATATTTGGTAACCAACCAAATAAATAAACCAACTAAAACTTATAATTTAAACCTGTATAAACTCCCAAGTAATAAGGCTGAATGCTTCCGGAGTTTTTAGAAAATGTGCTTGTTTGTACTTTGAACATTGGGGAAACGTTGATGAATAAATTTTTATAAAGCGAATAATCGATATCCAATCCAATATTACCGCTAAAATTCACAGGTCGTAAATTGTTTGATGACCCTAAGCTTTGGGAAAAGCTGTTAGTTTCAACAAATACCTCATCCTTGTTTAAAAGCAGGGTGCTAAATCCACCCACCAAATTGATTCCGAATTTTCCGTCGGTGACATTGTATTTTACTTCAACTGGAATTTCCACATACCCAAAAACCTGGTTCAAGCTTCCGCTTGAATTATCTTCAGAATTTAATAATTTATCTTTATTTGCTGAAATATCTGCACTTCTTGCCAGTATTGGGTTTGCAGATAAATTCGAAAAACCCACAACGGCAACGCCAGGAGTAACAAAAACGTTATTTGTTGTCAAACCTAAATTTACTAAGTTAACACCAGATTGCAAGCTGAACTTGTTTGAGAGTTGGTAGGCGACTTTTACACCATAGGAATAAGATGAGTTTCCCGAAGATGGATTGTTTTTAAACTGTGAAGCAATTCCCGAACCGCCACCAAACGAACTGAAATAAATGGGTGCGAAAATAGTGGCTACCGTAAATTTACTTTCTGTAATTTCTCTTTTTGGAACTTCTTTGTCTGTGAATTTAGATAGAGGTAAGTTTTTAGCGTCTTTAAACAAAAATTTATTTTCTGATTCTTGTGTTGAAGCAGTTTGTTCTTGTTGTTTCTTCTCAACTTTTGTTGTAAAGTTGTTATTATATTCTATTTCAGCTAGTTCCTTACTTAAAGCAGTCACTGCTTTTTGCATTTCTTTTAATTTCTCCTCAACAGTAATTGATGTTGAAGAATCTTTTTGGTTTAAAATTTCTTTGTTGGTCGTTTTTAAATGGAATTTGTTGGAAATGGAATTTTTAGGAAGAAAATAAATAGTTCCAACACTAAAAAGCAATGCAAATATTGCCGCAATACTTGAAAGTTTAAGCCAAAATGGAGTTCCTCTTTTTTTTGTTCTGGGAATTAACCGATTCTCAATAGTATCCCAAGCTTCGGAAGGTGGGGAAACCTCAAAGTCTTTTAAATTCTCTTGGAATAATCTGTCGATATTTTTTAAATTTTTCACTACTATTTTTTAATTTAAATAGACTGTTGTGCTTTTTGATGAATTTCTATTTTTTGTTTTAAAATGGCTCTTGCCCTGGCTAGATTTGATTTTGAAGTGCCTTCAGCAATTTGCATCATTTCTGAAATTTCTTTATGAGAATACCCATCCAGTGCATACAGGTTAAAAACCAATCGATACCTATCGGGCAATTCATTGATTAGATTTAGTAAAAAATCTAAAGAAATTTCATCATCATCAACATCAACAATCACCTCATCAGGAATATCTTCCGTCACAATATTTAACACGTTTTTCTTTCTGTATTTTAGTAAAACTGTGTTAACCATTACTCGCTTTAACCAGCCTTCAAACGATCCTTTAAAGTTAAACTGCCCAATTTTGTCGAAAATGACAATAAAGCCATCTTGAAAATTATCTTGTGCTTCTTGTTTGTTTTTCGAATATTTAAGGCATATAGAAAATAGCTTACCTGCAAAAAGCTGATAAATTTCCTTTTGTGCCTTTCGATCGTTGTTTGCACACTGTTTTATGAGTTCATCTAAACCCAAATACGAGTATTTTAATTGTTAATAAGATACCTAAAAAGATAATAGGTTGCGTAAATTTACACTACTTTTGTGATGTTTCCCAATTTTTATGAAAAGAAATAGCATTTTTAACCTTCATAGCAACAATGAATTTGATAAAATGGCGCTTGAGATATTTCAATTTCAGGCCAAAAACAATGTGGTTTATAAAGATTTTTTAACCCATATACATATTGATGCTCATACCGTTAAAAAAATTGAGGAAATTCCTTTTTTACCCATACAGTTTTTTAAATCGCACAAGATTTTGTCTTCAAATTCAGTTGTTCAAAGTGTTTTTTTAAGCAGTGGTACAACCGGAAATGAACAAAGCAAGCATTTTGTTACTGATTTGGACCTTTATGAAGAAAGTTTCACCAAAGGATTTGAGTATTTTTATGGGGCTATTCAAGATTATACCGTTTTGGCTTTGCTGCCTTCTTATTTGGATCGGAATGGTTCTTCGTTAATTTATATGGTTAACGATTTTATTCAGAAGTCAAAAAATAAAAAAAGTGGCTTTTATCTGAATAATTTGGATGAATTAGCCAATAATTTGATTGAATTGGATAAAAAGGAAGAAAAAATACTGCTTATTGGTGTTTCTTTTGCATTGTTGGATTTGGTCGAAAAACATAAGTTTCAGCTAAAAAACACCATTGTGATGGAAACAGGCGGCATGAAAGGCCGAAGAAAAGAATTGATTCGAGAGGAATTACATCAAATATTGTGTGAAGGTTTTGGCCTTGAAAACATACATTCGGAATACGGAATGACCGAATTATTGAGCCAGGCCTATTCAAAAGGACAGGGTATTTTTGAATGTCCGCCCTGGATGAAAATTATTACACGAGATACAGAAGATGCTTTAACCATTTTGGAAGAAGGAAAGTCGGGAGGAATCAATATTATAGATTTGGCAAATATCAATTCCTGTTCGTTTATTGCCACGCAAGATTTGGGGAAAGCATATCCCAACGGAACATTTGAAGTTTTGGGCAGGTTTGATGATTCTGATATCAGAGGCTGTAATTTAATGGTGATGTCATAAGTAACGAAAACTAAATTCCTCTCCGGCGGAGGCGGATTTGATTTTAGTTTAGACAGATGGTTGAATATCACATATGTTTTCATAGTATTTTTAACAATTTTAATTTCAAATATACAGACTTTGTCAATGATAAATGAAAAAACCGCCTAAATTGACTTTAGACGGTTTCCACAATTTAATTTTAAAACAACTCTACATTGCTAAATACAACTTGTTATGCCACTTTCAACAAAAAATAGGTCTTTTTACCTCGTTGCAGCAATACAAATTTATCGGCAATTAAATCATTTGTACTGATCACAAAATCTTCGTTTACCTTTTCTTTGTTTACAGAAATTGAATTTTCGCTTAAAGCCCTGCGCACTTCACCATTCGATTTCAGAAAACCATAATCGGCAAAAGCAGCCACAATTCCCAATTCGTTTTCAATAACTGAACGTTCAATTTCAGCTTGGGGAACACCTTCAAAAACATCTAAAAATGTTTGTTCATCCAGTGCTTTTAAATCATCGGCAGTAGAGTTTCCAAACAGAATATTGGAAGCTTTAATAGCATTTTCATAGGCCTCTTTTCCATGTGTCATTACAGTGACTTCTTCGCCAATTTTCTTTTGAAGAACACGTAAATGTGGTGTTTTTTGGTGTTCAGCAATTAAAGTTTCAATAGTTTCTTTGTCTAAAAAAGTAAAAATTTTAATATAATCTTCAGCATCTTCATCAGAACAGTTTAACCAATATTGGTAATATTTATAAGGCGAGCTTCGGTTAGCGTCCAGCCAAACGTTTCCGCCGGCAGTTTTGCCAAATTTTGTGCCATCGGCCTTGGTAATTAATTTACAGGTTAAAGCATATGCTTTTCCTTGTGCTTTTCTTCTGACTAACTCCGTTCCCGTGGTAATATTTCCCCATTGGTCGGAACCACCCATTTGAAGTTTACAGTCTTTTTCTTTGTATAAATGGTAAAAATCGTAGCCCTGAAATAATTGGTAGGTAAATTCGGTAAAACTCATCCCGGTTTGAGAATCGGAATCTAGGCGTTTTTTTACCGAATCTTTTGCCATCATATAATTTACGGTAATGTGTTTTCCAATATCACGAACAAACTCAATCAATGAAATTTCTTTCATCCAATCGTAATTATTCACCAATTGCGCGGCATTTTCAGTGGTGCTGTCGAAATCTAGAAAACGCGCCAATTGTGCTTTTACACCTGCAACATTTTTGGCCAAAGTTTCCTCATCCAACAAATTGCGTTCTTCCGATTTCCCTGAAGGATCGCCCACCATTCCGGTGGCGCCACCAACCAAAGCGATCGGATTATGACCAGCTCGCTGAAAATGCATCAACAAAATGATAGGCACCAAATGCCCAATATGCAAGGAATCGGCCGTTGGGTCAAATCCAATATACCCAGTTGTTTTATTTTTCAGTAAATATTCTTCGGTTTCAGGCATTATATCGTGTAACATACCTCTCCAACGCAGTTCTTCAACAAAATTCATCATCAAATTTTTAAATTTCAGCAAAGATAAAATTTTACTTGTTAGTAACGACGTTTAGAGATTGGTTTTTTAAAGCGATGTTTGCGTGATAGAAACAAACATTTTTTATACTTTCGTCTTATGATTTTAGTAACTGGAGGAACAGGTTTGGTGGGTTCTCATTTGTTGTACCATCTTTCATTGGAAAATGATGCAATAAAAGCAATTCACAAAAAAAGCAGCAATTTACTTGCTGTAAAAAATGTATTTAAATATTTTTCTAAGGATTATGAGTTGCTTTTTCAAAAAATTGAATGGGTAGAAGCTGATATTACTGATATTATTTCGTTGGAAGAAGCTTTTAAAAATGTGACGAAAGTTTATCATTGTGCAGCATTGGTTTCTTTTAATTCAAAAGATTATAAGGCCATGCATTTAATCAATATTGATGGCACTTCCAATATTGTGAATTTTTGTATTGAGAACAGGGTTGAAAAATTGTGCTTCGTAAGTTCAATTGCGACCATAGAAAAATCGGTTTCAGGCAAAATGATGGATGAAAATAACGAATGGAATATGGGGAAAGTGAGCTACGGATATGCACTCACAAAATATGCTGCAGAGATGGAAGTTTGGCGCGCTTCACAAGAGGGTGTTCCTGTTGTTATTGTAAATCCAGGAGTTATATTGGGTGCGGGATTTTGGTTTCAAGGATCGGGAACCATGTTTTCAAAAATTTATAAGGGGTTTCCATTTTATACAGAAGGTGTCACTGGTTTTGTTTCTGTAAATGATGTGGTAAAGGCAATGCTGTTGCTTATGAAAAGTGATGTTGTAAATGAACGCTATATTTTGGTTGCTGAGAACAGCAGTTTTAAAAATATTTTTTATCAGATAGCAGAAAATTTTGGAAAAAAGCCACCTTCCATAAAAGTTACAAAATTAATGAGTGCCATTGGCTGGCGTTTGGAAAAATTGAAGTCTGTTTTTACCAATGTCCCAGAAACACTAACCAAGCATGGTGCGAAATCTATTCATAGCAAGCGTTATTATTCTTCAGAAAAAATAGAAAAGAGTCTGAATTTTAATTTTGAATCTATTCCTGAAACCATAAAAAGTATTTGTGTACTTTATAAAAAGGAGCATAGGTAAATCTCTATTCTATTGGGAGACTTTTTGCAGAATCAATTTTAAGTGGCCTTTTTTGTGCTTTTTTAAAATTTTCCAGCCGATTTTTTATAGAATCATTTTTAAGAGAATCCTTTAACTTAATTTCAGCATCAAATTTTTCTTTCATGGATTTAAGGCGTTTGTTAACTTCTTTCAGAATTTTCTCGTAGTCGTCAATTTGTGAAGTGTAGTAATAATTGCTTTCTTTAAAACGTGTGCTGTCGATTCCATATTTTTCAAAAATCAACGGATAATAATTCACATTGCGCTCAAAATTATTGTTCTTAATATTTTCGGCACCTGATGCAATTAACATATCAGTCAGCAAATCCACCATTTGATTTTTAGGAATTAAATGGTCGGGCTTTTTTATGATAGTATTGCTTGTGCAAGCCATAAAAAAAACACTTAGTAAAAAGAAACAACTAATTTTTTTCATCTGTTTAAATTTTATTTTTTTGTTGGGACAGATGCGACCTGCCTGCCGCAGGCAGGTAAATTCGCTATTAATCATTCTGCTGTGTATCAAAATTTGTTATGGCTCGTTTCATCTATTAAACTTTCGTTTATTGTTTTGAGGTCTTGCAATTTTGCAACCTACCTCCACAGGCAAGCTTTCCAACTTCCGACTTCGGTCTTCCGACTTTCTTATCTATTAAACAATAATCTTTTTCCTTTAGTGTTATCGCCATTAAATTTACCGTTGTGATACACCAAATGGCCATTTACAAATGTATGGGTAATTTTTGAGTAAAAAGTGGCTCCTTCAAATGGAGACCAACCACATTTGTACAAAATATTGTCCTTATTGACAGTCCAAGGTGAAGAAATATCAACAATTACCAAATCCGCGTAATAGCCTTTTTTGACAAATCCTCTTTTGTCGATTTTGAAAATTTTAGCCGGATTGTGGCACATTTTTTCAATTATTTTTTCAAGTGATATTTGCCCTTGCGTAAATAATTTTAACATTGCAGGCAAAGCGTGTTGCACCATTGGCCCACCACTTGGTGCTTTTGTGTACACTTGTTCTTTTTCCTCTTTTGTATGAGGTGCGTGGTCTGTGGCGATCACATCAATTCTGTCATCGAGTAATGCTTTTAACAAACCTTCTTTGTCAAGAGCTGTTTTTATGGCAGGATTCCATTTTATAAAATTTCCTTTACTTTCATAATCACTTTCATCAAACCATAAATGATGTACACATACTTCAGCGGTAATTTGTTTTTTTTCTACGGGTTCCTTATTCGAAAAAAGCTCAGTTTCTTTTGCTGTTGATAAATGAAATACATGCAATCGAGCACCTGTTTTTTTTGCTAGTTTAATTGCTTTGGATGATGAAATATAACAAGCTTCTTCACTTCTTATTTTTGGGTGAAATTTCACTGGAATATCTTCACCATATTCTTTCAAATAGGTTTCTAAATTTTTCTTTATGGTTGCTTCATCTTCACAATGAACCGCAATAAGCATTTTTGTAGAAGAAAATATTTTCTCCAAAACCTTTTCATCATCAACCAGCATATTTCCTGTTGATGAGCCTAAAAACAATTTAATTCCTGCAACATTGGCTGGATTTGTTTTTAACAATTCCTCTAAATTGTCATTGGTCCCGCCAAACATAAATGAATAGTTGGCATAAGATGTTTTAGCAGCGATCTCAAATTTTTGCTCCAACAATTCCTGCGTGGTAGCTTGCGGAACGGTATTTGGCATTTCTATAAATGAAGTGATTCCACCGGCAATGGCAGCTTTACTTTCAGATTCAATGGTTGCTTTATGCGTTAATCCTGGTTCGCGAAAGTGAACCTGATCATCTATCAATCCAGGAATTAAATATTTTCCTTCAGCATCAATAATTGTGGTATTGGCCGTTTTTGAGCTTATTGAAGTGTCTATATCCACAATAAATTCCCCATCAATAAGCACATCGCCATCAAATATCTTTCCTTCGTTTATAATACGGGCATTTTTAATAAGCACTAAACTCATATTCTTCTTCTTTTATTTTATAAGCAAGTCTTGAAATCGCATTTTTATGACTCCAAAAACAGCCTCAGAAATTATTGAACCACTCATTTTTGAAGTACCTTTTTTTCGGTCGGTAAAAATAATGGAAACTTCTTTATGTTTGAATTTTTTCTTCCAGGCCTTAAATTTCATTTCAATCTGAAACGCATAACCCACAAATTTTATTTTATCCAAATCTATATTTTCCAGAACTTCTCGTTTATAGCAAACAAACCCTGCAGTGGTGTCGTAAATAGGGATTCGCGTAATAAATCTTACATATTTAGATGCAAAATAGGATAAAAACAATCTTTTAAAATCCCAATTTATAACATTAATTTTATTGTTTAAATACCTTGATCCTACGGAGAAATCGGCGCCATCTTCAGCGCAAGCTTGATACAATTGAATTAAATCATCAGGATTGTGCGAAAAATCGGCATCCATTTCAATAATATAGTCGTAATTTTTAAAAATTGCCCACTTAAATCCGTGAATATAAGCAGTTCCCAAACCGTTTTTTTCCTTTCTAACTTCCAAAAATAAATTCGAAAATTCTTTTTGCAAGTTTCTTACAATCTCACTGGTTCCATCAGGAGAACTGTCGTCAACAACCAAAATATCGAATTGCTTTTTCTGAGAGAATACGGCTCTGACAATAGCCTCAATATTTTCTTTTTCATTATAAGTCGGAATGATGACAAGCGTATTAAACATAAAATAAAATTACGAGGCAAAGGTAAAACAAATTATCACTAATTTTGCGTTTAAATAATAACATACTTCATGTTTGAGGCGAAAGAAATAATACACCAAAACCATCATTGGGTTTCTCTTGTTTTTTTGGCAATTCTTATTTTTTTAGCCTGGGCAAAAGTTTTGTATAGGGATCGGCTGCTTCACACGGCATTATTGTTTATCGCCAAAAAATATCTTTTTATTTATTTCAATAAAGAAAAGTATGACATCTTAAATTTATTTCAATTTTTGCTGTTTATGGTACAAATCCTGACGCTTTCTTTGGTGCTTTATTTTGCAAATTATTTGTGGCAGTTTTCTGAAATGCTAAACGCCCTTAATGGCTATTTATTGTTAGTTGCAGGCATGGGATTGTATTTTTGTTTGCGATATTTAATTGGCCTGTTTATTGCCTGGATTTTCAATAGTGAAAGCAAATACAGTAGAATTGTTTACGACAAGGTTAGCTACTTTAACAACCTAATATTATGGATATTACCCTTTTTAATACTGAGTGCTTATGCCGATATTCATCAAGGTTTTTTTTTAAAAACCACGTTTTTATTTCTAGTCATATTGTTAATTTTACGATACGTTTTGGTGCTTGTAAATAATAAAAAGCTCATAGTTAACAACTTGTTTTATTTTATTTTGTACATTTGCGCACTGGAAATAGCGCCCCTGGCAATTATTCTAAAATTAACAATATAAAACAAAAAATTGAAGTTTATGAAAGTGAAAACAATTTTAGTTTCCCAACCAAGTCCCAAAACAGAGAACTCCCCTTATTTAGAATTGTCTGAAAAACAAAAAGTTAAAATTGACTTTAGGCCGTTTATTCATGTGGAAGGTGTATCTGCAAAAGAGGTGAGAGCCCAGAAAATTGATTTAAAGAATTATACTGCAATTATTTTAACCAGTAGAAATGCAGTAGATCACTTTTTTAGAATTGCCGAAGAAATGCGCTTTACAGTTCCTGATGATATGAAATATTTTTGTGAATCTGAAGCTGTAGCCTATTATTTACAGAAGTATGTGGTGTATCGCAAACGCAAAATCTATGTGGGCGAACGCACTTTTGTTGATTTGGTCAAATTGATTAAAAAATACAAAGATGAGAAGTACCTATTGCCTTCATCTGATAAACTAAAAGAATGTGTTCCTGAAAATTTAAATGAATTAGGAATTAAGTGGGATCGCGGAATTTTTTATAAAACAATGATAAGCGATTTAACTGATTTAGAGAATGTGTTTTATGATATTCTAGTTTTCTTTAGTCCATCAGGGATTGAATCATTATTTCAAAACTTCCCTGATTTTCAGCAAAAAGAAACACGGATTGCGGCATTTGGTAATTCAACCATAAAAGCTGCGACTGATGCCGGTTTAAAATGCAATATTCTGGCGCCAACACCCGAATCACCGTCTATGACAATGGCTTTGGAAAAATATATTATTGAGGTCAACAAAAAGCAATACGATAAATAACATAAAAAAACCGAGTTAAAACTCGGTTTTTTTATGAAAATAAGTTGGCAAAAACATCTTCAACTTTTGTGACTTTAATTATTTTTATTTTGTGGTGAGTGCCACTAATTTTATTAAATTTTGAAATAAATATTTTGTGAAAGCCTAGTTTTTCGGCTTCCATAATGCGTTGTTCCACGCGGTTTACTGGCCGAATTTCTCCAGTTAATCCAATTTCAGCAGCAAAACAAAAATCCTGTGCAATTGAAACATCTTCATTGGAGGATAAAATGGCGCAAATCACTGCTAAATCAATGGCGGGATCATCCACTTTTATACCTCCTGCGATATTCAAAAACACATCTTTCGCACCCAATCTAAAACCAGCTCGTTTTTCTAATACCGCCAAAAGCATGTTCAATCGTTTCGTATCATAACCAGTTGCCGATCGTTGTGGTGTACCGTAAACTGCGGTGCTTACCAGCGCCTGAACTTCAATCATTAAAGGCCGCATCCCCTCTAAAGTTGCTGCGATGGCTGTGCCACTTAAATCTTCTTCTTTTTGGGAAATTAGTATTTCTGAAGGATTTTCAACTTCGCGCAATCCGAAAGACTGCATTTCGTAAATGCCAATTTCCGCAGTTGATCCAAATCGGTTTTTTTGGGCCCGCACTATGCGGTATGCGTGATTTCTGTCGCCTTCAAATTGCAGCACAACATCAACCATATGTTCTAAAATTTTTGGGCCGGCAATATTGCCGTCTTTGGTGATGTGTCCAATTAAAAGAACTGGTGTGGCTGTTTCTTTGGCAAACTTTATCAACTCGGCAGTGGTTTCCCTGATTTGTGAAATAGAGCCGGGGGAAGCGTCAATGTACTCGGTATATAAGGTTTGGATAGAATCTATCACTACAACTTCCGGATTTATTTCTTCGATGGCCCTAAAAATATTTTGAGTATTTGTTTCGGTTAAAATTAAACAATTGGTGTTTATATTTTGAAGGCGTTCCGCGCGCATTTTTATTTGTGACTGACTCTCTTCACCCGAGACATACAATACCTTTTTTGGCATTGTTAAGGCAACTTGCAACAATAAGGTTGATTTTCCTATACCTGGTTCGCCTCCCAACAACAACATAGAGCCTTTTACCAATCCGCCGCCCAAAACCCTGTCGAGTTCCTTGTTTTTGGTTGGAATACGGTCTTCTTTGTCTAAAGCAATATCATTAATTTTTAATGCTTTATTGTTTTTTTTAGGAGCTGTGGATTGTTTCCAGTTTCTTTTTTCTTCAGATTGAATCACTTCTTCAACTATGGTATTCCACTCGTTACATGAGGTGCATTGCCCAAGCCATTTTGCATATTGGGAGCCACAATTCTGACAAAAAAATAAGGTTTTAGTTTTGGCCATTTTATGTATTTATCGAAGAAGTAAATATAGGAAGAATAAGCAATTATTTATAAGGGTAAGGTGCTTAAAATTTAAAGGGCCTAAAGTTAATTGGTTAGTTAAATAATTTTCAGCTATTCATTTTTTATGTGATTCGCGTTTTCTATGATAAAAGGCAAGTGACATATTAAAAAATAAGTCCTGAATCTAATGTCATTTTTTATGCTAAAATCGTAAATCTTCTATCCTAATTCAAGTTGGTTAGAACTTTCTTCACCTATTTTTATTTTGTTATGTGTTTGAAGTATAAATCTCGGATTTGTTAGCTCGTGTGGTATTGATTTCAACATATTGCCAAGCAGCGATTGCAAAGACGTATTGCAATGAAAAACCTGAATTAAAGGAGAGCGTCCAAATATTTTAAGCGAGTATTCTCAAAATTAATTCTCACTTTTATTGCGTACTTTTGCAAAAATTTGAAATATGAATTATTTATCCGTTGAAAACATATCGAAATCTTTTGGTGAAGTGGCGCATTTTAGCAATGTTTCATTCGGCATAAATAAAGACCAAAAAATTGCCTTTATCGCCAAAAACGGTACCGGAAAAACCACGATTTTGAACATTATTGCGGGATTGGCGAGTTCGGATACCGGACAAGTGGTGTCGCGCAAAGGCCTAAAAATAGAATACTTGTCGCAAGAAGACAATTTAGACGACAATTTAACGGTGGAAGAAACCATTTTTAATTCGGATAACGAGACCTTAAAAGTGATTGAGGAATATGAAAAAGCGTTGCATAATCCGAATGATGAAAAGGCTTATCAAGCGGCTTTTGAAAAAATGGAAAGCCTCAACGCCTGGGATTTTGAAACCCAATACAAACAAATTTTATCCAAATTAAAATTAGACGATCTAACTCAAAAAGTGAGTTCGCTTTCGGGCGGACAACGTAAAAGATTGTCACTAGCGGTAATTTTAATCCATAAATCGGATTTGTTGATTTTGGATGAGCCCACCAACCATTTGGATTTAGAGATGATTGAATGGCTTGAAAATTATTTTCAGAAAGAGAAAATTACCCTTTTGATGGTGACACACGACCGGTATTTTTTAGAGCGTGTTTGCAATGAAATTATAGAATTGGACCAAGGAAATTTATATACTTACAAAGGAAATTACTCTTATTTTTTGGAGAAAAAAGAAGAGCGAATTGCCATAGAGCAAGCAAGTGTGGACAAAGCCAAAAACCTGTTTGTTAAAGAGTTGGAGTGGATGCGCCGGCAACCAAAAGCGCGTACCACAAAGTCAAAATCGCGGATCGACGATTTTTTCATCATCAAAGAGGAAGCGCATAAACGACGGGGCAACCATAAAGTGCAGCTTGAAATTGATATGGAGCGTTTGGGTTCAAAAATTGCGGAATTTCACCACGTTTCAAAATCTTTTGGTGATTTAAAAATCTTAAACAGGTTCGATTATGTTTTTCAAAGAAACGAACGCATAGGAATTATCGGTAAAAACGGCACCGGAAAATCGTCTTTCATAAAAATGCTCCTCGGAGAAATCCCTGTGGATTCGGGCAAAGTAGTGATTGGTGAAACCATAAAATTCGGCCATTACTCACAAGACGGAATTGTGATAAAACCAGGGCAAAAGGTGATTGAAGTGATCAAGGAATTTGGGGAATACATTCCGTTGACCAAAGGAAGAAAAATTTCGGCTGCGCAACTGCTGGAACGTTTTATGTTCAGCCGATCAAGACAATATGATTTTGTTGAAAAATTAAGCGGCGGTGAAAGAAAACGCTTGTATTTGTGCACGGTTTTAATCCAAAATCCGAACTTTTTAATCTTGGATGAGCCCACAAACGATTTGGATATTGTGACCTTAAACGTGCTGGAAGAATTTTTGCTAGATTTCCCTGGCTGTTTGATTGTGGTTTCCCACGACCGATATTTTATGGATAAAATTGTAGACCACCTTTTTGTTTTTAAAGGCGATGGCGTAATTGAAGATTTCCCTGGAAATTATACAGATTATAAAGTATACGAAGATTCAAAACCTGTGGAAGAAAATACGACCCCTAAAAGTGTTGATTCAAGAAACAAAATAACCAACAAATCAAAATTATCATTTAAAGAAAAAAAGGAATATGATTCTCTTGAAGGTGAAATAGAATCTTTGACAAAGCAAAAAAGCGATATTGAAGCCAGGTTTTTGGATACCACACTATCAGGTGAAGAAATAAATGAATTGTCCATAAAACTACAAGAAATTAACCAAAAAATTGACCAAAAAGAAGAGCGTTGGTTTGAGCTTTCTTCCATGTTGGAATAGCCCCCTAGCCCCCGAAGGGGGAATTGTTGATTATATAATCGTAATTCTGCATATTTATTTTGCATTGAGCAACTGTATGCCGATTAGAAGGAATAGAACAGAAAATAGATACGTGAAAGTTCTAAGAACCAAAATATTATTTAAACCCGCTTCAAACTCCCTTTCCTTAGGAAAGGGCTGGGGATAGGATTTAACCTACTTACACGTGAACAATGTTTAATTCATCAATTAACGGTTCATTATAAAATCGCAACAGCAATTGCGCAACGGCAATGGTGTCTTTTTCGCAATAAATTGCAATACGTGCCACGTCTCTTTCATTGTAATATACGCCACAAACTTCACTGCCGCTTATGTCGTCTTTGGGCGAGGGAATATTTAAAATTAACGTGAGTAATTTTAAGGAAGTATAATGTTTATAATCACCAAATTTCCATAATTCCATGGTATCCATATGTGCAATTTCCCAGGGTTTTTTTCCAAATAAATTCAGCTTTTGGGGTAAGGCTATTTGGTTGATAATCATTCTGCGGGCGATATAGGGAAAATCGAATTCCTTTCCGTTGTGGGCACATAAAACGTGCTCGGGTTTGTTAAAATGGCTTTCCAGCAACTTTTTAAATCCGTTCAAAATAACTACTTCATCATCACCATAAAATGAGGTTACGCGAAATGCCCTGTTTTTGGAATTAAAATTGACAAAATAACCGACGGATATGCAAACGATTTTTCCAAATTCAGCCCAGATTCCGGCACGTTCGTAAAATTCAGATGAAGTCACATCTTCTTTGCGCTGGTAAGCTGTTTTTTGAGAAAAAAGTTCTTGCTTCTCTTCAGACAATTCAGAAAAGCTTTCAACTTCAGGAACGGTTTCGATATCTAAAAATAGAATGTTTTCAAAATTCAACGTTGTGCTCATAGCTTTTTTTAAAGATAAAAGATAAATGTACTAAAAAATTAATATTAAAACACAAAAATCATTATTTGCTTCAAATACCGATTTTTAACAATCTTTCTTTTAAAATTAAGCAATTGTAAGGTTTCTGTTATCTTAATGTTATAATTTTAAATTGTGCTTATCTTTTGCATTGTAAAATAAAATTATGACTACTTTTGATTGCTTTTACGATTTAAATAACGCCAAGCATGAAAAATTCAGAAATTAAAATATTATTAGTTGATGATGAACCCGATATTTTAGAGATTGTAGGTTACAACCTGAAAAATGAAGGTTATAAAATTTACACCGCCAAAAATGGCCTTGAAGCTGTTGAAAGTGCAAAAAAGCACGAGCCTCATTTAATTATTTTAGACATTATGATGCCTGAAATGGATGGCATTGAAGCCTGTGAAAAAATTAGGGCAATAAAAGGTTTGGAAAATGTGCTGATTACTTTTTTTACGGCGCGCAGTGAAGATTATTCGCAAATGGCTGGTTTTGATGTTGGTGCAGATGATTATATCACCAAACCTATTAAACCTAAAGTGCTCATCAGCAAAATAAAAGCGCTCTTGCGCAGGGTTGATGATGTGAATGCTTCAGGTACAGAAAATATTAACATAGGCGACTTTATTATTGACCGAGAAGAATATGTGATTGTTAAAAATGGTGAAAAAATGTCGCTTCCAAGAAAAGAATTTGAACTCTTTGCCTTATTGGCCTCAAAACCTGGAAAAGTGTTTAAACGCGATGATATTTTAAACCAGGTTTGGGGAAATGAAGTGGTTGTAGGCGGAAGAACTATTGATGTTCATATCAGAAAATTACGTGAGAAATTGGGTGATGATCATTTTAAAACCATCAAAGGTGTTGGGTATAAATTTGTGATAGATGAAGATTAAAAAAACATATTATTTTGCCTTTTGGACATCGGTTTACATCACCATTTTTACGTCGATTTCATTTTTTTTATTGGCCTATTTTTTTTTAGAAAGTCCTCTTAAGTTATCTTATATTCTGCTTTACATAGTTGTTGTTTTTACTTTTAATTTTTTAATAACGCAATACCGCCTAGAAAAATTTATATACCAGCGCATCAAAAAAATATATAATAGTGTTTCTATTTTAGACACTTCAGATTTTAATAAAACACCTATTACCACAGATATTGACACGCTTTCAAGAGATGTACAAACATTTGCAAAAAGCAAACAGCAACAAATAAAGAATTTAAACTTAAGGGATGACTACCGAAGAGAATTTTTGGGAAATATTTCGCATGAATTGAAAACGCCGTTGTTTACGGTTCAGGGTTACCTATTAACCCTAGCCGATGGTGCCATTAAAGATAAAAAAATCAGTAAAAAATACATAAAAAGAGCCAACAAAGGCGTTGAACGACTGATTTCCATCGTAAAAGATTTGGATATGATTTCTAAACTGGAATCGGCCGATTTAAATTTGAAGAAAGAGCCTTTTAATTTGGTTCTAATGATTCAAAATATATTTGAATTGCTAGAAATGAAAGCAAAGAAAAGAAATATCACCCTTTCTTTTAATAAAAATTATCGATTTCCAATCATGGTCATCGGTGATGCTGAACGCATTGAGCAAGTGCTCACAAACTTGTTGGTAAACTCTATAAAATACGGTAAAATTGACGGAATCACTACGGTAAGTATTGAATCTATCAGAAAAGACAAAATACTTGTTAAAGTGAAGGATGATGGTGAAGGCATTGAAGCCAAACATCTGCCCAGAATTTTTGAACGTTTTTATAGGGTAGATTCAAGCAGATCAAGAGATCAAGGAGGCTCAGGCTTGGGATTGGCCATAGTAAAACACATTGTTGAAGCACACGATGAAGCTATTTTTGCAGAAAGTGAATTTAAAAAAGGATCCATCTTTTCATTTACCCTCGAAAAGTTTGAAAAGCTTTAAATCGACTGCTGAAGTAATTTCCTTAAAGCCCGAAAATTTTTTTAAATCACTTAATTTGCTTGCCATAAATTCATCTTGTTTTGCATAAGGCACAATTCCTTTTTCCTGTAAACTTTTAGCCAAATATTCCTGCTCAAATTGTCCGGGTGTGGGAATAAAAAATGCCTTTTTCCCAATTGCTGCCAAATCCATAATGGTTGAATATCCCGATCGTGCAATCACCACATTGCTTCGATTTATGACATCTTCCAGCTCATTGGCCAACAAATAATTAACAATTTTAAAATTACTTGGAGCAGTAATTTCTGAAGTAGAAAAAACACCCCGAACCATTAATATCTCGCCATAAAAATCCTTTAATTCCTCCAATAGTTTGTTTTCCAGTAAGGTTCTTTGTGGCTCCAGCCCTGAAATCAACAACAATAAATCGTATTTAATTTCAGACTTTTTTGGCTGAAATCGGCTTAATATACCAATATATTTTAGCTTTAAATTATGCTTATTTAAATGTCCTAAATCTCCAGAAAAATTAGGATTTTCTTCCCTATCCGGCACCCAACATTCATCAAATTTTTTGATGTATTGCTGATGGATTTTTGAAGTGATAAAAGTTGTTTTACCCGACAATACCTTTAATTGATGCGTGATATAAACCGATGGCACTTTTTTACTGAATACGCCAAATCTGTTGTCGGAAATAATTCCTGAAATGTTTTCCTTTTCAATGAATTGTGAAACGAATTTTTGTTCCTTTTTGACTGTTGAAATAATAAATGGAACTTGCAAAAGCAGCTTAAACCTTAGGTTTTTTCCCTTCTTCGGATAGCTGATATTATAAGACGGAAGTTCAACACTTTTCAATAAAGGAAATTCTTTTTGAAGCAGCAGCAATGCATCGCCATCACTTGCTAAAACAGGTTCGTAGTTGGCTTTTAACAAGGCATGAATAATGGGAATGCAACGCGTTGCATGTCCCAATCCCCAATTTAAGGGCGCAACAAGAATTTTTTTTTAGAGGTCAAATCCAATATCTTTTCTGAAATTCATTTTTTCAAAGTTAATTTTCTCTATGTTTTGATACGATTTTTTAAGAGCTTGTTTAAAGTCAGTTCCAAATGAAGTTATCGCCAAAACGCGGCCGCCATTGGTGACCACCTCATTGTTTTTATTGGTGGTTCCTGCGTGAAACACAATAGAACCTTCAATATTATCCAGTCCAGAAATCACTTTTTCTTTTTCATAACTTTCCGGATATCCACCAGAAACCAGCATCACGGTACAAGCACTTTCAGGTACAAATTCAATGGTTTTGGTGTGTAATTCACTTTTTCCAGCCGCAATCAACAGCTCTAAAAAATCACTTTTTATTCTTGGAATCACCACTTCACTTTCCGGGTCGCCCATTCGGCAATTGTATTCTATTACTTTTGGCTCGTTACCCACTTTAATGATTCCGAAAAAAATAAATCCTTTGTAGGGAATATTGTCTTTTTGCAAACCTTCCACCGTTGGTTTTATAACCTGTTTTTCAATTTTATCCATAAAAACTTCATCAGCAAAAGGCACGGGAGAAACCGCGCCCATACCGCCAGTATTCAATCCTTTGTCGCCTTCGCCAATGCGTTTGTAGTCTTTGGCATTCGGGAAATTTACATAACTTTTTCCGTCGGTTAATACAAAGCAGCTTAATTCTATACCATCCAAAAATTCCTCAATCACCACCTTATTGCTTGCTGCGCCAAACTTTTCATTTGCCAGCATTTCTTTCAATTCATCCTTTGCTTCCTGCAAATCATTCAAAATTAACACTCCTTTTCCTTGTGCCAATCCATCGGCTTTTAACACATAGGGCGGATTTAAAGTTTCCAAAAACTGAAAACCTTGTTCCAAATTATTTTTTGTAAAACTTTGATAGGCAGCGGTTGGAATGTTGTGGCGAACCATAAATTCTTTGGCAAATTCCTTGCTTCCTTCCAATTGCGCAGCATATTTTTGCGGTCCTATTACAGCAACATTTTTTAATTCGGGGTCGTTTAAAAAGAAATCGTGTATGCCTTTTACCAAAGGATCTTCGGGGCCAACCACTACCAATTCGATTTCGTGGTCCAAAACCAGTTCTTTTACCGATTCAAAATCTGTTGGCTGTATTTTTGTATTGACACCCAATTGGTCGGTTCCTTCATTTCCTGGCGCAATAAATAATTGCGTTAACAAGTCACTTTGCGCAATTTTCCATGCCATTGCATGCTCTCTTCCTCCCGATCCTAAAATTAATATATTCATATTTTTAACTGATTTTATCTTTATTCTATTCAGAAAAGACTTAAAATATTTGTTCTAAAATTTTTTGGGTGATAACATATGTTGGTCGCACACCTGTGGTTCCCAAACCTCCAGAAGCCAAGGTACTTCCTGTTACCATCGGGTTGTCCGATGCATAATAAGCATAGCGAACCTTCACTTTTTCAGAAATATTTCCTCTAATTTTTGACGCTGCCTGAATCGCTTTTTGATAATGTGCGCCTTCCATCTCAAGTCCAACCACCTTCCAGGTTGAATTGTAAAAGAATTTTAAAATGTCTTTATTTTGCAAGGATGTTCCTAAAACAGAAACCATTGTTCCTGTATACACCGCAACGCCGCAGCCTTCGAACATACTGCTTTTAAGCTGATTTTTAAACGGATAATTGTCGGCTGTACCTTCAAATATATGTGCCGAAGGAATCATAATATCACCCTTTCCGCCATCTAAAATTCCGGCTTTACCCATAATTGAAACCGATTCTACATTTAAGTGATAGTTTTTGCCTTGAGCATCGGTATAAGGTTTTAACAATTCATCCATCGTTTCATAGGCCTGCTCTCCAAAAGCATAATCCATTACAATCAGCACAGGCTTTTCATCGTTTGGCAATGTGTTTTCGAACTTATATTTTGTTTTGCCAAAGTCTATTTTCTCTGTATCAATAATTTGAACATCAATATAAGTTCCGGAAGTGTCTTTGATGTAGGTTAGTCCATTTTTTTCAGCATAAACCTCTACTTGGCTGCGTAAATCTTCATTTTCGGGATCACTTAATAATTCAAACAAAGAAATGGTGTCATTGTCTTTAATCTGTTTTGGCAACACCACCGGTGCGTAAATAGAGTTCATCACACTGTGCATATTGGCGCTAATAATATGGATTGGGCGCTTCATCAGGTTTTTCTCCATCAAAACATCTTTCACATTGTTTGCCCAAATTTCGCCATAAATGTGGTGTCCAATTCGCTCGCGCAACACCGGACTAAATGTGATGGTCCTTTTTAAGTCGTGAATTTTTTCATTGATGGCCAAGCTTCCAAGCCAAAAAATAATTTGAAAAAACCTGTCTGGATTATTTTTCTCCTCCAAAATTCCGTGTACTAATTGGGTTTCTTCAAAAGTCCGCCCTAAAATACTAGCCAAATGCGCTAACATAATGTCGCGTTCATCTCTAGACAGTTTTAAATTGTTCAACACAACTTCTTCTAATTTTTTCCATTCTCTATTGGTTTCATCTCCTTCGCTAATCAACACTTTGTCAGCTATTTTATGGGATTCAATGAATAAAAAAGTAAGATGCGTTAAAACGTCATAGATTTCCGATCTACCGCGGGTAACCTCAATATTCATTTGATCTTTATCTATTCGGTAACAATTTCTTTTTCGTTTTGGAGGAACAATGGCTTTAAAATGCGATTTTCCGTAGCCTTCTTCGGACGTTAAATTGATAAACCGACATTCTTCAATGCCAATAGGAAGTCTTTCAATTACGTAAATTAAGCCGTTTAATTCCACTTTTTCTTCCGCTATGGTTCCGTAAATTTCAGGGCGAAGCAATAATAGTGATTGCCTTAAAGTCTCTCCTGAAACTCCCATGGGTTTGTAGAATCCCCTTGTAAATATATGGCGCATAGAAATATATAAACGCTCAATAGCGCCTGATGATTCCTGTGCACGTGTTCTTTCTTTTATTGTAGATTTCTTCATCTGTTATTTTTTTATTTTTTATTGATCACAGTTGGTGCATACCGATATATAGGTCTGCCATTAGGCATGCAACTGTGTCTCAAAATTTGTTATACGCGTTTCATTATTTGTTTTTGGAGGATAAAGATACAGATTATCCGTTTATTCATTTTTTTTGTAATTGTTGAGTTGATTAATTGTTTATCTGTTTAGTTTTTCAGGATTCCATGATACTCCTTCGAATTATTCAATAAGGAAACCGCTTTTAAAATGGTATTATCAAAAATCACCTTTTGCTGATAAATACCTTCTGCATAATAATATCGTTTTATAATTTCTTCTGATAAATTATTGATTATTTCATCTTTATTTTTATCCAATTCCTTAAATTTTTCCTGTTGAATACTTGTTAAAAGTTCTGAATAGTTTTTGGCTACATTCCCTTTTAAATTTTCTTCGAATGCTGTTTCTAGTGCTTTTTTAAATTCAGCTTCGGTTTTTGTTTCAAAAGCAAGGTTGTTTTTACCCAAATAATTTTTAAATGAAACATAATCCGCATCCGTCAACTTAAATTTAGAAGGTTCAGCAATCGCCTTGTTTTCATAAAAGTATTGGGTGGCATAGTTAAAAAACGCATCAGAATTCAATAGCGTTTCGGTTATTTTTGTAGTTGTTGATTTTTCAATTTCAACATCTGGTAAAATACCGCCCCCACCAAAAACGGTTCTTCCTTTTTCAGTTTTAAAAGTTTCGGTACTTTTTGAAAATTTAGGAACATTGCCTTTTTCATCGGTATTGGTATAATCCAATTCCTGAATACAACGACCGCTTGGTGTATAGTATTTAGAAATGGTAATTTTCATTTGCGTGCCATATGAAAGCGGTAAATAGCGCTGTACCAACCCTTTGCCAAAAGAGCGCTCGCCAATAATAACTGCCCTGTCGTAATCCTGCAACGAGCCAGCCAAAATTTCTGAAGCCGAAGCAGAACGGTTGTTTATTAAAATAGCGATGGGGATTTCTAAATCCATAGGTTCTTGCGATGTTTTAAAAGTGTCGCTCCATTTTTCAATTTTCGCTTTGGTGGTTACCACAATTTTGTCTTTCGGAATAAAAAAATTGGCAATGGACACCGCTTCATTCAACAATCCGCCAGGATTTCCACGAACATCAATAATCAATTTTTTCATTCCTTGCTCTTTCAAGTCCAAAAAGGCTTTTTTAACTTCAAACGATGCTTTTTCATTGAAAGTGGTGAAGGAAATATAGCCAACTTCATTGCCCAGCATCGTAAAATACGGAACAGGATTTACTATAATTTTTTCACGGTTAATTGCAAACTCCATTTTTTTGTTCTGGCGTTCAATTTGAAGGTTCACTTTGGTGTTTGGCAAACCATTTAGCAATGCGGCAACACCGCTTTCATCAAAATCCTTGACTTCAATATCGTTAATTTTTAAAATATTGTCGCCTGGTTTCATTCCTGCTTTTTCAGCGGGAGAATTTTTGAGCAGTTCTCGAATGGTTAAATTGTTGTTTGTGTAACGGGTGACAACGCCAATTCCACCATATTCACCAGTTGCAGCTATTCGAGCATCTTCAACGCCTTGCTCATCGTAATAGCGTGTATAGGGATCTAAACTTTCTAGCATAGATGCAATGGCTTTATTGGACAACTTTGCCGGATTCACTTCATCAATATAGTACATATTGAGTTCCTTAAACAAAGTGGTGTAAATATCAATTTGTTTGGCAATTTCAAAAAAATTAGATTGAAATGCGGTGGTTAGCAAAAGTGCCAAGCCTACTAAAATACCTATTGCCCATTTTTTAATTTTGCTCATCTTCCTCAATTTTACTTAAAAATTTGACACAAATCTTTTTAAATGCCTCCTCTAAATCTGCATATTTCGGCTCTTCCTTATTTGTAAAAATAAACATAAAAACATATTGATTTTTTATTTTTTCTGCTATTAAATATTTGTTTAACCGATACACTTCTCGCATCATTCTTTTGATTCTGTTTCTGTCAACAGCAAGCTTCATCATCCGCTTTGGCACTGAAAATGCGACTTTTATAGGAAACTCAGCATCATGGCTGATTGGTAAATAAATCAACTGGATGGGAAATGATTTAACGCGTTTTCCTTCCTCAAACAGTTGTTCAATTAATTTGCGGCTTTTTAATTTTTCGGCTTTTCCTAAGGTAAATCTCATCATGACAAATGTAAGGAATAAAAGATTTTGAAAAATCAAATTCCAAAAGACTTTAATTAGTTAAATTTGTACACAACAAAATATAAAACCAAATGTCACAAGATTTATTTCAAGCTCCGGATTATTATCAATTGGATGAATTGTTAACCGAAGAGCATATTTTAGTTCGTAATGCAGCAAGAGAATGGGTAAAAAGAGAAATTTCTCCAATTATTGAAGAAGCTGCCCAGCAAGCAAAATTTCCTAAATCCATCATTTCAGGTTTGGCTGAAATAGGTGCTTTTGGCCCTTATATACCCGAAGAATATGGCGGTGCCGGACTAGATCAAATTTCTTATGGATTGATTATGCAGGAAATTGAACGCGGTGATTCTGGCGTTCGTTCAACGGCTTCGGTGCAATCTTCCTTGGTAATGTATCCTATTTGGAAATATGGCAATGAAGCACAACGACAAAAATATTTGCCAAAACTAGCGAGCGGCGAATTTTTAGGCTGTTTTGGATTGACAGAACCCGATCACGGTTCCAATCCAGGTGGAATGACCACCAATATTAAAGATATGGGCGATTATTATCTGTTAAATGGTGCTAAAATGTGGATTTCAAATGCACCTTTTGCAGATGTTGCCGTAGTTTGGGCTAAAAATGAAGAGGGAAGAATAAAAGGCATAATTGTAGAACGTGGTATGGAGGGGTTTACAACTCCAGAAACACATAACAAATGGTCGTTACGCGCTTCTGCAACCGGCGAATTAATTTTTGACAATGTTAAAATTCCGAAGGAAAATATTTTACCAAACAAAGACGGATTGGGTGCGCCGCTCGGCTGTTTAGATTCTGCACGCTACGGAATTGCCTGGGGTGCCATTGGCGCTGCCATGGACTGCTATGACACCGCCTTGCGTTACGCCAAACAACGTATTCAGTTTGATAAACCTATTGCAGGAACACAATTGCAACAAAAGAAATTGGCTGAAATGATTACCGAAATCACCAAAGCGCAATTGCTAACCTGGCGTTTAGGTGTTTTGAGAAACGAAAACAGGGCGACTACCGCCCAAATATCCATGGCGAAACGAAACAATGTTGATATGGCAATTCATATTGCTCGCGAAGCCCGACAAATACTTGGAGCTATGGGAATTACCGGAGAATATTCCATTATGCGTCATATGATGAATTTAGAAAGTGTGATTACTTATGAAGGAACACACGATATTCATTTATTAATTACAGGAATGGATATTACAGGGATTTCTGCTTTTAAGTAGAGAGTTGCGTGATTCAAGTTATATACTTTGAACCATATGTTTTATGTCAAGGTAATGAGTTTGTGTTTTTAATTGATCTTTTTGTCATACCGATTGGGGAGGAATCACATAGCGTGATAAACGTTATGTGATTCCTCTTTTTGTAGGATGAAAAAGGCTTTACTCCACGCTAATTTTCTTATTGATCTTACCAGTTTTAGTGTTTATTTGCACAATATAAACTCCTGTTGCTGTATTTACAGGCAAAGAAATTGTTCTTATGTTAAGATTTGTATTCCATGTTTTAATAATTTGGCCCAATGAATTTATTAAATTTACCTTCAATAATTCTTCGGTGCTGTTGTTTTTTATTTGAAGCTCACCAATGGTATTGTTCATAAATACTTGAATACCGGCAGTTACCAGTTGTGTTTCTTTGGTTATTGCCACCGCCACATCCTCTTCCACCAATTTTTGCATTTTAAAAGTTAATGAAAACCTGTCAAGGTATTCGCCAGCTTCCAAATTAATTTTAAAAGACTTTTGAGAAATATTATGAGTTTCACCGGTTAATTTGTCTTTTATATGCAAGGATAGGTTTTCATCAATATTATCAAGTCCATCAATTTTTATGGTTGCCAAACCAGCTTTTGCAATTTTAACACCCAAAGGAAACTCCTGATTTTCATCAAAAACGGGAACACCTTGAATTACAAATTTCACATCTTGGATCATCCAAAACATATCTTCACTTCCCGTGTCTGCAATAGGCCCATCATATCCAATGTCAAAATTATTCGTAGTATTTTCATCTACGCCAATTAACAATTGACGGTTATAACCATTTGGCGAATGATACAACAACCTTATTTTTTGCCGTAAATCTACTTCTTCATAAGTTTCTTTAATTTCTTTACCACCAACTGATTGGGCGGTTTTGGAACTGGAATTCTTCATAAAAACAGAACCTGTATTTTCAATTCCTGGAGTGTTTAAAGTACTTTCTTCTCTTTTGAAATATCGCTGGCTGTTTTTGAAAAGAATTGTACCTCCTTCTACTGTTGTAGTTGTTTTTCCTTCTAGTTTTTTATCTAAAGAAGTGATAACAAAAAAACCTTGTCCAACAGGGATATAACGTTCTGGAACTTTTGAAGCCTTAAGTCTAGAAGTCGTATTAATTCTGGTATCATCCGCTATTGCCTGAGTGCCACCCATTAATGTATAAGTTGCATATCCTCCTACATAGGCTTTCAAAATATGAGAATTCATTTGTCCAAAGTGATCCCAAAAGTATAAAGCGCCATTAAAAATATTATCTCCACTGGGATGCCCTGCGCTTAAATTGTCTAAAATAAATTCATTAGCATCAATTGCTGAAGGGTACGGATTACCAATTAATCTATCGTTACCTGCACTAATTTCCAATTTAATTTCGCCATTATTTGGCTTTCCTCTATACACATAGTTTTGTAGGTCTAAAATAGATACTTTACCTGAGGTGCCTTTCATTGAATAACCTTCTCCAGCAATTAATGACGTAGACTCATTTATGCGATTCCACTTGCTGTAAGTATTGTTTGTTCCGTTGAAAGTGTGTAACCAATAGGAACTAATTCTTATTGCTCCCGAGTAGGCGTTATCGGCCCAAGTATAAGGCGTGTGAAAACTAATTATGCCATTTTTATTTGGTATACTGGCATCTGTGCCATCATTTAAAACACCTTTAATAGTAAAGGTTCCATTTGGATTTGAACTCACTGGTGAGCTCCAGTAATTGTAGTTAAAGCTATTAGCAGTACCTTGTTGGTCTTTTTCTATCGTTCCTGTTCCAAATAAATCACTTCCTGTATCTTGCAATAATTGTGATTCACCTTCTAGATCTATCACTCCGTCCAGTTTCAAATAATGGGTGATTCTTAAGCTTTGCCCTGTTCCTGGAACTGCTTCAACAGCATTCTTGCCTTCAATGGTTATTTTTTTTGAATTATTTTTCAACCCCAAAACTGTAATGTTTCTGTCTGAAGTAATATTATGATTTGTTTCCACAATATTCCAATCTATTGTTGTTTTACTGTCGAGCCCTACAATATTTGGAATATGCCAAACCGAGTTTCCATATGTCCAGGTTTCAGGATCATCCCAATTGCCTGTACCCCCATCTTTTGTTGTATAAGGTAAAGGCGCCGTTTGCGTTTCAACGATTTGTTTGTCTTTGTCCGGTCTTAAATAATTGATACGCAAAAAATCTCTATCATCCGTTAAGCCTTCAACTGTTGATCCATAAAAAGAGTTGAAATCGAAATACACCTTAAGATCACTCCAAGGGATGGCAATCACTTCATCTTTTGTAATGGTTTGAGACAATACTTTTCCGTTTACCTGATCTATAGCACCAGCACCAAATCTTTTCGCTTCCTGATTCATAAGGTATCTTACTTGTTCTTGAGTAAGCACTCGATTCCATATAAATAACTCATCTATTTCACCCAAAAACGGATTGATTATTGAGTTTTTGTTAACAAACAAAGCTCCAACAGAAAAATGTTCGAAATTAGCTGAAGGCGGTTTAACATTTTGAATTGAATGATCTAAAATACCATCTATATACAAAAAAATCGTTCCACTATTATATGCAAATGTTATATGGTGCCATTTACCATCATTTATTACCATACTTGAAGTAGATCGTGCATCTGTATCGTTATCCAGCATGACTTCTACTTGGTGGGCGCTATTTAATCTCATTTGCATTTTACTCCCTTTGGCCATAATGGTTCTAATGGTTGTTACATTTGGTGTGCTTTTAACCCACGCAGAAACCGTAAGTGCATCATAATTTATAGCGAGCATTGTTTCTCCAACTAAATAATCTCCAGCAGCAATATTTACCGAACGTTTTTCAGTATCTCGTTCAATACCCCCTTCAATTGTTGGGGATAATTTAAGCGCTTTTCCAAAGGTAAAATACTTTGGGCTTAACTTTGGAGCATCAAAATCGTACCAAGTAGTATAAACTTTACTGCCTTCTTTATCATAAATAGGATTTCCATAAATATCTTTATCTATTTTTAAAGGAATTACATCGATAATATCCCCATTTGCAAAATTTGCGTTGTCTGAAACAATTAACACATATTCCTCATTTGCATTTTTTGAAAAACCACTAAATGCAGTTGCAGGAATACCTACATAAACATTTCCAACATCACCTCCTGTTTCCACAATTTTCCATTTGCGGTCAATTCTGGTTAAGGATGTTGTAATTCCGGCAGTTATCGTAACTGTATTAGTTTGGGCTCCCGTAAAGGATCCACCATCACAACCCCAAACCAAAAATTCTAAATTTGCAGAAAATCCATTGATGTTATCGCTATTCTTGGTATATAAACCTCCTAAACCTATAATTACCTCATTGGCATCATTTACACTTTTGGATTGTTTTTGATTTAAATCGGAACTATCATCTCTTCCTATCCCTGCAACATTGTAATTAAATCCTGCATTATTGTCAGTGATATTCCAAATAATAGTACCGGCTGAATTGACATAATTCTTTTCCGCTTTTGTTTCGCCCAGGGTAATTCCATGTTTAATCGCTAAATAGGTTTCGATTTTAGGCCTATCAATATCAGAAACGCGTTCTGCAAAAGTCATTATTTCCGCTACACGACCATTAAGATTCCCATGGGTATCATGGGCATTCTTACCAATTTTGTAGGGTGTTCCCCAAACAATATTTTTTGGAGTAGCAATTTGAATATATCCTACATTATCAAATACAAGTGAGGTAGGCTTTTTTGTTGGGAGTTTTGCATCATTAATTGAATTATACAATATATGCATCCCATCAGCAGGTTCGCCAGAAACATTATGTGCATTTATAATTCCTGCTTTATTGTAAGATCTATTTGAAGATGCGGTAAGATTGTAATATGGATTTGTTGTGGAAGAGCCTTGATTATACCATAATCCCCCAGTTGAACGGAAATTTCCTAAACCAACTGCCGTTAAGTCATCTGAAAGATTTGAATCACTATCATCAACGTCATTCCTTACTCCATCTCCATCATTATCATACTGAGCTTTCCCTGAAATAATGCCATTAACACTTGTAAAAGTAGAAACTGTCCCAGAAAATATAGTCATTTTTGATGAGGATGAAACATTGACATCAGGTTCCATCACTATAAAAATATCTTGATTGTAAAATCCATTTTCTGAATTTTTTAAATACTGATTTAGGGAATCTCCATTATTTTTAAATTCAATTACTGGGTTAAAATTAATATTTGAAGCAACATCATCAATATAAGTTGGCTCGCTTCCTGAAACTGCAAAAGCGCTTTTTCCATTAACTCCTAAATCTCTCCATTCCGAAACCTTATTGCTCACGTCTTTTATAACACCTCTAGTTGCTTTTAACCAAAGCCTAAAATCTGCTGTTACACCACCAGGCCCCAGGATGTCAGTTTTAAATACATTAGCCTGCACATTAAAAGTAAAAATATCAGATGGTGATACCGCATTACTAGCAATGCTAATAGTTGCTCTGTCATCCTCCGGATTAGCTGCGGTAAAAGTAATGTCAATCCAAAATGTATCTCCAGGGTTAATATATTGTGGTAGATTTGCTTGGGTAGCTAATGTAAAATTATTAACAAGAACCGGTGATTCTATTGATAAACTGATAGAAGAAACATCAAGCGGACAGCTCCCTGTATTCAATATATGAAACCTTCTGGTAACTGAAGCCCCATTTTCCACCACACCAAAATAAGTTCCGTCGGAAGCTTTGGTGGTAGTTGTACCATCTATAATGTTCGCTGATGGATATGGTCTACCTCCCAAAACTGAAATTATGGGTGCTCTATCAATCCTTAATGTGAACTTGATTACTTCTTTATTGGAGGTTACGGTAATAATTGAATTTTCGGTTGAACATACTGAATCATCTCTTGTAACTGTAAAATTCAAATACTTATCACCAATTTTACAGTCGGCTGGTTTAATATTTCCCGAAACTGATGTTGGTGAAATCACAAAATTTGCATTACTTGAGGTTACACTTTGAACTAACGTAGTGGAACAACCTTTTAATTCTGGATTTGTAATCTGAAAAGTTAAGCTGTTTCCCGAAGTAATAATAATTGTATTATTAGCAAAAGAAGTTACATCTGCACCACCTAAAATATTTACTTGCATTTCACTTTGGGCATTCCCAATAAAGTTTATAAGCAAGGCAAAAATTATGAGTAATTTAAAATTTTTCGATTTAAAAAAGAGATACTTTTTCATTGTAAAAGTGAATCATTTATAATGATCAAAAATACTGCATAATCTAAATATTTATGAATGAATCACGCATTATTAATAGTAAATGGTAAAATACAATTAATGAATGGTAATTTTGAATGTACGTGTGTAATCTGAACAATATTAATACAGGAAAGTGCCTGATTTACAAGCGGTATTAAATAAAATAAAGCCTCTGAATTGTATTTGTTTTTTTAAGAAAAAGAATGATCTATAAACACAGTGTTTTACTTTAATTATTGTTATTTTGAATTAAAAAATAGCTATTTAAAATAGCATGTAAATCTTCTAAAATAAAACAAAATAATTTTCTGATAAGCCACAGGAAAATGAATTAAAAGTTAATATAATTTCTAGAATAATAATTTATATTTAACTGTAATGTGATATCATAAAATATCAGTTTCGACTTTCTTGTTTTTTTAAGATTATAGTTCCCAAAACTCTTACCAGGGCCAGTAGATAGGCCGCTTTTTATTTTTCAATTGTCCCTTTGCTTACTCCACACTTATTTTCTTAATGGTCTTGCCCGTTTTAGTATTTATATAAACAATATAGATTCCTGTTGTGGTGTTTATTGGTAAAGAAATTGTTCTTCTGTTAAAATTTGAATTCCAAGTCCTAACCGTTTGCCCCAAAGAGTTTATTAAAGCAACGCTAAGTATTTCATCATCGCTGTTATTCTTTATTTGTAGCTCCCCAATGCTGTTGTTCATAAATACATGAATGCCCTGGTTTATAGCTTGTACTTCTGCATGAATCAGTACTTCCGCAGCCACATCTTCTGCCATTAGTTTAGATGTTTTAAAGGTAATTGCAAACCTATCTGTATATTTTCCTGCGGTTAAATTAAGTTGCACAGGTTTTTCCTTCATATTAAAAGATTCACCCGTTAATTTGTCCTTTAAATAAACAGACGTATCATCATCAACGTTCTCAAGCGCATCTATTTTAACGGTAACTAAGCCCGTCTTAGATAATTGAATGCCTAAAGGCACTTCTGAGTTCAAGCCTGCTTCATTGGTTGCCTGTATCACATATTTTTTATTGTTGAGGATCCAATAGAAGTCATCAGCAAAAATTTCATAGATTTCTGCATCATAAACCCTATCTACTCCGGGTGTTGCATTTTCATCAACAGTCAGTAACAATTGTCTATGGCTAATTTTAGGGGCGTCAAAGCCTATCCTAAATTTTGGTCTAAAATCCGAAAGATCGGTATCAATAGTTTTTGCTTTTGTGTTGCTTGACTTCATAAATACCGAATATGGATCGTCATTTGTATCCAACTGCGATTCCTTTACAAAAAAACGTTGCCCATTATTAAATTTAATGTCTCCATTAACTGCACCTCCAACCACAAAAAAAGCTTGGCCTACAGGAATATACCGCATAGGTATTTTTTTTGCATTTACTGGCGTACTTACGCCTGCAACAGGTGGATTTGTAGAAGCAGACACTCCACCTGCTTTGGTATAGGTTGCATAACCTCCCTGGTAACCCGCTAAATTATGGGTTCCTCCACCATAATGCTCCCAAAAATAAAGTGGTCCTGTAGTGGCTGTATTATCATCAATAAATGCCCAAGCATCTATAGCTGATGGGTAAGGATTACCTACCAAATAATCATTTTCTTTTGTTAAAGGCAACGTGATATCTCCATTATTTGGTGTGCCCACAAAGGTATAATTTTGATAAGGCAAGGTGGTGTTAGAGCCTTTCATGGTATAGCCTTCCCCAGCTTTTATGCTGATGTCTTTCCCTATACGTGTCCATGCGGCATAACCCTTTGAGTTTTCAAGTTTGTACATCCAATATGTACTTAATTTAATAAACGCTGGAGTTGCAACCCCATCGGCCCAAGTATAAGCTGCGCCAAAGTCAATTGGTTTATAAGTCGCATCTGTACCATCTTTTAAAACTGCTCCAATAGCATATGTTTTTGCAGCTAAATTGGAATTTGCTGGCGAGCTCCAATAATTATAATTAAAACTATCTCCAGTTCCCTGTTGGTCAATTTCTATGGAACCTGTGCTTGCAGCATCTAAAGTACTTCCTGGATTTTGAATCAACTGTGACTCACCATTTAGGTCTATTTTACCATTTAGGGTTAAATTACCCGCAATAGTTAGTGCGTTTCCGGTGCCAGTTCCAGTTGAAATGTTGATAATTCCTTCAATAGTTACAGTTGCATTACTCTGTATTTCAATATCTCTTACGAGTCCTCTAAGGCCCCCAACATATATGGTTGGATATCTTCCAGACGCTAGTGGAAATGGTATTAAAACATCAGTACTTATAGTTGGAACCCCGCCACAACTCCAGTTACCTGCCGTATTCCAATCGGTACTTACCGAACCGTTCCAGGTGTTAAGAGATGGCTGCGCGTTAATGACCACATTTGCCGAGGCAGAAGAAGTACATCCGCTTGCATTTGTAACTGTATAAGTATAAGTGCCAGCTGCAAGTCCTGTAATTATTGTACTTGCGCCCGTTCCTGTGCTGGTAATTCCTCCTGGAGATCTTGTTAAAGTCCAAGTTCCGGTCGCCGGCAATCCATTTAACACAACACTTCCCGTTGCTGTTACACAAGTTGGTTGGGTAATTGTTCCTACTGTTGGGGTGGTTGGCAATGGATTAACAACTACTGCAACTGCATTACTAGTCTCTGTTGAACAAGTACCTTTAACTACCGCATAATAATATTTTGTGCCTGCTGTTGCACTACTTGGTACATAACTTGGGTTGGTTGCGCCAACTAGTATGATTCCATTACTATTGCTGCTGGTTGTGTTGCTATACCATTGATACATTATCGAACCTGAGCCTGAAGCTACAATTGTAATCGCTGAGATTGCTCCTCCAGTACATACGGCAGATGGGCTTGTTGGTTGGTCAGTAATTGCCAGAGTTTTGGAACAATAACCACCATTATTAACTAATTCAGGAAAGCTAACTACCCCTGCACCACCATTACAAGAAGAAATTATATCGTTACCTATATATATTCGCTGTGAAGCATTACAAGCTTTATCATCAACTAAATTTCCTCCCAATTCAACAACTATATTAGAATCAGTAGGGAGGTATAAACGACCACTAGATTTAAATATGATTGTTGCTTTATCTCTAACAACAAATTGAATAGCTCCTAGGCATCTAAAATCTAAATCACTATTTTCAATTATCAAATCTGTTTTACTTGTACCATTACCAACATAAATAGTTGAACAACTTGAAAATGTACTACAATTTAAAGAACTTGAATTCACCGTTGCCCCAGATATAGTACACTGAGCATTTCCCTTAAATGAAAACACTAAAAAAACTAGGACCGAAAGTAACTGTATTTTTTTTATTGATTGTTTAAAACGTAATAATGCAAATAACAATAAAACTGGGGAAATCAGTTTTTTTAGGATGGGGTAATTTTTTTTCATAGAATAAGCATTATTGGGATTATCAAAAATACTTATTTTCAAAATATCTTGTTATCACAAAACTGCTTACTAAACAAATGGTGCGTTTATTTAATACAATGGGGTGAATATACTATTAAATGGTTTATTACAGCATTAATTTATAGCTATTTTTTTGGTTATTTTACCTTATTCTGTGAGTTTAAAATGTGCATAAACACCTGATTTTGCCATATTTGTCATATTTAGATTTTAGGTGTTTACATTATTTTATTTCTGCTGGAATAAGCGTAAGGACCGTACTTTTGTTAAGTGTTAAATTTGTTTAGACACAAGCTTGAAGCAGGGCTAGCGGAGCATGCTTTTGTGCTCTTTCTATAAGTATTTAAGACATTTGTAAGCCTGATAAATTTCAACTTTTAATTGATTGCTATTTTTTTAGTTATCCGCCCGTTTTCAGTATATGCCTGCAACACATAAACCCCTGGTTTTGGCATATTTGTCATATTTAGATTTTGGGTATCTATATTGGTTTCCCAGCTTTGTACTTTTTGACCCAATATAGTGTATAATACAACTGTATTCATTTCAATCGATTGTGGGTTATTAATACCAATAGTACCGTTCGCTTTATCAAGAATCAGGTTTATTTTGGCGTTTGAATTTTCAGTTGTGTAAGTATCAGTAATTTTAGGTTCGTTAGCAACCAAAATCTCACTGGTATCAGTGAAGCTTGCCTCAATATCTTCAGCGACCAAGCTGGCATTTTCATCGGGTATGTTTTTTTTGTTTTTAAATACAATTGCGTATTTATTTTGATATTCGCCAGCAGGCAACGTGGTAGTGTAATTATTTTTTCTAAGATTGTATAAATTATTGGTTTCCTTGTCCATTAAAAAAATATCCATTTCCTCTGAAACATTTTCAAGTTTGTCAATTTTAATGGTGATAGCACCACCAGTCAAGGTTTGAACACCTAAA
This sequence comes from Lutibacter sp., assembly GCA_036568005.1. Taxonomy (GTDB): domain Bacteria; phylum Bacteroidota; class Bacteroidia; order Flavobacteriales; family Flavobacteriaceae; genus Lutibacter. The sequence continues at coordinate 36,739 of DATCTJ010000068.1, read as the reverse complement.
GCAATTTGTTTTTCGTAAATTAATGTATCAACGGCCTGAATGACATATTTTTTATTTTCAAGAACCCAATACATATCATCACTAAAAACCTGATACATTAAGGCATCAAAGCCCCAATCTATCCCATAAGAAGCTCTTTGGTCAACAGTTAATAATATTTGTCGATGATCAATTTTTGGTGCATCAAAACCAATTCTAAACTTTGGGCGAATATCACTTTGTTGTGAAAAAGAATAAAATCCAATTAAGAAAAATAATAATGAAAAAAGTTTTGTTTTAGTCATAACATTAAAATTTAAAACGTTATTAAAAACAGAGAATCCCTAAATAAATGTCACATTAAACACACTAAGAATGTCAACAAAAAGTGATTTAATTAATTTTTAAATATTAAAATAAATTCGTTTTCGGGGGAAAGTATAATTCAGTGGTTTGAATGTTCAGTTTCATGGTTAGTAAGATGTTTTTAATTCATGCCTCAAAGGTAATTAATAATTATGAAAAAAAACATGAAAAAACGAATTATTTTACCATTTGTTATACAAAACTTACCGTTTATTGTAATTATAACACCATTTTCAAAATCGAAAAATTATTTATAAAGCTTAAAACAACCTTAAATATTGGCTAATTCTTTTTTAAAACTTTATTTGAAGCCAAAAACAACTTTTATAAACATAGAATATTGCATTCCTTTCACTTTTAATCAATCTACTCAGTATTTTTATTCAACAATTACTTTTTGAACCACCGATCCGTTTTTGGTGATTATTTGAACCATATAAACTCCTGTTGCTGTGTTTACCGGTAAAGAAATAGTTCTTCTGTTAAGATTTGAATTCCAAGTCCTAACCGTTTGCCCCAAAGAATTTATTAAAGCAACGCTAAGTATTTCATCATCGCTGTTGTTTTTTATTTGAAGTTCACCAATGGCATTATTCATATATACGTGAATGCCTTGGTTTATATGTTGCGCTTCGAATGGGGTTAGTGCTTCAGCAGCCACATCTTCTGCCACTAGTTTAGATGTTTTAAAGGTAATTGCAAACCTATCGGTATATTTTCCTGCGGTTAATTCAATTTCAAAAGGAGTTCGAGAAATGTTATGGGATTTTCCAAGCAAATTATCTTTTATATAAACCATAGTATCCTCATTCATATTTTCGGTTTCATCAATTCTAATGCGTGCCAAACCCTTTTTGTTCACTATAAAGCCCAATGATAATTCCTGGTCTGAATTAAAATTATTGACAGCCTGAATCACAAATTTACCGCTTCCAATAGTCCAGAACATATCTTCTTTGTTGAGATCGGCAATGGGTGCATCATATCCCAAATCGAAGTGGATAGAAGCATTTTCATCAGCACCCACCAATAACTGGCGGTGGTAACCCGCCGGAGAATCAAATTGCAGCCATATTTTTGCTCTTTTATCGAGGCCTTCATTATTTACAATAGAATCTTTTCCTCCCTTATCAGAAGAATAAGCATATTTTGTATTTATGCCCTTCATAAATACAGAATTACTTGTTGATTCGGTCATAAAAATACGCTGGCTATTTTTAAAGACAATGTCGCCGCCATTAATTATAATTGGCGAATGAATTGAGTTTTTTAAGGTATCTGTAACAGCAATAACAAAAAAACCTTGACCTACCGGAATATATTGTCTAGGCCTTTTGTTGCCAAGGCTTCCATTATTATTAATACGAGCATCGTTTGAATAGGCCTTAGCACCACCCATTTTTGTATAGGTAGCATAGCCGCCCACATATTCTTTTAAATAATGCGAATTCATTTCTCCAAAATGATCCCAGAAATATAGAGCACCATTAAAAACATTTCCTGTAGTATTGTTTCCTCCATCTTTAATATTGTCATCAATAAATTTATTGGCATCCATGGCCGAAGGATAAGGATTCCCAATAAGTCTGTTATTTCCGGCTGCAATTGGCAAGGTAAAATCTCCATTATTTGGCTTCCCTTTGAACACATAATTTTGTAGCGTACCAATGTTTACGTTACCCGAAGTTCCTTTCATGGTATAGCCTTCACCAGCCAAAAGGAGCGTGTTTTCATTAATTGATTTCCAGGCACCATAATTATTGTTTGTTCCATTAAAGGTATGCAACCAATAGCTGCTTATGATAATTGGTTTGGTAATCCCATTATCGGCCGCCCAATATGCAGGCTGAAAATTAATTTTCTTAGGATAAGGCAAAGCGCCTCCTGTGCCGTCTATGCCAGTACCATCATATAATACATCAACTAATTTATAACTTTTATTTGTACTTGCAATTCCGGTTCCTCTTGCTGCAGTTCCGCTTATTGGCCCAACAGGTGAGGCCCAATAATTATAATTAAAACTGTTTGCTGTGCCTTGCTGATCGCCCTCTATATAACCACCACTGTCCTGGTCTAAAATACTGTTTTCAGTTTGCACCAATTGCGATTCATCCTCTAAATCTATGACGCCGTCCAATTCCAAATACCAGGTATTTTTTAGTTCCTTACTTGTTTTAATGGATAATTCATTGCCCTTATCAACAATCAATCCCGCTATACTATGGCTTTTTGAAGTTGTTATATTATTTTTAATATGAACAATAGCCCAATCTTTATTTGTTGCTTCGGAAGCGATGTCCCATATATTTCCATGCAGCCAATTTGAAGAATTCGACCAATCGCCATCAGCCTTGGTTTCATAAGGCAATGGGGCTGTTTGCGGATAAATATTTTTGATGTTATACATTTTTGCCCCTGAACCAATATCAATGGCAGGTGTTGTTAAATTGTCTACAATATTATCTTTAAACACATCCATTCTAAAATACCGCACCAAACTAGTGCCGATGAATGGAGAAATATCCCTTGGAATTATAAGGCCACTGTTAAATCCGTTTGTGCCATCCAATTCCTGATACACCATTTTCTGAAGTTCGTCCTCGGATAAGGCTTTGTTAAAAACCCTGACTTCATCCATTTCTCCTTTGAACATATCTGCAGTTGAATTATAAATATCTCCATTTGAAGGAGCTCTTCCAATCCTAAATTTTGTATTTGAGCTTGTGGGAATAGTTATTCCCAAACCAGCCGGATTTGTGCCAGCAACTTTTTCTCCATTTATGTATAATTTAACCTTTTCATAAGTATCTGTCCCATTAAAAACTGCCGCAATATGTGTCCAATTGTTTAAAGGCAAAGCTGTTGTTGCAGGAGCCGTGAAAGATTTGTTATCCGGAATTTCAACTCTTAACCTTCTACTGCCGTTGATACGAACCCAAAAATTGGTTTGTCCCATTATAGCGCCGTGAGTTGAAAATTCCGGGTCTAATTTTATCCAAGCCATCATAGTGGCTTCGGGTAGGCCATTGACAATATTGGTTCCATTATCTTCTTCAATATAATCATTTCTACCATCGAAATACAAATGCAACTTTTGGTTTAAATCTCTTGGCGAGCCAAAAACATTTGTGTTGGTATCAAATAAATCTAAAATCCCGTCACGGTCAATATCAGCAGTCCCATCAATTAAACCATCATTATTTGTATCTAAATGGGCATATAAAGTTCCTGCAATGTCAAATGTTGTTCCGTTGGATTTAATATCTATATAATCTGGAATTCCATCGTTGTCGCTATCTTTTAGGTAAAGTGGATTTACCCCTTGGTTGCTATTTCCGTATGAAGTGTTAAATGTGGTTCCATTAAAATAATCGAAAATATCTAAAATTCCATCAGTATAATATTCTAAAATGCCATCCTTATCAATATCATTTTCTCTTGCATAATCAGTATCTGGGCCATCCCCAACACCATCTCCGTTAATGTCGCCATCGCCATTTACATAGCCTGTAGGGGCATTTAAATTTCCTGTTCCCGACTCATCCACATCAAAAATACTGTCATTGTCACTGTCTAAGTCCAAATAATTTGGAACACCGTCGCCATCTGAGTCTAAAGGAATAATTCCTTCCGTTAAATCATGCATCCCATTTAAATTAGCATCTACCCAAGTGGAGCAAGCTGTTAATGTTGCACGACCTTCACTTAAATGTCCAAATCCGGCTTCAACAACATCGGGAATACCATCATTATCGCTATCCAAATCTAAAATATCAGGAACACCATCATTATCTGTATCGCAATAAATTCCTTTAGCTGAAATTGGAGAATTTCTGCAAAAATTTTCTTCATCCGTATCTTTGATGCCGTCATTGTCGTCATCAATATCAACATCGTCAAATATGCCATCACCATCGCTGTCGAAAAGTATGGTTTCTGCAGTAAATAAAATGTTTATGCCTTCCTTTTTAGTAAAAGTGATTGTATCTCTTTTTTTAAAGGAAAGGGATTTCTTAAAAGTTTCTGTATCGCTTATGGTTTGAGGAAACCCTTTAAAATTGCATAAATAGATTACAAATAACAGTATTGTTTTTTTCATAGCAGGCAGTTTAAATATTGGGGTTTAAAAAATTCAATAAAATTTATTATTTAAATTTTTATGTACCGATAAAATAAAATTTAGAGCATAGGTGACCCAAAAACCAAAAGCAACTTAAATAAAGGAGCTTATTTATTTGTTTTCAAAAAATTGAAAAGGGCCTAATCATTATGGACTCTTGGGAGGAAGGAATTCTCTTTTCATAGTAGCGCAATTATTAAAAAATAAATATATTAAATATTTACTTAACTTATACATTAATAGATAATTAAATTAATAATATTTTAAAATAGCGGTGATTAATTCGAGAAAAGTTTTGTTGTGGAAGCAGCTATTTATGATTTGTCATAATAAGTCTATTAATTGCTTCCATTCTAGGCTAAATTTTTAGCTGTAATTTAAATCGTAAGAAGATGTTAATTATTAATTCAAATACGCATTAGGGGTTGAAGTGGAAATCCCGGTATTGCGAGTTTGTGAAATCTGCCTAAGGCAAGCACTACGCCCTACTCGCAATGGCGGATTGAAACGGAAAACCCGCCCCCCGCCTTTTCGGCGGGGGGAATGCCCCAAAAAATGGCAGGCAAGCCCCAAAAAATAGACTCAAAATAATATTTATGAAATTCGGAATTTTTTACAGAGTCAACAGCAAGCTGCCCACGTAATTTCGTCCCGGAGAACTGATAGAAGATGCAAATTCTTTATAATGTATATCAAAAATATTGTCAATTCTAAACGAAATTGAGACTTTTTCGGAGAACTGATAATTGGTGTTTAAGTTCAAAGTGCTCCATTTTGGAGTTCCGTAATAACTGTTTGTTTCAGCCACAAAAGGCGTTTGTTCAATATTGTCAATGCCTTCTTCCAAATTATATTCGCTTAATTTTTTGGTAGCGTTAAATCGGAAGTTTAAACTGGCTAGAAATTTATTTTGATTATAACTCAATTCCAAATTGCCGAAAAGCGGCGGGATGGACGATAGGGGCTTTTTGGTATCGTAACTTTCCCCTTTGGTGTAGGTTAATGATCCTTTTGTTTTAAAATGATTAAAAATCGTTCCTTGAAAACCAAAAGTTCCTCCGGCTATATATGCGTTATCATTGTTGATATTTGCCATCGTTGTGGCGGTTTCACCATCGTATAAGAGCGTGTTTTGTCCATTTATTTCGAAAGCCCCGCGCGCAATATAATGATGGAGCAACATATAATAAGCGTTGGCACTTACCAAAAACTTTTTGTTATTGAAATAACGCAACAAGCCAATTTCGGCATTGTAAACATATTCGGGTTTTAGGTAAATATTTGGCACTGTTACTTGTCCGTTTTTATAGCGGATTTTGCCAATATCATCAATGTTTGGTGAACGAAAACCAGATGAGATCAGTGCGTTAATTTGCCAATTATCAGATGGTTTATAAATATATCCCACGGTAGCGGATACCGCCTTATTGTCGGAATAAATATCCATATCAGGTAATGTGATAAAGGTATCATCGACCCAAAGTGCCTCTAAAAAAGTAGTGGTAAAACGGATTCCTGTGTTAAGTGTTGCTTTCTTACTGATATCTTGGCGGTAATTGGTGTACAATGCGGCGCTTGAATATTGACTTCCTCCATCGGGGTAACGGGATTGGATGATAAAATCGCTCGCAAAACCAGTAATTTCACTGCCGTTAACGGCCAGTTTTTTGCCTATTGCCTCAGAGCTCACTTCGTTGTGTGTGAATTCGAACCCGTAAGATAGATTTCTATTTTTAGCCTTGTTTAAAGGAACTGAAAAATCGCCATTCACACTGTAAACATCTATATTCTCGGTGCGGTAAAACCGGTCTAAACTATTCATTCTGCGCTCAATGCGCGATTCTTCAACTTGCTGAAACGCAACAATCAAGTTTCCATTTTCGAGCCAGGGATAATCTGGATTAAAATGCAAACTGGTAGAAGCTAAAAACCTGTTTTGGGGACCGTAATAAGCTTCTGCATAACGAAGTTTTCCTTTTGAAACCTCGGCTAGATTGTCGAAATTAGGAATATTTGATGAGGTGGAATATTGAATATTTAAGGTAATATCCACTTTTTTGCTAAGTGGAACATAAAATTTTTGTAGCAAATCCAATTGATCGTATCCCGTATTTTTTTGCAGGTTTGGATTTGAATTTTCAAGGCCAGTTGGGTTGTAAAATGAATTGGTATTATTAGAATACTGAAATATATTTCCCCAATCATCAAACCCGTGATTTCTGGTTTTACCCATATTTAAATCTCCGAAATCGGAATAAGATATTGCTGTAAATGAAGCCCATTTCTTAAAACTGGCCTCCACATCCAAGTGCATTGCTTTTTCGTTATTTGCAGAACTATAGCGTGAAAAAATTGAGGTATCAAAAGTATTTTCCGTATTTATTTCAGGTGTTTTTGTAAAATAATTAATAACACCGCCTAAAGCATCAGAACCATAAATTACGGAAGAGGGCCCATAAATTATTTCGGTGCGTTCTAAAACAGTTGGAGCAACGGTAATGGAGCTTTGAAGGTGTCCGGTTCTATAAATGGCGTTATTCATGCGAACGCCATCAACAACCAGTAAAACTCGGTTTGCTTCCATTCCTCTAATAACTGGGCTTCCGCCACCCATTTGTGTTTTTTGCACTTTTATTCCGGGCAAATTTGCCAATAAATCGGCAGAAGTTTGTGGCGCCAATTTTCTAATTTCTTCCCTTGAGGAAATTGTTATTGTTTCGGCGACTCTTCTTCGTGTTTCTTTTCCTTTGGAAGCAGACAATACAACTTCATTTAATTGTTCAGCCCTATTATATAAATAAACGACAAAATCAATAAGGCTCAGCTCCCTTTTTAAAATTTCAAATTCGTGGAAAGATAAATGATTAAATGAAACGACGTCAGACTCTTTAAAAGCGGATAAATCGGCTATGCCGAATTTATTGGTATAAACAACCAAGTCCCTGTTTTCATTATAAATAGTTACGTTGTTAATTGGAAAATTAGTTTCGTGGTCGAGAACTTTAACCTGTTGTGATTTGGCTGTAAGTGTCAGTAAAAAAAGAAATAATAGTATGTAAAACCTCATAATTAACTAAAAACAGCTTTTAAAACAGTTAATGATTTTGGCTTTTTAAAGCCACTTAAATGCAATTCGAAATATTTAATTAAAATTGACAATATGGCTTGCCTATTTGTGGCATTAAAATCAACCTCATGCAATACATCAAAATTTATGCCTAAAAGCTTCTTAAATTGCACTAAATCTTCACCAGAAACGGCATTAATTTTATGCTGGTGTGTAAAACTGCCTTCTATCATATCAAAGTAAGTGGTATTGACATCTTTTATTTCAGGGTAAAAACCCAAAAATTTGGTTAGATTCAATAGAAAAAGCAAATGAAAATTTGAACAATTATCGTGCGTTTCCAGCCATAAAAAAGAGGTCTCTAAGTATTGGTATAACTGGCTGTTTTCTTCTTCCTCGCGTATTGAAAAATACACAATTTCAGCCAAAAACAAAGCAATCGTTTGTTTTTTTATGCTTGAATAAATGGAATGGTTAAAGTTTAGCACTTCAACATCTTTAATATAATTTAAAGCGCCTTTGTTATTGTGATTGGCCGTTAAATTTAGCATCATTAAAGGTTGAAAGTAGGCTAGTTTTATAGTTGATTTTTTTGATGTTAAAATGCCTTTAAGCAGGTATGTTTTAACGCCATATTTTTCGGTGTAACAAGTAGCTATTAAACTTGTATCGCCATATTTTATAGTATTAATTACGATTGCTTTGGTAGTTTGAATCATCGCTAATTATTAGTTGCTGAAACCTGTGTAAATATATTGCTTTTAAGCAATAAATAAGTTTTCTTTAAATGAAGAATACTGGAAAGTTATGGGGTATGCTATAATATTAAATGAAAAAACCTTGAATATCATAAATATAAGATATTTACGATGTTCAAGGAATAAATAAATCAACCCCAAAGACTTATTTAATATTATTAGTGTAAAGTGCCAAAACCCCTCTTGACATTAATACAAATCAAAGATAGCGCTGATCTCCTTTACTTTTTAGAAAACTTTGCAAAATAACCCATAAAATATACAAATGGTATGTTTTTTATAATAAATGGATATTTATTATTGTCTAAATTGTTTATTTTATTGAAAAAACAGGTGGAATATTAACCTTCAAACCCTTTCAATAAGTTAAAAAACAATTTATTTCATTTATATTTTATCATTAGCATTCTCATAATAATCTATAATTTAACCCTTTTAGGCAATGATTTTAAAAATGAGTTTAGGCTATGCTGAAGGAAATTTAATGGAAACTTGCGTGCCTGTTTTTATTCCTACAGAAATATCTTTGGTTTCAATAGTAACGCTTTTGTTTTGGTGTAATACCCTAATGCGATTTTCGGTTGTTTCGGTTCCAAAAAATCTTTTCTTTTGTGATATTTGATCAAGCTCCTTGGCCTTATTAATTCCAATTCCGTTATCTCGAATTACACACAGTACGTTGCCATCTTCTTCCTTTATGTTTAATTCGATTTCCTTATCACCTTCTTTTTTCATGATTCCATGCCAAATAGCATTTTCAATAAAAGGTTGCAAAAATAATGTAGGAACTTTTATATGATCCAGATTTAGATTTTTATCTACGGTAACTATATAGTCAAAACCTCCGTTTACACGCATCTGTTCAAGTTTAATATAGAGTGCCAAGGTATCCAATTCCTCGGTAAGCGATGAAGTTGGGCTGGAAGAGCTGTTTAAAATAACGCGAATTAGCTTGGAAAACTTTGTGATATAATCAGAGGCTTTTTCTACATCATTTTTTATAACGAAATTGTTAATAGAGTTTAGGGAATTAAACAGAAAATGAGGATTCATCTGACTTTGGAGTGCTGTCATTTTAAGTTCTTCCATCTCCTTTAATTTTATGGCTAATTTTACTTCAGCGTTTTTACTTTTTTGTTCTATTCTTTTGATAATTACTCCAAGTAGTACAGAAAATATAATACTTTGCAATATCGCCCCCAAATAAACAAAAAACATTGGCTGAATGCCTCTACCGATAAAAAATTCAGTACCCACGAATGTCTCCATAAAACTCACATTGACCAAAACAACATAAATTAAGGATCCCACAACAAAGTATAATGAGAAATTGTCGTTAATTCTGGTGAGGATAATATAATAAGAGACAAGTGTAAATATTGTTAAGATAGGTGCGATGACGGTAAATGCCTTAACCTGAAATTCATACCCAAAAAAGAATTGAATTAGCACAAAAATAGGTGCCAACAAAATCAACACTTTTATTCCGAACTCAAAATATTTGTCCCATTTTATTAGATGGGTTCTTGTATCTAAAAGGTGTCTCGCAAAAGCTATATAAGCGGCATAGGCCAAAAACTGGATTGAGAAATTGGCATATTGGTAAAAAGGTTCAAACTTTTCGGAAACTATGTGATGAAGCAAATAAATAGTTAATGCCAATAAAAATAAACTGTAAAACAGGTAAAGTTTACTTCTATTTTGAAAAAAAATTAAAAAGTGATAAAGAAATAAGACGAATAAACCTCCTCTTATCCAAGAATATATTTCAGCATTAAAGTCTAAAAGCATTAGCTATCTAGGTATAATCGTTTAAACAATTCAATTTTTCTATTTCTACTTATGCTTGCTGTTAATCCATTTGTCATAATAAGTTCCCCTCCCAAACCTTTTAGATATTCTTTAACGTGGTTCAAATTTATCAAATATGAATTGTGGACTCTAAAAAATTCAGGGAACATAAATTTTTTCTCCACTTCTTTAAGTGTTTTAGACACTAAAATTTGCTGCTCCGACTTTAAATAAATTGTAGTGTAACTTTTATCAGATTTAAGCATAACGACGTCTTCTTTTTCCAATAAGTACACCTTGCCATCAGCAGAAATATTTATTTTATCATTATTGTCATTAATATTGTTTAACAACAATTGCAATTTATTTTCCAACAAATCGCCTTTTTTGAACTTTTTAATTTTATCCATTGCTGCCAATAATTCATCTTTATCTACTGGCTTTAATAAATAATCTATCGCTGATACTTTAATTGCTTTTAGTGCAAATTCATCGTGTGCGGTAGTGAATATGAGATTAAAATCTCTGTTTTGAAGTTTTTCTATCATTGTAAAACCATCCATCTCTGGCATTTGGATGTCTAAAAAAACAACATCTGGTTTTTCATTATTTATAATGTCTATGGCCTTTATTGGAGAATTGCAAGTTTTAACTTCCACATTTTCAATGTAATTGTTTAATTTCCATTCCAATGCTTCCAAAGCATCGTTTTCGTCATCAACAAGTAAAATTTGTAGCATGTTTAATGGGTTAACGTTAGTTAAATATATACGCAAGATACAACTTTTGAATATATGTTCAAAAAGTTGGGTTTTTTTATTTATATCATTCTGAAATGCGATTATTTCTACAATTAAATAAAGCTAATAAATCGCGTTCCACTCTTTTCGAACTTATGTTTTATGATCTTTTTTACTAATAAATTTAATAATTAATTAGGGATTCTAAAAAAATTCTATTTCTAATTATCTTATTTTTTTATAGGCAAAACATAAAAAAATACAGCAATAAAATGTGAAAAACTTCCCAATAACACAAAAATATGGAAGATGGCATGATTGTATTTTAACTTTTTTATACTGTATAGTATAGCGCCAATGGTGTAAAATATACCACCACCTAACAACCACATCAAACCATCAAATGAAAAATTCATTATTAAAGGTTTCACTGCAAAAATAATTAACCATCCCATTAAGACATAGGCAAAAGTGGATATTTTATCATATTTTCCTGTAAAAAAAAGCTTTAACACAATACCCAATAGTGCCAAGCCCCAAGAAATCCCGAAAATGGTCCAACCAACCCAGCCGTCCAAAACCACTAAAGTAAATGGCGTGTAGGTTCCCGCTATTAAAACATAAATTGCCGAGTGGTCAAAAATATTTAATCTGTGTCGTAGCTTCGGATTTTTAGCATAGTGATAAAATGTTGATGCTGAGTATAGTAGAATCAAACTTGCCCCATAGATGCCGAAACTTACAATGTGCCAACCGCTTCCGTTTAAACTTGAATAAGTTATCAATAACACAAAAGCAACAATGCTCAAAACCAAGCCAATGGCATGTGAAATCACATTGAATTTTTCTTCTTTCGGTTCGTAAAAAGTTACTTTATTCAGCTTCATTTTAATATAATAATAAAAATTTAATCGCTCATTTTAATCTGGATTACGATTGCTAAATTTAAAATAAATAGCTTAAATAGCAGTTTTTTATTCAAAATAAATGACCATAACGATATTTGTGTTGTTTTATTGCCATTTGTTGATTAAATATCACCGTTTATCTATATTAATCTACATTTCATATACTTATAATCAATTTTTTTTTATACGTTTGTGAAATACCCACTAAATTTTCGAATGTGCAAAGACCCATATCTTTTAAAATACAAAACTTTAAAGCCCTGTTAATTTTAGTTTTATTAGTTAGTTATATCGGCAATGCCCAAAATATGCAAGTTAATATTTTAGGTGGTGCACAAGTAACCTCAGGCGATACAATTTTAATTTCTTCTGGTAATAGTCTAACCTTTCAAATTACAAATTCGGCAACAAAAGGTTGTCCCTCCATAGAGGTTCAAAATATAACTTCAAATAATCCAAATTTTGTAATTTCACCAACATCAGTAAAGGGAAATATTAAACCAACGGATTCAAAAAATTGTGGTGGCAACACATATTTAAATTTTACAGTTACCAGAAATGATTCAGCATGTTCGACTGAAAACTCAATCATAACCATTTATTCTAATGAAAAAAAAGAATTCACATTCATATTAAGTGTTGAAAGATCACCTATCATTTCTGTTTTAGGAGGTAGCCCATTAGCCGATATAGTGGATGGTTCTACAACAACAACGGCTACTAATGGAACTTATTTCGGTGTGGTAGAACAGGGTTTAACCGAAACTAGAACATATATAGTCACAAATACGGGGAGTTGTCCGCTTGTGATTAGTTCAATATCAAGTTCTTTAGGGCATTTTATTGTAGGGTCAACAATATATTTACCTGATTACACCCCTACAACATTATCCACAAGCATTAATCCAGGTTCTCATATTATTTTTAGTGTTACATTTCTCGCTCCAACAATAGCGGGAACCTATACTTCAACAATTTCAATTACCAACACAGATAGTACAGCAAACCCATTAACATTTAATGTGAGTGCTAATGTATTTAATTTTAACATTCCAGGACCTGGTGGTGTAACAGCAGATTTTAGATTGTGGTTAAAAACAACAAGAGGTATTACAAAAGGGGGAAGCAATAAGGTTTCGTTATGGAAAGATTTGGGCTCTAATGGAAAAGACGCATCACAACCAATTTCAGCCAATCAACCAACCTATATAGACGCAGCCGCTTCAAATATAAATTTTAATCCTGTTGTTAAATTTGAGAACAACGGAGCTAGTATAGAACAATATCTGTATAATGATACGAATGGGTTTTACAGCCAAGATATATTTATCGTAATGATTCCAGATGAAACCATTACGAGTGCTACCCCAAGAAGAACAATTTTTTCTGGAGTTTCTAAAAAAGACTCCATTAATGTTACCTTTCCTAATGATATTACTGGAATAGGCTTTGGAAATTACTCTACTACAAATTTCACAAACGAAACATTATCTTACTCTCAAGGAACTGAAGCTTCATATAATGGCGAAGCAGAGATCAACACCACTTATTCAAATGGGGGTATTATTAACGTAAGAAATGATGCGGATCCAGTTACGCGGCAGCAATTATTATATAATTCTAGTCTTTTAACCACCACCTCAGTTAATGATATCCCATATGAAAATGTGGGTTATGTAAGTTATTCCCTTATGCATGGAACTCCATATTGGATTGGTAGAAATTATGATACACAAGGAAGTTTAAAAGGACGTGTTGCAGAGATTTTCACTTTTGCTTCGCGGGTACCTGATGCCGGTCGCCAAAAAATTGAAAGCTATTTAGCCATTAAATATGGTATTACGCTAGGAGCTACAGTAGCTGAAAAAGATTATATCAATTCAGCAGGAACTAAAATATGGGATATAACAGCAAATGCTGAGTATAATTATAATATTGCCGGTATAGGAAGGGATTCTATATCTGATTTAAATCAAAAACAATCGAAAAGTTTATACACAACAAATGAAGTAACCATAGGTTTAGGGGGGTTATATACCACCAACAGTGCAAATATAAACGAGTTTAAAAAAGACGGCGATTTTTTAGTTTGGGGATGTAATAATGGTGCATTTTCAGGCACAAATACCAATACAGTTACAATAGCAACCGGAGTTACAACCGCGTTAACAAGGATTGACCGTACCTGGAAAATAGTGGAGTCAAAAGAAGATGTGAATGGAGATGTAGGAAATATTTATATAGGTATTCCAGAAGCTGCATTCAGTAGTTTTTTAAAAAATGCTAATGAAGAATATGTTTTAATTGTTTCTGATTTTCCTAGTGATGATCCTGGTTTTAATGATACAAATATTATTGATGTTATTCCATTAAAAATAGATACAGATTCTTCTGGAGCCCCAATTTTAGACAAAGATGGGAGTCGGGTTTATAAAACATGGTATAATTTTGATGGAACAAAGTTTTTTACCTTCGGTAAAGCACCTAAATTAATAGAAAAAAGTGATGTAAATATTGGTTTAACAGACTTTTTGGTGGGTGAGTATAGTTTAAATTTAAACCCATTTGCCTTCACTGTTTCAGCCTGGGTAAAAAGGAATAATACTGCCAGTACAAGAACCATTATGGCTAAAGGAAATAAATTACAATTACGCCTAAATAATGAACATAAAATTGAGGTTATGGTTGATAGTGATGTAGCGAGGTTTACTTCAAATATGGTATTAAGTGAAAATAAATGGCATCATATTGCTTTTGTATATCAGAGCGGTACTATTTTTTTATATGTAGATGGGGTTTTGGATCAATCAACACAAGGTGTTAATCCGCCTACTCCCAATTTTAATCGATTCTCCATTGGTGCTGTTTATATTGATGCACATACAATAGAAAGTCCTTTTTTAGGGAGTATTGACGAAGTTTATGTGTGGAATTTAGCACTTACCGGAAATCAGGTGAACTATTTAATGAATCAGGAAATTGTACAAAATGGAACTTTAGTGAGAGGTAAAGTTATCCCTAAAGACATCTCTACTATGCCTTGGGCCTACTTAGCTGCTTATTACGATTTTAATTCTTTTTATGGTACAACTGTTGAGGGACAAACTAACGACAGATTCTTTTTACGAATTAATTATAGAGCGAAGGACAAAACAATTGTTGAATCTCAAACGGCCCCGTTACCTTATATAACACAAGCAGTTGGAGATTGGGATACACCAGGAACATGGTTAAATAACTCAGTTCAAAATATACCAAATTCAGCAAGCTTAAAAGCAGGAACAGATGTAGAAGGTAATATTGTTCAAATCTCACATAATATAACCTCTGGAAATAGAGATATTACGGTACTTGGTTTGTTAATAGATTCAACTAAAAAATTGACCATTGCAGATCCAACAGCAACCACCCCAATTGAAAATAATGACGGGCAAGGATTAAGAGTGTCTCATTATTTAAAATTAGATGGGGCAATAGATTTGGTTGGGGAATCGCAGTTAGTTCAATATGAGGGTAGTGAGCTAGATGAAACAAGTTTGGGATACATACACCGAGACCAACAGGGTACGGCAAACAGTTTTAATTACAATTATTGGTCATCTTCTGTAGGCCCAATAGGAGGGTCAAACAATGCTAATTATACAATTAAAGGTGTTATGAAAAATCCTGGTAATATTGTAGAACCTAATGATATTTCTTTTGGTAGCGCCTATACTTTTGCAGATAAAGCTTCGCCAAGTGAAATGAAAATAAGCTCTTATTGGCTATATGTTTTTAATGGCCAGAACAGCACTTACAGTCAGTGGAGTTCCATTAACGAGTCCACTTCATTAATGGCTGGAGAAGGTTATACTATGAAAGGAACTTCTGGATTGGTTCCTATTTCAACAAAACAAAATTATAAATTTAGAGGGAAACCTTATAACGGAGATATTTCGTTAATAATTGAGCCTGGTAAAGACAGATTAATTGGGAATCCTTATCCATCAGCCATTGATGCCGATGAATTTATTTTAGATAATATTAGTGAAGGAGATGGTAGAAATGATGTAAATGTATTTAACGGAGTTCTTTATTTTTGGCATCATTTTGGTGATGAAAGTTCACATAATTTAAAAGAGTATGTAGGTGGATATGCCACTTATACCTTAATGGGAGGCGTACAAGCATATTCTACAGATGCGCTAATAAATAATTCAACACCATCAATTGGTGGGGGAAAAATACCTGAGAGAAATATAGCTGTAAATCAAGGTTTTTTTGTTAGTACCTCTATAGATGTTGAATTAACGGGAGATATTTCTGTCCCGGGAGGTTCCATAATTTTTAAGAATAGCCAACGCGTATTTGAGCGAGAAAATACTACCTCCACAAATGACGGATCTGTGTTCTTTAAATCGAATTCGGTCTCAAAAACTAAAGCCACCAAAGCAAAAACAGATGCTAGACCAAAAATTAGATTACAATTTAATTCTCCAAAAGGATACCACCGACAATTATTGGTAGGAGTAGATAAAAACGCGACAAATAATTTTGATTTGGGTTATGATGCGCCTATTGCTGATATCAATAAAGAAGATATGTTTTGGACTTTTAACAAGGGGAAGTTTGTTATTCAAGCGGTTAACCATTTTAACAGCGAACAAGAATTGCCAATTGGTATCAAAATTGCAAAAGCTGGTTTGGCAACCATAAAAATTGATGGACTTGAAAATATTGATGAAAACCTTTCATTACATATAAAAGACAAATTAACCAACGAAACTCATAATATTTCTCAAAAAGCTTTTAAAATTAATTTGGGAGCTGGAGAATATCTTGACAGATTTTCATTAATTTTTAAAATGCAAAAATTAATAAATGAAGATATTTTAATGGCAATAGTGGAAAATGAGCAATTAATAAATAGTGGTTTTCACCTATTTATGAACAACACCATTGGAGAGCTTCAAATAAAAAATAATAGTGATGATGAAATTACAAGTGTAGTACTTTATAATTATTTAGGACAAACCATAAATGTATGGAAAACAGGGCTTAACAGAGGGACAGTTTCTTTGCCTGTAAACACCACAAGCGGAGTTTATCTTGTTCAAATAAGCACCAAAAATGGGAAGACGGTCACGAAAATTAGTGTGGAGTAGCCCTCTAGGTTTAATAAAATTGTCGATTTAAAAAATTAAGCAAAAACCAAGATTCAAACTACTTTCACATCACTTAGCAACTCATTATAAATAACTTGAAAAGTTTGTTTTTTTAATGAATTACAGTCTTTTAAGCTTAATCCTTTTGTTTCAATTGTTGAGTGAACTTTAACACGCAATTTTCCGGGACTTCCGCTAAAAAAAGTATAAGAAAATAGTTTTTTACAATCGTACATTGTAATTGGAACTATAGGAATTTGATATTCAACAGCCAGCCTGAAAGCACCATTTTTAAAATCGCTTAGCACCACACTTTCATCACTTGGGACCAATCCCTCAGGGAAAATACAAATATCCAAACCATCATCTAGCCTTAATCTGGCTTCATCAAAAACTGCTGTTCTGCTTTTTGAATCACTTCTATCAACAATAATGCAGGTTCTTTTATAAAAAAATCCGAAAATCGGTATTTTAGTTAATTCAATTTTTCCCACAAAAACAAAGGGGTTTTTGGTAATTGCCAGCATTACAAAAACATCAATCATGGATGTATGATTTGGGCAAAACATAAAACTTTTTTCTTTTTCTAATACCTCATCTTCTATTAATTCTATTTTAAAACCCATAACAAATAGGATGGTTTTTGCCCAAGCCCTGGCAATTTTAAAAAATGTCGGATACGTTTTTTCTGAAGAAGTAACTATTATTAATACAGGAAAAACAGGAATTATACTCAACAAAACCCAAGCATAAAACCAAATTCGCCAAATAAAAATAAAAAAGTACCTAAAAAATCTCATGTGTTGATATTTTATTTTTTAGTTGTAATATATGCTCCCTGCTAATAGGAGGCAGACTCTCTTTTAATCATTTTTTTACAACTCAAAATTTGACTTACTTGTTTCATTAGACCCAAAAATAGTAATTTAAATTCTATTCTTATTTTCTTTTTGAAATATGTATTTTTGCATTTAAATTTTGAAATAAATGTCAAGAATTTTAACTGGTGTACAAAGTACAGGAACACCCCACTTAGGAAATTTATTGGGTGCAATTATTCCTGCAATTAAAATGGCAAATTCATCAAAAGAAGAGTCGTTTTTATTTATTGCAGATATGCATTCGCTTACACAAATAAAAAACGGAAAAGTATTACGTGAAAACACCTATAGTGTTGCTTCTACCTGGCTTGCCTTTGGATTGGATGTTAGCAAAAGTGTTTTTTACAGACAAAGTGATATTCCTGAAGTTACAGAACTTTCTTGGTATTTAAGTTGTTTTTATCCTTACCAACGCTTAACCTTAGCGCATGGTTTTAAGGATAAAGCCGACCGATTGGAAGATGTAAATGCGGGATTGTTTGGTTATCCTATGTTGATGGCTGCAGATATTTTATTGTATGATGCAGAAATAGTTCCGGTTGGAAAAGATCAGTTGCAACATTTGGAAATGACACGCGATGTTGCCAACAGATTCAACCATCAAATGGGAGAAACCTTGGTTCCGCCAGAAGCAAAAATTCAAGAAGGAACTATGTGGGTTCCCGGAACAGATGGCGGAAAAATGAGTAAATCAAGCGGAAATATTATCAATTTATTTTTGCCGGATAAAGAATTGCGCAAGCAAATCATGAAAATCCAAACGGATTCCACGCCACTTGAAGAGCCTAAAAATCCGGATACTTGTAATTTATTTGCCTTGTATAAATTAATAGCTTCTCCTGTTCAAATTGCAGAAATGAGGTCGAATTATGAAGCAGGAAATTATGGTTACGGAACAGCAAAACAAGCTTTTTACGAATTGTTGGTCACTAAATATGCTGTTGAAAGGGAGCGATACAACTATTATATGACCCATCTGGAAGAAGTGGATAAAGCTTTGGGGATTGGCGCAAAAAAAGCAAGAAAAGTTGCTTTTGAAGTATTAAAAAGAGTTCGGGTAAAACTAGGGTATTAGGATTGTGTTTGAAAGTTGAAAAATTTGAACCACAATTAATTCCCCATTAAAATTCTCAACAAACAGATTGCTTCACTTTACGCTGTTACATTTGAAAAGACGAACTAATGCGTATTCTATGATAAAAAGCAAGAAAAAACTATATAGAAATTCCGAACCAAAAATTTATTAACCGCGAATTCCACAAATAAATACCGCAAAGCGCGCTAAAAAAGTTTTAAATTTTTAAATTCTAATATCATAAATCATCTTGCCTTAAGGATAGATCCCTACAATGGGTTAGTGGGCGTTTAAGGCGCTGGATTAGGCTGTGTATCCTGAATTTCATTGATTTTTCCTATAATTTCATCGGAGAGTTCAAGGTCGATACTTGAAATGTTTTCTGTCAATTGCTCCATAGTGGTTGCGCCTATAATATTGCTGGTCAAAAAAGACTGTTGATTTACAAAAGCCAAGGCCAAATGCGTCAGACTCATATTTAATTCCTTAGCCAATTCAGCGTATTTTTGGGTTAAAATACGGGCCTGTCTGTTGCTATATCTTGAATATGCAGAAAATAATACCAATCGGGTGTTTACCGGTAAGTTTCCGTTTAAGTATTTTCCAGATAATGTTCCAAAACCCAATGGTGAATAGGCCAACAAGCCAACCTTTTCTCGTTGTGCAAGCTCGGCCAAATTAATTTCAAAAGTTCTGTTTAATAAGGAATACGGGTTTTGAATGGTTTTACAACGTGTTAAATTATTGTATTTACTTTCTTCCAAATGTCGCATCAAACCCCAGGAAGTTTCATTGGAAACCCCGTAATGGCGAATTTTTCCCTCCTTTACGAATCCGTCCAAGACTTCTATAATTTCTTTAAAATTATCCTCCCATTTTTCATTTGCATCATGAATGTAATTCCGCTTTCCAAAAAAATTAGTATTTCTCTCGGGCCAATGTAATTGGTACAGATCCACATAATCGGTTTGTAAACGACTTAAGCTTTTTTCTAAAGCATCTTGCAGCACCTCTTTTGAAAAGCCTAAATTTTCTCGTATATACTTAAAATAATTATTGGGGCCAACAACTTTGGTGGCTACAACCAATTTTTCTCTTTTTTGGTTTTTTAGCCAACTTCCAATAAATCGTTCTGTGCTTCCTTGTGTTTCTTTTCTCCCAGGTATTGGATACATTTCAGCAGTATCAATAAAATTTATGCCTTTCTCAACCGCATAATTCAATTGTTCATGAGCATCACTTTCGGTATTTTGTTGTCCGAAGGTCATGGTTCCCAAACAAATTTTACTCACTTTTATGTTGGTATTTGGCAGCGTAGTGTATTTCATTTTGTTAATTTGTTGAATTGTGTAAGCCCTAATTATTAAATTGTTTATTTGCGTGATAATCGAATTCAAATGTATAAAATTAAAAAACCATTTTCAGTCAGTTAGAAAATGGTTTTTTAATATTTTGGTTTAGTTATTTAAAAGTAAACGATTAAACAAATCAACGCATAAACCTCAATTAAGTATCGCTTCTATTCCAGGCAATACTTTACCTTCTAAACTTTCAAGCATGGCGCCGCCGCCTGTTGATACATAACTCACTTTGTTTTCAAAACCAAACTGTTTTACGGCAGCAACCGAATCACCGCCGCCAACTAAAGAGAATGCGCCTTTTTTGGTGGCTTCAGCAATAGAATTTCCTAAAGAAATGGTGCCGTTTGCAAAGTTTTCCATTTCAAAAACACCAACAGGTCCGTTCCAAAGTATGGTTTTAGATTCCATAACAACCTTATGAAAAAGTTCTCTCGATTTCGGTCCGGCATCCAATCCTTGCCAACCGTCAGGAATTTTGTTAATATCACATATTTGGGTGTTTGCATCATTGCTAAAATCATCAGCGGCAATTACATCCACAGGAATGTGAACCTGTACGCCTTTTTCTTTTGCTTTCTTCAAAATTTCGAGCGCCAGTTCTTGCTTGTCGTCTTCACAAATAGAATCTCCAACTTTTCCTCCAAGAGCTTTTACAAAGGTAAAACTCATACCTCCACCTAAAATTAAATGGTCAACTTTGTCTAAAATATTTTCAATTATCGTAATTTTTGATGACACTTTTGCGCCCCCTAAAATTGCCAAAACAGGTTTTTCACTGTCCTCCAATACTTTTTTTATGCTGATGATTTCTTGCGCCAATAAACTGCCGAAACATTTATTTTTAGGGAAAAATTTAGCGACAATTGTGGTGGAAGCATGTGCCCTGTGTGCCGTTCCAAAAGCATCATTTACATAAACGTCTCCTAATTTAGACAACTGTTTTGCAAATGCCTCATCACCTTTTTCTTCTTCCACATGATAGCGCAAGTTTTCAAGCAACAAAACTTCGCCCATTTTTAAATCAGCCGAAGCTTTTTCCGCTACCTCCCCAACACAATCAGAAACAAATTTCACGGGAACACCAAGTATATCAGCAACTTGATCAACAATATGTTTTAAAGAATATTTGGCTTCAACGCCTTTTGGCCTTCCCAAATGCGACATTAAGATAACGGCTCCGCCATCTTTTAAAATTTTATCGATTGTGGGTTTTGCGGCTTCAATTCTTGTAGCATCCGTCACTTTAAAATTTTCATCAAGCGGCACGTTAAAATCAACGCGAATCAATGCTTTTTTATCTTTAAAATTAATGTCTTGTATTGTTTTCATCTGTTTAATTTTTATTTTCTATTGGTACAAATGCGATCTGCCTGCGGCAGGTAGGCCTACCTATCGGTAGGCAGGTTCGCCATTAATCATTTTGCTGTATATCAAAATTTGTTATGGCTCGTTTCATCTGTTTAATTTTTATTTTCTATTGGTACAGATGCGACCTGCCTGCGGCAGGCAGGTTCACCATTAATCATTTTGCTGTGTATCAAAATTTGTTATGGCTCGTTTCATCTTAATAAATATTTATATACAAATATAAGGGAATTTAGGTTCTAGGATATGGTTTTTTACGAAAGCGATTTCATTGTTGTAAGTCGGAAGACGGAAGACGGAAGTACAGTGTGTATGTTCTGAAAACTTTGAAAAACAAAAAAACTAAAGGTCAAAATCCTATTTTGAAAAGCTAAAAATGAAAAAACTTAAACGCAAAGTTCTAAAATGTTTGCGTAAAGTGCACTAAGGGTTTAGAAATCACATTTTTTCTAGCTCTTTTAGATTTTTTCTTTGCTGAAAAAGTTTTACTTTCGCTTCAATGGAATTTTCAGAAATTTTAGGACAAACGCATTTGAAAAATCACTTGATGAAATCTACCGATAACGGGCGGATTTCCCATGCGCAATTATTTATTGGCAAAGAAGGCACGGGAACCTTGCCCATTGCCATTGCCTATGCCCAATATATTTTATGCAAAGGCAGCAGCGACGAGGATTCATGTAATATAAAATGTTCAAAATTAATGCATCCCGATTTGCATTTTGCATTTCCTGTGGCTACCAATGAAGCAGTAAAAAGCAGGCCTGTAAGCAATTTATTTTTGGATGAGTGGCGTAGGTTTGTGGCGTTAAATCCCTACGGTAATTTATTTGAATGGCTACAATCAATTGGTGTTGAAAATAAACAAGGACAAATTGGTGTTGATGAGGCCGAAGAAATTGTAAAAGCTTTAAAACTGAAATCTTATGAAGGCGGTTTTAAAATTATGATTATTTGGATGGCAGAAAAAATGCACGATTCCGCAGCAAATAAATTATTGAAATTACTTGAAGAGCCTCCAGAAAAAACAGTATTTATTTTAGTTGCAGAAAACGAAGACCAAATTATTTCAACCATTAAATCGCGTTGTCAGGTATTGCATTTTCCTTTATTATCGGAAAATGACATCGTAAAAGGATTGATTGAAATAGAAGGAACCGACCCGCCAATTGCAAGACAAATTGCCATTCAGGCCGATGGCGATTTTAACAAAGCCCTACATTTATTACATAACGACACCTCCGACGAACAATTTGAACAATGGTTTATCACCTGGGTTAGAGCCGCATTTAAAGCCAAGGGAAATGCATCGGTAATTCAATTGTTGATTGAATGGAGCGACACCATTTCAAAAACCGGAAGAGAAACCCAAAAACGTTTTTTAAACTATTGCCTGCAATTTTTTAGGCAGGCCTTATTGCTAAATTACAATGCGGAATCACTGGTGTTTATACAACCCAAAACACCCAATTTCAACCTCGAAAATTTTGCGCCTTTTGTGCATAGCGGCAATATTATTGAAATTGATAAAGAATTAAATGATGCTATTTATCATATAGAACGCAACGGAAATGCCAAAATAATTTTACTCGATTTGTCCATAAAACTAACAAGGCTTCTGCATATAAAAGAAGCTTAAATCCTTATAATCACTATGTCAATATTCCATAACCACGCTGCAGAAATTTTGGTTTTGCTGTTTTTAATCATCACATTTTTACAATCTGGAATTGATAAATTAACCGATTGGAAAGGGAATGTGGATTTTATTTCCGAGCATTTTAAAAATTCCCCACTTAAAAATATGGTTCCATTGTTGTTGTTGAACGTGTTGATTTTTGAAGTTGCCGCAAGCGTTTTAATGCTTATCGGCGTTTATTTAATCCTTGCTGAAGGTGACGGAGCTGTGGCAAAAGTAGGTTTGGAATTTGCCGCAATTACTTTAATTATGCTGTTAATTGGACAGCGTTTGGCGAAAGATTATGCTGGTGCCATGACCATTGCCGTTTATTTTATTTTAACTATTTTAGGACTCTATTTGTTAAATTAAATCTGTAAAAAATGAAAATCTTGGGAATTGGTTCTCGAATTAAACACGATGAATTTGGATTGGGTGTAGTTACCAATGTAAGCAGTAAAGACTATTGGGTAACTTTTATTGAAAACGGACTGGAAACCATCGGCATTGACAGCAAGTTTGAAATAATTGAAAGTGTTGAAGATGAAGTGGATACCATTAGTTTTTATGATGTTGAAACTTCTTTGAAAAATATGCTGAAACAATGGTCGGATATTTCTGAAGTTGTACATCTTGGCGACCGATGGAAAGGCGGAAAATTAATTATGGAACCTAAAGACCCAAAATTGGCCAGTAAAGAAGTTCCAATTGATGTTTTTTTTCACAAAATAGTCATGGTAAGAGACAGATTG
The DNA here is from genome assembly GCA_036568005.1 of Lutibacter sp. Classification (GTDB taxonomy): domain Bacteria; phylum Bacteroidota; class Bacteroidia; order Flavobacteriales; family Flavobacteriaceae; genus Lutibacter. The sequence continues at coordinate 12,754 of DATCTJ010000068.1, read as the reverse complement.
AGAGTGATGGAGCAAAAAATAAATTCGAGTAAGTTGGACGATTTGGATAAGGTTGATTTACAACAATACATCACCCGAATTTACGGAAGCTTAACAACTTTTAATATCCTGTTTAAATTAAAAGAACAACAATTTGAAGGTTCAAAATCAGGATAGTATTAATTAAGCATAAAAAAAGCCGGTCTAAAATATTTTTAAACCGGCTTTTGCATTTTTAAATTTATATTAGATAACACCGTGATCTAACATTGCATCGGCAACTTTTATAAAGCCAGCTATATTTGCACCTTTAGCATAGTTAACATAACCATCGCTTTCAGTTCCGTATTTAGAACAGGCTGCATGAATAGAAGACATAATTTGGTGCAATTTGGCATCAACTTCTTCTTTTGTCCAGTTCAATTTCATGGCATTTTGAGACATTTCTAAACCAGAAACACCTACGCCACCAGCATTTGCCGCTTTACCTGGAGCAAAAGGCAATTTATTTTTATGAAATAAATTAATAGCCTCAGGAGTACAACCCATATTTGAAACTTCAACAACATATTTCACGCCATTTTCAACCAATGATTTTGCATCATCGCCATCCAATTCGTTTTGAGTTGCGCTTGGCATAGCAATATCAACAGGTACTTCCCAAGGTTTTCTTCCTGCGAAAAATTTCGCTTCCGGAAATACTTCTGCATAAGGAGAAACAATGTCGTTATTTGATGCTCTTAGCGCCAATAAATAATTAATTTTTTCAGCATCTAAACCTTTTTCATCATAAATATAGCCATCAGGACCAGAAATAGTCACCACTTTTCCGCCCAGTTCTGTAACTTTTTGAGCAACGCCCCAAGCCACATTACCAAAACCTGAAACAGAAACTACTTTCCCTTTAAAAGTGTCGTTATTTGTTGAAAGCATTTCATTTGTGAAATAAGTTGCTCCAAAACCAGTAGCTTCTGGTCTTATCAAACTTCCTCCCCAATTTAAACCTTTGCCTGTAAAAACACCTGAGTTTTCAAATTGTAATTTTTTATACATTCCATACATAAAACCAATTTCTCTACCACCAGTTCCAATATCTCCAGCTGGAATATCTTGACTAGGGCCAATAATGCGCCATAACTCTAACATGAAAGCTTGGCAAAAACGCATAATTTCTCCGTCAGATTTTCCTTTTGGGTTGAAATCAGATCCTCCTTTTGCACCACCCATTGGCAATGTTGTTAAGGCATTTTTAAATGTTTGCTCAAATCCTAAAAATTTAAGAATACTCAAATTTACACTAGGGTGTAAACGAATACCGCCTTTGTATGGGCCAATTGCATTGTTATATTGCACTCTGTAGCCTAAATTAACATGTACATTTCCTTCATCGTCAACCCAAGAAACCTTGAAAGTTAAAATTCGGTCAGGTTCAACCAATCTTTCAATAATTTTAGCTGCCTCATATTGAGGATTTTCATCATAAATTGTTTGAATCGACTCTAACACTTCATGAACAGCTTGCAAATATTCCTTCTCACCAGGATGTTTTGCTTCAAGGTTTGTCAATATATTTTTTACATTCATAATAAAATAATTTAAACGTGTATAATATTTGTTAAATATTTAAATAATCTGGCACAAAATTAAGAATATTATATTACTTTTTACTTAAAAAATTGCCAAATATTTCTATTTTTAGCGGTTTTCTAAAACGTTTTCGTTAAACAAAAATATAAGGCGAAAAAAAGTGTGTTTTTACACTATAAAAATTGGATAATTGTAAATTGTGAGTCCTTTTACTTCTAGAACGGACAGGATGCGACCTTAAAATTCTAGAACGGACAGGATGCGACCTTAAAATTCTAAAACGGACAGGATGCGACCTTAAAATTCTAGAACGGACAGGTCGCGACCTGTCCCTACTACATAAAACCTTCTGGCAGTTCTTCATCATTTAGATTTACCGAAGAGTTTTTTCCCTTATTCAATATAAATCCTTCTTTAAAGATGGCTGCCTTGTTGCTTTTTCCCTCAATAATAACAGTTAAAGGCTCTTTAAAATGTACGTGCCTTAAATAATCGTCTTCAAAAAATGCCTTTTGATTATTTAAATAGTCTAAATTGAAAAACCCATCATCAATAAATGGATTTATGGTTAAATAGCCAACTTTAAATGAAGTTAAATTTTGGAAAAAATGTGTTCCCTGACTTGGGTCAATTCTGAAATTATGAAGACCGGCTTCCACAATTATTTTTGCCGAGGCAATTTGTGGCCAAATCACAGGAATTCCCAACCATGGATCGCTAGATCCCCATCTGCCGGGCCCCACTAAAATATAGTTTTTGTCTTTTTCTGCAAATTTTTTATTGATTTGTTCAACAGCTGCAGCTATTTTCCTTGTATTTGCCGAGTTAAAAGTTTCTGGTTTGATATAAATAAAATCATGAATATTCTCATAATTTCCGTTACCTAAAGCCGATTCTGAGTAAATTATAGTGTCTTCAACATTAAAATCCTCAGGAAGTGTGCTTAAGGTTTCTACGCTCTCAATAATTGGTCTGATTTGCAAAAAACTAAATTCCTTCGGCTGTCCCTGCGGAACATCTAAATTAACGGCAAATTCCATTTCTATGGGATTTCGCATTTCACGCTGTCCAATACGCAATAAATCCTGCAAAATTTCGGGTAGTGGAAAGGTTTTGTATTTTAAAATATTATCGAAAGTAATAACACGAAGTCCATCATGGAAAACTCCGGGTTTGATAATGTTATTTTGCAAATCGTAAGTAGAGGCCACAAATTTTAGCGAGCCATGATTTTCTGCATTTCTGATGGTGATTTTCTTTTTATTAACAGCTTCGCTGGTTGATGCTACATAACTGTCGGGATTCATATCCAGGCCAAAAAAATATTGCTGCGTATCGCGCTGTGTAGATCCGGGGGAGGAAAGTTGCAGCACCTTTTTTGGATGATAAGGGGAAAAACGCAATGTGTTTCCTCCTCCAACAATAATTTCACCCAAACCTAAGGCGATATTTGCGGTTCCTTCATTAGGCAATTCTTGATCAATCGGATAAAAATTGATAGAACGGGCAACGCCTGATATATTTGGATAATAAACATCGTCATACTGTTTTCCGGTGACTTCCTGTAAAATTACTGCCATTTTATCCTCTTCAATAGTATGGGAAGTTGCTTTTAAGTATATTTTGCTATTTTGAAAAAAAGCTGATGCCATTACCGATTTGATGGCGCTGGCAACCATTTCCACCATTCTAGATTTGTCGGTATTTGGAATCATATAAGTAGAAAACACTCCGGCAAAAGGCTGATAATGAGAATCTTCTAAAACACTGGAAGAGCGTACTGCAATAGGTGATTTGCTTACGTTTAAAAAAACCTGAATGTCTTCTATAACCCATTTTGGCAAAGGCTTTGAGATAAATTTATTTAAAATTTCCTCATCATCATTACAAGTGGCCACAAAACCAATCAAGTCGTGCTTTTCCATAAACTCATCAAATACTTCCGTGCTTAGCACAACTGTACGTGGAATAGAAATGGTGACATCTTTGTATTTATTGAACAACTTGTGTCGTTTCAAAAACGAATCTATAAAAGCCAATCCGCGCCCTTTTCCTCCTAAAGATCCTTCTCCAATTCTGGCGAACCCTAAATATTCGTCGTAGGTATTTTTGCTGAATTTTGAAATAACGCCTCTCGACCTATAAACCCGGTAAGTTTTGATGGCTCTAAGTAAAAAACTTCTAATTTCCTCCGGATTTTCAAAATCTTCATATTCTACATTGCTAAATAAACTCGCCAAGGGGAAAAGCGCCCTTGATCTTAACCATTTTGAATATTCACTTCTTTTGGCATGGTAAACAATAGAGTCTATCGTTACATTGACTAATGCCTTTTGAAAACTGTTTAAATCTTCCACAGTGGCTAAAACCTTCATTTGAACAGGGTCCCAAAATTCAAAAGCTCCAAAAGAAAAATATTTCGTGATGTATTTTTTTATTTCCTGCCCTAAGGTCTCTGAGTGTTTATATAAAAATTTTCCTTTGAGTTCCAGTGCTTGTTTTTCGTTATTTTTATCAGAAGACTGTACCAAAAACGGGAAGTAGCGTTCTAAACTTCTAACATATTTTAAAAATTCAAATCCGGCCTTGGGGTCTCGTTTTCCATTTTTAAAATAACTGACATCAGAAATAACCCCTAAAAGATTGTGCTTATACTTTTCAAAAAGAAACAAGCCTTCTTCATAATTTGTTGCCAGCAAAATTTTAGGCCTGCCTCTCATGAGCATCATTGCTCTATGCTCATTTAAGCCCTCAGACATGAATGAATGGGTTTGTTTCAAAATAATTTTATACATAATAGGCAAATACCTAGAATAAAATTTCAATGAATCTTCCACAAGCAAAATAGCTTTAACACCAATTTGATTGATGTCCTTTTCGGCATTCATGCTGTCTTCTGAAAGTTTAATAATAGCCAGAAAAATATCAACATTGCCATTCCAATGAAAAACAAAATCGATAATTCCCGTATTTTCACTCAGCGCTTTTTTTCGCAATTCAGAAGAATAATGACTTAATGCGGCAATAGGTATGTTAGGGAATGCCTGTTTTATAAGCTTGGATGATTCGAAAGCCTTTGTATTGCCAATATCCAACCAGGTAATAACCAAATCAATTTTATCTGAATTCAACATACCTATCGCCCTTTTGGCAGAATTGGCATGAATAAAACTTGGAGGATATCTTAAATTAAGCGCCATATATTCGTTAAAAATACGCTCATCTATTCTGCCATCTTCTTCCAACATATAAAAATCATAGTTAGAACAAACAATAAGCACCTTGTTAATTCTATTTTGCATCAATTGATTAAACGCAACCTCTTCAAATTCATAATTTTTTAAATCGGGCAGTGGATTTCTTATCATTTTATAATACATTTATTTACATTGCAAGATATAATTTTTAACGATGAATTTTAGTCATTTTTCTTAGATTTATTAGTTCCCCTTATGAAGGATTGGATTAAAAATAATTTATTAAGCCAAAATCTTAAAACCTAATTATTAAAAAAAAATGATATCTATAATTTGGAAAAAGAAAATTGTATGTTGAAAATGTATAATTATGATTCAAATTCTAAATCTTTTTTTCAAAATAAAATTATGTAAATTTGCAACCTAATTTTCTGTAAAATGTTAGATAAAGTAAAAGAACTGATTGGCGAAGTATTGGCATTTAATACCACTTCCAAAGATGAAATTGAAGCTTTCAGAATTAAATTCTTGGGTAAAAAAGGATTGCTTAATGATTTATTTGTTGAATTTAAAAACGTTGCTCCGGCCGAAAGAAAAGACTTCGGGCAAGCATTAAATACTTTAAAAGATGCCGCACAAAATAAGGTTGATCAGTTAAAGGAAGCATTAGAAAATTCGAGCGAGCAAAAAGGGATTTATGGCGATTTAACGCGCCCTGCAGAACCAATTGAATTGGGTTCACGTCATCCAATATCATTGGTAAGAAACAAAATTATCGATGTTTTTTCACGTATAGGTTTTACCGTTTCTGAAGGTCCAGAAATTGAAGATGACTGGCACAATTTTACGGCACTTAATTTACCGGAATACCACCCGGCGCGTGATATGCAAGACACTTTTTTTATCGAAAAAAATCCAGATATTTTATTACGAACACACACCTCATCCGTTCAGGTACGTTATATGGAAACGCACAAACCGCCTATTCGCACAATTTCTCCGGGACGTGTTTTTAGAAATGAAGACATTTCGGCACGTGCACACTGTATTTTTCATCAGGTGGAAGGTTTTTATATTGATACCGATGTTTCTTTTGCCGATTTAAAACAAACCCTGCTGTATTTTACCAAAGAAATGTTCGGAAAATCCAAAATACGCTTGCGCCCATCTTATTTTCCATTTACAGAACCAAGCGCCGAAGTTGATATTTATTGGGGACTGGAAACTGAAACCGATTACAAAATTACCAAAGGAACTGGTTGGCTCGAAATTATGGGCTGTGGTATGGTAGATCCAAATGTGCTTAAAAACACCAATATCGACCCTGAAATCTATTCTGGGTATGCATTTGGAATGGGAATTGAACGCATTGCCATGCTATTGTACCAAATTCCTGATATCAGAATGTTTTATGAAAATGATGTTCGGTTTTTAGAACAGTTTAAATCGGTTTATTAAAGCCCACTAAGCCCCGAAGGGGGAATTTAAAAATAATTATTAATTTCCTTCCCTTTGGAAGGATTAAGGATGAGATAATGAAAACCGACATCCAAATTCCTGAGGTTACCGAGGTGTTTATGGCGATTGTTAAAGAATACAATGAAGTTTTTCAATGTGATGATTGGAATGCCTATCTTATAAATAACAAAGATGCAGCCATTGAAATGGTGTTGATTGTTTCTAAAGGATATGATGAAGATCAATTGATTGAAACCTCATTACTGCGTCATAAAATTGAAAAACTTCCTCCAAAATCTTATGCAAAAGTTGAATTGTTACATGAAGGTGTTTTAAAACTTTCAAATTTTTTTAATGTGACATTTTTTGAAGGAAATACCCTGTTCGATAAAAAATACCTGTTTGAAAAAGGAACTTTAAAAGAGGGTGCGTTAAGAATGATTCCGCTATTAAACAAAAAAGGTGTTTTAGCAAAATAGTTTATTTGCAATTAAAAAAATAAGCATGAGTTTAATAAAACTTTAGCTGTTTCCTTTAAATTCTTTCAAATATCTACTTAACATACAATCTAGTGATTCTTTACTTAATGGCTTTGACATAAAATCATCACAACCGGATAAAAATGCTTTTTCTTTTTCCTCTGGCGATGAATAAGCTGTTTGCGCTACTATTGGCAACTTAGGCCGCAACTTTTTTATGTTCCTTGTCGCTTCGTGTCCGTCCATTTTAGGCATTTTTATGTCCATTAAGACCAATTCTATATCCAAATTATTTTTACAAATTTCAACAGCTTCCAATCCGTTTTCGGCGTGAATTACAGTGCAGGGAAGTTTAATTTTATTTTTCAACAACATTTCTATAACCATAAAATTTAATTCCTCGTCTTCTGCCACTAAAATGGTATGTTTTTTATTGGTTTCTGTAGCTTCTTTTTCTTCTGTTTCAATTTTAGAAGCCAAATTTAAGGGTTTGTAAGGTATGCTAATAAAAAAGGTAGCGCCTTTGCCGAGTTCGGACACCACAGAAATTTTTCCGCCCAACAACTCTGTATTTTCTTTTGCTATGGAGAGCCCAAGACCCAATCCGCCCACTTTTTTGGATAGACTTTTTTCTGCCTGCGAAAATCGTTCAAAAATAAGCAGTTGTTTTTCTGATTCTATACCAATTCCGTTATCTTTCACATAAATCTCCAGTTGGGCAGGCTCACAGTCTTTATTTAATTTATAGCCCAATTCTACGGTGCCCTCAGTAGTAAACTTTAGGGCATTCTCCAACAAATTGCTTATCACTTTAGTCAATTTGTTTTTATCGGTAAGCATCGTACTTTCTTGATCTGAAAGTTTATCCTTTAAAATCAATATAGTATTCCTTTCTGTTGCTTTTATGTTAAAAACAGTGTGCAATTCATCCAATAATTTATTGATACAAACAGATTGCTCTTCTACCTTAACTTGTTTGGATTCTAAAATGGAAATTTCCATCAAATCATCGATAACACGCAATAACTGGTGGGTGCTGTTTTTAATGATATCAATAAACTTTTCACGTTTTTCTTCAGATAAGTCGTGATTGCTCAACAATTCAGAAAATCCTAAAATACCGTTCATCGGAGTTCGTATTTCATGTGACAAATTTTGGATGAATTCTGTTTTTAGGGTATTGCTCTCTTCGGCTTTTTCTTTCGCTTTTATTAATTTTTCAAGCAAATCCTGTCTGTACAAAAATGCCGAAAGATTTGCGCAAAAGGTTTCAATAAGATTTCTCTCATAATTGGCAATAAAAGGTAGGTCTTCCGTATAAGCTACTTTTAAATTGCCTATTTGCTTTTTATTAATCCAAATTTTTCCTGATAAATAATTTTTACCTTTCGGTATTTTATAATTTTTATTATTGCTGTATATATTATTATTTATTTCCAGTTCACAATAAACCTTATTCGTGTACTGTAGGCTATTTGGAATAATAGCCTTTACAAGTTTTTTATAAATAGTAATCGTATCTTCATTTTTCTCAATTAATTGTTTCAATGCAGTTATTCCTTTCAGTTCTTTTATCCTATTTTTTAAATTGTATTCGCTCTCTTCGGCCTTTTCTTTGGCGCTAATTAAATCCAATAAATTTTGTCTTTTCTCTGAAATATCTTGCGTTGTGCCAATCAATCTTTTTGGCGTGCCATCATTGTTAAATTCAATTTTACCCAAGCCTAGCACCCATCTTATCTGTTTATCGCTTTTTCTTACTATACGGTATTCTTTACTTCTTATTATTAAATGTTCATTTTGTATTGATCCATTATTTATTTTAATACTTTTTTTAATATTTTTTATGAAATATTCCTCCATCATCTCTTTATCCTCTGGGTGAACAAGGTCTTTCCATACTTGTGAATTTCTATTATATTGTTCATCAATTCCAAAAATTTCATCTAAAGCAGGAGAGCTTGTCCAAAGGCCTGTTGAAAAATCCAGCTCATAGGATCCTATCTTAGCTATTTTTTGAGATTCAAGCAATTTAAATTGAGTTTCCTTGAGTTTATTTTCTGCGTTTTTTGCCTCAGTAATATCTCTAACAGAAGCAATTGATGTTCCAAGATTATCTATGATTACAGATTTTATAAACGCTGAAATTATAGTGTTATCCTTTCCTATAAACTCAGTTTCATCACTAAACACTTTTTTACCTAATCCAATGGAAACCAATTCATTTTTAAGTACTTCCACTGCTCTTTTCGTATTGGTTCTATCGAAATGAGTTTTAAGCTCATTTGTGCTTTTTAAGCCGAACAATTCTAAGGCTGCTTTGTTTGCATTTAGTATTCTTATGTTTGAAATACAGGTTGAAACAAAATCAGGGTTTTCATCCAAATAGGTTTTTAAATCATCTGTTTCGGTTTTTTTATCATTTAGAATTTCTATAACATTTGAGAAATCCTGTTCCCAAAGAGGCACGGGGTTTTGTTCAAATAAATTTGTAAAGCGGTCTTTCGTTTCCGAAAGCAACAAGTTTTTTTCAGACAGCTCATTACTTAATTGCTTTAATATCAAATTTTGGTTTTCTACCTTATAGAAGGTCTCCTTTAGGTTTGTAATGTCTGAAACCAATGCAAAAGACCCAACCATTTCATTCTTATTATTAAAAATGGGTGAAGTTTTAAATAAACAAGGCACATTTTTGCCATTTGTATTTAGTAATTCAATCTCATAAACTGAGGCCTCCCCTTTTTTCCGACCCTCAAGTTGTTTTTTAAAAATTTCGGAATTTTTTTCATCTACAAAATTATAAATCGATTTCTCTTTAACTTCAATATTTTGACGTCCCAATATTTTACACATTTCGGCATTTACCTTAATAGTGATAGCGTTTTGGTCTATCAGCCAAAAACCTTCATTGGCAGTTTCTATAATTTTATTTACAAAATTTTCTCTTTCTTTTATAGTTTCATAAGCTTTCAATAATTTGTTTTCTGCATTTTTACTCTCTGTAATGTCTCTACAAATACAATGAATAACGATATTATCGGGTTCGTTTTCAATGATGGTTAATTGTACTTCAACAGGGAATATGTCTCCATTACTTTTATTAGACCACCATTCAAAACGATGTGAGCCCTTTTCTAAAGCGATTTTTAAGATCGCTTCCGCTTTTTCTTTAGAATTTAATCCATCTGGCTGAATTTTTGGCGATAATTCTGATGGGCAAAGGTTTAAAACATCTTCTTTTCCTTTATATCCAAGCAGGTCTATAGTAGCTTGATTGCAGTCAACAAATACGGCGTTTTTAACAATTAATACAGCATCGCCCGATTTTTCGAAAATTTCACGGAATTTTCGTTCACTTTTTTCGATTTCTATAGTTGCATTTAAAAGCTCCTGCTCTGCTTTTTTTGAGGCTGTAATGTCGTTTACCAGTATATGCCTAGCTTCCCTAGTGTTGAATATAACTTTATGGGAAACAATATTAACATTAATTATTTCGCCACTCTTTTTTATATGTAACCAATCGCTTGAGGGGTTGTACCCAACCCGTTTTGCCATTTCTATATCCTTTAAAAACGCATCAAGTTCTTCCTTGGGGCGAATATCTTTTAAGGTCATAGACAGAAATTCTTCTCTTGAATAACCATAGTGTTGGATAGCTGCGTTATTTACTTCAAGAAAGGCAAGGGTTTCTAAATCGTAAATCCACATAGGCTGTGGATTGTTTTCAAATAGAAAACGGTATTTTTTTTCACTTTTTCTTAAATCTTCATCTGCTTTTTTACGATCAGTGAGGTCTCTAAAAGCAGTAACTCTAAAGACTTTATCGTTTTTAAGGACAATATTCCTAGCTTCAATTTCAACAGGGAAAACAGTTCCGTTTCTTCTTATTCCTTCAATTTCGAAAGGAATTGTATAATTATTAATTCTATTTTTAAGAATGGTATTTTGATGCTCCTTTGGGTAAATAACTTTTGTAATGTCTTTGCCAATCAAATCTTTATGGGTGTAACCAAACATTTTTATAAAGGAAGTGTTACAGTCAATTGCAACACCCTTGTCATGAATTAAAATTCCTTCGAAAGTAAGATTTGATAATTTTTTAAATTTTTCTGTATTGTCTTCAGCGTTCTCTTTTACAATTTTTAACTCCTTAATATTTAAATCTATTGTTTCTTTATAAAGTATTTCTTCAAGCCTTTTTTCAACAGAAAGTGATATTATTTGTAAAACAAGTTCAATATTATCTACTTCATTTTCAGATTTCGACTTATTGTCCATTAGTGCAATTAAGCCAATTGGTTCTTTTTTTGAACTCCATAAAGGGATACCAATATAACTTTCAATACTTTTCTTGGTTAAAAAGTCATCCTTAGAAAAAATCGCCTTTACATTTATTGGGTAGGAACATAACTTTTTATTGATAATCGTTCCACAAGGTGTATTCGCTAATTTATAGCCTAAATTCTCTTTGAAACTGCCCTTTCCATAAAACACAACCGTTTCTGCAATATTTGGTTTTTTATGTGAATATTTGTCAATTAGCACGTAATTAATGTCAAATAACTCAGCTAAAAATAATGCTGTTGATTTTAGAAACTTGGTTTGGTTTGTTTCGTAGCCATTTTGAGAAATGAAGGCAAGTGTATCTTGAATTAATTTTAGTCGCAATTCCATATTTAGGGGTTTTTATTCTAATTATTTCTGTTTCATGCAACCATAGCAAACAAATATAATTAAAAAAAACTATCTCTTTTTTATACCGTTTAAGGTTTTATGGTTAAAAAACCTATAACTTAATAAGTTCTTGGCCAAATTCATTAACCTTTTCCCAGTTTGTGTATTCAATTTCCGCATTGGTATTTGTGGGACCTTTTGTCATCCACATAATTAGTTGAATCATTTTACGATCAAAAAAGGAATATTTTTTATAGTCCAATTTTCCGGCAAAAACTTTTACTAAAGTAGGTTTCCAGTCGATGGTTTTAAAAAATTTCACCACATAAGGATTTGTTTCGGGATCACTTTTTTCAGGTTTTCTGGCAACCAGATTTACAGAGAAGAACGCGGTCTTCATGGAATCAAGTTGTACTTTATTCGTTTTTATAAATTCAATTATTTTGGGATTGTGAACACCATACCTAATGCTGGCGCCAATCACCAACTTGTCATATTTGGTAATGTCTTCATTAAAATCATCAATTGAAAACAAATCAGGCTCTTGATTATTTTGTTGAAGTACTTCTTTTAGTTTGTTACAAATTTTCAATGTTTGTCCGTCAACTGTTGCGTATATTATTCCTATTTTAGATATCATTATAGCGGTTTAGAATTATTGTTTTTATAATATTACAACCTATTTAAAGCTTGTAAATTTACAAAAGGCGTATTTATTTTGTTATGACATATATCAATCAAAAAATCACAATCTAAATTACAAAAAAAACCAGTCGATATCAACTGGTTTTAATTTTTTGAAGATAACGAATAAATATTAAACCACTTTTACATTTACTGCGCTTAACCCCTTTTTTCCTTCTTCTAGTTCGAATTCAACTTCATCTCCATCACTAATTTTGTCAATTAATCCTGTGATGTGTACGAAGTAGTCTTTTTTTGAAGTTTCCTCGGTGATAAATCCGAATCCTTTAGCTTGGTTGAAGAATTTTACTGTTCCTTTTTTCATTGTTAAAAAATTAATTATAGCACTAAAGTACTAATAATTGCGCATGTTCTTGAATTTTATTTGAGTTATTTTTAAAAAATAATATTTTTAGATTTATTAGTGCCTAAAAATTAGAATGCCCAAAATACCTAAAGTTAAAAAGATTTTAATTTTAAGAATGGTATAAAACGCTTTCTTTTTTACTTATTTAAACAAGCTATTTGCATTTAATCAAGCTTTGTAGTTTTAGATTCATTATTGTCCGGTTAAATTTTTAAAAACAAACAGACCGCCCCGATGGGGCTTAAATAATTGAAATTTTTCATTTTTCTACAAACATTTAGCTCCTACGGAGCTGTTTCAGTCCCAGAGGGACGACCTATTTGTAGAAA